>NZ_JASHGH010000058.1:0-510 GCF_047460405.1 Streptococcus infantis | reverse complement strand
ATTGTAGACTATATTGATTACTACAACAATAGACGGATTAAGGTAAAACTAAAAGGACTCAGTCCTGTGCAATACAGAACTAAATCCTTTGCTTAAATTAATTGTCTAACTTTTTGGGGTCAGTACATTTCAAGCGTTTTTTCTTTTTTCAATTTTAATACATTTCACTATATTTCAGTCCAATCTCTACCTTCTTATCTATACTTTGATGGAGCTGAAGTTGACATCTACAAAGTTTAATGTTAAAATACATTCAAAAATATATTTGAATGAGGTGTTTTATGGTTCAAAATGTTGTTACTTCAATAATCCTGTATTCTGGGACAGCCGTAGACTTACTTATTATCCTAATGTTATTTTTTGCCAAAAGAAAAAGCAGAAAGGACATCATTAACATCTATTTAGGACAATTTCTAGGCTCTGTTAGTCTAATATTGCTAAGTTTACTTTTTGCATTTGTCTTAAATTATATTCCTAGTAAAGAGATTTTAGGTTTGCTCGGTTTGATTC
>NZ_JASHGH010000057.1:0-523 GCF_047460405.1 Streptococcus infantis | reverse complement strand
GTGGATGCCTTGGCACTAGGAGCCGAAGAAGGACGTGACAAACGACGATATGCCTTGGGTAGCTGTAAGTAAGCGATGATCCAGGGATTTCCGAATGGGGGAACCCAACAGGTACTACCTGTTACCCATATCTGTTAAGGATATGAGGAGGAAGACGCAGTGAACTGAAACATCTAAGTAGCTGCAGGAAGAGAAAGCAAAAGCGATTGCCTTAGTAGCGGCGAGCGAAACGGCAGAAGGGCAAACCGAAGAGTTTACTCTTCGGGGTTGTAGGACTGCAATGTGGACTCAAAGACTATAGAAGAATGGTTTGGGAAAATCAGCCAAAGAGAGTGATAGCCTCGTATTCAAAATAGTCTTTGTACCTAGCAGTATCCTGAGTACGGCGGGACACGTGAAATCCCGTCGGAATCTGGGAGGACCATCTCCCAACCCTAAATACTCCCTAGTGACCGATAGTGAACCAGTACCGTGAGGGAAAGGTGAAAAGCACCCCGGGAGGGGAGTGAAATAGAACCTGAAA
>NZ_JASHGH010000056.1:0-523 GCF_047460405.1 Streptococcus infantis | reverse complement strand
GTGGATGCCTTGGCACTAGGAGCCGAAGAAGGACGTGACAAACGACGATATGCCTTGGGTAGCTGTAAGTAAGCGATGATCCAGGGATTTCCGAATGGGGGAACCCAACAGGTACTACCTGTTACCCGCATCTGTTAAGGATGTGAGGAGGAAGACGCAGTGAACTGAAACATCTAAGTAGCTGCAGGAAGAGAAAGCAAAAGCGATTGCCTTAGTAGCGGCGAGCGAAACGGCAGGAGGGCAAACCGAAGAGTTTACTCTTCGGGGTTGTAGGACTGCAATGTGGACTCAAAGATTATAGAAGAATGATTTGGGAAGATCAGCCAAAGAGAGTAATAGCCTCGTATTTAAAATAGTCTTTGTACCTAGCAGTATCCTGAGTACGGCGGGACACGCGAAATCCCGTCGGAATCTGGGAGGACCATCTCCCAACCCTAAATACTCCCTAGTGACCGATAGTGAACCAGTACCGTGAGGGAAAGGTGAAAAGCACCCCGGGAGGGGAGTGAAATAGAACCTGAAA
>NZ_JASHGH010000055.1:0-544 GCF_047460405.1 Streptococcus infantis | reverse complement strand
GACATCATTAACATCTATTTAGGACAATTTCTAGGCTCTGTTAGTCTAATATTGCTAAGTTTACTTTTTGCATTTGTCTTAAATTATATTCCTAGTAAAGAGATTTTAGGTTTGCTCGGTTTGATTCCAATTTTCCTAGGACTCAAAGTTTTGCTTTTAGGAGATTCTGATGGAGAAGCTATTGCAAAAGATGGTTTGCGCAAAGATAATAAAAACCTGGTTTTTCTAGTCGCTATGATTACTTTTGCAAGTTGTGGTGCTGACAATATTGGTGTTTTTGTCCCATATTTTATTACCTTAAATTTAGCGAATTTGATAGTGGCTTTACTTACCTTTCTAGTCATGATTTATCTCTTGGTTTTTTCTGCCCAAAAATTGGCACAAGTCCCTTCTGTTGGAGAAACTTTGGAAAAATATAGCAGATGGTTTATTGCCATTGTTTATTTAGGATTGGGGATGTATATTCTGATTGAAAACAACAGCTTTGACATGCTAAGGACTGTGTTCGGCTAGGAGAAAAAATTATGAAAAAAGATAGTATCTG
>NZ_JASHGH010000054.1:0-670 GCF_047460405.1 Streptococcus infantis | reverse complement strand
TCGTCGGGCTCATAACCCGAAGGTCGTAGGTTCAAATCCTGCTCCCGCAATAAGGCTCGGTAGCTCAGTTGGTAGAGCAATGGATTGAAGCTCCATGTGTCGGCGGTTCGATTCCGTCTCGCGCCATATTTCTTATATATGCGGGTGTAGTTTAGTGGTAAAACTACAGCCTTCCAAGCTGTTGTCGCGAGTTCGATTCTCGTCACCCGCTTTGAACATTTAGTTCATTTACCAAGTTATTTAACTTGGGCGCGTAGCTCAGGTGGTTAGAGCGCACGCCTGATAAGCGTGAGGTCGGTGGTTCGAGTCCACTCGTGCCCATTAATAGGAGAATTACTCAAGAGGCTGAAGAGGACGGTTTGCTAAATCGTTAGGTCGGGTAACTGGCGCAAGGGTTCGAATCCCTTATTCTCCGTAGTTGAAGAGCTTAAAAGCTCTTTTTTTGACTTTAAAGGCTCTTTGTCAATTGGGCTCTTTGTCAACTGTAGTGGGTTGATGAAAAGTTATAACCTGGAGAGGACCAACATGGTTCTCTCCTTTTTGGGCTCATTGTCAACTGTAGTGGGTTGAATAAAAACTAACATCTGGAGAGGACAATTGATGTCCTCTTCATTTTTATATTCAGAGCGATGAAAATTCGTTTCTTAAAGTTGTCAAAGTTCCGAAATCC
>NZ_JASHGH010000053.1:0-675 GCF_047460405.1 Streptococcus infantis | reverse complement strand
AACTAAGAAATCGTGGTTATCTGGTAAATCATAAAAGAGTTCAACGCTTGATGAAAGTACTCAATTTACAAGCTAAAATGCGACAGAAACGAAAATATTCTTCTCATAAAGGAGACGTTGGCAAGAAAGCAGATAACCTTATTCAACGCCAATTTGAAGCAGCTAAACCAATGGAAAAGTGCTACACAGATGTGACAGAATTTGCCATTCCAGCAAGTACTCAAAAGCTTTACTTATCACCAGTTTTAGATGGTTTCAACAGCGAAATTATCGCCTATAATCTTTCAACTTCACCAAACTTAGAACAAGTGAAAGCTATGTTAAACCAGGCCTTCAGTGAGGAACATTACACAAATACTATTCTCCATAGTGATCAAGGATGGCAATATCAACACAATTTTTATCACAGGTTTTTAGAGAGTAAGGGAATTCAGCCATCTATGTCACGTAAAGGTAACAGCCCAGACAACGGCATGATGGAATCTTTCTTTGGCATTTTGAAAGCGGAAATGTTTTATGGTTACGAGAAGACGTTTAAATCACTTAATCAATTGGAACAAGCTATTGTAAACTATATTGATTATTACAACAACAAACGAATTAAGGTAAAACTAAAAGGACTCAGTCCTGTGCAATACAGAACTAAATCCTTTGAATAAATTAATTGTCTAACTT
>NZ_JASHGH010000052.1:0-677 GCF_047460405.1 Streptococcus infantis | reverse complement strand
TGAACTGCACCCCAAAAGTTAGACAGAAAAAATCTAACTTTTGGGGTATTTTTATTATGAAATTAACTTATGATGATAAAGTTCAGATCTATGAACTTAGAAAACAAGGATATAGCTTAGAGAAGCTTTCAAATAAATTTGGGATAAACAATTCTAATATTAGGTACATGATTAAATTGATTGATCGTTACGGAATAGAGTTCGTCAAAAAAGGAAAAAATCGTTACTATTCTCCTGATTTAAAACAAGAAATGATTCATAAAGTCTTACATGAAGGCTGGACTAAAGATAGAGTTTCTCTTGAATACGGGCTCCCAAGTCGTACGATACTTCTTAACTGGCTAGCACAATACAAGAAAAACGGGTATACTATTGTTGAGAAAACAAGAGGGAGAGTACCTAAAATGGGACGTAAACCAAAAAAGAGACCTGAAGAGAGAACAGAATTAGAACGTCTTCAAGCAGAAAATGAGTACCTGAGAGCGGAGAATGCCATCCTAAAAAAGTTAAGAGAACTCCGATTGAAGGAGGAAAAAGAGAAAGAAGAAAAACAGAAATTGTTCAAGAATTAATGACCGAGTTTTCGTTAGATATTCTTCTAAAAGCCATTAAACTAGCTCGTTCGACCTACTACTATCACTTGAAACAGCTAGATAAACCAGATAAGGACCAAGAGC
>NZ_JASHGH010000051.1:0-727 GCF_047460405.1 Streptococcus infantis | reverse complement strand
ATGGCGCGAGACGGAATCGAACCGCCGACACATGGAGCTTCAATCCATTGCTCTACCAACTGAGCTACCGAGCCTTATTGCGGGAGCAGGATTTGAACCTACGACCTTCGGGTTATGAGCCCGACGAGCTACCGAGCTGCTCCATCCCGCGTTAATAATAAAGGAGGATGTGGGATTCGAACCCACGCACGCTTTTACACGCCTGACGGTTTTCAAGACCGTTCCCTTCAGCCGGACTTGGGTAATCCTCCAATAAATAGTCCGTACGGGATTCGAACCCGTGTTACCGCCGTGAAAAGGCGGTGTCTTAACCCCTTGACCAACGGACCATATTTCAATGGGCACGAGTGGACTCGAACCACCGACCTCACGCTTATCAGGCGTGCGCTCTAACCACCTGAGCTACGCGCCCAAGTCTTAAAAACTTGGTAAATTGAACTATGTTCAAAGCGGGTGACGAGAATCGAACTCGCGACAACAGCTTGGAAGGCTGTAGTTTTACCACTAAACTACACCCGCTAAAATGGGAGTTAACGGGATCGAACCGCTGACCCTCTGCTTGTAAGGCAGATGCTCTCCCAGCTGAGCTAAACTCCCTTTAGCTAAGCGACTTCCTTATCTCACAGGGGGCAACCCCCAACTACTTCCGGCGTTCTAGGGCTTAACTTCTGTGTTCGGCATGGGTACAGGTGTATCTCCTAGGCTATCGTCACTTAACTTTGAGTAA
>NZ_JASHGH010000050.1:0-763 GCF_047460405.1 Streptococcus infantis | reverse complement strand
TTAAAGATCCAGCTAACTTAACAGACGCAGAAAAAGCTAAAGTAGCAGACGAAGTTAAGAAAGCTAACCCAACAGCGAAAGATGTTGAAGTAGGTAAAGATGGAACAGCAACTGTAACCTTCCCAGATGGATCAACAACAACAGTAACACCAGATAAGACAGTTAAATCAGCTGACTCAAACGGTGCTAAAGACCCATCAGTAACACCAGTTAAAGATCCAGCTAACTTAACAGACGCAGAAAAAGCTAAAGTAGCAGACGAAGTTAAGAAATCTAACCCAACAGCGAAAGATGTTGAAGTAGGTAACGATGGAACAGCGACTGTAACCTTCCCAGATGGATCAACAACAACAGTAACACCAGATAAGACAGTTAAATCAGCTGACTCAAACGGTGCTAAAGACCCATCAGTAACACCAGTTAAAGATCCAGCTAACTTAACAGATGCAGAAAAAGCTAAAGTAGCAGACGAAGTTAAGAAAGCTAACCCAACAGCGAAAGATGTTGAAGTAGGTAAAGATGGAACAGCAACTGTAACCTTCCCAGACGGATCAACAGCAGAAATCCCAGCAGCTAAAGCAGTTGAGAAAGCTAAAGATGCAGAAGGCGTTAAAGATCCAGAAGCTAAGACACCAGTTAAAGATCCAGCTAACTTAACAGACGCAGAAAAAGCTAAAGTAGCAGACGAAGTTAAGAAAGCTAACCCAACAGCGAAAGATGTTGAAGTAGGTAAAGATGGAACAGCAACTGTAACCTTCCCAGA
>NZ_JASHGH010000049.1:0-815 GCF_047460405.1 Streptococcus infantis | reverse complement strand
ATTGAAAGAATTCAAATTCAAGACAGATTTATCTTTCCTTCCAACTCACATGTCTTGGGATGAATACAGCTTCAAGAAAGGTAAGATGAGTTTCATTGCACAGGATTTTGATTCCAGAAAGATCGTAACTATTCTGGATGGACGAACTCAAGCGACTATTCGCAATCATTTTCTTCGTTATTCTAGTCAGGTGAGAAGTCGCGTGAAAGTCATTACAATGGATATGTTTAGTCCCTATTACGATATTGCCAGAAAACTTTTTCCTAATGCTAAAATCGTTCTCGACCGCTTTCACATTGTCCAACATCTCAGTCGAGCTATGAATCGTCTTCGTATCCAAATCATGAATCGTTTTGATCGTAAATCGCACGAATATAAAGCATTAAAACGTTACTGGAAACTCATTCAACAGGATAGCCGTAAACTTAGTGATAGACGTTTTTATCGCCCTACTTTTCGCTCACACTTGACCAATAATGAGATTCTCGAAAAGCTCCTTGCATACTCTCAAGAACTTAGAAAGCACTATGAACTCTATCAACTATTACTGTTTCATTTCCAAGAGAAACAAACAGACAATTTCTTTGAACTGATTGAAGAAACGATTTCTTGTGTAAATCCTATTTTTCAAACTGTTTTTAAGACCTTTTTGAAAGACAAGGACAAAATCATGAACGCACTGGAACTGCCCTACTCAAACGCGAAACTGGAGGCTACTAATAACCTCATTAAGGTCATCAAGCGCAATGCTTTTGGCTTCCGGAACTTTGAAAACTTTAAAACTAGAATCCTCATTGCTTTGAACATCAAAAAGG
>NZ_JASHGH010000048.1:0-1077 GCF_047460405.1 Streptococcus infantis | reverse complement strand
GTAAAGATGGTAAGCCAATCCCAGTCACAATCGGTGAAGACGGTAAAGGTAAAGTACCAAACAGCGAATTACCAGACGATAAAGTTCCAGGTACAGGTAAGATTACAGAACCAGGTCAACCAGCTGTAGAAGTTCCAGTAACAACACCAGCTAAGGTAACACCAGAAACACCAGCTCAAAAGACACCAACAGTAGAGTTGGAACAAGATCCTAAGACAGGTGACGTTACAGTAACACCGAAGAAACCAGATGGCTCAACATACAAACCAGGAACTAAGGTAGAAATCCCAGGTAAAGATGGTAAGCCAATCCCAGTCACAATCGGTGAAGACGGTAAAGGTAAAGTACCAAACAGCGAATTACCAGACGATAAAGTTCCAGGTACAGGTAAGATTACAGAACCAGGTCAACCAGCTGTTGAAGTTCCAGTAACAACACCAGGTAAGGTAACACCAGAAACACCAACAACTGAAACACCAAGTGAGATTGAAATCACACGCAAACCAAATGGTGATGCAGTTGTAACGCCTAAGAAACCAGATGGAAAACCATACCTACCAGGAACTAAGGTAGAAATTCCAAGTAAAGATAAAGATGGAAACCCAACTACAATCACAGTAACAGTTGGCGACAACGGTTCAGGTGAAGTGCCAAATGACAACCTTCCTAAGAAAGATGTCCCAGGTACAGGAACAGTAACAGAACCGAACAAGAAACCATCACAACCAGTAGATGTAACAACACCAGCTCGTAAGACACCAACAGTAGATGTTGAACAAGATCCTAAGACAGGTGACGTTACAGTAACACCTAAGAAACCAGATGGCTCAACATTCCCACCAGGAACTAAGGTAGAAATCCCAGGTAAAGATGGTAACCCAATCACCGTAACAATCGGTGAAGACGGTAAAGGTAAAGTACCAAACAGTGAATTACCAGACGGTAAAGTTCCAGGTACAGGTAAGATTACAGAACCAGGTAAACCAGCTGTTGAAGTTCCAGTAACAACACCAGGTAAGGTAACACCAAATACCCCAACAACTGAAACACCAAGTGAGATTGAAATCACACGCAAAC
>NZ_JASHGH010000047.1:0-1137 GCF_047460405.1 Streptococcus infantis | reverse complement strand
CCGGAAGTAGTTGGGGGTTGCCCCCTGTGAGATAAGGAAGTCGCTTAGCTAAAGGGAGTTTAGCTCAGCTGGGAGAGCATCTGCCTTACAAGCAGAGGGTCAGCGGTTCGATCCCGTTAACTCCCATAGGTCCCGTAGTGTAGCGGTTATCACGTCGCCCTGTCACGGCGAAGATCGCGGGTTCGATTCCCGTCGGGACCGTTTAAGATAACGTAAGTTATTTTAGACTCGTTAGCTCAGTTGGTAGAGCAATTGACTTTTAATCAATGGGTCACTGGTTCGAGCCCAGTACGGGTCATCATTGCGGGTTTGGCGGAATTGGCAGACGCACCAGATTTAGGATCTGGCGCTTAACGGCGTGGGGGTTCAAGTCCCTTAACCCGCATAATAGAAATAAGCCGGCTTAGCTCAGTTGGTAGAGCATCTGATTTGTAATCAGAGGGTCGCGTGTTCAAGTCATGTAGCCGGCATTTTTTTAATATAACCAAGAGGTCGATGCGAACGTAGTTCAGTGGTAGAACACCACCTTGCCAAGGTGGGGGTCGCGGGTTCGAATCCCGTCGTTCGCTTAGAGAGGCCGGGGTGGCGGAACTGGCAGACGCACAGGACTTAAAATCCTGCGATTGGTAACGATCGTACCGGTTCGATCCCGGTCCTCGGCATATAAAGAGCACCCTTAGCTCAACTGGATAGAGTACCTGACTACGAATCAGGCGGTTAGAGGTTCGACTCCTCTAGGGTGCATTTTTTCTATTTAACTCGGGAAGTAGCTCAGCTTGGTAGAGTACTTGGTTTGGGACCAAGGTGTCGCAGGTTCGAATCCTGTCTTCCCGATTCATGGCGGTGTAGCTCAGCTGGCTAGAGCGTCCGGTTCATACCCGGGAGGTCGGGGGTTCGATCCCCTTCGCCGCTATAATGATCTTGTTGGACCTTTAGCTCAGCTGGTTAGAGCTCTCGGCTCATAACCGAGTGGTCGTAGGTTCAAGTCCTACAAGGTCCATTAAATACTATGGAGGATTACCCAAGTCCGGCTGAAGGGAACGGTCTTGAAAACCGTCAGGCGTGTAAAAGCGTGCGTGGGTTCGAATCCCACATCCTCCTTTATTATTAACGCGGGATGGAGCAGCTCGGTAGCTC
>NZ_JASHGH010000046.1:0-1193 GCF_047460405.1 Streptococcus infantis | reverse complement strand
ATTGAAGACAAAGTCCTTAGAACTCAAGTTTCTAAGGGCTTTTCTTTGTGTAAAGTCGTATAATAGAGGTAAGAAGAGTTGTGAGGTAATCCCTATGTTTCACAAAGAAAAACCTGATTATAATCGTCGCCAATATGGCTTCTATACGATAGACGAATTGGTCCCTAAAGATCACTTTCTTCGACAAGTTGATTCAAAGGTTGATTTTGACTTTATCTATGACTTGGTAGAAGATACCTATAGTCCAGATAATGGTCGGCCTAGTCTTGATCCCGTCATGTTAGTCAAAATTCCTTTGATCAAGTGTTTTTATGGTATCCGTTCTATGCGTCAAACCATGAAAGAGATTGAAGTAAACGTAGCCTATCGTTGGTTTCTCGGACTAACTTTAGATGATAAGGTTCCTCATTTTACTACCTATGGGAAAAATTACAGTCGTCGTTTTCAAGATAAAGAACTCATTTCTGAGATTTTTTCCCAAGTTCTCAACCAAGCTTTGTATGCAGGTTTAATTGATCCTTCTGAAATATTTGTGGATGGTACCCATATCAAAGCGGCAGCTAATAGTCACAAGTACCGTAAGGAAATGGTAGATCAACAAGCTAAATTTATGAGTGAACAATTGGCAGTTGAGATTGATTTAGATCGGAAAAAACACGCAAAAAAGTCCTTAAAGCCCGCAAAAGAAAGTGAGGCTAAGGAAAAGAAAATCTCAACGACAGATCCCGAATGTGGTTGGTTTCACAAGGGCGAACACAAGGAAGTATTTGCCTATTCTGCCCAAGTTGCTTGCGATAAGCATGGTTGGGCCTTGGCTTATACGGTTGAAGCAGGAAATGTTCATGATAGCCAGGCTTTCCCTGCCCTATTTTCAAAGTTAGAACCTTTCTCTCCACGCTATATTATTGCGGATTCAGGCTACAAGACCCCAACTATTGCCCATTATTTGTTAGAGCGAAACATCATCCCTGTCTTTCCTTATACTCGTCCAAAGGGAGTAAAGGGGAACTTAAGATCTAGTCAGTTTGTTTATGATGCAAGTGATGATTGTTATGTCTGTCCAGAAAATCAAGTATTAAGCTATCGCACTACCACTCGAGAAGGCTACCGTGAGTATAAGAGTAATCCCAAAGTATGTGTTGCCTGTCCTTTATTATCCGTTTGTACCCAAAGCCAAAATCATCAAAAAGTAG
>NZ_JASHGH010000045.1:0-1271 GCF_047460405.1 Streptococcus infantis | reverse complement strand
AAGTTGTCTAAAGCTCTCTCCTTTCTTTCTTAATTCATATATTTGAACTTTATCTTCATAAGTTAATTTCATAATAAAAACACCCCAAAAGTTAGATTTTTATGTCTAACTTTTGGGGTGCAGTTCATTTTCCATCCTTTTTTATCTAGGAATAAATTTTTATTCCTGGGGGGACAATGTTTAATCTTTCTTACCTTTTAGTAAGAAGGCAGCCGAGAGGGCTAGGCTGAGGCTCGCCATAAAGAGGAGGGGACTAGTCTGTTCACCAGTAGCTGGAAGTTGTTTTTCATTCGTAGAAACTTTGTCATTGGCATCATTTCTTTGAGCCAATGGTTTTGTAGTTTCTACCTTTGTTTCTTCTTTCTGAGCTGGTACTGGCTTAACAGTTGCGCTCTCTGTCTTATAGACAATAGCATAGGTGTTCAGGTCAAGAGTGATAAACTCAAGATACCCATCTCGGATGGTGAACTCTTGTGATTTTAAGTCTTTTGTCGGAGTCAACTGATAGAGTTCTTGGACAGCACCTGAAACTGGTAAACGAACGAGTACAGCACCTTTTGGTTGAACTAGTTTGCCATCTTTATCCTTGAGTTGAAGAGCATAAGCATCGTATATCTTGCCTAAGAGTTCTTTGTTTTCAACTTTTTGACTGTCAAGATAACTTGCTCCTTCGAGTTCAGTTGTTCCACTAATAACTTGAGCTCTTGTGGTTTGATCTTTCATTACTTTGAGTTTAAACTCAGGAAGTGTGATACTTGGTGCTTCTTGGTCTCCTGCAGTACCGATAGGTTCAGTATATTCAGGAATTACCACGGAAGGTGCTTCTTGATCTCCCGCTGTGCCGATAGGCTTAGTGTATTCAGGGATTTCTACAGAAGGTGCTTCTTGGTCTCCCGTAGTCCCGATAGGCTCAGTGTATTCGGGGATTACAAGGGAAGGTGCTTCCTGGTCTCCTGCAGTTCCAATAGGCTCAGTGTATTCAGGAATTACTACAGAAGGTGCTTCCTGGTCTCCTGCAGTTCCAATAGGCTCAGTGTATTCAGGAATTACTACAGAAGGTGCTTCTTGTTCACCTGCAGTCCCGATAGGTTCAGTGTATTCGGGGATTTCTACAGTAGGTGCTTCCTGGTCTCCCGCTGTGCCGATAGGCTCAGTGTATTCAGGAATTACTACAGAAGGTGCTTCTTGTTCACCTGCAGTCCCGATAGGTTCAGTGTATTCGGGGATTTCTACAGAAGGTGCTTCCTGGTCTCCCGCTGTGCCGATAGGCT
>NZ_JASHGH010000044.1:0-1329 GCF_047460405.1 Streptococcus infantis | reverse complement strand
GTTTGCGTGTGATTTCAATCTCACTTGGTGTTTCAGTTGTTGGGGTATTTGGTGTTACCTTACCTGGTGTTGTTACTGGAACTTCAACAGCTGGTTTACCTGGTTCTGTAATCTTACCTGTACCTGGTACTTTACCGTCTGGTAATTCACTGTTTGGTACTTTACCTTTACCGTCTTCACCGATTGTTACTGTGATTGGGTTTCCATCTTTACCTGGGATTTCTACCTTAGTTCCTGGTGGGAATGTTGAACCATCTGGTTTCTTAGGTGTTACTGTAACGTCACCTGTCTTAGGATCTTGTTCAACATCTACTGTTGGTGTCTTACGAGCTGGTGTTGTTACATCCACTGGTTGTGATGGTTTCTTATTCGGTTCTGTTACTTTACCTTTACCTGGGACATCTGTCTTAGGAAGGTTGTCATTTGGTACTTCACCTGAACCATTGTCGCCAATTGTGACTGTGATTGTAGTTGGGTTTCCATCTTTATCTTTACTTGGAATTTCTACCGTAGTTCCTGGTAGGTATGGTTTTCCATCTGGTTTCTTAGGCGTTACAATCGCATCACCATTTGGTTTACGTGTGATTTCAATCGCAACTGGTTTTTCAGTTTCTGGTGTTTCTGGTGATGTTACTGTTACTTTTACAGGTACTTCTTCTTCTGATCCATCTGGGTATCTTACGAGAACTTTTCCTGTTACTTCTTCACCTGGAGTCTTATCTGATGGAATAGTTACAGTGACTTTACCATCTTTATCTACTGTGATTCCTGGTGTGCCACTTGTGTAAGTTGTTCCATCTGGAATCTTCTTACCGTTCGCTTCACTTACTGGAATCTCTACTGATGTTCCTGGTTTGCCACTTCCATCATCATACTTAGGTGTGTACTCATCTTTATCTTGATTAGTTACTGTTACTTTTACAGGTACTTCTTCTTCTGATCCATCTGGGTATCTTACGAGAACTTTTCCTGTTACTTCTTCACCTGGAGTCTTATCTGATGGAATGGTTACTGTGACTTTACCATCTTTATCTACTGTGATTCCTGGTGTGCCACTTGTGTAAGTTGTTCCATCTGGAATTTTCTTACCGTTCGCTTCTTTTACTGGAATCTCTACTGATGTTCCTGGTTTGCCACTTCCATCGTCATACTTAGGTGTGTAATCATCTTTATCACGATTAGTTACTGTTACTTTTACAGGGACTTCTTCTTCTGATCCATCTGGGTATCTTACGAGAACTTTTCCTGTTACTTCTTCACCTGGAGTCTTATCTGATGGAATGGTTACAGTGACTTTACCATCTTTATCTACTGTGATTCCTGGTGTGC
>NZ_JASHGH010000043.1:0-1415 GCF_047460405.1 Streptococcus infantis | reverse complement strand
GGCTCTATAATATTTGTAGTGGGTAAATCCCCTATAGATATTATGGAGCCTATTTTGTTGTAGAAAAAAAGTCCCATATGACCTATAATGAAAAGCGACAAAACAACTCATTAGAAAGATTCATATGGAACAATTACATTTTATCACAAAACTCCTTGATATTAAAGACCCAAACATCAAGATTGTAGATATCATCAATATGGATACTCACAAAGAAATCAGCGCTAAACTGGATTATGAGGCTCCATCTTGCCCTGAGTGCGGATGTCAAATGAAGAAATATGACTTCCAAAAACCGTCGAAAATTCCTTATCTTGAAACAACTGGTATGCCTACTAGAATCCTCCTTAGAAAGCGTCGATTCAAGTGCTATCATTGCTCGAAAATGATGGTCGCTGAGACTTCTATCGTCAAGAAGAATCATCAAATTCCTCGTATTATCAACCAAAAAATTGCGCAAAAGTTAATTGAAAAGACTTCTATGACTGATATTGCCCATCAGCTATCCATTTCAACTTCAACTGTCATTCGTAAACTCAATGACTTTCACTTTAAGCATGATTTTTCTCGTCTTCCAGAGATTATGTCTTGGGACGAGTACGCCTTTACTAAGGGAAAGATGAGCTTTATTGCACAAGATTTTGATAATCTCAACATCATCACTGTTCTTGAAGGCAGAACACAAGCTATCATCCGCAATCACTTTCTTCGCTACGATAGAGCGGTTCGCTGTCAGGTGAAAATCATTACTATGGATATGTTTAGTCCTTACTATAACTTGGCTAAACAGCTTTTTCCTTATGCTAAAATCGTTCTAGATCGTTTTCACATTGTGCAACATCTTAGCCGTGCTATGAGTCGTGTCCGTGTTCAAATCATGAATCAATTTGATAGAAAATCCCATGAATACAAAGCTATCAAGCGCTACTGGAAGCTCATTCAACAGGATAGTCGTAAACTAAGTGATAAACGTTTTTATCGCCCTACTTTTCGCATGCACTTAACAAATAAGGAGATTCTAGACAAGCTTTTGAGCTATTCAGAAGACTTGAGACACCACTATAATCTCTATCAGCTCTTGCTTTTTCACTTTCAGAACAAGGAGCCAGACAAATTTTTCGGACTCATTGAGGACAATCTTAAACAGGTTCATCCTCTTTTTCAGACTGTCTTTAAGACATTTCTCAAGGACAAAGAGAAAATTGTCAACGCCCTTCAACTACCCTATTCCAACGCCAAATTGGAAGCTACCAATAATCTCGTTAAACTTATCAAACGAAATGCCTTTGGATTTCGGAACTTTGACAACTTTAAGAAACGAATTTTCATCGCTCTGAATATAAAAATGAAGAGGACATCAATTGTCCTCTCCAGATGTTAGTTTTTATTCAACCCACTACAGTTGACAATGAGCC
>NZ_JASHGH010000042.1:0-1435 GCF_047460405.1 Streptococcus infantis | reverse complement strand
TGAACTGCACCCCAAAAGTTAGACATAAAAATCTAACTTTTGGGGTGTTTTTATTATGAAATTAACTTATGAAGATAAAGTTCAAATATATGAATTAAGAAAGAAAGGAGAGAGCTTTAGACAACTTTCAAATCAATTTGGGATAAACATTTCTAATCTTCAGTACATGATTAAATTGATTGATCGTTATGGAATAGAAATCGTCAAAAAAGGAAAGAATTGTTACTATTCTCCTGAACTAAAACAAGAGATCATTGATAAAGTTCTTCTTGAGGGGCGTTCACAAATTAGGGTGTCTCTGGATTATGCCCTTCCAAGTAGTGGATTACTTTCGAATTGGCTGGCACAATATAAGAAAAACGGGTATACTATTGTTGAGAAAACAAGAGGGAGACCACCTAAAATGGGACGTAAGCCAAAGAAGAGATTTGAAGATATGACAGAATTAGAACGTCTTCAAGCAGAAAATGAGTACTTGAGAGCGGAGAATGCCATTCTAAAAAAGTTGAGAGAACTCCGATTGAGGGACGAAAAGGAGCAAGAAGAAAAACGGAAATTGTTCAAGGACTGGTAACAGAGTTTTCGTTAGATATCCTTCTAAAGATTATTAAGCTTGCCCGTTCAACCTATTATTACCACTTAAAACAGCTGGATCAAAGCGATAAAGATTATGATATTAAAGCTGAAATTCAGTCAATTTATACTGAGCATAAAGGAAATTACGGCTATCGTCGCATGACTCTAGAATTACGAAATCGTGGCTTCGTAGTGAACCATAAGAAGGTGCAGCGTCTTATGAAAGTACTTGGTTTAACGGCTCGAATTCGCCGTAAACGGAAGTATTCTTCATACCAAGGAGAGGTTGGCAAGAAAGCAGATAACCTTATTCAACGTCAATTTGAAGCAACCAAACCAATGCAAAAGTGCTACACAGATGTGACAGAATTTGCCATTCCAGCAAGCAGCCAAAAGCTTTATTTATCACCAGTTTTAGATGGCTTTAACAGTGAAATTATCTCCTACAATCTTTCTACTTCGCCGAACTTAGTACAAATGAAAGCTATGCTAGAACAAGCATTTACAGAGAATCATTACGAAAATACAATTCTCCATAGTGATCAAGGATGGCAATACCAACACGATTTCTATCATCATTTTTTAAAGAATAAGGGAATCCAACCATCTATGTCACGTAAGGGAAATAGCCCAGATAACGGTATGATGGAATCTTTCTTTGGCATTCTTAAGTCTGAAATGTTTTATGGTTATGAGAATACGTTTCAGTCACTTGAGCACTTGGAACAAGCTATTGTAGACTATATTGATTACTACAACAACAAACGAATTAAGGTAAAACTAAAAGGACTTAGTCCTGTACAATACAGAATTAAATCCTTTGCTTAAATTAATTGTCTAACTTTTTGGGGTCAGTACA
>NZ_JASHGH010000041.1:0-1435 GCF_047460405.1 Streptococcus infantis | reverse complement strand
TGAACTGCACCCCAAAAGTTAGACAGAAAAAATCTAACTTTTGGGGTGTTTTGTTATGAAATTAACTTATGAGGATAAAGTCCAGATCTATGAACTTAGGAAGCAAGGTCATAGCTTCAAGGAGCTTTCAAAAAGATTTGGTGTAGATGTCTCTGGGCTAAGATACATGATGAGATTGATTGAACGTTACGGGATAAAAATAGTCAAGAAAGGTAAGAATTGTTATTATTCTCCAGAACTAAAACAAGAAATGATTGATAAAGTCTTACTGGAAGGTCGTTCACTTAGAAGTGTCAGCCTTGATTATGCTCTCCTAAATCAAGGAATGCTTTCAAATTGGCTGGCACAATACAAGAAAAACGGGTATACTATTGTTGAGAAAACAAGAGGGAGACCATCTAAAATGGGACGTAAGCCAAAGAAAAAGCATGAGGAATTGACAGAGTTAGAACGCCTTCAAGCAGAAAATGAATATCTGAGAGCGGAGAATGCAATCCTAAAAAAGTTGAGAGAACTCCGATTGAAGGAGGAAAAAGAGAAAGAAGAAAGACAGAAATTGTTCAAGAATTAATCACTGAGTTTTCGTTAGAGATTCTTCTAAAGATTATTAAGCTCGCTCGTTCGACCTACTACTATCACGTGAAACAGCTAGACAAACCAGATAAGGATCAAGAGCTTAAAGCTGAAATTCAATCCATTTTTACTGAACACAAAGGAAATTACGGATATCGTCGAATTCATTTAGAATTAAGAAATCGTGGTTATGTAGTCAATCATAAAAGAGTTCAACGATTGATGAAAGTGCTTAATTTAAAAGCTATAATCCGCAAGAAACGCAAGTATTCTTCTCATAAAGGAGACGTTGGCAAAAAGGTAGAGAATCTCATTCAACGTCAATTTGAAGGCTCTAAACCAATGGAAAAGTGTTATACGGACGTGACAGAGTTTGCCATTCCAACAAGTAGCCAAAAGCTCTATTTATCACCAGTTTTAGATGGCTTTAATAGCGAAATTATCGCCTATAATCTTTCAACTTCACCAAACTTAGAACAAGTGGAAGCTATGTTAAACCAGGCCTTCAGTGAGGATCATTACACAAATACTATTCTCCATAGTGATCAAGGATGGCAGTATCAACATCAGTATTATCATCATTTTTTAGAGGATAAAGGCATCCAACCATCTATGTCACGTAAAGGAAACAGTCCAGATAATGGCATGATGGAGTCCTTCTTTGGCATTCTTAAATCTGAGATGTTTTATGGTTATGAGAAGACGTTTCACTCACTTGAGCAATTGGAACAAGCTATTGTAGACTATATTGATTACTACAACAATAGACGGATTAAGGTAAAACTAAAAGGACTCAGTCCTGTGCAATACAGAACTAAATCCTTTGCTTAAATTAATTGTCTAACTTTTTGGGGTCAGTACA
>NZ_JASHGH010000040.1:0-1479 GCF_047460405.1 Streptococcus infantis | reverse complement strand
TTACAGGTACAGCCGAAGCAGGTTCAACAGTTGAAGTAACACTTCCAGATGGCACTAAAGCAACAGCAACAGCTGACAAAGATGGTAACTTCAGCGTTCCAGTTAGCGGATTGGAAGAAGGTCAAACCGTCTCTGTGACAGCAAAAGATGCTTCAAACAACACATCAGCACCAACTACAGCAACAGTAGCGAAAGCCGATGATACCAAAGCACCAGACGCACCAAGTGTGAACCCAGTTAAAGCAGGAGATAAAGCAGTTACAGGTACAGCAGAAGCAGGTTCAACCGTAGAAGTCACTCTTCCAGATGGCACTAAAGCAACCGCAACAGCTGACAAAGATGGCAACTTCAGTGTTCCAGTAAGTGGCTTGGAAGAAGGTCAAACCGTCTCTGTGACAGCAAAAGATGCTTCAAACAACACATCAGCACCAACTACAGCAACAGTAGCGAAAGCCGATGATACCAAAGCACCAGATGCACCAAGTGTGAACCCAGTTAAAGCAGGAGATAAAGCAGTTACAGGTACAGCAGAAGCAGGTTCAACCGTAGAAGTCACTCTTCCAGATGGCACTAAAGCAACCGCAACAGCTGACAAAGATGGCAACTTCAGTGTTCCAGTAAGTGGCTTGGAAGAAGGTCAAACCGTCTCTGTGACAGCAAAAGATGCTTCAAACAACACATCAGCACCAACTACAGCAACAGTAGCGAAAGCCGATGATACCAAAGCACCAGATGCACCAGTTGTGAACGATGTTAAAGAAGGTGATAAAGCTGTTTCAGGAACAGCAGAACCAGGAACAATCGTTGAAATCACTCTTCCAAATAGTGAAACAGTTACTGTTACTACAAATGAAGCTGGTCTCTTCTATCTTCCAGTTATGGGCTTGAAAGCTGGTGATAAAGTGACTGCCGTAGCAAAAGATGCATCAGGCAATACATCAACTCCAACAGAGAAAACAGTTGGTAAAGGTGATGGTAAGGATGCGGATAATGTTAAAGTACCAGCTCTTACTCCAGTAGTAGATCCTAACAACTTGACAGATGCAGAAAAAGCTAAAGTAGCTGAAGAAGTTAAGAAAGCTAACCCAACTGCGACAGATGTTAAAGTTAACAATGACGGATCAGTATCTGTAACTTACCCGGATGGATCAGTGGCGACATTAACACCAGTGAAGACAGTTAAAGAGTCTGAAGCAAATGGAGCTAAAGTACCAGCTCTTACTCCAGTAGTAGATCCTAACAACTTGACAGATGCAGAAAAAGCTAAAGTAGCTGAAGAAGTTAAGAAAGCTAACCCAACTGCGACAGATGTTAAAGTTAACAATGACGGATCAGTATCTGTAACTTACCCAGATGGATCAGTGGCGACATTAACACCAGTGAAGACAGTTAAAGAGTCTGAAGCAAATGGAGCTAAAGTACCAGCTCTTACTCCAGTAGTAGATCCTAACAACTTGACAGATGCAGAAAAAGCTAAAG
>NZ_JASHGH010000039.1:0-1544 GCF_047460405.1 Streptococcus infantis | reverse complement strand
GGTAACTTCTAAAACTAACTTCCAGTTTCCTACAACCTAGCTTTTAGTATGAGAAAAACGCGTGAAATCAGTGGAAATTCGTCTTAGACTAACTTCCACTGGTTTTCTTTTTCTTGATATATAAGGGGTCAAAAGCGAAAAGACTCAGAAAAAAAGTGCACGACAAATAGCCCTAAAACAGAGTCGTCTTAGAGTAAATTCCAGTTACTAGCGTTTAGTGTGAGACTTTTCGATGGTGATAAGATGTTTAGTTAGAGGGTAAAATTCCCTTTATTTCAATAAATCAGGTGATAAGTGTGTGTCTTCTGGTTTGACAAATTGGCAACCCAGAAGAGCAGCGATGTCCTCGCCAAATGTGAAGGTGAAGACGTCGTAAGCAGATTTTCCTTGAAACTCTTCTCGTTTCAAGGAATTGACATGGGAAATGACTAGATTGATGTCTTTCTGAGTCAGCTGGTCGAAGGAAGTGCCCTTGGGAAGAATGGCTCGCAAAACCGTATGGTTCTTCTCAATCCGCCCCTTCTGGTCAGGACGGCTAGGGTCGCAGAAGTAGAGGTGAGACTTCCCATCAATGTCTCGCTCAAGCTCCTCCACATTGGAGAACTCAGATCCGTTGTCCGTGAGAATGACAGGGAACAGCTGATGGAAGGCATACCCTCCGTCCATGACTCTTTCTTTCAAAGCTGCGAATTTAGTGGCGACCTCCAGAGCAGTCTTGTTGTCCAAAAGCAAGGCGAAGAGGAAGTTGCAGAAGGAAACATTGAAGGTGAGCAGTAGCTTTCCACCAGGTCTGCCGATGACCGTGTCCATTTCCAACCATTTGAAGAAATCATCTGTTTCTCGTAACTCTTGGAAATCTTGGTAGGTCCGCCCAATTTTCAGCTCCTTGGGAATAGCTACTTTTCTGGATTTTCTGCGTGCCTTGAACTTGACCATCCGAGGGAAATCAATGGGTTTGGCTGTCAGATAACCCAGCTTGGCATGTCGATACACCGTAGCTTTCGACACAGGTAGGTTATGTGTCTGAATGATATGGTAGATGCTTTGTTTCTTCTGGATGCCTTGGGTTACGATCTGGTCCATCTGATAAAAACTTTCCTTGTTTAGGGGAATGCCCTGTCTGGATTCCCTCAACATAGTCTTGTACTGTTCCTGCGCCTTTTTGGCGTAGTAAAGATAGCGGTTAAACCCACAATCCGTCCTCTTTTTTGGACAGTTGTTACAGACATAAGGAGCTTTTTTGAGAAGTGGGCAATCCGTGCAATCAGATTTGACGGATGTTGGATGCATGATGCGATTGCGCTTGATTTCCTTTGAAATCGTTGACGGGTCTTTTCCAATATTCTCAGCGATAGAACGGAAAGTCTCCTGTTGGCTGATTCCGGTTTGGATGTCAATCCGGTCTTCTAGAGTGAGATGTTTTTGTTTTTTCGTCATGAGGTGCCTCCTCACGAAAAGTCTCAGACTTAATTCTAGCATAATTCGTCATCTGAGATTAACTTCCAGTTTTGGGGGAGAGATGGAAGTTACTTTGAGAAGTTACG
>NZ_JASHGH010000038.1:0-1636 GCF_047460405.1 Streptococcus infantis | reverse complement strand
TTGCTGTAGTTGGAGTTGATGTATTGTTTGAAGCGTCTTTCGCTGTGACAGAGACTGTTTGACCTTCTTCCAATCCGCTAACTGGAACGCTGAAGTTACCATCTTTGTCAGCTGTTGCTGTTGCTTTTGTTCCGTTTGGAAGAGTTACTTCTACTGTTGAACCTGCTTCAGCTGTACCTGTTACTGCTGTGTCACCTGCTTTAACTTCGTTTACTTTTGGTGCATCTGGAGCTGTCTTATCATCTGCTTTCGCTACGGTTGCGTCTGTTGCTCCTGACTTGTTACCTGCTGCGTCTGTTGCTGTTACTGAGACTTTATCGCCTTCGTTCAAGCCACTTACTGGAACGCTGAAGGTACCATCTTCACCGGCTGTTGCTGTTGCTTTTGTTCCGTTTGGAAGAGTTACTTCTACTGTTGAACCTGCTTCAGCTGTACCTGTTACTGCTGTGTCACCTGCTTTAACTTCGTTTACTTTTGGTGCATCTGGAGCTGTGATATCTGCTTGACTAACTGTTTGCCCTGGTTTTAAGGTAGCTGTTGATCCATTTGAGTAGGTTAGTGTTGTAGTACCATCGGTTCCTACTTCAACCTTAGTTGCACTTGGGTTCGCTGTTTCTACAGCTTTCTTAACGGCATCTTTTTCTGCTTTTTCCAAGCTTGATGGATTTTTAACTGGTGTTACTGTAGGTGCAGTTGGTTCAATTGTAAATACTGAGTTTGCTGGAATGACATCTGTACTTCCATCCTTATAAGTTACCTTAACATTAGTACCATCTAAAGTAACACTTCCGATCTTGTCACTGAAAGTTGGATTCGCATCTTTAACAGCTTTTTCAATAGCACTTGCTTCTGGAACAGTGTTTGATTTAATCGGTGTTGATGGAGCTACTGCATTATATTTGAACGTTTGTGGTTTCCAAACAAAACGAATACGGCCAGGTGCACCTGTTTCACCAGCAGTTCCTACGTTATCATAATTTGTATTTCCTGCTAAATCTTCAGCATAGACATAACGAGTTATTCCTGTACCATCTGTATAAGATCCATTTGGAATATTTGCTGTTAATTTAATGATAGCTGGATTTGTTTCAGTAGCTGTTGTTTCTGAACCAAATCTATTTGCTTTTAGGTATAAGGCAGCTTTCGTTTTACCATTTAGATATCCCGTATCTTCTGTTCCTAAACCTGTACGATTATCTTGAGCAAATACTAAATATGCTTTAGCAATTTTCCCTGAGTTATCAGTGATTTTTAGTTCTATATTATTTTCTTCACCAGAATATACATAGATAATTTGCTTAGCTTTGTCATCGTAAGGAATATTTACTACAGGACGGACTGTTTCTTTTACAGTAACTTTAGTTGGAGTCGATGTATTATTTGCAGCATCCGTTGCTGTAACACTAATTTTATCATCAGCATTCAAAGCTGGAACTGTGATTGAAAACTCACCATTGTCACCTGCTTTTGCAGAGGCTTTTTGTCCATTTGGAAGGGTTACTTCTACGGTGAACTGCACCCCAAAAGTTAGACAGAAAAAATCTAACTTTTGGGGTATTTTTATTATGAAATTAACTTATGATGATAAAGTTCAGATCTATGAACTTAGAAAACAAGGATATAGCTTAGAGAAGCT
>NZ_JASHGH010000037.1:0-1654 GCF_047460405.1 Streptococcus infantis | reverse complement strand
GTTGTAACCTACCCAGATGGATCTACAGAAGAAGTTCCAGTTAAAGTAACTGTTGCAAAACCAAGTTCAGAACCAACAGATGCAGATAAGAACGAGCCAAAAGCTAAGGACCAAACTGTTAAAGTTGGAGAAGAACCAAAAGCAGAAGATTCAATTGAGAACTTCAAGGGACTTCCAGAAGGAACAACAGCTAAGTTCAAGGAACCAGTAGATACAAAAACACCAGGTGATAAAACACCAACAGTCGTTGTAACCTACCCAGATGGATCTACAGAAGAAGTTCCAGTTAAAGTAACTGTTGCAAAACCAAGTTCAGAACCAACAGATGCAGATAAGAACGAGCCAAAAGCTAAGGACCAAACTGTTAAAGTTGGAGAAGAACCAAAAGCAGAAGATTCAATTGAGAACTTCAAGGGACTTCCAGAAGGAACAACAGCTAAGTTCAAGGAACCAGTAGATACAAAAACACCAGGTGATAAAACACCAACAGTCGTTGTAACCTACCCAGATGGATCTACAGAAGAAGTTCCAGTTAAAGTAACTGTTGCAAAACCAAGTTCAGAACCAACAGATGCAGATAAGAACGAGCCAAAAGCTAAGGACCAAACTGTTAAAGTTGGAGAAGAACCAAAAGCAGAAGATTCAATTGAGAACTTCAAGGGACTTCCAGAAGGAACCACAGCTAAGTTCAAGGAACCAGTAGATACAAAAACACCAGGTGATAAAACACCAACAGTCGTTGTAACCTACCCAGATGGATCTACAGAAGAAGTTCCAGTTAAAGTAACTGTTGAAAAACCAAGTTCACCAGAAGATCCATCAACTAAGGACACAGACGGCGATGGCTTGACTGATAAAGAAGAAGCTGAAAAAGGAACAGATCCTAAGAAAGCTGATACAGACGGCGATGGCTTGACTGATAAGGAAGAAGTTGATAAGGGAACAGATCCTAAGAAAGCTGATACAGACGGCGATGGCTTGACTGATAAGGAAGAAGTTGATAAGGGAACAGATCCTAAGAAAGCTGATACAGACGGCGATGGCTTGACTGATAAGGAAGAAGCTGAAAAAGGAACAGATCCTAAGAAAGCTGATACAGATGGTGATGGCTTCACAGATAAAGAAGAAGTCGATAAGGGAACAGATCCAAAAGATCCAAACTCTAAACCAGAATCTAAACCAGAAGATCCATCAACTAAGGATACAGACGGCGATGGCTTGACTGATAAAGAAGAAGCTGAAAAAGGAACAGATCCTAAGAAAGCTGATACAGATGGTGATGGCTTCACAGATAAAGAAGAAGTCGATAAGGGAACAGATCCTAAGAAAGCCGATACAGATGGCGATGGCTTGACTGATAAGGAAGAAGTTGATAAGGGAACAGATCCTAAGAAAGCTGATACAGATGGTGATGGCTTCACAGATAAAGAAGAAGTTGATAAGGGAACAGATCCAAAAGATCCAAACTCTAAACCAGAAGATCCATCAACTAAGGATACAGACGCAGACAAGAACACTCCAACAGGTAAAGATCAAACTGTTAAACCAGGAGATAAACCATCTGCTAAAGATTCAATCGGTAATGTCGGAGATCTTCCTAAGGGCACAACAGTAGAGTTCAAGACACCAGTAGACACAACTACACCAGGTGATA
>NZ_JASHGH010000035.1:0-2681 GCF_047460405.1 Streptococcus infantis | reverse complement strand
GAAATCCCGTCGGAATCTGGGAGGACCATCTCCCAACCCTAAATACTCCCTAGTGACCGATAGTGAACCAGTACCGTGAGGGAAAGGTGAAAAGCACCCCGGGAGGGGAGTGAAATAGAACCTGAAACCGTGTGCCTACAACAAGTTCGAGCCCGTTAATGGGTGAGAGCGTGCCTTTTGTAGAATGAACCGGCGAGTTACGATATGATGCGAGGTTAAGTTGAAGAGACGGAGCCGTAGGGAAACCGAGTCTGAACAGGGCGCATTAGTATCATGTCGTAGACCCGAAACCATGTGACCTACCCATGAGCAGGTTGAAGGTGCGGTAAGACGCACTGGAGGACCGAACCAGGGCACGTTGAAAAGTGCTTGGATGACTTGTGGGTAGCGGAGAAATTCCAAACGAACTTGGAGATAGCTGGTTCTCTCCGAAATAGCTTTAGGGCTAGCGTCGACATTAGAGATTCTTGGAGGTAGAGCACTGTTTGGGTGAGGGGTCCATCCCGGATTACCAATCTCAGATAAACTCCGAATGCCAATGAATTATGGTCGGCAGTCAGACTGCGAGTGCTAAGATCCGTAGTCGAAAGGGAAACAGCCCAGACCACCAGCTAAGGTCCCAAAATAATTGTTAAGTGGAAAAGGATGTGGGGTTGCACAGACAACTAGGATGTTAGCTTAGAAGCAGCTATTCATTCAAAGAGTGCGTAATAGCTCACTAGTCGAGTGACCCTGCGCCGAAAATGTACCGGGGCTAAAACAATTTACCGAAGCTGTGGATACCTTTATAGGTATGGTAGGAGAGCGTTCTATGTGTGAAGAAGGTGTACCGTGAGGAGTGCTGGAACGCATAGAAGTGAGAATGCCGGTATGAGTAGCGAAAGACAGGTGAGAATCCTGTCCACCGTAAGACTAAGGTTTCCAGGGGAAGGCTCGTCCGCCCTGGGTTAGTCGGGACCTAAGGAGAGACCGAAAGGTGTATCCGATGGACAACAGGTTGATATTCCTGTACTAGAGTATGTAGTGATGGAGGGACGCAGTAGGCTAACTAAAGCAGACGATTGGAAGTGTCTGTCTAAGCAGTGAGGTGTGAATTGAGTTAAATGCTTAGTTCTATAACATTGAGCTGTGATGGGGAGCGAAGTTTAGTAGCGAAGTTAGTGACGTCACACTGCCAAGAAAAGCTTCTAGCGTTTAAACATACTCTACCCGTACCGCAAACCGACACAGGTAGTCGAGGCGAGTAGCCTCAGGTGAGCGAGAGAACTCTCGTTAAGGAACTCGGCAAAATGACCCCGTAACTTCGGGAGAAGGGGTGCTGACTTTAAGTCAGCCGCAGTGAATAGGCCCAAGCAACTGTTTATCAAAAACACAGCTCTCTGCTAAATCGTAAGATGATGTATAGGGGGTGACGCCTGCCCGGTGCTGGAAGGTTAAGAGGAGTGCTTAGCGGTAACGCGAAGGTATGAATTGAAGCCCCAGTAAACGGCGGCCGTAACTATAACGGTCCTAAGGTAGCGAAATTCCTTGTCGGGTAAGTTCCGACCCGCACGAAAGGCGTAATGATTTGGGCACTGTCTCAACGAGAGACTCGGTGAAATTTTAGTACCTGTGAAGATGCAGGTTACCCGCGACAGGACGGAAAGACCCCATGGAGCTTTACTGCAGTTTGATATTGAGTGTCTGTACCACATGTACAGGATAGGTAGGAGTCTACGAGATCGGGACGCCAGTTTCGAAGGAGACGTTGTTGGGATACTACCCTTGTGTTATGGCCACTCTAACCCAGATAGGTGATCCCTATCGGAGACAGTGTCTGACGGGCAGTTTGACTGGGGCGGTCGCCTCCTAAAAGGTAACGGAGGCGCCCAAAGGTTCCCTCAGAATGGTTGGAAATCATTCGCAGAGTGTAAAGGTATAAGGGAGCTTGACTGCGAGAGCTACAACTCGAGCAGGGACGAAAGTCGGGCTTAGTGATCCGGTGGTTCCGTATGGAAGGGCCATCGCTCAACGGATAAAAGCTACCCTGGGGATAACAGGCTTATCTCCCCCAAGAGTTCACATCGACGGGGAGGTTTGGCACCTCGATGTCGGCTCGTCGCATCCTGGGGCTGTAGTCGGTCCCAAGGGTTGGGCTGTTCGCCCATTAAAGCGGCACGCGAGCTGGGTTCAGAACGTCGTGAGACAGTTCGGTCCCTATCCGTCGCGGGCGTAGGAAATTTGAGAGGATCTGCTCCTAGTACGAGAGGACCAGAGTGGACTTACCGCTGGTGTACCAGTTGTCTTGCCAAAGGCATCGCTGGGTAGCTATGTAGGGAAGGGATAAACGCTGAAAGCATCTAAGTGTGAAACCCACCTCAAGATGAGATTTCCCATGATTTTATATCAGTAAGAGCCCTGAGAGATGATCAGGTAGATAGGTTAGAAGTGGAAGTGTGGCGACACATGTAGCGGACTAATACTAATAGCTCGAGGACTTATCCAAAGTAACTGAGAATACGAAGCGTGATTATTTTTAAGTGAAATTTGAAAGATATTCAATTTTGAGTAGGTATTACTCAAAGTTAAGTGACGATAGCCTAGGAGATACACCTGTACCCATGCCGAACACAGAAGTTAAGCCCTAGAACGCCGGAAGTAGTTGGGGGTTGCCCCCTGTGAGATAAGGAAGTCGCTTAGCT
>NZ_JASHGH010000034.1:0-2863 GCF_047460405.1 Streptococcus infantis | reverse complement strand
TTGTAGACTATATTGATTACTACAACAACAAACGAATTAAGGTAAAACTAAAAGGACTTAGTCCTGTACAATACAGAATTAAATCCTTTGCTTAAATTAATTGTCTAACTTTTTGGGGTCAGTACATAAGTGTTCAAAAACTTTATACTATGCATTTTATACTTGAAAGCTTCACTCAATTTCATTTTCAAATTGAGTTTTTACCCAACCTATCTTCTTAAACTTATTTCACGTGACTTTCAAAGTCTTTTTGACTCTTCTCGACAGAATTTTTACGTTCTTGTTCCCATTTAGCCTTGGCTTCAGCAAATTGAGAGCTTGTAACAACATCTGTCTGCAATCTCATGTACTTGTAGTTGCTTCCAGTTCCTTTGATACCAACTAGTGAGTAAGCGCGTGTAAATGGTGTCACACGAGTCACTGAAGCACCACCACCGTTTGACACAACTGGGATTAGAAGGGAACTATCAATCAACCAAGCTTGTGCATCTGCGTAGTTTTCATAGCGTTTAGCTACATCTGTATTTTCTGCATCTGCTGTTTTTAATTTTTGAGTATATTGGTCCAATCCGATACTTGTAATCTTATCAGCATCCTTGCTTGGATCAAGTCCCAAAATCTTGAGATAGAATCCATCTTCAGAGTTGAAAGGATTGAGGTAAGTTGAAGGATCTTGGTAGTCAGCTGACCATCCATCCAAGTTCAAATCATAGTCATGATCTGCAGGAGTTGGCGCTTGAGCTGTTGCGTTTGTATAATCATCTGTCGACAATTGGATAACATCAACCACTACATTTTCAGAACCGAGCGTTGATTCGATTGATTGTTTGATTGAGTTTGTTCCAGAAAGCAAGGTCTTGTTAACCTGGTCTACAGGCAAGTCCAAATGAATTGGGAAGTTCACACCTTGGGCCTCTAATTCTTTTTTAGCTTCTGCAAACTTGGCTTGTGCTTTATCTTTATTGAAATAACCATCTTGAGCATCTTCAAGATTCATATTTGACCATTGTGTACCATAGTTGACCAATTTGGAAGCAACTGTTTCACCAAAAGTCTTGTCTCCAACTTGTACGAAAGTTGGTGGTACAAGCGAGTTACGAAGAGTGTTCTTAGCTGCTTCTTCACCATTTGATTGAGCTGAGTAGGCTGTACGATCAATGGCGAAGTTAACTGCCTGACGGAAGTTTTTATTCAAAACTGCAGCTTGAGTTGCTTGTTTTTGTTCATCGCTTGTTTTTGCAGTATGGTTATAAGCACCACGGTTGACGTTAAAGTTATAGTACCAAGATGTTGCATCTTGCAAGCTATAAACGATATTGTCCTTGTATTTTTCCTTTGTCTTAGCGAAGTTTGAGCTATTTGGATAAACACCTGCAGATGAGTAAGCACCACTTTCAAAGTTACGAATTGTCAAGTCTTGGTCTGAACCATCAAAGTAGGCCAATTTTACCTTTTCGATCGTTACTTTTCCTTGGTCATAGTAATGTGGGTTTTTCACATATTCGATAGAAGACTTAGATGTAAAATCTTTTAACAAATATGGTCCGCTATAAAGAATGCTATCTGGTTTCAGGGTTCCGAAGTCTTTACCTTTGGAAGCAAGGAATTCTTCATTCACAGGGAACAAGATACTGTTGGTTGTTTTTGAGTTCCAGAATGGCTCTGGACGAGTCAAGGTATATTGTACAGTATAGTCATCCAAGGCTTTGACACCAACATTTGAAAAGTCCGTATTTGCACCTGTTATATAATCATCTAAGCCCTTGATAGAGTTCTGAATCAAGTCCAAGGCTTGTCCCTTGTTGTCAGCAGCGTACTTGATACCAGTTACAAAGTCCTGTGCTTTAAGGGGAGCGTATTCTTCACCGTCAGCTGTAAACCACTTGGCATCTTGGCGAAGTTTGTAGGTATAAGTTAAACCATCCTTAGAAACACTCCAATCCTCTGCAAGGGCAGGAATAAGGTTTCCGTAGTTATCATTTTCAAGCAAACCATCAACCAAGTTGGTTACAATAGCAGTGTTATCACCAGCGTAGTCCAAGAGATAGTTGAAGGTTGTTGGATCTGCACCAAAGGTCGACGAGTATGTTTTACCGTCTGATGCTGACTGGCCACATGCTGTCAATAGGACCGCAGCAGCAAGCGTCAAACCTGCTCCTAATAAGCGTTTTTTCATGCTCATGATTCATTTCTCCTTATATGTTAGGTTTTATAACATATAACTATTTTATCAAATTTTAGCCTAAAAGTAAAGTTATATACTGTTTGTGCTCTCATTGGCAATAGAAAAAAATAAAGAAATCCTGCTTCAAAACAGGATTTCTTTATTCAGGCTCTATAATTTCTGTAGTGGGTAAAACCACCATAGGAATTATGGAGCCTTTTTTGTTGTAGAAAAAAAGTCCCATAAGACCTATAATGAAAAGCGACCAAACCATCATTAGAAAGAATCTTATGGAACAATTAAATTTTATCACAAACTTACTCGGAATTAAAGACAAGAACATCAAAATCTTGGATTATCTTGATGCTGGAACTCATAAAGAAGTCATCGCTAAGCTAGATTATCCTGCTCCTAAGTGTCATCACTGCCTAGGGCAAATGACTAAATATGACTTCCAGAAAGAATCTAAAATCCCCTATCTAGAGTGTGCAGGCTATAAGACACTCATTCGATTGAGAAAACGCCGTTTCCGTTGTAAAGTCTGCGGGAAAATAGCTGTCGCAGAGACTTCCTTAGTCAAAAAGAATCACCAAATCGCGACCATCGTCAACCAGAAAATCACTCAAAAATTAATCGAGAAAGTCCCTATGACGGCTATCGCAGAAAGTCTATCTGTCTCTACTTCGACAGTCATTCGTA
>NZ_JASHGH010000033.1:0-3090 GCF_047460405.1 Streptococcus infantis | reverse complement strand
TATTACAGCTATTACAGCTATTACAGCTATTACAGCTATTACAGCTATTACAGCTATTACAGCTATTACAGCTATTACAGCTATTACAGCTATTACAGCTATTACAGCTATTACAGCTATTACAGCTCGATTATATCATTTTCAATTCATTTAAGCAATCATAAAGCCGTTCAACCTCTCGAATAAAGCGCAAACATATGCGAATGTTTATAACACATTAATATACAGTTTGTTTAAATAAAACAGAAAGATTCTCCTTTCTGATGACATTCTCTATATATAGTGGATTAAAATAAGATATGAACAAAGAAATTAGGAAAGTCAAATAAATTTCTATAAATGTTTTAGAATCCGTAGCGTACTATTCTAGGTTCAATCCATTATATTAGATTAGAAAGTGTACTAATCGCTCACCGATTGAGAACTTTTGGGAACATTTCAAAACTGAGCACTAGGATTAAAGACATACAATATTTTGAGAGGGGGTTGGTACCAATACTGATACCTCCCTTTTTCAAAAATAAAACAACGACCTTGTACTTCTTCAAATGAGGAACAAGGTCGTTTCTTAATCTTTTATTTCATCGTTCACTTAACAGTGAGTAGTTCAAACTTTAACGAAATGCTTATTTTAGTCTTCTTTTTTCTTTCCAAACGCAAGTCCAAGGATACTTAGCATACCAAGAAGCCCTAAAGATGCAAGAGTCATACTTGACTCTGTTCCAAGTCTTGGCAATACATTTTGAGAATCATTTGACTTAGATTCCTTATCAATAGTAGTTGTAATGGATCCGTGATTAGCATTCGGACTAACAGCATCTTGAATTGGAGTAGCTAGTGGAGCTGTGGATTGACTAGAATCACCATTAGTATCAGGTGTGACTGGAGTGACTGGAGTGACTGGAATTGTATTTGGATTTGTATTTCCACTTACTTTTCTGAAAATGTGAGTAATTACTGGTTCATTTTCATCAATCACAGTTCGTACAAATTCATATACTGGAATTGATCCATGTTCAGCATCCTTTTCATTACCTGTCTTAACGGATGGTTTCAATACATTTCCGTCTTCATCAATCCATCGAACCTCAATCATTAGCTCTGGCAATGCAATTGAACCCCCTAATACATCGTTTTCAAAAGTTGTTACCTTAGGAACTTCCACAGATGATTTACCTGGTTCAGTAATCTTACCTGTACCTGTTTTTTCTACGTTTGGTAGATCACTGTTTGGTACTTTACCTTTACCATCTTCATCGATTGTAACGACGATTGGATTACCATCTTTACCTGGGATTTCTACCTTAGTTCCTGGTGGATATGTTGACCCATCTGGTTTCTTCGGTGTCACTGTAACATCACCTGTCTTAGAATCTTGTTCTAACTCTACTGTCGGTGCTTTCGTTTTCCCATAAGTTCGAACGATTGTTGGAGTTACCTTACCTGTTTTTGGATCAACTGCATAGGTAGTGGTATCAATCACATCACGGCCTTCAGAATCTTTAGATTGTTCAACCTTAGTTTTAGCTCCTACTTTAACGATTGTCTTACCTGCTGGGGTGACTACTGGGGTACCAACGTGTTCTGTGATATGACCGTCGTTTGAATCTACATCGTAAGTAGTGGTAGTAACTGTTTTACCTTTAGCTCCTTCAACGCGTTCATTAGGTGTGCCAACTTCTCGTTCACTATCTCTAATATACTCAACTTCTGGTTCAATCGGTGTTTCTACTACTTTGTCTTTGGCTGCGACTTTGACAATAGTTGCTGTTGGATTTACTACTACTGGTTCTCCTACTGTTTCTGTAATAGCGCCTGTAGTAGGATCAACACTATAAGTTGTTGTGGTAGTACTTGAACCTGCTTGTCCTGCTTCTTCCACATTTGGTTGATCTTTGTCGCGTGTATCATCTTTCACATATTTCTTAGGTGATGGGATTTCTGTTGTTTCTACTTTATCCTTCGCTGCGACTTTGACAATAGTATTCGTTGGTTCTTTCGTACGAACTGGTTGACCTTCACTTGCTGTAATCTTTCCAGTATTAGGATCCACAGTGTAAGTTGTTGTGATAGTGTCTTCACCATCTTCACCTTTAACAGTAGTTGGGGCTGTACCTTTTTCTTTCGTATCATCTTTTTCATAGACAACAAGTGATGGTACTACTCTCTTCTCAACTGTTGGTTCTTTTGTTGTTCCATAAGTTCGAACGGTTGTTGGAGTTACCTTACCTGTTTTTGGATCAACTTCATAGGTAGTGGTATCAATCACATCATGACCTTCAGAATCTTTAGATTGTTCAACCTTAGTTTTCGCACCAACTTTAACGATTGTCTTACCTGCTGGGGTGACTACTGGATTACCAACGTGTTCTGTGATATGACCGTCGTTTGGATCTACATCATAAGTAGTTGTAGTAACTGTTTTACCTTTTTTACCCTCAGTACGCTGAGCTGGTGTACCGAAGTCTTTTTCAACATCTCTAACATACTCAACTTCTGGTTCAATTGGTGTTTCTACTACTTTGTCCTTCGCTGCAACTTTGACAATTGTTGCTGTTGGATTTACTACTACTGGTTCTCCTACTCTTTCTGTAATTGTTCCATCTGCTGGATTTACTTCGTAAGTAGTTGTTGTTGTACGTGAACCTGCTTGGCCTGCTTCTTCCACATTTGGTTGATCTTTGTCGCGTGTATCATCTTTCACATATTTCTTAGGTGATGGGAGTTTGGTTGTCTCCACTTTATCCTTCGCTGCGACTTTGACAATTGTTGCTGTTGGATTTACTACTACTGGTTCTCCTACTCTTTCTGTAATTGTTCCATCTGCTGGATTTACTTCGTAAGTAGTTGTTACTGTACGTGAACCTACTTGGCCTGCTTCTTCCACATTTGGTTGATCTTTGTCGCGTGTATCATCTTTCACATATTTCTTAGGTGATGGGAGTTCGGTTGTCTCCACTTTGTCCTTCGCTGCGACTTTGACAATTGTTGCTGTTGGATTTACTACTACTGGTTCTCCTACTCTTTCTGTAATTGTTCCATCTGCTGGATTTACTTCGTAAGTAGTTGTTACTGTACGTGAACCTACTT
>NZ_JASHGH010000032.1:0-5239 GCF_047460405.1 Streptococcus infantis | reverse complement strand
TTACCTGGGATTTCTACCTTAGTTCCTGGTTTGTATGGAGTTCCATCTGGTTTCTTAGGTGTTACTGTTACGTCACCTGTCTTAGGATCTTGTTCCAACTCTACTGTTGGTGTCTTTTGAGCTGGTGTTTCTGGTGTTACCTTAGCTGGAGTTTCTACTGGAACTTCCACTGCTGGTTTACCTGGTTCAGTAATCTTACCTGTACCTGGAACTTTTCCTTCTGGTAAGTCAGCGTTTGGTACTTTAGCTTTACCGTTTTCATCAGTTGTAACAGTAATTGGGTGATCTTTATCCTTACCTGGGATTTCTACCTTAGTTCCTGGTTTGTATGGAGTTCCATCTGGTTTCTTAGGTGTTACTGTTACGTCACCTGTCTTAGGATCTTGTTCCAACTCTACTGTTGGTGTCTTTTGAGCTGGTGTTTCTGGTGTTACCTTAGCTGGAGTTTCTACTGGAACTTCCACTGCTGGTTTACCTGGTTCAGTAATCTTACCTGTACCTGGAACTTTTCCTTCTGGTAAGTCAGCGTTTGGTACTTTTCCTTTACCGTTTTCATCAGTTGTAACAGTAATTGGGTGATCTTTATCCTTACCTGGGATTTCTACCTTAGTTCCTGGTGGGTATGTTGACCCATCTGGTTGCTTAGGTGTTACTGTTACGTCACCTGTCTTAGGATCTTGTTCCAACTCTACTGTTGGATTGTTCTTCTCTGCATCTGTACGTGGATCTACTACCTTAACAGTTGCTGGAACTTCATCCTTAGAACCATCTGGGTAAGTGACAACGACTGTTGTTTTCTTATCGCCTGGTGTTGTAGTGTCTACTGGAGTCTTGTATTCGAACGTAGTTCCTTTTGGAAGATCGTCTACATTACCGATTGATCCTTTAGGGTCTGGAGTTTTACCTACATTAACAGTTTGGTCTTTAGGTGTTGGATTGTTCTTCTCTGCATCTGTACGTGGATCTACTACCTTAACAGTTGCTGGAACTTCATCCTTAGAACCATCTGGGTAAGTGACAACGACTGTTGTTTTCTTATCGCCTGGTGTTGTAGTGTCTACTGGAGTCTTGTATTCGAACGTAGTTCCTTTTGGAAGATCGTCTACATTACCGATTGATCCTTTAGGATCTGGAGTTTTACCTACATTAACAGTTTGGTCTTTAGGTGTTGGATTGTTCTTCTCTGCATCTGTACGTGGATCTACTACCTTAACAGTTACTGGAACTTCATCTGTCGAACCATCTGGATAAGTTACTATAACTGTACGTGTGACTTTACCATTGTTAACAGTTGGAGTTTCTCCAGCTTTCCATGCGTAAGTCGTTGTCGTACCTGGTGTTGTTCCTTTATCTGGCAAGTCAGACTTGTTGGCAATATAAGTCTCTGGTGATCCCAAATCTGGAACAGTTCCATTTGAAGTCAGATTCACTGTAGGATTTGTAGCTGTTGGTGTATATTTATCAGCTTGCTTACGGAACTCAATCTGAATATTGGCGTTATTAGCAGAGCCATTGTTTGTGTTGTTATTTGTCAGACCTTCTTGGTCATATCCACTAATATAACGATTCCAGATATTTTTGCTAGCGTCAGGATTAATTGTCTGACCTTTACCTACATACCCTGAAATATTTACCTTGTACGGATTAGTATCTGTCGCATTGCCAGCTTGACCTAAATTACTTGTCTTATCCGTAAAGTTAATCTTTGTACCATTAGCAGGAATTTCAAGACGACCACCATTTGTAACTTCGAAATTACCTGATGGTGCTACTGCTTGAGCATTGTCGTGGACCTTAATCTTATCCAAGCGACCACTGTTATCAGTTAAGTTCACATCAACGCTAAACTCTTCTTCACGATAAACGATAATCTTATGTGGGTTAGTGCCATCAATTTCTGCATTACTAATAGGAGTTAAGCTAGTAATTGTTGGAGCTACTGTGTCACGAACTGTGAAGGTTACAGGCACTTCATCTGTTGAACCATCTGGATAAGTAACTACCGCTGTACGTGTGACTTGACCATTGTTAACAGTTGGAGTTTCTCCATCTTTCCATGTATAAGTCGTTCTTGCACCTGGCGTTGTACCTTCAGTTGGCAAGTCAGACTTGTTGGCAATATAAGTCTCTGGTGAGTCATAACCACTGATTGTACCATCTGTCGCTACATCGATTTTAGAGCCTGTTACTGCTGTTGGTGTATATTTATCAGCTTGCTTACGGAACTCAATCTGAATATTGGCGTTATTAGCAGTGTTATTGTTTGTGTTGTTATTTGTCAGACCTCCTTGGTCATATCCACTAATATAACGATTCCAGATATTTTTGCTAGCATCAGCTTTGACTTCCTGATTTTTACCAACATGACCTGAAATATTAACTTTATATGGGTTAGTATCTGTCGCATTGCCAGCTTGACCTAAATTACTTGTCTTATCCGTGAAGTTAATACTTGTACCATTAGCAGGAAGTTCAAGACGACCACCATTTGTAACTTCGAAATTACCTGATGGTGCTACTGCTTGAGCATTGTCGTGAACCTTAATCTTATCCAAGCGACCACTGTTATCAGTTAAGTTCACATCAACGCTAAACTCTTCTTCACGATAAACGATAATCTTACGTGGGTTTTTACTATCAATTTCTGCATTACGATTATCAGTTAATTTAGTAATTGTTGGTGCTACCTGGTCAGCTGGTGTTATCTTAGCTGGTGTTGTTACATCAGGAACTTCAACAGTTGGTTGACCTGGTTCTGTAATCTTACCTATACCTGGGACATTACCTTCAGGTAAATCACTATTAGGTACTTTACCTTTACCGTCTTTACCGATTGTGACTGGGATTGGCTTGTCACCTTTACCTGGGATTTCTACCTTAGTTTCTGGTGGGTATGTTGAGCCATCTGGTTTCTTCGGTGTTACTGTAACGTCACCTGTCTTAGGATCTTGATTCAACTCTAATGTTGGTGTAATAGATTGTGTAACCTTGACAGTTGATGTAAACTCCGCACTTTGTCCAACGTTATTGACAGACTTGACCTTGACCTTATAGTCGCCAGGATCTGAAGCAACACGACCTGTGATAATAAGCTTGTGCTCATAATCACTCACTTTTTGAACTTCAACTTTTTGATCTTTAAGTTCCAGCTTACTATCCACTAACTTGATAGAATCAGCTGGATTATAACCTAGTTTTGGATCACCAAGTGAAAATCCTGCTAGATTATCTTTAGTTGTGAATTCGAGACGGATTTCCTTACCTTTTTCGATGGTTTGATCAGCCCCCGTCACCTTAGGAGATGGCAAACCATACCATTGCATATCATTTCGGTGGGTGCTGAACTCATAGGAGCGCATCCCTGCTGCATACATGAGTGGAGTCCCCTCAGCAGCCTTGGTTTTGAAACGAAAGATATAGTTTGATGCACTATCCTTAGTTCTACCACGATAATCAATATCAAAATGATAGACTCTTTGCGTATGCTGGATCAACCAATCCTTCAAATAATCTGATACCAGAACATCCTTCTCCGTTGTCGTACGGGCACCACCTGTACGATTAAAATAGAGTGTATCAGGTTTTGAAATGATTTCTTCAAATGTTTTAATCTCTCCATCAGCACCTTTCCAGAAAGCATCGGTAGTGGCGGCTTTGCCCCAAGCCTGCTCGATAGCTCCACCAGGGGTACCAATGTTAACATCCTTAGACGTAGAGCTAACCTGATCTTTAAAGATGTCGTATAAGTTTCGTGGTAATCTTCCTTGAGTTTCAATACGTCGTTTTCCACCAGAACCACCCCAGTAACTACCAAATGATGCCGAACCGTCGTCTACCAAGGTATGACCAGTTGGAATGGTAAACCAAGCATGGGCATTTTGGTGGTTTTCAGGATTACCTTCAAACTCAATGACCCAATCGTATGTATCTCCGTTTTTAGTGACATCAACCTTAACGACATCCTTGACATCCTTAACTCTTTGTTTATCCGCAGTATTTTGGTTACGATCTCTAAAGAGCATGGTACCGGCTGGATAACCTGAGCCATCTCCTTCTTTTGTGAAGTAAAGACCGACAGCATCGTCATACCTTACTCCCTCATCAGCACGAAATCTTGTACCGACTGGGATAGTTGCGCCATTACGGACGTCATTATGCCCAGAAGTCAAACGATTACGTGCAATCATAACAGATCTTTCGTTACGTTTGATGACACGATTCATATCCTCAACATCACGAAGGCTAACTTCTACACCACCAAATGCAGACTTGGCTACGGCAACTTGGGCGTTAGCTTTTTCCAAGATTTCACGTGTCAAGTCATTCTCAGGTGTTTGGGCGATAGCCTGCTCCAAACGATCAATAGATACTTTGAGACTAGCTTTAGCTTTTTCCAGTTGCTCAGCATTAGTATTTTCTGAAGTTTCCTCAGACTTAGCTGAAATTTCTGGAGTTGGCTTCGCTACTTCTGGCTTGATTTCTGGAGTTGCTTCCTGTGTACTTTTGTCATTTTTATCTTCTTTGACTTGAGGAGTTTCCACTGCACGTAGCTGGTCCAAAACATTGGTCAAGCGAGCTACCAAAGCATCCACTTCTTCTTGACTCACTTTTGAATCAGCGAGAGTCTGTTCAGCCTTAACAAGTTCTTCATTAGCGGTAACCAAAAGATCTGTATTAGCAGCTTCCTTGACATGGAGCTGGTCTTTGATCTGTGCCACAAGCTGACTTGCAGTAGCTGTATCCACTTTTACAGAACTAGCAGGCTCTTCCTTATCTTGCGATTCAAGCGAACTCGTTCCTTGAATTGAAGCCCCTACATGAGGTTGTTCGACAGGTGTTACGCTATCCGCACTAACGACGCGCGCACCCAAAAACATCAGCGCTGCAACAGCAACTGAAGCCGCACCAAAGCTATATTTACGAATAGAGAAGCGTAAAACTTTTTCCTGTTGTCGACGCTTTACTCTACTTAGTGAATTTGATTTTTTTTCCATCGTTCCTCCTTATATTAAAGACAAAATCAAATTGAGAAGCAGTATTCCCTCTGGGGAATAATACAATAAAAATCACTCTTTTGAGCAATTTTTACACATCACAGCTATCACAGCTATTACAGCTATTACAGCTATTACAGCTATTACAGCTATTACAGCTATTACAGCTATTACAGCTATTACAGCTATTACAGCTATTACAGCTATTACAGCTATTACAGCTATTACAGCTATTACAGCTATTA
>NZ_JASHGH010000031.1:0-5595 GCF_047460405.1 Streptococcus infantis | reverse complement strand
ATTGTAGACTATATTGATTACTACAACAACAAACGAATTAAGGTAAAACTAAAAGGACTTAGTCCTGTACAATACAGAATTAAATCCTTTGCTTAAATTAATTGTCTAACTTTTTGGGGTCAGTACATTTTTTCCCTTCCTCTTTTCATTTATGTTTGCATAAACGCTTATTGATTTTTAAAGGCATCCACCATCACTTGGAACTCTTCGTTTGAGAGGGTGATTCCTTTCCCCATCTTAGTGTGGTCTGGACTCCAAGCACGAATGTCAAACTTCGCTGGTGCTCCATTAAAGCTAACACGATTGATTTCCTTAGTCCAACCTTTTTCATTCTCTGAGAGTGTGAGTAGGTGTTCTTCGATTTCAAATGTAAATTCTGCCATTATATTCTCCTTTTGATTGTCTTCACTTGATTATTCGTAAAATCTTGTAGATTTTTTTAAAATTGTATATAATAATGTTAAAAAGAAGGGAGGCTCCGATGAAAGATTTATTTAAACACATTCAACAAAAGTTCCAAAGCTTTCTCGACGGGCGAGAAGAACCAGATCATTCCAAAGCCGACTCCCTGACAAGTGCCATTAAAGAGGCGCTCCTAAAAAAAACTGCTGTCCACATTATTTTTTCTGATACGAGTTTTACAGGTGATATCATCAAATATGATACGGACCGCCAGCAAATTATCGTTAAAAATTTTGCAAAAAATGTGACCCGAATTATTCGAATCCCAGATATTCGGAAAGTGAGTTTTGTTCCCTCAACTGTCCAAACTGCCCAAAAAAATCGATTTAAGAAAGAGTGAGATGAGTTTTCTTCATCTCACTCTTTTCTATTAACGAATTTGTTCAAAATGAAGGTGAACAGCAATGTGTTCTCCGTAACCACTTCTCTCTAAATCACGTTGCAAACGGTAAGAGATATAGTGTTCAGCGATGGTAATATAGCCTGCGCCAAGCAAGCGATGCTCAACCATTGATTGAATCATGCTGATCGTCGCACGCTCCACTTTTGCCTCTTCTAGATCCAAGACAACTTTTTTAGTTACTTGAGCTAGATTTTGACGTAAATCATCTGTCAAAACATAAACTGTTTGAGCAGCTTTGAGAATGGCTTGATAGATTTTATCTGGATCAAAGTCGGCAACTTGTCCATCACGTTTAATGACTTGCATAGGCTTCTCCTTTTAATTTATATTTTCTTTAATGTCTGCTAACATTTTGGCTTCTTCTGCTGTTAATTCGTAATGTTCCAACAAATCTGGTCTACGTTCATAAGTTTTTTTGAGACTTTCATAGAGACGCCATTGACGAATCTTCTCATGGTGCCCACTCATAAGCACTTCTGGAACTACCATGCCACGATAATCATAAGGACGTGTGTACTGAGGGTATTCAAGAAGTCCTGATGAAAAGCTATCATCTTGGTGACTCGTTTCTTTACCAATTACTTCTGGTATCAAGCGAACCGTCGCATCAATCATAGTCATTGCTGCCAGTTCTCCACCCGTTAGCACATAATCACCTAGAGAAATCTCATCAGTCACTAGGGTCTTGATCCGTTCATCATAGCCCTCGTAGTGACCACAGATAAAGATGAGTTCTTCTTCTTGAGCTAAATCTTCAGCATAGGCTTGATCAAACGGCTTACCAGCAGGATCGAGGAGAATCACGCGTGGATTCTTCTTTTCAATGGCATCAAAAGCATCAAAGATTGGCTGCGCACGTAGCAACATCCCTTGACCACCACCGTAAGGTTCGTCATCGACATGACGGGCCTTTTCAGCATATTCACGAAAATTATGATACTGGATATCTAAAAGCCCTTTTTCACGTGCCTTCCCAACGATGGAATGTTCTAGCGGTGAGAACATCTCTGGAAAGAGGGTTAAAATATCAATCTTCATCGTCTAACCCTTCTAAGAGTTCTACATCCACACGCCTATTGGGAATATCAACATTTAGCACAACCGGTGGGATGTATGGTAAAAGCAGGTCACGTTTCCCCTTGCGCTTAACTACCCAGACATCATTGGCACCTGGTTGAAGGATTTCCTTGATGGTTCCAATCAAATTGTCACCCTCGTAGACCTCTAAGCCGATAATTTCGTGATAGTAAAATTCACCCTCATCCAGGTCATTAAGGTTTTCTTCCGCAACCTTCAAACTGTAGCCCTTGTATTTTTCAATATCATTGATGTGATACATATCCTTAAATTTGATAATATCAAAATTCTTATGCTTACGATGACTTGCGACAGTCACTGTTCTAACAAATTGATCCTTCTCATCAAACAAGGCCAGCTCTGCACCTTTTTTAAAGCGTTCTTCCGAAAAATCCGTCACAGATAAGACTCTCATCTCACCTTGTAAACCTTGCGTATTGACGATTTTTCCAACGTTAAAATAGTTCATTTGATCTCCTGTGTATGTTTCTCCCTTTATTTTATCACGTTCTAGGTATTTTCACAAGTTGGAGGAAAAAGCTAGTTCTGACCTTCGGCTTCTAAATATCCTTCCAAATCTCGTTCATGGTGATACTTGATGGCAGCCTTTTTGTCTTTTTCAAAAATGATCTTGGTTAAATCTATATCGTTGATGGCCGCAATTGCGACAGTGTAGTGAATAATATCAGCAAGTTCTTTAGCAAGTTCCTCGTTAGAATCCTGAACCCCTTCTTTTCGACCAGAGCGTCCATTCAAAACCTCGGCTACTTCTCCAACTTCCTCCACTAGCTTGATAAAAAGACCTTCCTCAGTCCGAGACTGCTGGTAATGTTCTAGCAAATAGGCTTGTAGTTGTCTAACTGTTAAATCCTTCATATCCTACTCCTAGCAAAAAAGCGAGACATCCGTCCCGCTTTTTTATTTTTCGTCAATAACGATTCTTACTTTTTTGTCTTCAGTTGGGACAGAGTAGACAATCGTTCTTATCGCAGAGATAGTGCGACCCTTACGACCAATCACACGACCCACATCGCTTTGGTCAAGATCCAAATGATACTCCAAAAATTCTGGTGTATCTTCAATCTTGATAGTTAAGGCATCTGGTTGTGAAATCAAAGGTTTCACAATTGCAATAATGAGATTTTCAATCGTATCCATCTGTCAACCTACTTTAGAATTATTTAGAGAATTTAGAATCGTGGAATTTCTTCAATACGCCTTCTTTTGAAAGGATGTTGCGTACTGTGTCTGAAGGTTGAGCTCCATCAGCCAACCATGCAAGAACGCGGTCTTCTTTCAAAGTTACTTGGTTTTCAGCAACAAGTGGGTTGTAAGTTCCAACTGTTTCGATGAAACGTCCGTCACGTGGTGAACGTGAATCTGCTACGTTAATACGGTAGAAAGGTTTTTTCTTAGAACCCATACGAGTCAAACGGATTTTTACTGCCATTTTTAATATCTCTTTTCTTTTATTTTTTTAGTTTGGTGAAATAGCTGAGCCATTTAGCACATGTTCTATTATAGCAGATTTCTAAAAGGTGTCAAGAAAAAAACTTGACAGACTTTAAAATTTTTAGAAATTTGTTAGACTAGTAGGTATAAATTAGAAAGAGAAACTTTATGAATACTAGTCTAGAGAAGATTTACAAAGACCATCAAGTCAAACCTTACATCTCTCCTGATCGTGATATCGAGACTTGGCTACTAAATCCCAAGCCTGTTCCCAAATGACACATGGACTTATTACCAGATGATTTACTAGCAGGAGATATCATTCTCCTCTGGAGAATCAACTTTGGAACATTCACCATCGAAACATGATTTTAAAAACTCCCATTCGAATATGATTCAAAATTCGTTTAAAATCAATGTTTTCCCACTTTTTCAGAAAACAAATTTTCATCTAATTTAAATAACTTTCAATTAAATGGTGTGAATTTTGCTTAAAATCATCAAAAACACCCCATGGTGTGAACCATGAAGTGTTGTAAATGCTGTATTGTAGCTAGTTTTTAACGTTTAGAAAACTACCTAGCTTTACGAGCTTTCTTAAAATCTGGTTTGGAAAGTATGCGTTTCAGTTGGACTAAAAACAGCGAAATATCAAGGATTTTAAGAACGATATCTACTAATTAATTTATAAAATATGAATTAATAGATTCTAAATAGGGGAATAGTTTAGGTCTGTAATCATTAAAATAATACACCTAACTTTGGTCACCGTTTTTTAGTTATTCACTCTTTTTTCAGATAGTGTTTTTAAAGTTATGATGTAAAATGCCGCAATTAAAACACTATACATCATAATCGGAGGATAGAGAATTAAGGATAGAATCAAACCCACTCCTTTAATTATTAGGTCAGGTATCAATAACTTTCTATATTGTGCGGTAGCTTCAAGTAATTCTTTCTGATCCATATTGGGTTTATCAATTACTTTATGTAAAAACCAGTTTGCTACCGTTGAAACAATAACGATCAGTCCATAAAAGAGCTGTGCCGTATGGTTCATGAAATGACTACTAACGATTCCAGTAACATAGGGCATAAATGAAACAAAAAATAAAAGAAACAAATTCCACCAAACAATTTGTGGGGAAATTTTCTCAACCTTTTCCCATAGTGTGTTTAGTGCCATCCATAACGATCCTAACCAGAAAAAGGAAAGAAAATAAGCAAAGAAATTTTGCCGTAAATCCCAAAAAGCTTGAAGACTTGGTGTCGTTGGTTTTTCTAATTCTAAGATTAGGATAGTCATTATAATTGCTAGAACCGCATCTGTTAATGCAATTAATCTATCTTTCTTCATCAGATTACATAGCCTTTCATTTTGTAGAATTCTATCTCATCGTATAATACTTATTAATCTTAAATATTAGATATTCATTTCATACTCTGAGTACAAAGAAGATACACTAAAAAATGTATCTGTCATATCTTATTTAACTTTAGAAATATTCATCCATCTAATTAATAAATTCTATCATATTTCACAATAAATGACTACTATCAAAGATACATTTTCTTTCAAATTCCTCCCTTTTCAACTTGGCTAACTTGACCTGCATTACCTAGGTCGCTTTGCTTTAAATTATACTTTTTTCTTAAACATTTGATACGAGTAGGTATTTCTTGTGAGTAATTTTCATCAAAAAATTTCATAGATAAGTCCTATATCTAATCATGGTAAAGTAGTAAAAATAGTTGTTATCCTAGTTGATTAAAAAAGTCTTTGATTTCCTCATCTTTTATAAAATAATATATAATTTTCCCCTCTCTTCTAGTGTCCAAGATGTTTTGATTGGCTAGTTTACGAAGATGGTGGGAGGCAGATGCCATACTGAGATTTAGTAAACAGGCTATATCGCAGACACAGAGTTCTTCGACGGCAAGGAGATAAAAGATGATATTTATCTGTTTATTATCGGTAAACTTTGATAAAATACGAAGTGATTTTTGGACTTTTTCCTTTTCAAGGTAGTTCGTTGCGGTTGTAACATTTTGTTGATTTATAATATTCACTTGGCAGATACTATCTTTTTTCATAATTTTTTCTCCTAGCCGAACACAGTCCTTAGCATGTCAAAGCTGTTGTTTTCAATCAGAATATACATCCCCAATCCTAAATAAACAATGGCAATAAACCATCTGCT
>NZ_JASHGH010000030.1:0-5705 GCF_047460405.1 Streptococcus infantis | reverse complement strand
CATATGAATCTTTCTAATGAGTTGTTTTGTCGCTTTTCATTATAGGTCATATGGGACTTTTTTTCTACAACAAAATAGGCTCCATAATATCTATAGGGGATTTACCCACTACAAATATTATAGAGCCGAAATGCATAGAATTGGAGTAGGCTGCAAGGCTAAGTAAAGAAATGAAAATATTACCAAAGCTTATCAGAAAAACAAGGCCAGCGCTTGCAATTAAACTCAAATAGTTATATAATAGGTATGTTGAAAGGTGATTTGTAGTGATTCAAGTTACTCTTTTCACAATAAAATTTTCATGATTTTCATAAGGAGGAAATCACTAATGGTAGTTAAAGTTGGTATTAACGGTTTCGGACGTATCGGTCGTCTTGCTTTCCGCCGTATCCAAAACGTAGAAGGTGTTGAAGTTACTCGCATCAACGACCTTACAGATCCAGTTATGCTTGCACACTTGTTGAAATATGACACAACTCAAGGTCGTTTCGACGGAACTGTGGAAGTTAAAGAAGGTGGATTTGAAGTTAACGGTAAATTCATCCGTGTTTCTGCTGAACGTGATCCAGAACAAATCGACTGGGCTAACGACGGTGTAGAAATCGTTCTTGAAGCTACTGGTTTCTTTGCTAAGAAAGCAGCTGCTGAAAAACACTTGCACCCAGGTGGAGCTAAGAAAGTTGTTATCACTGCTCCTGGTGGAAACGACGTTAAAACAGTTGTATTCAACACTAACCACGATGTTCTTGATGGTACTGAAACAGTTATCTCAGGTGCTTCATGTACTACAAACTGCTTGGCTCCAATGGCTAAAGCTCTTCAAGACAACTTTGGTGTTGTAGAAGGATTGATGACTACTATCCACGCTTACACTGGTGACCAAATGATCCTTGACGGACCACACCGTGGTGGTGACCTTCGTCGTGCTCGCGCTGGTGCAGCAAACATTGTTCCTAACTCAACTGGTGCTGCTAAAGCTATCGGTCTTGTAATCCCAGAATTGAACGGTAAACTTGACGGATCTGCACAACGTGTTCCAACTCCAACTGGATCAGTTACTGAATTGGTAGCTGTTCTTGAAAAGAACGTTACTGTTGATGAAGTGAACGCAGCTATGAAAGCAGCTTCAAACGAATCATACGGTTACACAGAAGATCCAATCGTATCTTCAGATATCGTAGGTATGTCTTACGGATCATTGTTTGACGCAACTCAAACTAAAGTTCTTGACGTTGACGGTAAACAATTGGTTAAAGTTGTTTCATGGTACGACAACGAAATGTCATACACTGCACAACTTGTACGTACTCTTGAATACTTCGCTAAAATCGCTAAATAATTCTTGAGTTGATAAAAGCAAGGCCAACTGGTCTTGCTTTTATTGTATCTATAAGAAAAAATGGATGATAGTGTCATCCATTTTGGTTTAATTCTCTTTCAAATGTGTCTGATAGCGCAGTAAAGCTTAATTTGTTTAAGGTCAGAGGATGGACAAAGGAAAGTTTAAATGCATGAAGCATTAGTCTTTTAGTTTTTGAATGTGGATTGTAGAGCGGGTCTCCAAGGATTGGATGTCCGTGGTGAGATAGATGAACTCGAATCTGATGAGTTCGCCCTGTTTTTAATCTACAACGAACGAGACTAGTTTTGTTTTGAAATTGTTTCAATCGAGTTACATTAGTTTCAGCATATTGACCATTTTTGAAATCCACCACCCGTTTTCTACGATCGTGACGATTGCGACCGATTTTGTCTCGAAAGACAAGCTCTTTAGTTCCTATTTTTCCCTCAACCAGAGCCCAGTATTCTCGCGAAATCTCTTTTTTTTCCAATAATCGATTGAGAATAGGCAGGATAAAAGGATTTTTAGCGAAGAGAACTAAACCGCTGGTTTCCATGTCTAGACGATGAACGACATAACAGGTCTGGCCAACGTAGGCACTGACATGGTTAAGAAGAGCAATCTCATCTGGTTGATTCCCGTGAGTTTTCATTCCTTCAGGTTTGTTGACGATGATTAAATGTTGGTCCTGATAAACTTCTTGGACAAGATTAGGATTCCCCCAAACAATTTCTTTTGTAGGATAATCCTCCTCATCGAAAATCAGTTGACATTCATCTCCGGATTTGACAGTTTGATGCCAGTGGACTTCTTCTTGATTGATGAGAATGTGCTTTTTAATTCTCAAGAAATGCCGTATTTTTCTCGGAATGAGTAGTTGCTCCTCCAAGAAGATTTTGACAGTCATTTCAGGAAGAGAATCAGGGATAACAAAGGTAAATTTCATACAGATATTGTAACAAAAAATAGATTATTTGGATAGAGAAACTAGCTAAATTCTTGTCTTCCTATGAGGAAGATGATAAAATAAACGCATGAAATTAGATACATTATTTGAAAAGTTTCTTTCTTTATTTAAAAAAGAAGAAGCTGAAATAGAAAAAATAGAAATCGACGAAGCTAATAATGAAGAAAATACCTCAACTAATTTAAGACGGTCAAGAGGTGGGCGAAAAAAAGTTGGGCAAGTCGGACCTATTCGAAAATTTTGGCGTCGCTATCATCTGACCAAAATCTTTCTAATTCTTGGACTAAGTGCAAGCTTGTTTGTTGGGGTATATCTATTTGCCTTGGCTAAATCGACAAATGTTACAGACTTGCAGAATGCTTTGAAAACACGAACGGTGATTTTTGATAGAGAAGAGAATGAGGCTGGTGCCTTGTCAGGCCAAAAAGGGACCTATGTTGAACTTTCGGAAATTAGTGAAGATTTGCAGAATGCTGTTATTGCGACAGAAGATAGAAGCTTCTATAAAAATAGTGGAATTAACTATGGTCGCTTTTTCCTAGCAATCCTAACAGCTGGTCGCTCGGGTGGTGGTTCTACAATTACCCAACAGTTAGCGAAAAATGCTTATCTTTCACAAGACCAAACTGTTCAGAGAAAGGCTAAAGAATTCTTTCTTGCTTTAGAATTAACCAAAAAATACAGTAAAAAAGAAATTCTAACCATGTATTTGAACAATGCCTACTTTGGTAATGGAGTTTGGGGTGTTGAGGATGCTAGTAAAAAGTACTTTGGTGTTTCAGCATCGGAATTAACTCTTGATGAAGCCGCCACTTTAGCAGGTATGCTTAAAGGCCCAGAGTTGTACAATCCTCTGAATTCTATTGAGCATTCAACTAATCGAAGAGATACTGTCTTGCAAAATATGGTGGCTGCAGGTTACCTTGATAAAAATAAGGAAGCAGAAGCAGCAAGTGTTGATATGGCTTCTCAATTGAAAGATAGTTATGAAGGGAAAATATCAGACTACCGTTATCCTTCCTATTTTGATGCAGTTGTTAATGAAGCTATTGAAAAGTATAATCTAACAGAGGAAGAAATCGTTAATAACGGTTATCGAATTTATACGGAGCTAGATCAAAATTACCAAGCAAATATGCAGGTTATCTATCAAAATACTTCGCTCTTTCCGACAGCTGAAGATGGGACACATGCAGAGTCTGGTAGTGTCGCTTTGGAGCCAAAAACGGGTGGAGTTCGAGGAGTTGTTGGTCGAGTGGCAGGGGATGATAAGACAGGTTTCAGAAATTTTAACTATGCAACCCAGACCAAAAGAAGTCCAGGTTCAACGATTAAACCTTTAGTAGTCTATACACCAGCAGTCGAAGCGGGTTGGGCTTTAAATAAAGAATTGGATAATCATACCATGGAATATGGAGACTATAAGGTTGACAACTACGCTGGGATCAAAACATCACCAGAAGTTCCAATGTATCAAGCCTTAGCCGAGTCTCTAAATCTTCCTGCTGTAGCGACAGTTAAGCAACTTGGTATCGATAAGGCTTTTGAATCAGGTGAAAGATTCGGACTTGATTTAACGAATGTTGATCGTGTGCTAGGTGTAGCTCTAGGTGGTGGGGTGGAGACAAGTCCGCTACAAATGGCGCAGGCTTATGCAGCGTTTGCAAATGAAGGTTTGATACCTGAAGCGCATTTTATTACTCGTATTGAAAATGCGAGTGGCCAAGTCATTGCAACTCACAAAAATTCTCAAAAACGTATAATAGATAAGTCAGTAGCCGATAAAATGACCAGTATGATGTTAGGTACTTTTACAAACGGTACAGGAATAAGCTCCTCGCCAGATGACTATGTTATGGCTGGGAAAACTGGTACAACTGAAGCAGCTTTTAACCCAGTATATACAAGTGACCAGTGGGTTATCGGATATACGCCTGATGTGGTGATAAGTCATTGGCTTGGTTTCCCGACTACGGACGAAAATCATTATCTGGCAGGTTCGACTTCGAATGGTGCTGCTCACATTTTTAGAAGTATGGCGGAAACAATTCTTCCTTATACACCAGGTAGTACCTTTACAGTTGAAAATGCCTATAAGTTGAATGGTATTGAACCAGAAAACACACGGAAACAAACCACAAGTGATACTAGTACACAGTCTGATGATATACTATCAGATATTCGTGGACGGGCGCAAAATCTGGTCGATGAAGCAGGCAAAGCTATTTCAGATGCTAAGATTAAAGAAAAAGCCCAGACAGTTTGGGATACCATTGTAGATCTGTTTCACTAATACGTTTATAAGCTAAAAGACAAGGATTCAAATCTTTGTCTTTTTTCACTCTCACTTGTCAGCATTTACAACTTCCATAACATTACAGACTTGAAAAAACACAAGATAGGAAAGACAGCCCCTCTTTCCTCCTTTCTCTGCTATACTACAAGCAGAGAAAGGGGGAAAGCAAATGCTTGAAAAGTATTATGAGAAGGTAAAAGGAATTGTCCATAGATGTCGAAAAGATTACTATCTCCACCTGTGGGAGAAAGAGGATTGGGATCAAGAAGGCATGATCTGTCTCCATGAACTTCTAGAAAAGCATCCAGAACTAGTGGAAGAGGAAAAGAAACTCTACGTCTACTTCAAAACAAAATTTCGCAATCGAATCCTTGATAGCGTCAGAAAACAAGAGAGTCAAAAACGTCGCCTAGACCGAATGGCCTACGAAGAAGTAGGAGAAATTAGCCATCGCCTACCAGAAGGAGGATTGTGGTTGGATGATTACTACGCTCTTCATGAATTGTTGAATACTTATAGAAGAAAGTTACCACAAGATAAGCAAGAAGCCTATGAACGCCTCTGGGCAGACGAACGATTTAAAGGCCGCAAAGCCCTTCTCAGAGAGCTGAAGGAAGTAATTCAGGAGAAATGAAAAAAAGTTTAAAAAAGGTGTTGACAAAGTAAGAAAAGTCGGTATAATAGTAAGAGTTGAAGATAACAACTCCGGTCCGTTGGTCAAGGGGTTAAGACACCGCCTTTTCACGGCGGTAACACGGGTTCGAATCCCGTACGGACTATAGTATGTTACAGATGAAACACTAGATGAAAAAAATTAAAAAAAGTTTCAAAAAAGTGTTGACAAGCGAAAGCGACTGTGATATACTAATATAGTTGTCACTTGAGAGAAGCGAGTGACAAAGACCTTTGAAAACTGAACAAGACGAACCAATGTGCAGGGCACTACAACTAAGGTTGTAGTACTGAACAATGAAAAAAAACAATAAATCTGTCAGTGACAGAAATGAGTGAGAACTCAAACTTTTAATGAGAGTTTGATCCTGGCTCAGGACGAACGCTGGCGGCGTGCCTAATACATGCAAGTAGAACGCTGAAGGAGG
>NZ_JASHGH010000029.1:0-5886 GCF_047460405.1 Streptococcus infantis | reverse complement strand
CTTTTCCTGTTACTTCTTCACCTGGAGTCTTATCTGATGGAATGGTTACAGTGACTTTACCATCTTTATCTACTGTGATTCCTGGTGTGCCACTTGTGTAAGTTGTTCCATCTGGAATTTTCTTACCATTCGCTTCTTTTACTGGAATCTCTACTGATGTTCCTGGTTTGCCACTTCCATCGTCATACTTAGGTGTGTAATCATCTTTATCTTGGTTAGTTACTGTTACTTTTACAGGTACTTCTTCTTCTGATCCATCTGGGTATCTTACGAGAACTTTTCCTGTTACTTCTTCACCTGGAGTCTTATCTGATGGAATGGTTACAGTGACTTTACCATCTTTATCTACTGTGATTCCTGGTGTGCCACTTGTGTAAGTTGTTCCATCTGGAATTTTCTTACCGTTCGCTTCACTTACTGGAATCTCTACTGATGTTCCTGGTTTGCCACTTCCATCATCATACTTCGGTGTGTAATCATCTTTATTTGGACGTCCTACGACTACTGGAACATTTACTGTATCATGTGAACCATCTGGATATGTAACTTTAACTACAGCATTTCCAACATTACCTGATGTTTTTGTTGACGGTTTGCTTTCTACCGTTAAAGTTCCTGGACCAAAGTTTTGTACTTTTGCCTTCACTTCATCATCTGTAATGTTATGGTTATACGGAACTGTTAATGTTTCGCCTGTTGGATTGTATTTGTCAGTTTGATCCTGAACAGTGATTCTTATTGTTTTTGTTGATGGCGTATTGTTCTTATCGTACGCTGTAATTTTTACAGTATAGAATCCTGTCTTAGCGTTCGTAGTTCCTGTAATTTGGCCATTTTCGTATTTTAATCCTTGTGGTAAATTGCTTACCTGAATTGGATTATTATCACGCATTCCAACACCACCTGTATTATCTACAGCTGTTACAGGGATTGGAGTAATTGGTTCGTTTTTAGTTACCGTTGCGCTTTCTGCTGTAATTGTTGGGCCTGTTACGTCTTTTACTGTAACTGGTACATTTACAGTATCACTTGATCCATCTGGATATGTAACTTTAACTACAGCATTACCTGCATCCCCTGCTGTTGCAGTTGAAGTTGGTTTGCTTTCTACTGTTAATGTTCCAGGGCCAAAGTTTTGTACTTTTGCTTTTACTGCTTCATCTGTAATTGCTTGACCTTGGTTTACTGTCAATGAATCGCCTGTTGGATTGTATTTGTCAGCTTGATCTTGAACAGTAATTCTGATTGATTTTTCTGAAGCATTATTATTTTTATCATATGCTTTGATTTTTACAGTATAGTAACCTGTCTTAGCGTTCGTAGTTCCTGTAATTTGACCCTTTTCATATTTCAATCCTTGTGGTAAATTGCTTACCTCTATTGGATTATTATCGCGCATTCCAACCCCACCTGTATTATCTACAGCTGTTACTGGAATTGGCGTGATTGGTTCGTTTTTAGTTACTGTCGCGCTTTCCGCTGCAATTGTTGGTGGAATCTTGTCACTCGGCGTTACTTCGAAAGTAAATGTTACATCATTAGCTTTATTGCCTGCATTATCAGTAGCTTTAAAAGTAATTGTATTAGTCTTACCAACATCTTCTGCTGTTGTTGTAATCGTAATAGTTCTTACTTTTTCGGTATCAGTATCTTTCACGTTAGTTGCACTAGCTTGTGAATTAACCAATCTATTACCATATTTTGTTGTAAAATCATCAGCATTAAGATTAACATGTTTATCATCTCTTGCTGTTACTGTGAATGTTACAGTTTGTCCTTCAACTACTGTTTGCTTAGCTGGTGAAATTTCTAATGTTGGAGCTTGTGTGTCTGGTGCTTCTGTTGGAGTAACTGGGTCACTTTTATCAGAAGTTACTGTTCCACCATTATTCACAACTGTCTCAGCTGTAATAGGTTTTCCTGGTAGTGCTCCTGTAACTGTAACTGTTGCAGTTTCTCCATTAGTTGTTCCAGTTCCGATAACTGTATCACCATCGTAAAGGTTAACTGTTGAACCGTTTGGCACTCCGCTTCCAACATTAACCGTAATTTGTTGACCTGTTAAGCCTTTTTTGTTCTCTACACTTGTTGTAATAGTAGGTTTTTTAGGTTTAACGATTAATGTAACTGTTCCATCTGAACCAGAATTGGCATCAGTTGATTTAGAACCGTCCTGATAAGTCGCAATAGAAGTATACTTAAATACTCCGGCTTTCGCTGTACTTGGTGATTCACCTGCCCAAGACCAGTCCATACCTCCAGGGAAAGTTCCACCTTTTCCATGTTTAACATAACCTGAAGATACAGGGTTTTTTGGGTCTCCTGCGTTATCTCCTACTGTTTTTGTAACTGTTAAACCTTTAATTGGGTCTTTTGGTGCGTCTGGCTCTGCTTTTACACTTGTTCCTTGCGAACCTACAATATAAGACTGATTCGTAGTACGTCCAGTTGTATTAGAGGCTGCATATACATTACCATTAGCAGCTTCCGTTTCTGTCACGTTATCCTTCAATTTTACTCTAGCGGTCATATGGATCGCATAATCTAGGTCTTCCTTACCGACTTCCAATCCAAGAGTATAACTGACCCCGCCAGTGTAATTTCCATCTGTTTTTCTTACAATCTTATCTAAATAAGGATCGTTTTGGTTGTTTTTAAACACTTGCCATTTTTGATCAGCACGGCTTACTCCTTGTGGATCGTATGTAGCTCTTCTATCCCCTGGGAAAACTTTAGTTATTTGTGCCCATGGATATGAAATTACAGCTGTCTCCCCAACCTTTTGGAATCCGCTACCTCCATCAGAAAGCTTTCTATTAGGATTTCCATCAACATTTTTATAGCGAGTAAACGTTAAATTCTCTACTGTATTCGAACCATCCATGATATTAAAAGGAGGTTGGAAATAATAATGCTGACTATAAGATTTTTCTGCCATGGATACTCCATTATTATTGAAGTATACATCATAGACCATCCATTTACCTGAACTGTTTTGTTCATATTTTGCTTTGATGACTGTCTTTTTTTCTGTAAATTCAGGATCATCATTCCTTGTGTTTGATCCACCGTTAGTTTTTTTATCGACCGATGCAAAGTATCTAACGTTCTTCAACGCCCCAGAAGAGCTAGTTGCTGTATAAGCTCTAAACTGTGTCCCTTCACCCATACTTTGACCATTACGTGGATCATGAGAACCTGAAGTCAAACGATTACGAGCGATCATAACGGAACTTTCGTTACGTTTGATGACACGATTCATATCCTCAACATCACGAAGGCTAACTTCTACACCACCAAATGCAGACTTGGCTACGGCAACTTGAGCGATAGCTTTTTCCAAGATTTCACGTGTCAAGTCATTCTCAGGTGTTTGGGCGATAGTCTGCTCCAAACGATCAATAGATAATTTGAGACTAGCTTTAGCTTTTTCCAGTTGTTCAGCATTGGTATTTTCTGAAGTTTCTTCAGACTTAGCTGAAATTTCTGAAGTTGGCTTCGCTACTTCTGGCTTGATTTCCGAAGTTACTTCCTGTGTGCTTTCGTCATTTTTATCTGCTTTGACTTGAGGAATTTCCACTGCTCGTAGCTGGTCCAAAACATTGGTCAAGCGAGCTACCAAGGCATCCACTTCTTCCTGACTCACTTTTGAATTAGCAAGAGTCTGTTCAGCCTTAACAAGTTCTTCCTTGGCGCGGACTAAAAGATCTGTATTCGCAGTTTCTTTGACGTGAAGCTGATCTTTGAGCTGTGTCACAAGCTGACTTGCAACAGCTGTATCCACTTTTACAGAACTAGTAGGCTCTTCCTTATCCTGCGATGCTTGCGGACTAGTATCTTGAGTTAAAGCCTCTACATGAGGTTGGTCAACAGGTGTTACGCTATCCGCACTAACGACGCGCGCACCTAAAAACATCAGTGCTGCAACAGCAACTGAAGCCGCACCAAAGCTATACTTACGAATAGAAAAGCGTAACACTTTTTCTCGTTTTTGGCGTTCAATACGACTCATGGATGATTTTTTATCCATTCTATTATCTCCTTTTTTTGAATTTGCTCACCTGAAACACATATTGCTTATATTTACATATTGTTTATATTCACAGGAAAAGCTATCCAAGTATAATTTTATACTTTTTATTGGGAATATGCAAACTATTTATCGCTTAAGTCAAACTTTTTTTAGTTTTTATGCATCTAAAATAATTATATTTGATTCAGCCTCTATTTTTCCTTGATAGTATTGAATTATTTTGATGTTTTCATTCTTCAAACGATTAAAAATGAATTATATTTAAAATATCACTCAAACGATTGGCATTATTAGCGGCGCTTCATTTTATTGTTTTTGTATTCTTTTGCCTTTAAAGTTTGTTTTATTTAAAAAAATTCGAAATAAATGGTATATAAGTTATTTACATATTCTCCTGCTAAATAAAACTCGATATTTCCCTCTCTGTAGAATAAATCTATTGTTGCTTATCGTATTAGTTGTTTCATAGTATTTGTAGATTGCAATACATTTCTCGGGGATAACGAATAGTAAGTGCTCAATATCACCCAAATAAAAGCGCTGAGTCAGTCAATTAAGCTCTAAAACTCATCTTAAAACAGCATCAAATTCTTTCCATCACGACAAACAATAGCGCCGAATTCAACCGCTTGGCTGATGTGTTTTCTAAGGAGCATATCTACTATACACATCCCTACGCCTCTTGGAAAAGGGGAACTAACGAGAATCACAACAGGCTCATTCGTAGATGGTTACCTAAGGGAGCTATAGTAGATTGAACTTAGAATAGTACGCTACGAATTCTAAAACATTTTTAAAAATTATTTTGACTTTCCTAACCTCTTTGTTCATATCTTGTTTCAATCAACTTTAAGAAAACGACTCCCAAAAAGGTCGCATTTATCGAAAAATGGATTAATAACTATCCTAAAATATGGAGAGGACAACGATTGCCCTCTCCATATTTTAGCTTTTATTTAACCCACTACAGTTGACAAGGAGCCCAAAAAGCGAACAATACTTAGAATTCCGTTTAACAAAATCCTAGCATTGTTCGCTTTCTTTATCTAAACATTCTTTTTATTTTACGACTAACATGATTCCCAGAACCAATCTAGTTTGTCTTTATAACACAAAAGAATGAATGTTTATTTGACTAAATTTTTAGTCTTCTTTTTTCTTTCCAAGAGCAAGTCCGAGACCACCTAGAATACCAAGAAGACCTAGAGATGCAAGAGTCGCATTTGATTCAGTACCAGTATTTGGCAATACTTTTTGAGAATCATTTGACTTAGCTCCATTATCAATAGTAGCTGTAGTATCTTCGTGATTTACATTCGGATTAACTGCAACTGGTGTTACCTTAGCTGGAGTTTCTACTGGAACTTCTACAGCTGGTTTACCTGGTTCTGTAATCTTACCTGTACCTGGAACTTTACCGTCTGGTAATTCACTGTTTGGTACTTTACCTTTACCGTCTTCACCGATTGTGACTGTGATTGGGTTACCATCTTTACCTGGGATTTCTACCTTAGTTCCTGGTGGGAATGTTGAGCCATCTGGTTTCTTCGGTGTTACTGTAACGTCACCTGTCTTAGGATCTTGTTCAACATCTACTGTTGGTGTCTTTTGACCTGGTGTTGTTACATCCACTGGTTGTGATGGTTTCTTGTTCGGTTCAGTTACTGTTCCTGTACCTGGGACATCTTTCTTAGGAAGCTTGTCATTTGGTACTTCACCTGAGCCATTGTCGCCGATTGTGACTTCGATTGGTGTGTTGTTTTCACCTGGAATCACTACCTTGCTGCCTGATGGGTAAGTTGAGCCATCTGGTTTCTTAGGCGTTACTACTGCATCACCATTTGGTTTGCGTG
>NZ_JASHGH010000028.1:0-7027 GCF_047460405.1 Streptococcus infantis | reverse complement strand
GATTTCGGAACTTTGACAACTTTAAGAAACGAATTTTCATCGCTCTGAATATAAAAATGAAGAGGACATCAATTGTCCTCTCCAGATGTTAGTTTTTATTCAACCCACTACAGTTGACAATGAGCCATAAAAGGGACTCGCTTGAGTCCTTTTTTAGTTATTTCGAAGTTTTTCCAAAGTCTCTTTAAAGATATCTGGAATATCAGCAGTAAATTCCATAGTTTCCCCTGTTTTAGGATGAGTAAATCCAAGCGTTTTGGCATGAAGAAATTGCCCATGTCCTTTCAAGGTTTTACGAGGGCCATAAACCTCATCACCAGCGACTGGATGACCGATGTAGGCCATATGCACACGGATTTGATGAGTTCGTCCTGTTTCCAGTTGCAACTCCAGCAATGTATAATCACCAAAACGTTCTAAGACTTGAAAACGTGTCACTGCTGGTTTGCCTTTAGCAGTCACAGCTTGTTTCTTACGGTCTTTTTCACTACGTCCAATCGGCGCCTCAATGACTCCACGGTCGTTAGGAAGATTCCCATGAACGATGGCCCAATATTTTCGAAGAGACTTCTTGTCCTTCAATTCTTGAGCTAGTGCTAAATGGGCATCATCGTTTTTAGCAATCATCAAGAGTCCAGATGTATCTTTATCAATACGATGGACAATCCCTGGACGCAAGACACCATTGATGCCCGATAGGTCCTTGATATGATACATAAGGGCATTAACCAAGGTACCACTGGTATGACCAGCACTTGGATGAACAACCATTCCTTGAGGTTTATTGACTACTGCTACATCCTCATCTTGGTAAATAATATCTAAAGGAATATCCTCAGCTACATACTCCAAAACCTCTGGTTCTGGCACCTGATAAGTAACGACATCGCCCTCTTGGACCGTATACTTGGCTTTCTTGACCTGGCCGTTGACCAAGACTTGGCCTGATTTGATTTGTTCATTGGCGAGACTTCGCGACAGTTCTGTCAAATCTGACAAAGCCTTATCTAAGCGTAGTCCACCTGTTTCAATTTTAATTTCCATTCATTTCCTCTTTTAGCATTGCAAGCAATAACACAACTACTCCTACTGTCAGATAACTATCAGCTACATTGAATATCGCGAAATTGATAAAGTCTAAGTGGAACATATCCACGACAAATCCTTGGCTAATGCGGTCAATAAAGTTCCCTAGACCACCTGCAATAATCAAAACCAATCCAGAGACAGTCCATAAGGAATCCTCCATGTGTTTATGGAGATACCAAATGGCACCTACCACGACGACCAGGGTAATGACAGCGAATAACAACTGCTGATCTTGTAAGATAGAAAAGGCTGCCCCCCTATTTTGCAGATAGGTCAAACTGACCAGATTTGGGATCCATGATTTAATTTCACCAAGAGAAATATTCTGAACGACGTAAGATTTTACCAATTGATCTAACACTATTAAGATTGCTATGACTCCTGCTACTATTCCTCTTTTTTTCATGCTTTCCTCTTCTGATCAAAATACTCTTGCATAACCTCTACAAATAAAGTCCCTGCTTGGCTCAAGTCTACTTCCTCACGCTTGACATAAACCATGCGATTATTGAGATTATCATTTAGCGGAATAACGGTGATCCCGTTCACACTATTGCTATCTAAGAATCCAGATCCAGTCGCATAAGCATTTGTTCTTTCAAGAATCCCATTTAAGGTAGCGCGGTCAGTTACGTTAAACATTTGAGAGCTAGCACTTGTATCTACAAAGTTCTCTGAGTAATAAAGATACTCATCCTTTTCTTGCGTGAATCGAACTGTTGGTAAATCTGCCAAATCCTCCATAACCAACTCTTTTTTCTTGGCTAAAGGATGTCCTTCACGCAGATAGATATGCGTCTGGAAAGAAATCAACTCAATCACTTCAAGACCTAGCTTTTCAACCCGTTGCATGATTCCTTTTTGGTTTTGATTATTAAGGTAGATAATTCCAATCTCACTATGTCCTTGGGCTACTTCATCCAAAATCTGAACAGTTGTAGATTCAAAAATACGAAAATTCTTATAGTCAGGATACTGTTGCGAAAAAGCTGTAATGGTTGGTGGCAAGAAATCATAGTGCTGGCTGGCTATTGAAAACTCATCTTTCTCCTCTTCAGGATTGGCATACTGATTTTGGAAAACATCAAATCCTTTAACCAACTCTTGTGCCTTTTCATAAAATTCCATCCCACGACGTGTAAGAAAAGTTCCTGAACTGGTTCTGCGGAAAATCTTAAAGCCAAGCTCTTTTTCCAAGTCTCTTACAGAAATAGATAGACTGGGTTGGCTAACGTACATCTTCTCAGCCGCTTCACGAAAAGTACCACTATTAGCAATAGCTACAACGTAGCGTAATTGTTGAATATTCATGATTTCTCCTTCGATTTCTATCTTATCATTATACCATAAATCAAGCCTATCCAACAAAGGAAAATTATGTGTCCTAGACTTCTTAGCAAAGTAAACAAAAAACACCTTTAAAGCTAGACCCAAAATCCAACTAAAAAGGGGTGTTATCAAATGCGATTATTTAGCTGCTGCGTAGAGTTCGTCTACTTTATTCCAGTTGATAACTGAGAAGAAAGCTTTGATGTAGTCAGGACGAACGTTGCGGTATTTCACGTAGTAGGCATGTTCCCAAACGTCCAAGCCCAAGATTGGTTTTTTACCTTCTGAGATTGGTGTGTCTTGGTTTGCTGTTGAAGTCACTTCAAGTTTACCTTCTTTGTTAACAACCAACCAAGCCCATCCAGAACCGAAACGAGTTGTTGCTGCTGCAGTAAAGGCTGCTTGGAATTCTTCGAATGAACCGAAAGTTTCATCGATTGCTGCTGCAAGTTCTGCTGATGGAGCTGTTTTCTCAGGAGTCATCAATTCCCAGAAAAGAGCATGGTTCAAGTGTCCACCACCATTGTTGATAAGCGCTTGACGAATATCAGCTGGGATAGATTCTACGTCAGCAAGCAAAGCTTCAAGGTCTTCACCGATTTCAGGGTGTTTTTCAAGAGCTGCATTTGCATTGTTAACGTAAGTTTGGTGGTGTTTGTCATGGTGCAAGTGCATTGTTTCAGCATCGATGTATGGTTCTAATGCATCGTAAGCGTATGGAAGATCTGGTAAGATAATAGCCATCTGTAATACCTCTTTTTCTTTCTATATAATGATGATAACGCAATCATCCTATTTTTTCAAGTTATTTGCTCAATTTGACTGGCTAGCAATCTGTAATAGAGCCTTCTCAAACAGGTAGCCTTTCTGATAAACTCCTGTCTTAATTTGATAATCAGCTTGGATGAGATAACGAATAGAATTCTGGAGAAAATCAAGGGATAGTCTTCGAGAATCACGAAGGGCAAATTTGATTTGATAGGGATTAGGATTGCGACCAAGATAGTGACCCAAACTGCTGACCATCTGGGACTCTGTCTGACCAGATTCTTGCAAAATTTTCACTTGTGTATAGAGTCTGAACTGTCCCAACATAATGGCAATCAGTTTAATCTCATCTTCTCCCTGCAAAGTCAAATCTTTCACTAAGTCCCTTGCTTGATCTATCTTCTTCGCTAGGATGAGCTGGGTTAAGTCAAAGATATTATCCTGCAAAGTCTTTGGAATGGCTTCAACAATATCTTCTTCTGTTATCAGACCACCATCCTTATAAGACAGTAAGAAGAGCAGGTTTTTCTGAATTTCACTGAATTGAAAACCTGACTTGATAAGTAACTGTTCAAAGGATTTTCCATCAAAGGTAAGTCCTTGTTCCTGAGCCCACTTTTGAAAATATGCTCGTATTTCTTGTTCTTTTGGCTCGATGGCTTCAAAAATCTTGGCATCCCTCTTGAGTAATTTGACTAAACGTCTCTTACTATCCAGCTTCCCTTCAGCAAAAATAACTAATTTACTCGTCGGAGATGGGTTTTCCAAATATTCTTCAAAAGCCTTAAGCTCGTCATCAGATAGATAGCGCTTTTTAGCTGTTGTTATATCGAGAAAATGATCTAAAATAACAATTTTTTCATCCGCAAAGAAAGGAAGACTGACCAGCTCTAGTTCCAAGCTTTTGTAGTCTACTTCTTTCATATCAAAATAAGCAAAGTTCAAATCAGCAGGATCGTAGCCGATTTGTTTGAGAACCTGTGTTTTCATGACGTCATACTGGCCTTGATCGCCCCCTGTAAACAGGGTCAAACTCGGAAGGTTCGCTAAGGACAGCTTTCGGCTTTCTTCTATGACTAGCATCTATTCTCCTTTCTTTTTAGTTTCGCTTTTCTTTAATCAATATAATTCAATTTCCCACGGAAATCTTCAAGGTTTTCATAACCTTTTTCCGTCATAATTTCTTTGAATTCCTTTGTAATACGTTCAAAAGAACCTACTCCTTCTTTATGAAGAGTAGTTCCTACCTGCACCATGCTGGCACCACATAGGATATGTTCAAAGGCATCACGTCCTGTTAATACTCCACCTGTTCCGATGATTTGGATTTCTGGATTTAAGCGTTGATAGAAAGCATGAACATTTGCAAGGGCAGTAGGTTTGATGTATTCTCCGCCAATCCCACCAAAGCCATTCTTAGGACGAATCACGACTGACTCATCTTCAATATAAAGACCATTTCCGATAGAGTTAACACAGTTGACAAACTTGAGCGGATATTTGTTAAAGATCGCTGCCGCTTGATCAAAATGAACAATATCAAAATAAGGTGGAAGCTTAATTCCTAAAGGTTTTGTAAAATACTCAAAGACTTCTGATAAGATACGATCTGTAGTTTCAAAGTCATAGGCAATCTGAGGTTTACCTGGAACATTTGGACATGAGAGATTGAGCTCAGTCAACCCACGAAAATCACTCTCTTGAACCTTTTTCAAGATGGTGTGAGTTTCCTCTGGAGACATTCCAACTAATGATAGAAAGAAGGTACGATTTGGTTCCTTTTCTTGTAACTCTAAAAGATAGTTTAAGTAATAATCTAAACCATTATTTGGTAGACCCATAGAGTTGATAGAGCCAAGTGGAACATCTTGATAACGTGGTTCAGGATTTCCCTGACGAAATTCCAAGGTTGCTGTCTTAGTGACAAAGGTTCCTGCTGCTGAGTTTTTAACACCTTCTAACTCCTCAATTGTCATACAAGCAACTCCTGCCGCATTCATCAAGCAATTGTCAAACTCAAAACCAGCAATCTGTGTTTTAGTTGATACCATGATTCTGTTCCTCCAGATTCCTTTTTATGTCTATTATTATACCATACTTTAACTTTTGCTTTTCAATAAAACCATTTCCATAGAAAAGGTTCGTTTTTTAGCAAGTTTTGAATCAGTTGTGTCAAATTGAAAGAATTTTTAGAAAATTTGTGTTTTTTTCTTTACACTGAAAAAATTTTCTGCTATAATGACTCATGTAATAAAATATGACAACAAAAAGGAGAACGATATGACATCTGCTAAAGAGTATATCCAAAGCGTGTTTGAAACTGTAAAAGCTCGTAACGGGCATGAGGCTGAATTTCTCCAGGCAGTTGAAGAATTCTTCAGCACTTTGGAGCCTGTCTTTGAAAAACACCCTGAGTATATTGAAGAAAATATCTTGGCACGTATCACTGAGCCAGAGCGCGTAATTTCTTTCCGTGTTCCTTGGGTTGACCGTGATGGAAAAGTTCAAGTTAACCGTGGTTACCGTGTTCAATTCAACTCAGCTGTTGGACCATATAAAGGCGGACTTCGTTTCCACCCAACTGTAAACCAAGGGATCTTGAAATTCCTCGGATTCGAACAAATCTTTAAAAACGTTTTGACTGGACTTCCAATCGGTGGTGGTAAAGGTGGATCAGACTTCGATCCTAAAGGCAAAACTGATGCTGAAGTGATGCGCTTCTGCCAAAGCTTCATGACTGAATTGCAAAAATACATCGGACCATCTCTTGACGTACCTGCTGGTGATATCGGTGTTGGGGGACGTGAGATTGGTTACCTCTATGGTCAATACAAACGCCTCAACCAGTTTGACGCAGGTGTCTTGACTGGTAAACCACTTCCATTTGGTGGTAGCTTGATTCGTCCAGAAGCAACTGGTTACGGACTTGTTTACTACACAGAAGAAATGCTCAAGGCCAACGGCAACAGCTTTGCAGGTAAAAAAGTTGTCATCTCTGGTTCTGGTAACGTAGCTCAATTTGCCCTTCAAAAAGCAACTGAACTTGGTGCAACTGTTATCTCTGTATCTGACTCAAACGGTTACGTTATCGATGAAAATGGTATCGACTTTGACCTTTTGGCAGATGTGAAGAATAAACGCCGTGCTCGTTTGACTGAGTATGCAGCTGAAAAATCTACTGCTACCTACTACGAAGGTTCTGTATGGACTTACGCTGGTAACTATGATATTGCCCTTCCATGTGCAACTCAAAATGAAATCAACGGTGAAGCTGCGAAACGCTTGGTTGCTCAAGGCGTTATCTGTGTATCTGAAGGTGCCAACATGCCTAGTGACCTTGATGCTATCAAAGTCTACAAAGAAAATGGCCTTCTTTATGGACCTGCTAAAGCTGCCAATGCTGGTGGAGTAGCTGTATCTGCCCTTGAAATGAGCCAAAACAGTCTTCGCCTTTCATGGACACGTGAAGAAGTTGACGGTCGTTTGAAAGATATCATGACTAACATCTTCAACACAGCTAAAACAACTGCAGAAACTTACGGTCTTGGTACTGACTACCTTGCAGGTGCAAACATTGCAGCCTTTGAAAATGTAGCAAATGCTATGATTGCTCAAGGGATTGTTTAATTCTAAAAATGAACTCCTCACTATTCGTGGGGAGTTTTTTCTTATATATTAAAAAAGACCTATCCGAGTGGATAGATCTTTATTTTCTGGCTCATTGTCAACTGTAGTGGGTTGAATAAAAACTAACATCTGGAGAGGACAATTGATGTCCTCTTCATTTTTATATTCAGAGCGATGAAAATTCGTTTCTTAAAGTTGTCAAAGTTCCGAAATC
>NZ_JASHGH010000027.1:0-10310 GCF_047460405.1 Streptococcus infantis | reverse complement strand
TACACCAGGTGATAAAGGAACTACAGTCGTTGTGACTTACCCAGATGGTTCTAAGGATGAAGTACCAGTTAAAGTAACTGTAAAAGATCCAAGTGCACCAGCTACAGATGCAGACAAGAACACTCCAACAGCGAAAGATCAAACTGTTAAACCAGGAGATAAACCATCTGCTAAAGATTCAATCGGTAATGTCGGAGATCTTCCTAAGGGCACAACAGTAGAGTTCAAGACACCAGTAGACACAACTACCCCAGGTGATAAAGGAACTACAGTTGTTGTGACATACCCAGATGGATCTAAGGATGAAGTACCAGTTAAAGTAACTGTAAAAGATCCAGAGAAGACATCTGATGCAGACAAGAACACTCCAACAGCGAAAGATCAAACTGTTAAACCAGGAGATAAACCATCTGCCAAAGATTCAATCGGTAATGTCGGAGATCTTCCTAAGGGCACAACAGTAGAGTTCAAGACACCAGTAGACACAACTACACCAGGTGATAAAGGAACTACAGTCGTTGTGACTTACCCAGATGGTTCTAAGGATGAAGTACCAGTTAAAGTAACTGTAAAAGATCCAAGTGCACCAGCTACAGATGCAGACAAGAACACTCCAACAGCGAAAGATCAAACTGTTAAACCAGGAGATAAACCATCTGCTAAAGATTCAATCGGTAATGTCGGAGATCTTCCTAAGGGCACAACAGTAGAGTTCAAGACACCAGTAGACACAACTACACCAGGTGATAAAGGAACTACAGTCGTTGTGACTTACCCAGATGGTTCTAAGGATGAAGTACCAGTTAAAGTAACTGTAAAAGATCCAACTAATAAAGTCGTTAAAGATCCATCAGTAACCCCAGTTACAGATCCAAGCAACTTGACTGACGCCGAAAAAGCTAAAGTAGCCGACGAAGTTAAGAAAGCTAACCCAACCGCGAAAGATATCAAGGTTAACAATGATGGATCAGTAGTTGTAACCTTTGAAGATGGTACAACAGCTGTTATTCCAGCCGATAAGACAGTTAAGAAATCATCAGATAAAGTTAAGGAATCAGATGGAGTTAAGAATCCATCAGTAACCCCAGTTACAGATCCAAGCAACTTGACTGACGCCGAAAAAGCTAAAGTAGCCGACGAAGTTAAGAAAGCTAACCCAACCGCGAAAGATATTAAGGTTAACAATGATGGATCAGTAGTTGTAACCTTTGAAGATGGTTCAGTAGCAGTCATTCCAGCTGAAAAAGCTGTTACAGCTGCTAACCAAGATTCACCTGCTCAAGCACCAGCTAAGAAAGCAGGAGCGAAAGAATTGCCAAATACTGGTACAGAACAATCTAGCGCTTCACTTGCTTTAGCACTTCTTGCAGCAGCAACAGGCGGACTCCTCTTCGCTAAAAAACGTGAGGAAGAAGAGTAAGAAATTACTCAAATAAAGCAAAACTGAGAATCTCAATTCTATGAATTTGCTAGAAAAACCGTAAGAAGAAATTCTTACGGTTTTTTTGATGGATAATGATTAGGAGAAAGGGGAAATGTCAGTCTTACAGATCTTTAAAATGCTAAAAATTCAATTGAATAGCTGTTCAATGTATAGTTGATTGAAATAAGATGTGAACAAAGAGGTTAGGAAAGTCAAATTAATTTCTAAAAATGTTTTAGAATTTATATTGTACTACTCTAAGTTCAATCCACTATATATGCTATTTTTCCCATAGAAGAAAAGTTAATGTTGCCATCTTTCAAGTGTCTTGATGTAACATTGTAAACTTGTATGATGACAGAAAAAACGTTGATATCATCAACGTTTGAAACATAGGAACACCTCACAACTCTTCTTGCCTCTATTATACGACTTTACACAAAGAAAAGCCCTTGGAAACTTGACTTCCAAGGACTTTGTCTTCGTTCTAACGTTGAGAACATCAACGTTTTTTTAATATAATGGAGCCGGTGGGAGTCGAACCCACGTCCAAACACCTGCTAACATATTTGTCTACGACCATAGGTTATGTATTGTTTTAACAGCCCCTCGACACATAACTCAAGCCTAGGAACTGCGAGTCTATAAATCTCTTATCAAACTGCTAGACAAAGCCTGATCGTATCTCGCTAATAATAAGACCTGTCATCAGACACGAGCAATCCGAATCGGGTCACGCCTGCTGGTTTTTAGGCAGCTAGAGCGTAAGAAGTGTTATTTTTTGCAGTTATATTTAACTGGGCGTTTACGTCGCCACACGAGTCGCAAAATATGCCTCATAATGCCTGTCGAATCCGTAACGACCCCAAAAGACAATACAACTATTATACCTTATCTATTGGGAAAATGCAAAAACTGAGTAAAGATTAGCATTTGCTTTGTTTTTAGTGCTTGTCTGATACTCTAAGGGCTAAATATTTTTGCTACTTGTAAGAAATAATTGGGAAGGTTTATGGAGAAAGAGATGGTCTGAGCTGTAGAGTATTTGACTTGTTATTTCCGAGAAACCTTGTTGGCTGAGGCTTTCTTCAAGTTCAGAAATGATAAAACCGTGTGTCTCTCCAGCTGGTAGAGTAAAATCAGCAATAAAGAGTTGTCCGCCATGAGTCAAATGTTCCTTGAACATAGATAGACTGTCATCAAGATTAGGCATATGATGAAGAACTCGACTGACGATAATAAGGTCGAACTCTTCTTCAAGTGGTTCAAGTAATAAATCCTGTTGAATCAAGTATAGGTTTGCAAGTTTTTGACTGTCAATCTTGAGACGAGCTTGCGCAAGCATCTTGTCCGCAATATCAACCAAGGTCACTGATTTAGCTTGTTTGGCAAGAGGAAGGGCGATAAGGCCAGTTCCACCTCCAAAGTCTAGGATTGATTTGTTTGACAAATCAGGCACTTGTTTTATTAGATGCTGGCAAACAAGATCGGCCAGAAATTGATTTTTTGGAGAATCAAATGATTCTGCTCGATGATTAAAATGATGTTCCATATTTCTAGTCTAGCATAGAGTTTGTCAGTTTAACATTTCCTAGCTTATTTTTTAGTAAAGAAATAAGCAAAAAGATTTCTCTCAAAAGGCGGTGGGACAGAAATCGATAGACAAAGTCTCGATTTCGTAGTCCCAGCCCCGCGAGGATGATTAGGAGCATTTTGGAGTCTAAAAGACGAACAAAAAGTTCAATCAGCTACCGCGTCAATGTTTGATTGTTAATAAAAAGTGAGGTCGGGATTTTTTGTCCCAACCTCTTGTTATTCTGCAGCTTGTTGCCAACGTTTTGCTAGAGCCCGTGAAAGGCTTGAAATAGCTAGGTTGAAGCTGAAGTAGATTAGGGCGATCAGGATATATAAGCTGAAAACCTGTTCGGATTCAAAGTATCGGCCCATAAGGATTTGACTGGCACCAAAAAGCTCTTGGAGGGCGATTACAGAGTATAGAAGACTTGTATCCTTAATCACTGTTACAAATTGAGAGATGATGGCAGGGAGCATCTTGCGAATGGCTTGCGGTAGGATGATGTGATAGAGGATTTGGCGATAGGAGAAACCTTGTGCCATTCCAGCCTCGTATTGTCCTTGATCCACTGCGTTAAGACCACCTCGGATAATTTCAGCAAGAGCTGCAGATGTAAAGAGAGTAAAGGCGGTGATTCCAGCTGGGGTAGATTTCATTTTAAAGACTAAAAAAATAGTAAAAATCCAGAGTAGATTAGGAACATTTCGGACAAATTCAATGTAGACACTAGCAAGGATTCGTAATAGGGTGTTTTTTCCATTACGCATGACAGCGAGGATGGTTCCAATTAGTGTTGAAAGCGTGATAGCAATCAAAGAGATATAGAGGGTTAGACCAAAACCTTTTAAAAGAAAGATGAGGTTGTCTAGACTGAGAACTTCAAGAATACTTTCCATAAAAACCTCCTAAAGTGAATAAGCATTTTTGTTAGCTTGCTCCATTTTTCGTCCAAATTGGGCTACAGGGAAGCAGAGGGCAAAGTAGAAGAAGGCAGCACCTAAAAATGCTGGGATGTAGTTGCCGTTGAGTGCGGACCAAGATTTGGTGACAAACATGAGATCAACTCCAGAAATGATGGCTACTGTCGAAGTATTCTTAATCAGGTTGACGACTTGGTTGGTTAAGGGAGGAAGAATGATGCGAAAAGCCTGCGGTAAGATAATCAGGCGCATTGCATTTGTGTAGGTGAATCCTTGAGAAAGAGCGGCTTCGAGTTGGCCTCTAGGGATAGATTGAATTCCTGACCGAATGACCTCGGCGATATAGGCACCGTGGTAGAGTCCGACGCAAAGAACGGCAGTCCAGTAGATAGGAATCATGATAGTATGGTTACTAATCAGGGGCAAGCCGTAAAATACAATAACGAACTGAACTAGGAGAGGGGTGTTTTGATAAAATTCGACAAAGATACGGGACAAGATCCGTAAACTGCTATGTTTGCTAGTGGATAATGTACCGAATAGGATGCCCAATAGCATGGCTAGGGTAAAAGAACCTAGAGCAATAGCTATAGTAAAGAGAAATCCGTTAAAAAATTGACCAAAATGTTGAAAATAAGCTGTCCAAGATGATAAATCTATCATGTAGCTACCTCCTTATTCTGCTGAGTGTTTGGAAGGTTTGAGATTGTAGCGACCGTATAACTCCTGCAAGGTCCCATCCTGACTCCATTTGACAACCAATTGATCTAGGTAGTCATTCAGTTGCGTGTTTGATTTTTTGGTTACAATACCATAGTCAGAAGGTTTGAAGCTATCGTCAAGTAGTTCAGTTCTTTTGCTGGTATACCCGGAAAGGATAGAACGGTCTACTGAGAAGGCATCAATCCGATGGGCGTGGAGGGAGGTGATCAATTCAGGATAAGAGCCGAGTTCGACAAATTTAAAGGATAGTCCTTTTTTATTACCTAGCTCTGTAATCAGCTTTTGGGTGATGGATCCTTGTGCGACTCCAATGGTTTTTCCGTTTAAATCTTCAATATCTTTAATCTTACCTGATTTATTTACCAAAAATCCACAGGCGTCTGTATAGTAAGGGCTGGTGAAGTTGTAGAGTTTTTTTCGTTCGTCAGTAATTGTGAAGGTGGCGATATCCATATCCACTTGTTCGTTGTCTAACAGAGGACCTCGAGTTTGAGCAGTAACTGGAACGTAGCGGACCTTGACCTTGAGTTGATCTGCAATCAGTTTGGCTAAATCTGTTTCAATACCTGAGAATTCTCCAGTTTTCGGGTTTTTATAGCCGAAATTAGGGACGTCTTGTTTGACGCCAACAACGATTTCTGCCTTTTTTTGGATATCTGAGATGCTGGTATCTGCTTGAACTGATGTCACAAATCCAATGCTTAAAAGACTGGTAACTACTGTTGCAAGAAAGAAATTCTTTTTCATAGGTGTCTCCTTATTTGACCTTATCACTTTCGTGGTTGATAATCTTGCTGAGAAATTGTTGGGCGCGTGGTTCACTTGGGTGATCAAAAAATGCATCCACATCTGTTGTATCGACCAGGACTTGCCCATCTGCCATAAAGATGATGCGATCAGCTACTTTACGAGCGAAGCCCATTTCGTGTGTGACGATGATCATATTCATGCCGTCGTGGGCTAGTTTTTTCATAACAGCTAGGACATCGCCGATTGTTTCGGGGTCGAGAGCTGAGGTTGGTTCGTCAAAGAGGAGGAGTTCAGGTTTCATAGCTAGACCTCTAGCGATAGCTACTCGTTGTTTTTGTCCGCCTGATAAGGTGGCTGGATAGGAATCTTTCTTATCCCACATATTTACAAATTCTAAATATTTTTGCGCAGTTTTTTGAGCCTCTTTGGGATCAATACCCAGTACTTTAATAGGTGCAAGAGTTACATTTTCTAACACAGTCTTATGTGGATAAAGATTAAAATGTTGGAAAACCATACCTACTTCCTTGCGGAGGGGGACCAAATCCTTTTGGCTAGCACCTGCCACTTGGTGTCCGTTTACCAGGAGACTTCCACTATCAATTGCCTCTAGACCATTGATAGTACGGATAAGGGTTGACTTTCCAGAACCAGATGGTCCAAGTAAAACAACAACTTGGCCTTTTTCAAAACGAAGGTTGATATTCTGGAGTGCGTGGTAGTCTCCGTAATACTTTTCAACAGCTTTAAATTCTACTAAAGTCATAATTCTTCTCCTTTGTGTTAGATTTTGTAACATCGATTCTACAACAAAAGCGTTTTCCTGTCAAATGATATTACAAAAAAATTAGTAAAATTTTGATAAAAGCAAAGCAGATAGAGAAAAACTGGAAATCATGTTATAATAAAACAATAGAATCGTAAGAAAGAGTGGATGATTTTTTTGATAATTCCTACTTATAATTGGCAATTTGCTCCGCAAGTTGAGGATGCGGATTTTACAAAGATAGCTAAGAAAGCTGGTTTGGGACCTGAAGTAGCTCGTTTGTTATTTGAACGAGGCATCAAGGATGAAACTAGTCTGAAAAAATTTTTAGAACCTTCTTTGGAGGATTTGCATGATCCCTACCTTTTAAATGATATGGAAAAGGCAGTGGAGCGGATTCGCCATGCTATTGAGCAAGGGGAACTGATTCTCATTTACGGGGACTACGATGCGGATGGGATGACTTCGGCTTCCATTGTCAAGGAAAGTTTAGAACAGTTAGGCGCTGAGTGCCTGGTTTATCTTCCCAATCGCTTTACGGATGGTTATGGTCCAAATGCCAGTGTCTACAAATATTTTATCGAACAGCAGGGTGTGTCTTTGATTGTGACGGTGGACAATGGTGTGGCGGGGCATGAGGCCATTGATTTGGCTCAGTCTATGGGAGTGGATGTCATTGTGACTGACCACCATTCTATGCCTGAGGTTTTACCAGATGCCTATGCTATTATCCATCCTGAACATCCAGGGGCGGACTATCCTTTCAAGCATTTGGCGGGTTGTGGTGTCGCATTTAAGTTGGCTTGTGCCCTTTTAGAAGAAGTGCAGGTTGAGTTGTTGGACTTGGTTGCCATCGGTACAATTGCCGATATGGTCAGCTTGACGGACGAAAATCGTATCATGGTCCAGTATGGTCTTGAGGTCTTGCGCAACACTCAACGAATGGGTCTACAAGAAATGTTTGAAATTGCTGGGATTTCGAGTAGTGATGTGACAGAAGAAACGGTCGGTTTTCAGTTGGCACCTCGTTTAAATGCCTTAGGGCGCTTGGATGATCCCAATCCAGCTATTGATTTGTTAACTGGATTTGACGATGAGGAAGTGCATGAAATCGCCCTTTTGATTCATCAAAAGAATGAAGAACGTAAGGAAATTGTTCAGTCCATTTACGATGAAGCCAAGGGCATGGTGGATCCTGATAAAAGTGTTCAAGTTTTGGCTAAGGAAGGCTGGAATCCGGGGGTTCTTGGAATTGTAGCTGGGCGCTTGCTTGAAGAACTAGGTCAGACAGTCATTGTACTGAATATCGAAGATGGACGAGCCAAGGGGAGTGCGCGAAGCATTGAAGCAGTCGATATCTTTGAAGCTTTGGACCCGCATCGGGAACTATTTATCGCCTTTGGTGGTCACGCAGGTGCTGCAGGTATGACCCTTGAAGTGGATAAGTTGGAAGTCTTATCTGATCTTTTGGAAGCCTATATTCGAGAAAAAGGTGCAGATGCCCAAGGTAAAAACAATCTATTTTTAGATGAAGAACTGGACTTAGAGATCTTGAGTTTGGAGACAGTGAAAAGTTTTGAACGCCTAGCTCCTTTTGGGATGGATAACCAAAAACCTGTCTTTTATATTCGAGATTTTCAAGTTGAAAATGCTCGCGTTATGGGGGTTGGTAATGCTCATCTCAAGCTGAAAATTTCCAAAGGTGAGGCTAGTTTTGAGGTGGTCGCTTTTGGTCAAGGGAAATGGGCGACTGAATTCTCACAGACCAAGCAATTGGAATTGGCGGTGACTCTCTCTGTCAATCAATGGAATGGACAAACAACCTTGCAGTTGATGATGGTTGATGCCCGTGTAGAAGGTGTCCAGCTCTTTAACATCCGTGGTAAGAATGCCCTGTTACCTGAAGGTGTACCTGTTTTGGATTTTACGCAAGAGTTACCTGATGTGGCCTCTTGTTCAGCTATTGTCGTTAAGAATATCCCTGAGGATATATCCCTCCTTAAGAAAATCTGTCAGGAGCAGGAGTTTTCAGCTCTTTACTTTAAAAATGATATCGCTAAGGCTTACTACTTGACGGGCTATGGCACAAGAGAGCAGTTTGCAAAATTGTATAAAACCATCTATCAGTTCCCAGAGTTCGATATTCGCTATAAACTCAAGGATTTGGCAGCCTATCTCAAGATTGAGCAAATCCTATTAGTCAAAATGATTCAGATATTTGAAGAGCTTGGCTTTGTGACCATTGAAAATGGAGTCATGAGGGTAAATAAAGAGGCTGAAAAGCGTGATATGGCTGAAAGTCAGATTTATCAAAAGCTAAAACAAACTGTTAAAGATCAGGAGATTATGGCGCTTGGAACAGTCCAGGAAATCTATGATTTCTTGATGGAAAAAAGTGAATAGAGATCGAAAGAGTTGGCTTGCTGACTCTTTTTGTTTGCTATCAAAAATCTCATCAATAAAAGGAATTTAGTGCTATAATGAGAGGAGTGAAGGACTGTTGAACATTGTTGAAGAAAGTTATACTCTTCGAAAATCTCTTCAAACCACGTCAGTGTCGCCTTACCGTATATGTGTTACTGACTTCGTCAGTTCTATCCACAACCTCAAAACGGTGTTTTGAGCAACCTGCGGCTAGCTTCCTAGTTTGCTCTTTGATTTTCATTGAGTATTAGTCTCAAAAGTACCAGAGAAGTTAGTCGGAGGAGAAAATGGAAAAAGAGAAGAAAAAGAAATTACTGGCAGAGTATAAGCAGCAACAGAAGAAAGAATTTGAAGCAAGTTTACCGATACCAAGGGAAATATTTTTAGACTTGTTTGATTTTTTAGATCAGGAGTTAGAGTCGCTGACTTGTTATGACGCTTTTCTTTTGAGAAATTATGTTTAAAAGTATTTTGGATAAATCCCTTGGTAAAACAAGTGGAAGTTACTTTGAAAAATTAGTTGAGAAATCACCTTAAAAAATCAAAAACGATTTAACTTGTCAAAGCAGAGGTTTATTGTTATAATAGGTAAGATGGAGGCGTTATGGCACTTAAAAAAGCAAGTCTAGCCTGTGCGGTTTGTGGTTCTAGAAACTATTCGATTAAGATTAGTGGCAATCCAAAACCAACACGCTTAGAAGTAAATAAATTTTGTAAACACTGTGGCAAGTATACCACACACCGAGAAACGAGATAGGAGAAAACGATGCGTTTTATTAAGGACATTTTTAAACTTCTTAAAGAAACAACTTGGCCGACTCGCAAGGAAAGTTGGTTAGATTTTAAATCTATCATGGAATACACTGCTTTCTTTGTAGTGATGATTTATATTTTTGACCAATTGATTGTTAGCGGATTGATTCGTTTTATTAATATTTTTTAAAATAAGGCAAGAAAAAGATCTAGTCGCTGAAATTCTTCAGTTAGGAAAGGAAAAAACATGGATAGTTTTGATAAAGGATGGTTTGTGCTACAAACTTATTCTGGCTACGAAAATAAAGTAAAAGAAAATCTATTGCAACGTGCACAAACATACAATATGCTAGAAAATATTCTACGTGTTGAAATTCCTACACAAACAGTGCAAGTAGAAAAAAATGGAAAGAAAAAAGAAATCGAAGAAAATCGCTTTCCAGGTTATGTTCTTGTAGAAATGGTTATGACCGATGAAGCTTGGTTTGTTGTACGTAACACACCAAACGTAACAGGATTTGTAGGCTCACACGGAAATAGATCAAAACCAACTCCACTTTTGGAACAAGAAATTCGCGATATTTTAGTTTCTATGGGTCAAACTGTCCAAGAATTTGATATTGATGTCGAAGTTGGTCAAACTGTTCGTATTATTGACGGAGCTTTCGCAGATTACACAGGTAAGATCACAGAAATTGATAATAATAAAGTTAAGATGATTATCTCAATGTTTGGTAATGATACAGTTGCAGAAGTAAATCTTAACCAGATTGCAGAACTTTAATCAAAAATATTATCAATATAAAATCACAAACAAAGACAACTGTAGAGACAACGGTTGTCTTTTTAGGCTCTTTGTCAACTGTAGTGGGTTGATGAAAAGTTATAACCTGGAGAGGACCAACATGGTTCTCTCCTTTTTGATGTTCAAAGCAATGAGGATTCTAGTTTTAAAGTTTTCAAAGTTCCGGAAGC
>NZ_JASHGH010000026.1:0-12212 GCF_047460405.1 Streptococcus infantis | reverse complement strand
GCTATGGCGAATTTCCTAATCGCCTTGTTAATTCGTCGGTAAAAAGATATCGTTTTTACCTCCTCATGTCACAATTCGAATTACCTTAGGGACTGTAAAACAGTCTCCTATCATCACGGAAATCGCTGTGGCGAATTTCCTAATCGCCTTGTTAATTCGTCGGTAAAAAAATATCGTTTTTACCTCCTCATGTCACAATTCGGTGACTTGCTACAAGAAGTGAGACGGAGATGGATAGCTCACTAGCTCCTCTCCGCTCGCTTTTCATTTTATTCAATCAAGAAATAGGTGAAAAAATGACAAAAACACTTCCTAAAGATTTTATATTTGGTGGCGCAACAGCTGCTTATCAAGCAGAAGGAGCTACTCATACAGATGGTAAAGGTCCTGTTGCCTGGGACAAATACCTAGCAGATAACTATTGGTACACAGCTGAACCAGCTAGTGATTTTTACCATAAATATCCAGTAGATTTGCAGTTAGCTGAGGAATATGGGGTAAACGGTATCCGTATTTCAATTGCTTGGTCACGTATTTTTCCAACTGGTTATGGTGAAGTAAATCCAAAAGGGGTAGAATTCTATCATAACTTATTTGCAGAATGTCATAAACGTCATGTAGAACCGTTCGTAACTCTTCACCATTTTGATACACCTGAAGCTCTTCACTCAAATGGAGACTTCTTGAATCGTGAGAATATCGAACACTTTGTAAATTATGCTGCCTTCTGTTTCGAAGAATTTCCAGAAGTCAACTACTGGACTACTTTCAATGAAATCGGACCAATCGGTGATGGTCAATACTTAGTAGGAAAATTCCCTCCAGGGATTCAGTATGACCTTGCCAAAGTTTTCCAATCACACCACAATATGATGGTTTCTCATGCGCGTGCTGTGAAATTGTATAAAGACAAAGGGTATGAAGGTGAAATTGGAGTTGTGCACGCTCTTCCAACTAAGTATCCTTTGGATCCAGAAAATCCAGCAGACGTTCGGGCGGCTGAATTGGAAGATATCATCCATAACAAGTTTATTCTAGATGCAACCTACCTTGGACACTATTCCGATAAAACCATGGAAGGTGTAAACCACATTCTTTCAGTTAATGGTGGTGAGTTGGATCTTCGAGACGAAGACTTTGTGGCACTTGAAGCAGCTAAAGACCTGAATGACTTCCTTGGAATTAACTACTACATGAGTGATTGGATGGAAGCTTTTGATGGTGAGACAGAAATCATCCATAATGGTAAAGGGGAGAAAGGAAGCTCTAAATACCAGATCAAGGGTGTTGGTCGTCGTGTAGCTCCTGACTATGTACCTCGTACTGACTGGGACTGGATTATCTATCCTCAAGGATTATACGACCAAATCATGCGCGTGAAAAAGGATTATCCAAACTACAAGAAAATCTACATCACAGAAAATGGTCTTGGTTACAAGGATGAATTCGTTGATAACACAGTTTACGATGACGGTCGAATCGACTATGTGAAGAAGCACATGGAAGTTATTTCAGATGCTATTGCAGACGGAGCAGTAGTTAAAGGCTATTTCATTTGGTCACTTATGGATGTCTTCTCATGGTCAAATGGTTATGAAAAACGCTATGGCCTCTTCTATGTGGACTTTGAAACGCAAGAACGCTATCCAAAGAAATCAGCTCACTGGTACAAAAAACTAGCTGAAACCCAAGTGATTGAATAGTACAACTAGTTATTAGGTATAGAATTTAAGCGAGAAAAGTTTATGCTCAAAGATTTTATCAAATCAATCTATGAAAAAGTTTATATTATTAACTTTGAACATTGCTCTCATGTACCATCCTTGACCAAGGAGCAACTTGCAAGTCTTGGAAAATGGTATGTCTCGACGGGTAAGGAGTGGATTTGTCATTCAGACTATGAATTTGAAGAATTTCAAAAGCTATTTTTAAATTTTGTCAACGCAGAAGATAAGGATAGCATTTCCTTTGTTTCGGATTTTATGCCATTTCAACACTAAAATATTATAAAGAGGAATCTATCTCATACTAGGGGATATTCCTCTTTTTTATCTAGATTTTACCTGAAAGTCAAAAAAATTCTTGACAGATTTATGTGATAGGAGTAAACTATTAACTAGTTAAATAACTGGTTAAGTACATAAAGAGGTAACTCACTCGCTCAAATCTTGTTTGAAATATAGAAAATAGGAGGAGTTTTAAAAGTGATTTCGTTTTTCAGTTGTATGGTTAACCAGTTAAGGAAGGTCTTTAGGAAAAAGTGTAGTTCTTCTTTAACGAATAAATGAAAATAGAAAGTGTGTTTAGATGAAAATCAATAAAAAATATGTTCTTGGTTCAGTAGCTCTTTTAGCATTAAGCCTTTCCAGTTATGAACTGGGGCGTTACCAAGCGGTACAGACTAGCAAAGAGTCTAATCGTGTGTCTTATATAGAAGGGAATCAGGCTAGTGCTAAGACTGAAAATCTGACGCCTGATGAGGTTAGTCAGCGAGAAGGTATTAATGCAGAACAGATTGTCGTTAAGATTACCGATCAAGGTTACGTAACTTCACATGGGGACCATTATCATTACTTTAATGGCAAGGTTCCTTATGATGCTATCATTAGTGAAGAACTTCTGATGAAAGATCCGAATTATCAGTTGAAGGATTCAGACATTGTAAATGAAATCAAGGGTGGTTATGTCATTAAGGTTGATGGTCGCTATTATGTATACCTCAAAGATGCATCCCATGCAAAAAATATTCGTAGTAAGGATGAGATCAATCGTCAGAAGCAAGAACACGGACATGGTAGTGGAACAAAAGTTAGCAATGAAGTTACCCTAGCAAGGGCTCAGGGACGTTATACGACGGATGATGGCTATGTTTTTAATGCAAGTGATATTATTGAGGATACTGGCGATGCTTACATCGTTCCACATGGCAATCACTTCCATTATATTCCTAAGAGTGATTTGTCTGCCAGTGAATTAGCTGCGGCCCAAGCATTCCTATCTGGTAAAGGTGGCCAAACAAGCTCAGTTGGGTATCGTCCGTCAACAAATTCTTCTAGCAGCTCATCAGAGGCATCGAATAGTAGTTCATATGGACAAACAAATCATAGTAATGTTGAGACAAATATTAGAAGATGGGCTCCAAGTGCTAGCCCACAAGTGGATAATAGTTATCAAGCAAGTCCAAGTGAAGACGTATCTAGTCTTTTGAAACAACTTTATGCCTTGCCACTCAGCCAACGACATGTGGAATCAGATGGGCTTGTCTTTGATCCAGCGCAAATTACAAGAAAAACTACGAATGGGGTAGCGGTATCTCATGGAGATCATTACCACTTTATCCCTTATTCTCAAATGTCTGATTTAGAGCAGAAGATTGCGAGAATGATTTCTGAAAATTATCAAGGAAATCATACTACTGCAGGTGGTAAAGAATTAAAACCAATTCCGACTCCAGAGCTTACCCCAATACCAAGTCCACAACCTGTACCAAATCCTCAACTAGCTCCAAGCAATCCAATTGATGGAAAATTGGTAAAACAGGCGATTCGAAAGGTGGTTGATGGTTACGTCTTCGAAGAGAATGGAATTTCGCGTTATATTTCTGCCAAGGAACTTTCAGCAGAAACTGTTGCAGCCATTGATAATAAACTTACCAAACAAGAAAGTTTGTCTCATGAGTTAGGAGCTAAGAAAACCAATCTTGCATCTGGTGATCAAAAATTTTACAACAAAGTTTATGATTTACTAGCAACAGTTCATCAAGATTTGATTTCCAATAAAGGGCGCCAGGCTGATTTTGACGCTTTGGATAGACTATTGGAACGTCTCAACGATGAGTCAAGTGATAAAGTCAAGTTAGTTGATGATATCCTTGCTTTTCTAGCGCCGATTCGTCATCCAGAACGTTTAGGAAAACCAAATGCACAAATAACTTACACAGATAATGAGATTCAAGTAGCCAAGTTGGCAGGAAAGTATACAACAGAAGATGGCTATATCTTTGATCCCCGTGATATCACCAGTGATGAGGGGGATGCCTATGTAACTCCGCATATGAGCCACAGTCATTGGATTAAGAAAGAAAGTTTATCTGAAGCTGAAAGAGCAGCAGGTCAAGCTTATGCTAAAGAGAAAGGTTTGACGCCTCCTTCAACAAATCATCAAAGTTCAGGAAATACTGAGGCTAAGGGAGCAGAAGCGATTTACAATCGAGTAAAAGCAGCTAAGAAGGTACCACTTGACCGTATGCCTTACAATCTCCAACATACTGTGGAAGTTAAAAATGGAAGTTTGATTATACCTCATTATGACCATTACCATAACATCAAATTTGAGTGGTTTGACGAAGGACTTTATGAGGCACCTAAGGGGTATACTTTAGAAGAGCTATTTGAAACTGTGAAGTATTATGTCGAACATCCACACGAACGTCCGCATTCAGATAGTGGTTGGGGCAATGCGAGCGACCATGTTCAAAGAAACCACAATAGTCAAGCTGCTAACAATCAAACAGAGAAACCAACAGAGGAGAAACCTCAGACAGAAAAAATTGAGGAGGAAAAACCTCGCGAAGAAAAACCGAAAAATGAGAAAGCAGAATCTCCAAAACTAAAAGAACCAGAGGAATCAGAAGAAGAATCACCATCGGAACCAGAGGAACCTCAGGTTGAAACTGAAAAGGTTGAAGAAAAACTGAGAGAGGCGGAAGAGTTACTTAAAAAGATTCAGGATCCAATTCTTAAGTCCAATGCCAACGAAACTCTCACAGGATTAAAAAATAACCTGTTATTTGGTTCTCAGGACAACAATACTATTATGGTAGAAGCTGAAAAGTTATTAGTCTTATTAAAGGAGAGTAAGTAACTATACAACTATTATAGAAGATAAAAAGGGAGCAGAATATGGATTCTGTTCTCTTTTTTGTGAAATTGTGTAAAAATTCTTGACATATTTTCTAAATAAAGATAAACTATTTACTAGTTAATTAAATGGTTAAATACTAGTTAAGGAGTTGTTATGAAAAAAAGAAGTATCCTATGGCTCATGCTTGCCTTCCTTGCTCTCGTTTTAGGAGCTTGTGGACAGAAGATCAGTCAAGATAAGAGTGATGAAACTAAAGGGATGAAAATTGTGACCAGTTTTTATCCTATCTATGCTATGGTCAAGGAAGTATCTGGTGACTTGAATGATGTTCGGATGATTCAGTCAAGTAGCGGAATTCACTCCTTTGAACCTTCAGCAAATGACATTGCTGCCATCTATGATGCCGATGTTTTTGTTTATCATTCTCACACATTAGAGTCATGGGCGGGAAGTTTGGATCCAAGCCTACAAAAGTCCAAGGTAAAGGTGTTGGAAGCATCTGAAGGTATGACCTTGGAGCGCGTGCCTGGCTTAGAAGATATGCAGGCAGGAGATGGGATTGATGAGAAGACCTTGTATGATCCTCACACTTGGTTAGATCCTGAAAAAGCTGGCGAAGAAGCGCAAATTATCGCTGACAAACTTTCAGAGGTTGATAGTGAGCATAAAGAAACTTACCAGAAAAATGCGCAAGCCTTTATCAAAAAAGCTCAAGAATTAACTAAGAAATTCCAGCCTAAATTTGAAAAAGCGACTCAGAAAACTTTTGTAACACAGCATACAGCCTTTTCATATTTAGCTAAACGATTTGGACTTAATCAACTTGGTATTGCAGGGATCTCTCCTGAACAAGAACCAAGTCCAAGACAACTAACAGAAATTCAGGAATTTGTTAAAACTTATAAGGTTAAAACGATTTTTACAGAAAGCAATGCTTCATCTAAGGTAGCGGACACTCTTGTCAAATCAACAGGTGTGAGTCTTAAAACCCTCAATCCTTTAGAGGCAGACCCACAAAATGACAAGTCCTACTTGGAAAATTTAGAAGAAAATATGGCTATCTTAGCTGAAGAATTGAAATGAGGAGATTATGAAGATTAATAAAAAATATCTAGCAGGATCTGCAGTGGTCCTTGCTTTAAGTGTCTGCGTTTATGCTTTGAATCAACATCAAGCACCTGAGAAAAAAGATGATAATCGTGTATCCTATGTTGACGGTAAAGGATCTGAAGCTAAGAAGAATGAATCTCTGACACCAGATCAAGTTAGCAAGAAGGAAGGAATAGAAGCTGAACAGATTGTTACCAAGATCACTGATCAAGGTTATGTGACTTCCCACGGCGACCATTTCCATTACTATAATGGTAAGGTGCCTTATGATGCTATCTTTAGCGAAGAACTGGTCATGAAAGATCCGAATTATCAGTTGCGTGATCAAGATATTGTCAATGAGATTAAAGGTGGCTATATCATCAAAGTGGACGGCAAATACTATGTCTATCTAAAGGATGCTAGCCATGCTGATAATGTCCGTACCAAAGAACAAATCGAGCAGCAAAAACAAGAACACACATCAGATAGTGGTAGTGCAAGTGAGGAAGTTCTTACTGCCAGAGCACAAGGTCGATATACAACGGATGATGGTTATGTCTTTAATGCTGCAGATATTATTGAAGATACAGGTGACGCTTATATCGTTCCTCATGGTGGCCATTATCATTACGTTCCTAAGAGTGCTCTATCTTCAAGTGAATTGGCTGCCGCTCAAGCTTACCTTGCTGGAAGAGGAAGTCAACAAAGTTTAACAGACTACAAACCGATTCCAAGTGTTGAACCAAGTCACCAAGTAGAGAAACCAGCTACAAGCAATCCAGTACAAGAAGAAAATAATCTTCAAAAACTTCTAGAACAGCTTTATGCTTTACCAGTTAGTCACCGCTATAAAGAATCTGATGGTTTGGTATTTGACCCGGCTAAAATTACCAGTCGTACTCCATCAGGGGTGGCCATTCCACACGGTAATCACTACCATTTCATCCCTTATAGTAGTCTATCTGCTTTGGAGCAAAAGATTGCACGTTTGATACCACTTTCAGGTCTTGTAAGTCCGTCAAATCCTGTAGAAAATCCAAACAAACCAAGTGAAGATCATGAGCACGACCATGACCATGAAGATGGAGAGAATCATGATCATAACCACCATGGACACGACCAAGAAGAGTCGGGTCATCATGGTCAGGAAGGCGAAGGACAAGGTCATGACCATGACCACAATCATGACAATCCCCACGATCACGGATTCGATACTAATCGTGTTATAAGTGAAGATGAGCAAGGTTTTATCGTTTCTCATGGGGACCACAATCATTATTTTTACAAGAAAGATTTGACGGCTCAACAGATTAAAGAAGCTCAGGAACACTTGAAAGGTAAAACCGAAGTTAAACCTAATCCATCAGATGAGCACCATGATGAAGACGGGCATGATCACCACCATGGTGAAGACCACGATCACGGATTCGATGCTGAGCGAGTGATTAGTGAGGATGAGCAAGGTTTTGTGGTTTCACATGGAGATCACAATCACTATTTCTTTAAAAAGGATTTATCAACAGAGCAGATTAAGGCTGCTCAGGAGCACTTGAAGGAACATCATCAGGTAGAACCTGTTAAACCACTTGCAAAAGATGTAGAAAGTTTCTCTCGAGATGCCAGCGATGAAGAAAAGATAGCTTATATCTCTAAAACCTATGGTGTTCCGCTTGAAGCTATCCGAATTTCAAATGGATTCTTTGTATTTGGAAATCCAGACCAGGCTTATGACCCAACTCACATTCACCCTTATGCAGTTCGAAAAGAACACGTTCGTATTCCGCTTCAAACAGGCGATGCAGAGCTTGATTTCCTAAACGAACTCTATACAACTGCACTTCGTGATGGTGTCTCCCCATATAGTTTGCAGGTGGAAAATGGTAGTTTCGTCATTCCTCACGGTGATCATAATCACTACATCAAAGTACAAACTAAAGGCTATGAAGTGGCTTTGAAACATAAGATTCCTGCCTTGCAATCTAACTACCAACCAGGAGCCTTTGATGAAGCTACTGTTCAAAATAAGGTTGATCAACTTCTAGCAGAAAGTCGTGAAGTCTATAAAGATAAACCAATTCAACAAAGACAAATTGAGCTTGCTTTGGGGCAATTCTCTGAAAATATGAAGAAACTCTCAACCAACTCAACTGCAGGATATTTGACAGCTTTGGATTTGTTTGATAAGCAGTATATCCACGTTGACTCTAGTGTAAAACCAACAGAAATCAGTCCTTTAGACAAGAAATATCAAGCTTTAGTAGATAAGATTAATACCTTGGATACGGATGCTTATGGACTTCCTAAAAAGGATCTCTTGGCTCAACTCCAAGAAAATAAATTAGCCCAAGATGAAGCTGGTTTAGATGCTGTTGAAGCTAAACTAGAAGCACTTCAGGACTTTAATGATCGTACTGGAGTTACAACAGTCGAGTACATTAAGTATTTCTATCAACATTTATCTGATAATCACTTAAATGACACTCTTAGAAATAAAGTTGCCAACTTAACTTGGACCCTTTATCAGTCACAATCCTTCCTTAAGGCGACTGACTTAAACAAACTCTTCCCTGAAATCTATCAAACAAAATTAGAGGTAGAAGAAGCAGTGAAGAATGAATCTGTTGCTCATAAACCTTCTGAAACGATTTTAGATACTGAAAAAGTGGATGGTCATAGTGCAAAAACTGCAGTTTATGAATTTTTGAAAGGTTTGTATGATGATATTAAGCCTGAGGAACAAAGCAATCATGTTCGAAAAGGTCAAGTAGAAGAACTCTTAACAAAAGCTGATGAATTAGTGGCTCAAGTTAAAGAAGAAGGTGTTAAAGCTTCCCTTGCTGACGAAGTGAAAAATCTGAAAGCTGCTCTAGATAAAGACGATGCAGACCTTGATGAACTAAACACACAAGTTCAAGATCTTCTAAAACGAATTTCACAAATCATTCAGACTGAACGTGAGAATGCTAATCAAGACCCAGAGGTTTTAGTTCTTTATCAAAAACTATACAACGGAGTTATTGCCCTTCATACTTATTTGGAAGTGAATAATGGTTCTGATGCTGACTTTGAAAAAGTCGATGCTCTGTTTGATAAACTAGCAGCAGCTAGCAAAGACAAGCAAGCTCTTTTATCTCTTGCTCAAGAAATCGTTTTGTTAAACGAAGAATTTCAATCCAAAGTTAAGCCAGCTGAAGCTAGCACAGAAACAGCCAATACAGAAACAAACGATAAGCAAGCTGAGTCAAACATAACTCCTGCAACTAGCTCTCCAGAAACAAGAGAAAAAGTAGCAGAATAACAAAAAGTCTGAGACAATAGTGTCTCGATTCTATCAAAAAAAGCAACGGTTTTGTGCCGTTGCTTTTTTGCATGGTTTCGATAGTCTTGGTAAAATAGAATTGCATAATAAACCATTTAGAAAGGCTATCCCATGCATATTCACTATAACACAAATCAAACAACTTTATCACTAGAAATCAGTTCTTTCTTGCCACAAGACCTTCTCGTCTTTACTATTGAAAAAGTGGTGAATACCTTGGAGGACAGTCACTTCCACGCCTTCTATCATGCCTTTGGTCGCCCGTCTTATCACCCAAAAATGCTTGTATCTACTCTTCTATTTGCCTATTCACAAGGGATGTTCTCTGGTCGAAAAATTGAAAAAATGATGATTTAAAATCTGGCTATGCAGTACCTAACAGGACAGTTGGTTGTCAGCTATCGCACCATCAATCGTTTTCGTGTCGCTGAAGGGATGGGAGAACTCATTCGTGATCTTTTCATCGACCTCAATCTTCGTTTAAAAATGGAAGAGTTAGTGACTTTAGATTGCTTGTTTATTGACGGAACTAAGATTGAAGCCAATGCCAACAAGTATAGTTTCGTGTGGAAGAAAGCGACAGAGAGATTCTCCGCTAAACTTCAAGAACAGATACAGATCTATTTTCAAGAAGAAATCACTCTCCTTATCCATCAGGCTATTAAGCTGGATGAAGAAGAGCCTATCTCCTCAGAGCAGTTGATTGAATTTGCTCAAGTCCTTGAAGAAGAATTGGAAAAACTGAGCCAAGATATTGAGGAGACACCCGTTAAGGGAAGGATGAACGTAAAACTCAGAGTCGTAAACTCAAGAAAGTCTTGCGTAAAGTCAAAGATGATTTCTCAGTACGTGCTAAAAAATATGAGCGTTATCAGGAATCACTGATTTATATTTTTTGATTATAATAAACAAAAATAATATATATTTTTTAATTCTTATTATTATATCACAAGTATTTCAAAAAAAGAAACGGCTGGACTTATCATTATATTTTGAAAATATAAAAATAAAAAAGGAAAAAGGATTGATTTTATTAAATAGTTATTTTATAATATTAAATGTATGTTAAAGACATGCTTTGATTTTTAAAATAAGGAGAAAAGATTCATGTATTTTAATCGTAAAAATGCAGAACAAAAGAATTGGCGTATGATCAAAAAGGGAAAACATTTCCTTTTCGGTTGTTCGCTTGTCTTTGCAGTTGGGGCAGCTTTGGTGGCTCCATCAGTTAAAGCAGATACAGTAGAAGCTAAGCCAGAAACTAGCTCTACAGCAGAGGGAATTAAGCCAGTTGCAGCCGAGGAGAATGTAACTTATGCAGCACCAGCTGTAGAAGTAGCTCCAGCATCAGCTGTTGAAGAAAAAGTTGAAAAAGCAGTTGAAACTACTCAAAATTCTAAAGAAGAAGCAGTAGTTGCGACTTTTGCAGATGCTTCAAGTGCAAACTTGTTAGCAACTCAAACTATTAAAGATGGCTCTTTAGTGGCTAAACCACGTAGAGCACGTGCTGCAGTAGCGGCTCCAGAAATCACTTCAGATCTTAAAGGAAAAGGAAGTTCAACAACGGATGTCACTGCTAAAGCGACAGCAGGTTCAACTGTTAAACTCTACAATAATGATGGTGTTGTTATTGGTGAAGCAGTAGCAGACGCTCAAGGTGTAGCTACAGTTACTCTAACAAATAGCCTTCCTGTAGGTGAAATCACTGCAACAGCTACACCAGTAGGCGAAAGTGAATCTCCTAAGAGCGCTCCTGTCACAGCGACTCGTGCAGAAAAGTCTGAAGTGGATGGAGGTGTTTCAAGAGGAAACGATAATACCCAACTTCTCGTTACCAGATCGCATATCACGGTTTATCCAGGTGAGTCTGTTAACATTGGTGTTGAAGCAGCATCAAATGAAATTGAAAACTTTTGGGTTCCTAATAATCCAGACGGTGTCAAGGGCTTGCTTCCTACAGGTGCCTACATAAAGACAGCTGGAACAGATACTATTAAACACCGTCCAGCCGGATACGGAGGAACTGTTGATTGGGAACAACCAGCAGGTGATACTGTTGTGACCTTCGCAGTTAGAAGTAAGAAAAATGCAGTTGTAACGAGAGACCTTAAAGTTACCGTTTTGGAACTTACTAAGAAGCTTGATGCTGTTGCAGGTGAAAAAGTAGAAGTTGCTGATCCTAACAATGTTAGCGAAGATGAGAAAAACAAGATTATCTCCGCAACTACAAAAGCAAATGCAAGTTTCCCTCCAGGTACTACATATAGCGTCGACGAAAAAGGAAACCTTGTCATTACTTATCCTGACAAATCCACTGATAAGATTACAGCAGCATACTTAGTTACTCCAGCAGCTAGGGAAGCAGACAAATACACGCCGACTGCTAAGGGACAAACAGTTGCTCCGGGTTCAACACCAGACGCTAAAAACTCAATTGATAATGCTGGTGAACTTCCAAGTGGCACTACTTTCGCTTATAAGATACCAGTAGATACTGCAACCGAGGGTGAAAAAGACGCGATAGTAGTAGTTACGTACCCAGACAAGTCAACAGACGAAGTTCCAGTTAAAGTAACTGTAAAAGATCCACGTAGCGATGCGGATAAGAACGAACCAAAAGCTAAGGACCAAACTGTTAAAGTTGGTGACGCACCAAAAGCAGAAGATTCAATTGCGAACTTCAAAGACCTTCCTTCAGGAACAACATCTAAGTTCAAGGAACCAGTAGATACAACAACACCAGGTGAAAAAACACCAGTAGTCGTTGTCACTTACCCAGACAAGTCAACAGACGAAGTTCCAGTTAAAGTAACTGTAAAAGATCCACGTAGCGATGCGGATAAGAACGAACCAAAAGCTAAGGACCAAACTGTTAAAGTTGGTGACGCACCAAAAGCAGAAGATTCAATTGCGAACTTCAAAGACCTTCCTTCGGGAA
>NZ_JASHGH010000025.1:0-25607 GCF_047460405.1 Streptococcus infantis | reverse complement strand
ATATGAATCTTTCTAATGAGTTGTTTTGTCGCTTTTCATTATAGGTCATATGGGACTTTTTTTCTACAACAAAATAGGCTCCATAATATCTATAGGGGATTTACCCACTACAAATATTATAGAGCCTATTTTCTTACAATTTGCTTGCTACGGCATCCAACAAGTCTTGGATTTTCGCCTGGTTGCTTCCTCCTGCCATGGCCATATCTGGTTTACCACCACCACGTCCATCGACGATTGGAGCCAATTCTTTAACCAAGTTGCCTGCGTGCACATCTTTTGTCTTGCTCGCTACAAGAAGGTTGACCTTGTTACCAATAGCTGCGACAAGAACAAGGACATCAGAGTAATCTTTTTGTTTCCAGTTATCCGCAAAGGTACGAAGGGCACCTGCATCTGATACAGATACTTGGCTGGCAATGTAACGGTGACCGTTTGCTTCTTGAACATTCTTGAAGACATCACCTGCCGCCGCTGCTGCTGCTTTTTCCTTCAATTCTGCATTTTCTTTTTGCAATTGACGGAGTTGTTCTTGAAGTCCTTCAACCTTGTGAGGAACTTCCTTGAGTTGAGGAGCTTTCAAGGTTGCTGCGACTGCTTTCAGTGCATCTTCTTGGTCACGATAAGCTTCAAAGGCCTCTTTACCAGTCACTGCCAAGATACGACGAGTTCCTGATCCGATACCTTCTTCTTTGACAATCTTGAAGAGACCGATTTCAGAAGTGTTGCCAACGTGGGTACCACCACAGAGTTCCACTGAGTAGTCACCAATGGTTACAACACGGACTTCCTTACCGTATTTCTCACCAAAGAGGGCCATAGCTCCCATTTCTTTAGCTGTGTCAATATCAGTCTCAACTGTTTCCACTGCGATGGCTTCCCAAATCTTCTCATTGACTTGTTGCTCAATAGCACGCAATTCTTCAGGAGTGACAGCTTGGAAGTGAGTGAAGTCAAAGCGAAGGAATTCTACTTCATTAAGTGAACCTGCTTGAGTTGCATGATGGCCAAGAATATTGTGAAGAGCCGCATGGAGCAAGTGAGTGGCTGTGTGGTTCTTCATGACACGATGACGACGATTGCTATCGATAGCCAAAGTGTATTCTTGGTTCAATGCAAGAGGAGCAAGAACTTCAACGGTGTGCAATGCTTGTCCGTTTGGTGCTTTTTGAACGTCTGTTACTGTAGCTACGACATTTCCTGCAGCATCCAAGATTTGACCATGGTCCGCAACTTGTCCACCCATTTCAGCGTAGAATGGAGTTTCTGCAAAGATAAGTGACGCAGTTCCTTCAGCTACACCTTCTACTTCAGCATTATCAGCTACGATAGCCACCAACTTAGAAGACAATTGACTAGCATTGTAGTTGAAGACACTTTCTACAGTGATGTTTTGAAGGGTTTCGTTTTGCATACCCATAGATCCACCTTTGACAGCAGATGCACGCGCACGTTCTTGTTGTTCCTTCATGGCTGCTTCGAAACCTTCACGGTCTACAGTCATTCCTGCTTCTTCAGCAATTTCTTCTGTCAATTCTACTGGGAATCCGTATGTATCATAGAGTTTAAATACATCTTGACCAGCAATAACAGATTGTCCTTTTTCTTTCAAGTCTGCTACGATGCCTTGGGCAAAGTGTTGACCTGAGTGAAGAGTACGAGCAAATGACTCTTCTTCGCTCTTAACGATTTTTTCGATAAAGTCACGTTTTTCAAGCACTTCTGGGTAGTAGCTTTCCATGATTTTTCCAACAGTTGGAACGAGTTTGTAAAGGAAAGGCTCATTGATACCCAATTTTTGACCATGCATAGAGGCACGACGTAGGAGACGACGAAGGACATAACCACGACCTTCATTTCCAGGAAGGGCACCATCTCCAATCGCGAATGAAAGAGAACGGATATGGTCGGCAATGACCTTGAAGCTCATGTTATCGCCATCTTGGTCGTAAACCTTACCAGATAATTTCTCAACTTCACGGATGATTGGCATGAAGAGGTCAGTTTCAAAGTTTGTCTTAGCACCTTGGATCACTGCTACCAAACGCTCTAAACCAGCGCCCGTATCAATGTTTTTGTGTGGCAATTCTTTGTACTCGCTACGAGGAACAGCAGGGTCTGCGTTAAATTGTGACAATACGATATTCCAGATTTCGATATAACGGTCGTTTTCGATATCTTCTGCAAGAAGACGAAGACCGATATTTTCTGGGTCAAAGGCTTCTCCACGGTCGAAGAAGATTTCTGTATCAGGTCCAGAAGGTCCCGCACCGATTTCCCAGAAGTTGTCTTCGATTGGGATCAAATGACTTGGATCTACTCCCACTTCAATCCAGCGGTTGTATGAATCCTTGTCATCTGGATAATAAGTCATGTAAAGTTTGTCTTTAGGGAAGTCAAACCACTCAGGACTTGTCAAAAGCTCATATGCCCATGTAATTGCTTCGTCACGGAAGTAATCCCCGATTGAGAAGTTTCCCAACATTTCAAACATAGTATGGTGACGGGCAGTCTTCCCTACGTTTTCGATATCGTTGGTACGGATTGCCTTTTGAGCATTGGTAATACGTGGGTTTTCAGGAATGATGGTTCCATCAAAGTATTTTTTAAGAGTGGCAACCCCTGAGTTGATCCACAAAAGTGTTGGGTCGTTTACTGGAACCAAGCTAACGGATGGTTCTACTGAGTGGCCTTTTGTAGCCCAGAAATCAAGCCACATTTGGCGGACTTGTGCACTGGATAATTGTTTCATATGTATCTCCTTTTTACTAATTTGATTGGCTTTCTAGCATTTCCACATAGTCAATAGCGACACAGAGGGAAATGACTAGGTCTGCATAAGATTCGTCATAGACGGTTACGGTATAGGTAGAGGTTAAATGGAAAAGTTCCTTGGCAATCTCAGCAATCACTTGGTCACGATCATCCAGCAATTTAAAATTCAAATCCCAGACATTTCCTTCGATACGAAGACCGAGATTATCAAACTCATACTTATCTCTGAAGAAAGTCAACTTCTTTCGGATATAAAAATGATCTCCATTACTGAGTTGAATCTCAAAACGAGGTAGGAAAGTTAAGACTTCCTTACTAATCTCACTGACCTGTTCACCAGCAACATCATAGATGGTAAAGGTTTTAGGAATCTTAAAAAAAGAACCTTCAACCTGATAGGCAACATTGCCCAACTCATCCTTGATATCAAAGCGTTCACCACCTAGGCGAAATTTTTGTTTGACAAGAAATCTTCTCATAAGCACCTCCAAAAATAAAAGACAAATCCATATCACGAAGGGCGAAAAACCGCGGTACCACCTTCATTCAATGAACTTGTCATTCTTTCGTTCTTATGCAATTGTTGGATTGAGTAGCATGACTTTCTATCTTAGATGGCTCGCAGCACCGCCAATTCTCTGAACTAAGATGGAGAGAAAATCAATTCTCAACTTTCTTATTATATCGTTTTTTTAAGTCTGCGTCAACTGGAAATAATCCTCATTTAAATAACCAACTCCCTATATCTCTGGTTAATTTTTCAGGATATATTTTTTCTTACTGCCATTTTTCTTTTTATCCCAACTTTTATTCCAAGTTTTCGAATTGCTATACATAAATACGAAAATATTTGCAAATATAAAGTAACCTATCACCAAATGTATGGAATCAGTTGTTAGGTATTGTCGATCCAAGCCATCCTTTAAATGGAATAGTATAATTGTTTCGTTAACAATCAAAAAGGTTGGCCAATAACTTTTTTTGAAAAAAGTAGACATTTTCATGATTTGTTGCCGCTTTCTATTATTATAAACTTAGTATACTACTAGGCTATAAAATAAGCAAATAGGATAGTAAAAATACACAGCTATAGAACTATTCAAAAAACGAACCAGTTGTTACTGATTCGTTTTCTTTCAAATACTCCTACTTCCGATACATCTTAAATTGTAGGAAGAGATCGCTGTAGATACCTGTCCATTTATGGTCAAATTTCTCATAGACCTCTAGGTGTTTCATAGTGTCTGCATCTGGATAGAAGGACTTGTCTTCTTTTGTCTCCTCTGGAAGCATTTCCTTAGCAGCATTGTTTGGTGTTGAATAGCCGACATACTCCGCATTCTTGAGAGCATTGTCAGGTTTTAACATAAAATTGATGAAGGCATAGGCTGCATCCTGGTTCTTGACAGTCTTAGGAATGACCATATTGTCAAACCAGAGATTACTTGCCTCTGTCGGTACGACATAGCGAAGATTTTCATTTTTCTCCAGCATCTGACTAGCTTCACCTGAGAAGGTCACACCGATGGCAGCATTATTCTGAATCATATAACCCTTCATCTCATCCGCCACAATAGCCTTGATATTCGGTGTTAGCTTGTAGAGTTTGTCTACTGTCTCTTCTAATTGTTCAGGATCTTTGGAGTTAAGACTGTAACCTAGAGAGTTAAGACCTAGTCCAAGTACCTCACGCGCTCCATCAAAAAGCATAATGGAGTTCTTATACTCTGGCTTCCAAAGGTCGTCCCAGTGTTCAGGCGCTTCTTCCACCATAGTCTCATTGTAGACGATTCCCAGGGTCCCCCAGAAGTATGGGATAGAGTACTGATTGTTGGGATCAAAGGACTGGTTGAGAAATTCAGAACCGATATTCTCAATGCCCTCAATCTTACTATAATCCAGTGGAACCAGGAGGTCCTCATCCTTCATCTTATTAATCATGTACTCACTCGGGATAGCAATATCATAGGTTGTTCCACCCTGCTTGATTTTCGTGTACATGGCTTCGTTGGAGTCAAAGGTTTCGTACTGGACTTGAATCCCGGTTTCTTCTGTAAATTTCTCTAGAAGTTGAGGATCGATATAATCTCCCCAGTTGTAGATGACCAATTTTTGGCTATCACGACTATTGATTTTACTGTCAAGATGATAAGAAATTCCCCACAAAACAAGGATAATCGCTAGAATTCCTGCTAAAAATGAATAGAGTCGTTTCATGCTTGCTCCTCCTTCTCACGTGAAATGAAGTAATATCCGACAACTAGGATAATACTAAAGAGAAAGACCAAGGCTGAAAGAGCATTAATTTCTAGAGAAATTCCCTTACGAGCTCTAGAGTAGATCTCAACTGACAAGGTTGAAAAACCATTTCCCGTTACAAAGAAGGTCACGGCAAAGTCATCTAAGGAATAGGTGAAAGCCATAAAGTAACCTGCGATGATAGACGGCGTTAAGTATGGGAGCATGATTTCCTTAAACATTTGGAACTGGCTAGCTCCAAGGTCATAGGCCGCATGAATCATATCTCCATTCATCTCTTTTAATCGAGGCAAGACCATAAGCACTACGATAGGAATGGAGAAGGCCACGTGACTAGACAGAACAGTCAGAAAGCCAAGAGAAAACTTGAGTTGTGTAAAGAGAATCAAGAAGCTGGCACCAATCATAACATCTGGCGCAACCATCAAAATATTATTGAGCGATAAAAAGGCTTCTTGGTATTTTTTGCGTGATTGGTAGATATAGATAGCACCGAAAGTCCCAATAACAGTCGCAATCAAGGCTGATAGGAAGGCTAAGAAAAAGGTCTGAACCAAAATCAGCATGAGTCTCCCATCACCAAACATGGTTTCAAAGTGAGTCCAGCTAAAGCCTGTAAAGCTATTCATATCATCGCCTGCATTAAAGGCATAGCCGATCAAGTAAAAGATTGGCAAATAAAGGACAATAAAGACAAAGGCTAGGTAGAGATTGGCAATTTTTTTCATCGTTCTCTCCTTTCCTTAGTCACCCACATAGTGATAAACATGGTCAGGATAAGAACAACACCGATAGTTGAACCCATACCGTAGTTGTCATTGGTCAGGAAGTTTTGCTCGATAGCAGTCCCCAAAGTAATCACTCGATTCCCACCAATCAAACGAGTCAGCATGAAGAGACTCAAACTTGGGATAAAGACAGATTGAACGCCGCTTCGCACCCCATTCATAGACAGAGGGAAGATGACATGACGGAAGGTTTCCCACTTGGTCGCACCTAGATCATAGCTAGCATTAATGAGATTATTATCCATATCATCCAAAACGTTGAAGATAGGCAAAATCATAAATGGAAGCTCGATGTAGCTTGCGACAAAGATAAAGGAGAAATCCGTAAAGAGCAACTGCTGCGAACCAATTCCGATAAATTCTAGGAATTGGTTAATAGAGCCATTTTGGCCAAAAATCCCGATAAAGGCATAAGCCTTAAGGAGAAGGTTAATCCAAGTCGGCAGGATAATTAGCATGAGCCAGAGTTGACGGTGTTTGAGACGAGTCAAAAAGAGGGCAGTTGGGTAGCTAATCAAGAGTGTCACTAGAGTCACAAGCCCTGCATAAAGAACAGAGTTGAAACTCATTTTAAGATAGGTCAAGTTTTGTGACGCAAAATAAGATTTATAGTTTTCTAAACTGAACTGGCCTTCGATATTGAAAAAGGATTGTCCAAAAATTAAGACCAAGGGTGCCAAAACAAAGAGTGCAATCCAAAGCATGTAGGGCACTACAAAGAGTTTAGAGGTTGTTTTCTTCATCTCTTTCCTCCTCGATAGCGTTGATCAAACCTGCTTCTTGCTCTTCGATTTCTACGTATTCCTCGATACGTGCATCGAACTCTTCTTCTGTTTCATTAAGACGCATGATGTGGATGTCTTCTGGCTCAAAGTCCAGACCGATTTCCTCACCAACGATAGCCTTACGAGTCGAGTGAATCATCCATTCGTTGCCAAGTTCATCATAGGCGATAATCTCATAGTGAACCCCACGGAAGAGCTGCGTATCGACCTTAACTTGAAGTTTTCCTTCTTCTGGAAGGGTAATGCGCAAGTCTTCTGGACGAATGACGACTTCAACCGGTTCATTTGGTTTCATACCACCGTCGACCGCTTCAAAGCGTTTGCCGTTAAATTCGACCAAGTAGTCCTCAATCATGGTTCCTGGCAAGATGTTTGATTCACCGATAAAGGTTGCAACAAAGTGGTTGATTGGCTCATCGTAGATGTCAACGGGTGTCCCAGACTGAACGATTTCACCGTCATTCATGACAAAAATCCAGTCACTCATGGCCAAGGCTTCTTCTTGATCATGGGTAACAAAGACAAAGGTAATGCCCAATCGCTGTTGCAGTTCACGCAGTTCGTACTGCATATCTGTTCGCAACTTCAAGTCCAAGGCTGACAAAGGTTCATCCAAGAGTACCACACGAGGCTGATTGATAATCGCACGCGCAATAGCTACACGCTGACGTTGTCCTCCAGAAAGCTTACGAATCGAACGTTTTTCGAAACCTTCTAGCTGAACCATCTTGAGAACTTCTAATACACGTTTTTCGATTTCTTTTTTATCGACCTTACGCAATCGCAATGGAAAAGCAACATTTTCAAACACATTCATATGTGGGAACAAGGCGTAAGACTGGAAGACCGTATGAACATCACGTTTATTGGTCGGGATGTCATTGATACGGACACCGTCTAGCATGATATCACCAGTTGTTGCATCCAACAAACCTGCAATGATATTTAGGATGGTTGATTTTCCTGAACCAGATGCACCTAGCAGTGTATAAAATTTCCCTTCTTCCAACTCAAAATTAATATCTTTGAGAACCTTGGTGTTGCTATCTTCAAAAACTTTAGAAACGTTTCTGAATTCGATAATTGGTTTTTTCAATTGGCATAAATTCCTTCTTTTTCATAGATTAACAGATCAGGGCTCTGTCAGGCCGCTACTACCTCTTGCAGGGAGTTAGACCACCTGCATATATCTTCGCTACCGATAGGCTTTCACCCCCTTTACATGTCTAGTTAGCAGCAGCTAGGCTATTTTTATTTTATTCATGCTCTCCTAGGATTCGAACTTCTCGCTCGAGAGTAACACCTGAGTGTTCTTTAACCTTTTCAATGACAGACTCAATCAAGTCTTCATAATCTCTAGCAGTTCCATCAGCAATATTGACCATAAAGCCTGCATGCTTTTCTGAAACTTCTACGCCACCAATACGATATCCCTTCAAACCAGCTTCTGCAATCAATTGACCTGCAAAATGACCCACTGGACGTTTAAAGACTGAACCACAAGAAGGATACTCTAAAGGTTGTTTGAGTTCACGAAGGTGGGTCAATCGATCCATTTCTTGTTTGATAACTTGGTGATTACCTGGAGCTAAGGCAAACTTAGCAGATAGGACAACTGCTCCTGATGCTTGAATGGCTGAATGACGATAACCAAAAGCCAAGTCTTTAGCAGACAATGTTTCGATTTCACCTTCCTTAGTCAAGATTTGACAAGACTGTAGAACATGAGCAATCTCACCACCATAGGCGCCAGCATTCATAAAGACTGCACCACCGACGCTTCCTGGAATTCCACAAGCAAACTCAAAACCAGTCAAGCTATGACGGAGGGCAATACGAGTGGTTTCAATCAAGTTAGCTCCAGCTTCTGCCTCAATGGTATAGCCATCAACAGAAACGTTATTAAGCTTGTCACACATGATTACAAAGCCACGGACTCCACCCTCACGAACGATAATGTTACTTGCATTTCCAAGAACCATCCAAGGAATGTTTTCCTGATTGGCAAATTTTACCACACGAGCCATCTCGTAGCGATTACGAGGAAATACTAAATAATCTGCCTTCCCTCCAACTTTAGTATAGGTATAAGTTTTTAGCGGTTCATCGAATCGAATATCGATTCCTTCTAAGGTTTCTTTTAGTTTATCTAATACGGTCATTTTTCTAATCCTTTTATAAAATTCATTCCATTATACCATTTTTAGCTCTATTTTTCGATGATTTGGTTAGCTTTTTCAAAAGCTCAAACTAAAAAGAGGATGAACCTCTTTATTGTATTATTGCTTTTTATAAAAGATCGTTTTTGTAAAGTAAATAAAAATAATAACTTCCACTGCTAACAATCCTTCTACGAGAAGGGGATTTGACAACCAACCAACTTGAGATAGGCTCGGAGCCAAATCAAATAGGGCGTGCAAACCATAAGCCGCTACTAGGTAAATCCATTTCTTTTGGCGAACTGCTTGATAAACCCAGAAGGTCAAACCGACTTGAAGAAGCAAGGCTAGGATTCGCTCAAGTCCCAAAAGGTAAATCTGCCATGCTGCTAGATTATGAATGGTGGCAAGTGTACTCTCAGGTAAGAGTTGCATGATAGCTGGATTTTGCGATTCAACTGCTGAAAATAGGATAAAGAGATTGAGTAAACCAGCAATTCCGATATAAATCATTTCTAGCCCACCATGACCAAGACCATAGGCGAGGGCATCTGAATCTTCCATCTCTCTTTTTTTGTTCAACCATTTGAAAAAGATTAGTCGAGCTGTTTCTTCAAACAAAGCAGCCATACAGATCCCGTAAATCACATATAGAAGGGGATTTTCCGTCATGAGTGGAACTGTCCCATCCTTTTGTGGATGAAGAACCAAGAGATGAACGATTTTCTCCAAGACTTGAGAAGAGGCAAAAAACGCAACTGCCCCAAGACCCAAAACTGCAAAATTAATCTTATATTGCTTTCTTGCATACCAAACTGCTGCAATGAGAAAGGCAAATAAAGCCAGCATCGTTATTATTACATGAATTTTCATATTTGACTCCTTTTATTCTGCCTGTTCGATATCTTTTTTCATCTCGTCAACATTAAACTTAGCAAATAGATACTGACGGTCCTGAACAGGAAAACGTTGATCCAACTGGTCAACAGCTCCCACCTCTACAATCCCTTCCTTGATAACGAAGTCCATAACGTGGCCACCAAAGGTTAGATCGTCTGAAATGAAGTGCAAATGATAACCAGCAACACTAACTCCATGGAAAATTTCAGGTGTCCAAAAACCAACGATAGTTCCTGAGACATTGTCACAGCTATATTCAGGCTGATGCGTCGCAACCTCAGCAAACTTCGTTTCAGTTGTTGATTTTGGTATCATACGAACATGCATATGCTTAAAATCACCATGAATCTTAATCGAACGAAATAGATTTTCTCCATCATAATAGGACTCAATACGTTTTTCAAGTTCCTGATCAGTCATTTCAAAACGCTGACGGAAAATAACCTCTGCCTGGTGGGGTACAACTGCTGCATAGGGGATCAAGGCATCTGGTGAAACTTCCACAATTTCAGGTTTATCACCTGACCCCTTAGCTTGATAAGCCTTTCCATCTAAGACAATCAATTCCCCGTCAATGGAATCTAGAGTTCCTAGTCCTAAATCTCCATGTTCAAGCAATTCACCAACGGTCATGGTTCCACCGTAAAGTCCAGCCATCAAGGCTCCCAAAGTATTATATTGGAATAATTTAACTGGTTCTTGCACCTTCATCATCTCACTCTTCTTTGAAAATTTTACTTACTAAGTATATCACATTTCTGATTAGAATTGAATGCTAGACTACCTTTTAATACTCAATGAAAATCAAAGAGCAAACTAGGAAACTAGCCGCAGGTTGCTCAAAGCACTGCTTTGAGGTTGTAGATAGAACTGACGTAGTCAGCTCAAAGCACTGCTTTGAGGTTGTAGATGCAACTGACGAAGGCAGCTCAAAAAACTGTTTTGAGGTTGTGGATAGAACTGACGAAGTCTGCTCAAAAAACTGTTTTGAGGTTGTGGATAGAACTGACGAAGTCTGCTCAAAAAACTGTTTTGAGGTTGTAGATGGAACTGACGTAGTCAGCTCAAAACACTGTTTTGAGGTTGTGGATAGAACTGACGTAGTCAGTAACATATATACAGCAAGGCGACGTTGACGCAGTTTGAAGAGATTTTCAAAGAGTATAACATTGCCAAACTTCTAAAAAAAAGGTACAATGTAACAAAATCATGAGAGGTCTGGGATGAAGCAAGAAAGCAAGTATGAACAAGTCGTTCACTATCTAAAAAATGAGATAGAATCAGGTAGATTTCCCACTGGAAGTCGCCTACCATCTATCCGAAAACTCAGTCAAGATTTTCACTGTAGCAAAGACACCATACAGCGCGCACTCTTAGAACTCCGATACCAGAAATATATCTACTCCAAACCTCAAAGTGGTTATTATGTATTGGAGCAACAAACCAGTCATGAAGATCTAATTATCTCAGTCAACGATGAGCATGCAGCAGCCTATGATGATTTTCGTCTTTGTGTCAACGAAAGCTTGATTGGACGAGAAAATTATCTCTACAACTACTATGAACACCAAGAGGGCTTAGAAGAATTACGAGAGTCTGTTCAGACATTGCTCTTTGATCAAGCGATTTATAGTAAGGCAGATCAGTTGGTTATGACGTCTGGAACCCAACAAGCACTGTTTATTCTTTCTCAGATCGATTTTCCAGGTCAAGCACAGGAAATACTGGTCGAACAACCGACCTATCATCGGATGAACCAGCTGCTACTAGCTCAAAATCTTCCTTTTCAAACCATTGAACGTCGAGTGGACGGCATTGACCTGAAAGAACTTGAGGAACAGTTTAAAAGCGGAAAGATTAAGTTTTTCTATACCATTCCCCGTTTCCACTATCCTCTGGGCCATTCTTATTCTGAAGAGGAAAAACTTGCTATCCTTGACTTAGCTGCAAAATATCAGATTTATATCGTTGAGGATGACTACCTGGGTGACTTGGATCCTAAAATGGGACAAACCTTTCATTATCTGGACCAACATGATTTGGTCATCTATATCAAGTCCTTTTCTACGAGTCTATTTCCTGCCCTTCGGATTACTGCCCTACTTCTTCCTAATGCGATCAAGGAAGCTTTTGTAACCTATAAAAACATTCTCGACTATGACAACAACCTTATCATGCAAAAGGCTCTATCACTCTATATTGATAGTCAACTCTTTGAGAAAAACAGACTAGCACGATTAGCACTGCAAGAAAAAAGTCAGGATCACATCCAACAGCTCTTACAAAGCTATCCCATTTCTCTACCGAGCTATCCACTTCATGATGGGCTTTTACTTGATCTCAGGAACTATCCTAGCATCGCTAGTCTTAAACACAGTCCTCTAGGACTCGACTTCTTTGAATCTTCCTATCTAGCGAACTGCCCTTATCACTTTGCAAAAGTTCCTTTAGAAAATATTGAAGAAACACTAAGCTATTTAAAAACAGAGCTGGACTGAAATCCAACTCTGTTATTTTTTATTGTTCTACTTCTGTTAGCTTAGCAGCTTTTTCAAGATAAGTTTGGTAAGTTCCGTCATCTTTCAGTTTTTGGATGACCTTATCAACTACTTCCTTCAAATCTGAGTTACCTTTTTTGATAGCTACAGCATTAGCTTCACCTTCTGTCATAGTCAAGTTTACTGTAGCCACTGCCAAATCTGAGTTCTTAGCAGCATAGCTTAATGCTACTGGCTCATCCATATGAACGGCATCTACTTTACTAGATTGAAGCTCGTTGACTGCTTCTCCCATGTTTGTCAAAGAAGTCAACTGTGCCTTTGGAAGTTGCTCTTTAACCATAGATTCAGGAACAGTTCCTTTCTGAGCTGCAATATTAGCACTTGCTAGAGAGTCCAAATCCTTGTATTTTTCAAGATCTGATTTTCTGATAAGGAAGCTAATTTTATTTTCATAGTAAGGAATTGAGAAATCAAAGACTTCTTGTCTTTCTTCAGTTGCACTGATTCCCGCAATTGCTAGGTCTGCTTTTCCTGTTTGAAGACTAGTCAAGACATTATCAAAACTCATGCTTGAAACTTCCAATTTCACTCCAAGTTCATCAGCGATTGCTTGCGCCATGTCAATATCAGCACCTACGACTTGGTTCTTACCATCTACAAGGGCTTGAAACTCAAATGGCGCATAGTCAGGACTAGTTGCGACAACTAATTTTCCTTTTTGCTTGATGGCCTCCACTGCTGACTGCGAGCTTGAGTCAGATGACTGACAGGCTACTAAAAAGAAACTTGCCAAAAAACTAAAGATTACTAAAAACCACTTCTTATTCATAAATAAACAACCTCTCTGTTAATTTTGTATAATTATAACTCTATAAACTTTGTTTGTCAAGCATATTCTAAATTTTTATGAAATATTTTTGATTTTTCTTTCAAAAAAGGAGCTTTTACTTACTAATAAGCTCCTTTTTTTGCATAATTAATCAATCTTACAATTCAACAATCTTACCTGTTTCAAAGTAAACAACCCATTCACAGATATTTTTTGCATAGTCACCGATGCGTTCCAAGTAGGAAATAACTTGGAAATAATCACGACCTGTGATAATGGCTTCAGGATGTTTCTTGATTTCTTCTGTAGCTAGGTCTCGAATGTTATCAAAGTAATGGTTGATATTTTCATCCATAGTTGCAACTTCATAGGCTTGATCCACAGAACCATTCAAATAAAGTTCTAAAGCTGCCTCAACAAAGTTTTTTACTTCACGACCCATTTTTTTAATTTCTTCTTCAACTGCAGGGATACGTTGTTCACCCTTCATACGAATGGTTGCCTCAGCAATGGATACAGCATGGTCTCCCATACGTTCCAAGTCTGAAACAGCCTTTAGAACTGTTAGAACTGTACGTAAGTCTTGTGATACTGGTTGTTGAAGGGCAATGATTTCAAATGATTTCTTTTCAAGTTTCAATTCGTATTCATTGACTTCTGCGTCTTGCTCGATGACTTCTTTAGCCAAGTCACGGTCATGGGTGACAAAAGCACGTACAGTACGATTGATTTGGGAAAGAACTTCTTGTCCCATGGCGTAGAATTGGTTATGCAATTTCTCTAAATCTTCTTCAAATTGAGATCGTAACATCTTTTTCTCCTTATCCAAATTTACCTGAAATGTAATCTTCTGTTTCCTTATGTTGTGGATAGAGGAACATTTCCTTGGTATCGTTAAATTCAATCAAATCTCCATTGAGGAAAAAGCCTGTTTTATCAGAGATTCGAGATGCTTGCTGCATAGAACGAGTAACCAATAGCATGGTGTACTTGTCCTTGAGACTATATAGGGTTTCTTCGATTTTTCCAGCCGAGATAGGGTCTAAGGCTGAGGTCGGCTCATCCAAGAGGATAATCTTTGGACTAGTCGCCAATACACGGGCTACACAGACACGTTGTTGTTGTCCACCTGATAGACCAATTGCTGAATCATGCAAGCGATCCTTGACCTCATCCCAGATTGAAGCACGCTGTAAAGCTTTCTCTACTGCTTCATCCAAAACGTTCTTATCTTTTTCCCCATTAATGCGGAGACCATAAACAACATTTTCGTAGATAGACATTGGGAATGGATTGGGTTGTTGGAAAACCATTCCGATTTCCTTACGTAACTCAACGGTATCAGTACGAGGGCTATAAATATTGTGACCATTATAAACCACTGAACCAGTAGTGGTCACTTCAGGATTAAGGTCACCCATTCGGTTAATAGCCTTGAGCAGGGTTGATTTCCCAGATCCAGACGGACCGATAAGGGCTGTAATTTCCTTGGGTTGGAACGATAAGGAAACACTATTCAAGGCCTTTTTTTTATTGTAATAGACTGACAGGTCTGAAACCTGTAAAATCGGTTCTATCATACTATTTCCTCTCTAACCAAAGTGTCCAGTTACATAGTCATTTGTTGACTGTAGCTTAGCATTTTGGAAAATATTAGCAGTTTTATCATACTCGATCAAGTCACCCAAGTAGAAAAATCCAGTGTAGTCACTAGCACGCGCAGCTTGTTGCATACTGTGTGTCACGATAATGATGGTAAAGTCCTTCTTCAACTCAAACATAGTTTCTTCAAGTTGAGCTGTCGCAATCGGATCCAAGGCTGATGCTGGCTCATCCATTAAGAGGATGTCTGGTTTTACAGAAATAGCACGAGCGATACAGAGACGTTGCTGCTGACCTCCTGAAAGCGTTAAGGCTGACTTGTGAAGGTCATCTTTGACCTGATCCCAGAGGGCAGCCTGGCGAAGTGAGGTTTCTACAATTTCATCAAGGACCTTCTTGTCCTTAACTCCTGCACGTTCATGTGCAAAGGTGATGTTGCGGTAGATTGATTTAGCAAATGGGTTTGGACGTTGGAAAACCATTCCGATGTGTTTACGCATTTCATAAACATTGATTTCAGGACGGTTAACGTCGATTCCCTGATAGAGAATTTCTCCTGTAACCTTTGCAATATCAATGGTATCATTCATACGGTTGAGACTGCGTAGGTAGGTTGATTTCCCTGATCCAGACGGACCAATCAAGGCCGTGATTTTATTTTTTTCGAATTGCATATCGACGCCCTTAATGGATTCGTTTTTACCGTAGTAAACATGTAAATCCTTAGTAGAGAGGGCCACTTTTTCTTCTGGAAAGGTAATGATATGCTTTTCATCCCAATTATATTTTGACATGGCTTCTCCTTTAGGCTGCAGTTAATTTCTTATGTAGATAGCTTCCGAGTTTACGTGCTCCAAAGTTAAAGATCAAGATAAAGATGAGGAGCACTGCTGCAGAACCCGCTGAAACTAGAGTTCCATCAGGAATGGTTCCTTCACTGTTGACTTTCCAGATATGGACAGCCAAGGTTTCTGCTTGACGGAAGATTGAGATTGGACTGGTTACACTGAGAACATTCCAGTTAGACCAATCAAGAGCTGGTGCAGATTGACCTGCTGTATAAATAAGGGCTGCAGCTTCTCCAAAGATACGACCTGATGCAAGTACGATACCTGTTACAATACCAGGTAGGGCTTCTGGGATAACGACATGAAGAACTGTTTCCCAACGAGAAAGCCCAAGTGCCAAACCAGCTTCACGTTGCGTATGGTGAACGTGTCTCAAACTGTCTTCAACGTTACGAGTCATCTGTGGAAGATTAAAGACTGTTAAAGCCAAGGCACCAGAAATAATGGAAAATCCATACTCAAACTGGACTACAAAGATGAGGTAACCAAAGAGTCCCACAACGACTGATGGTAGAGATGACAAGATTTCAATACAGGTACGAACAAAATTAGTCACACGACCTTTTTTAGCATACTCTGCTAGGAAAATTCCAGCTCCCATTGATAGGGGCACAGAGATAAATAAGGTAATCACTAAAAGGAAAAAGGAATTATAAAGCTGAATTCCAATACCACCACCTGCTTGATAAGAGGATGACTTTCCTGTCAAGAAGGACCAAGAAACATGAGGCAAGCCTCGAACCAAGATATAAAGAATCAAGGAAGCAAGAATGGTCACAATGATTCCTGCGATGGTGTAGAGGACAGCTGTAGCAAGTTTATCTAATTTCTTAGCGTGCATAGTTTTTCTTTCCTCTCTCTTTCGTAATCAATTTAATGACACTGTTAAAGGCCAAACTCATCAAGAGCAATACTAAGGCCAGTGACCAAAGAACGTTATTATCAACAGTTCCCATAACGGTATTTCCGATTCCCATGGTCAATACAGAAGTCAAAGTCGCAGCTGGTGTCGTCAATGAAGTTGGGATAACTGCTGAGTTACCAACGACCATCTGAATAGCAAGAGCTTCACCAAAAGCACGCGCCATCCCGAAGACCACTGCCGTAAAAATCCCTGAGCGGGCCGCCTTCAAGGTCACACGCCAGATGGTTTGCCAGCGAGTTGCTCCCATGGCTAAACTAGCTTCACGGTAGTGACGAGGAACTGCACGTAAGCTATCTGTAGTCATGAAAGTCACGGTCGGTAAAATCATGACAAAGAGAACGAAAATCCCTGATAAAATACCAAAACCTGTCCCACCAAAGACACTACGTACAAATGGTACGACGACCTGCAATCCGATAAATCCATAAACTACTGAAGGAATCCCAACTAGGAGTTCAATAGCAGGTTGCAAAATCTTTGCCCCTTTTGGTGATACCTCTGTCATAAAGACTGCCGCACCAATAGCAAAAGGGGTAGCAATAATAGCTGACAAAATCGTTACAATAAAAGAGCCTAAAATCATTGGAAGGGCACCAAATTGTTTACCTGATGGATTCCAAGTTCCTCCAAAAAGGAAATCAAAAATATTCACACCATTGATAAAGAAAGTTGATAACCCTTTTTGAGCTACAAAAATCAAAATCATAGCAACAATAATAACAATCAAAGATAGGCAGGAAAAAGTCAATCCTTTCCCAAATTTCTCAAGTCGAGAGTTCTTTGACGGGGAGAGCAATTTTTTAGATAATTCTTCTTGATTCATTATTTGCTCCCTTCTAGCGCAGTCACAGTCCCTGAAGCATCTTTTTCAACCTTCATTTCCTTAACTGAAATATAACCCATTCCTTTAACGATTCCATTTTGAGCTTCATCTGAAAGAACAAAGTTTAAGAATTCGGCAACCAATTCATTTGGTTCACCTAGTGTATACATATGTTCATAAGACCACAAAGGCCAATTATTCGTGGTTACATTCTCTGAAATTGGTTCATAACCATTGAGTTTGATAGTCCCAACTGAGTCATCAACATAGGCAAAAGCTAAGTAGGAAATAGCACCAGGGGTTTGAGAAACAATTGATTTAACCATTCCGTTGGAATCTTGTTCCTGACTTTGCATTGCTGATTGCCCATTCATGATCACACTGTCAAAAGTGGCACGAGAACCTGAACTTGCCGCACGGTTGATAATAGAAATCGCCAAATCCTTACCACCAACTTCTTTCCAGTTGGTAATTTCCCCTGTAAAGATTTGTCGGAGCTGATCGGTCGTTAGATTATCAACATCTACTTCTTTATTGATAATAACAGCCAAACCTGCGACAGCTACCTTATGGTCGACTAGGGCTGAAGCATCAATACCGTCTTTTTCCTCCGCAAATACATCGGAGTTGCCCACGTCTACTGCTCCTGACTGAACCTGTGAAAGGCCTGTACCAGAACCTCCACCTTGTACATTGACCGTTTTACCGATATGAGCTGATGCAAATTCATCTGCAGCCGCCTCGACTAATGGTTGGAGAGCAGTTGACCCAACAGCCGTCATAGACTCCCCACGATCAATCCAACTTGCACACCCTGCTAGTGAACCAGCAAGCAATAGAGCTGCAAGAGAGTGTGTGAGTTTTTTAAATTTTTTCACTATTTGTCTCCTTGAAAATAATGGTGAATAGCTTGGAATTTTGCCCTATTTTTCTAATGATCTATGCAAAAATCCATACTTCCACTATAACATAGAATACTGATTTTGACTAGTTTTTTACCTTAAACCTCAAGCCCTTAGGGAAATAATTCTTCAAGATATTTCCGGTCACTTTTGCAAAGCCTAAACCATTCCCACCAACCAAAACTTGATACCAGTCATTTGGCAAAGTTTCAGACAGCTGAACTGTTTCACCAGCTACGTATTTGACAAAGTCCTCTTCATGAATTTCAATTCTTTGATTGACTTTACTTGGTTTCAAGGCTAAGCCAAGTGCAAAACTTGGTTCAAAACGTTTCTTCTTAAAGGTTCCAAGATGAAGTCCGTTTCGTGCAATCCTAAGTTTACCCAAATCTGGTAGGAATTCTGGTAAGAGGTACAGTTGGTCTCCAAAAGTCTGTAAAATACCTGGCAAATTTATCTTTAGATGTTTTTTTTCAAAATCTTGCCATAAACTCAACTGTTCGCGACTGAGATTAGTCTTAGAAGGCTTGAACTTCCCTGACTTGTTTTGTCCTTTAAACTGAAGATGGGCCACGAACTGACCTTCTCCCTTAAAATGGTGAGGATACATACGAGCTGTTTCAGGCAAGTCAATCCCAGGAACCATTCCATTGATATGTGTAACTGGAATCAATTCAAAATCATAACTATCCAATAACCATTTGACAATTTCTTCGTTTTCTTCTGGAGCCCATGTACAAGTCGAATAAACCAAACAACCACCATCAGCCAACATGGTGACCGCATCCTCTAGAATTTCACGCTGCAAGTCAGCACATTGGCTTGGATATTCTACACTCCAATAATCCATGGCATCTGGCTGTTTTCGGAACATCCCTTCTCCAGAGCATGGTGCATCTAGGACAATTAGGTCAAAATATCCCTTAAATACTTTAGCCAAACGATCGGCAGATTCATTGGTTACAACAACATTTGTTGCACCAAAACGCTCCATATTTTCAACCAAAATCTTAGCTCGCTTGCTAGAAATTTCATTGGAAACAAGTAGACCGTCACCTGCAAGATAGGCTGCCAGTTGAGTTGATTTCCCACCGGGAGCCGCTGCCAAATCCAAGACCTTCATGCCTGGTTTTGGTTGAGCTACTTGTGCAACCATTTGTGCAGCAGGCTCTTGTGAATAAACTAAACCTGTTACATGTTCAGGAGATTTCCCAGAAACCTTGCCATAATAGCCCCAAGGTGTATGTGGAATAGCATCTGAAAAAGAAACCTGGCTTTCTTTTAAGGGATTGATGCGAAATGCGGAAACTGCCTCATCATCAAAAGAGGCAAGAAAAGCTCTTGCCTCATCTCCCAATATTGCTTCATATTTTTTTACAAATCCTTCTGGAAATTGCATGTAAGTTTATTTCCTTTCATAGATATAGGATTGGATTTCTGCCAACTTGTCTGTTGGAACCATCATGATTGGTTGTCGTGTCTGAAAATCCACCGGCTCTCCAGTTAAGGTTACAATCTGATAACCTAAACTTTTTCCAATGATACTAGCTGCAGCATAGTCCCAAGGTTGGAGATAGGTGATATAGGTCAATAGCTGACCAGATAATATTTTTGAAAAGCTGATAGCAGCACTTCCATAGATACGTACACCAAGTGAAGCATTAGCCAATTCTGCCACACCCCAGGCGTTTGTTTCCAACATGCCAGCATTACTCGCAATTAGAAAATCTCGCAAGGGCTTATCCTTAAAATTAGGCAAGGGTTCTTCATTGAGACAGGCCTGAAAAGTACCTCCTCCATGATAACAATGACCTTTCATGACATCATAAATGATCCCAAACTGGCCCACACCGTTTTCAAAATATGCTACCATAATGGCAAAATCATCACCTTGTGCGACAAAGTTGTTGGTACCATCAATGGGATCAATGACCCAAACAGATCCATGTCCAACTGAAGCACGTAAACATCCCTCTTCTGCACAAAATTGGTCATCCGGAAAATGCGAACGAATCTTATCAATCAAAAAATTCTGAACTTCCTTATCCAAACGAGTCACCAAGTCTGTAGGGGATGATTTTCTCTCAATATGCAATTCTTCCTGCATATGAGCTAGAATATAGTCTCCTGCTTCCTTGACAATCTCTTTGGCAAACATAAATTTATTTTCCAAGCGAAATCTTCCCTTCCCCTTGTTCTTTGGCCAATTGGACAGCTCGATAGAAGGAGTAACCACTCGCAGTTTCAAATTCACGGCCCAAGCGTTTTTCTTCACTCTTGCTTGGAACAACCGCTTTGAATCCCTTATAGGAATCTAGTAGTTTTTTTGCCTCTACCTTAGTCTCATAGGCAGCTTCAACATCATTAAAAAAAGAAAGCACTGAAGCAAGTTCTTCAGTGCTCCACGACAAATCTAGTGGGTAACTATACTGTTTATTCATCTAATTAATACCAGCTCTCAATGTAGCTTCTTTCAGTTCTTGTTTACGGTAACTACGAGGGAGAAAAGCACGAATCTCATCTTCATTAAAACCGATTTGCATCCGCTTTGCGTCAATAATAATCGGACGACGCAAAAGACTCGGATACTGCTCAATTAAATGAAGTAACTCCGATACTGAGATACTCTCTACATCAATATTCAATTTTTGAAAAATCTTTGAACGAGTCGAGATGATGTCATCAGTACCATTTTCGGTCAAGGAAAGAATGTGTTGCAGTTCTTTTCTCGTTAAAGGGCTGGTCATAATATTATGCTCTTGGAAGGGCACTTTATGATTCTCGAGCCAGGCCTTTGCTTTACGACATGATGTACAACTCGGTGATAAAAATAGTGTAATCATGCTTTCCTCTTCTTTACATACTTTTCTATTCCTATTATACAAAAAAATAAAGCGCTTGACTAGTTATTTCCGTAAAAAAACCTACTTTTTCAAGAAAAATAGGTTTTTTAGAATCAAATGTGAATGTTTTGCTTAAATGTAGAAATATTCATGTTACAAACGATAGTTTTTTCCTAGATTTTATTTGAAATCAGTAATACTTTTCTTCACTTATCTATTTGTTTTTCTACTCTGTAGGTACAGAAATCCAAAAATCAATTCATACAAGCAGAAAAATAGAAGAAAGGCATGGAGGAAAAAATCCTCTGGTAGGATAAGAATGACTGGATCCTTTGCCGGATCAAATAGCCAGGTATCATCACCTACAAAAAGAATTTGATGAAACAAAGTAAAGAACTGCTCAAATCCAATGAAGACACCAACTAAACCAAGAACCAAAGGTAGAGAAAGTATGATTAAGAGTGCTCTACGATAAAGTGGCAGAAAACCTTTCTGAATAACTTGCTTCCAAAAAAGATAGAAAATCGGTAGAGTTACTACTGCTACTCCTTGAGCAAGATGGAAAAGTCCCTTCACAACTGCAAAATGATGGATTCCAGATGCAGATGAAGGAAAATCCAGCATTTCCAATACTTGACTCAATGGATTGGTCAAATAATCCATCAAAGCATTAAAATTATGCTGGATGGTCTGAGGTTGCAGATGAACACGATTTGTCAAGTTTAACCAAGAAATCTCCAGAGGGTAAACCAACCAAGCCAGGTAAATGGTCAATAAAATCGCAAGCGAGAGGAGAAAGAGAATACTTCCTACAAAAGTAAACTTAGTTTTCATCGAAATTCCACTCCGCTAGACTTGAAAGGACATGAGTTGGTTCAATTGGCAAATCCTCTACTTCTTCAGGTTTTGTAAATCCTGTCGTTACCAAAAGACTAGGAATGCCATTGTCAATACCAGCTCGAATATCAGTAAGATAATTATCTCCCACCATGACAATTTCTTGGCGTTCAAGGCCTAGGTGTTCAACAGCCTTGTCCATAATAATCGCATTAGGTTTTCCAATATAAACTGGTTTTACACGAGTTGCTGCTTCAAGAAGAGTAATCAGTGAACCAGCACCAGGTAAAAGTCCACGTTCTGTTGGAATATTTAAATCTGGATTGGTGCCGATAAAATGAGCACCTTTATGGATAGCTAGGGTCGCCGTAGCAAATTTTTCATAGTCAACTTGCCAGTCCAAACCTACAACCACATAGGCTGGATTTTCTTTATCTTCTACATACCCTGCTTCTTGAATGGCTTCCTTGAGCCCTGCTTCTCCAATCACATAAACTGTCTTTTCAAGACCTAAATCATTCATGTAATCAATTGTAGCTAAAGTTGCAGTATAGATCGTCGATACAGGTGTGTCAATGTTAAACTGATTGGCTAACATCTCTTGAACACTTTCAGGTGTACGAGTGGTGTTGTTTGTTACAAAAAGATAAGGAAGCTCTCTTTTTTGTAACTCGTGAACAAAAGCCTCTCCCGCAGGGATTCTATCTTTCCCCTTATAGATCGTTCCGTCTAAATCAATTAAATATCCTTTATAAGTCATATCTTTCTTTCTAATCTTTTTTAATTTCTTGCCAAGTTATCCTTGCCTTAGCATTGGTGTCACCATCACTTGTGACTTTATGATTACTCTCTAATCCATTTAATTCATAACTAGAAGTAATCATTCCACCTGGTCGAACTTCCTTAACATATTTAAGGTTAATTTTTTTAGGGATATGGTTAGTCAGGAAATCGGCTCCCATGACCTCAAAAATCCAATCTAGGTATTTGCTGTTATTGACGTGACCATTCATATCTAAGTCATAGAAACGAACGTGATAATCCTTGCTTATCGCTTCTTCCAGCTCTCTATATTTTGGCCCACGGACCCATTTCTTAGAAAACTCAGATTGATAAGGGGCAATAATTTCTGCTACTACAGGATGAACCTTTCGACTCTCACGATCCATAAGGACAAAGGTAGCTACCATATGAATGATTTCTTGACCATCTTCATCATAAATAGTAAATCGGCGGTAGCAAAAGAGACGATTATAGGTCAAAGCTTCTGTTTCAATGGTGATTTCCTCAGCAAAACGAGGCAAACGAACCACGTCAATATCATAATCTGTGATAATCCAGACCAGATTATACTGTTCTAAAACATCCTTGTCACTCACTCCCAGTTCAATTGACTGCATTCCTGATACCTGGAGGGACAATAAGATAAGGTCTGGTAGCTTGATATGGCCATTCATGTCAGCCATATCAAAAGGAATTTTCATCTTCATTTGATAAGTTAAGCCCATAATTCTACTCCAATATAAATCGTTCTGCTACTGTATCACCTAAGAAGAGACCTCTCTTAGTCATACGAACACGATCACCCTCAACCTGCATAAGACCTTGTTGAATCAAGTCTTTAACAATATCTCCATAAAGTTCCTGGAAAGATCGTTCGAATTTTTCTTCAAATCGCGCCATGGAAACTCCTGACTTCTTGCGAAGGCCGAGAAACATCTCTTCTTCCATTTGCTCCCGTTGACTCAAGTGTTCTTCATTGATACGAGCACTTCCCTCTTCTACCGCCTTTAAATAATGGCGGATCGGCCCATGGTTTTTATAGCGAACACCGTCTACATAGCCAGACGCACCAGCACCGATTCCATAATACTCAGCATTGTCCCAGTACATAAGATTGTGACGACTTTCAAATCCTGGCTTAGAAAAGTTAGAAATCTCATAGTGCTCAAAGCCAGCTCTTTCTAGTTCTGCAATGATATACTCAAACATCTCTGCTTCTAATTCTTCCTTAGGAAGTGGCAATTTCCCTCGTCGCATACGATTCATAAAGACCGTATGATTTTCTAAAATTAAGCTATAGAGACTCATATGAGGAATATCAAGGGCAATTGCCTTGACAACATTGTCCTTGACCTGGTCCATGGTCTGACCAGGAAGTGCGTAAATTAAGTCAATGGAAATATTGTCAAAACCAGCCAGTTTGAGGCGGTCGATATTTTCATAAATATCCTTTTCCGTATGACTACGCCCTATCTTTTTCAACATTTTATCATCAAAGGTCTGAACACCTAGTGAAACACGATTAACTGCAGAATTTTGCAGAACAGCAATCTTATCAGCATCCAGATCACCAGGATTAGCCTCAATGGTCAACTCTTCCAACATTGATAAGTCCAGATTTTTAGTCAATCCTTCTAACAAAACTTCCAATTGAGAAGCAGACAAGGCTGTCGGTGTCCCACCACCAATATAGAGTGTACGCAATTTTTGAATATCATAAGAATGAAATTCTTGCAGTAGATGCTCTAGATAGCTGTCTACTGGCTGATTTTTAATAAAGACCTTGGAAAAGTCACAATAATAACAAATCTGTGTGCAAAATGGTATATGCACGTAGGCTGATGTCGGTTTCTTCTGCATAGTATTTATTATACCACAAAAGCGAACAATACTTAGAATTCCGTTTAACAAAATCCTAGCATTGTTCGCTTTCTTTATCTAAACATTCTTTTTATTTTACGACTAACATGATTCCCAGAACCAATCTAGTTTGTCTTTATAACACAAAAGAATGAATGTTTATTTGACTAAATTTTTAGTCTTCTTTTTTCTTTCCCAAAGCAAGTCCGAGACCGCCTAGAATACCAAGAAGGCCTAGAGAGGCAAGAGTCGCATTTGATTCAGTACCAGTATTTGGCAATACTTTTTGAGAATCATTTGACTTAGCTCCATTAGTATCAGGTGTTACTGGTGCAACTGGTGTTTCTGGTGTTACCTTAGCTGGAGTTTCTACTGGAACTTCAACTGCTGGTTGACCTGGTTCAGTAATCTTACCTGTACCTGGTACTTTACCGTCTGGTAATTCACTGTTTGGTACTTTACCTTTACCGTCTTCACCGATTGTGACTGTGATTGGGTTACCATCTTTACCTGGGATTTCTACCTTAGTTCCTGGTGGGAATGTTGAACCATCTGGTTTCTTAGGTGTTACTGTAACGTCACCTGTCTTAGGATCTTGTTCAACATCTAGTGTTGGTGTCTTACGAGCTGGTGTTGTTACATCTACTGGTTGTGATGGTTTCTTGTTAGGTTCTGTTACTGTTCCTGTACCTGGGACATCTTTCTTAGGAAGGTTGTCATTTGGTACTTCACCTGAACCATTGTCGCCAATTGTAACTGTGATTGGTGTGCCATTTTCACCTGGAATTTCTACCGTAGTTCCTGGTGGGTATGTTGAACCGTCTGGTTTCTTAGGCGTTACAATCGCATTTCCATTTGGTTGTTGAGTGATTTCAATCTTACCTGGTTTTTCAGTTACTGGTGTTTCTGGTGTTACCTTAGCTGGAGTTTCTACTGGAACTTCAACTGCTGGTTGACCTGGTTCTGTAATCTTACCTGTACCTGGAACTTTACCGTCTGGTAATTCACTGTTTGGTACTTTACCTTTACCGTCTTCACCGATTGTAACTGTGATTGGCTTACCATCTTTACCTGGGATTTCTACCTTAGTTCCTGGTGGGAATGTTGAACCATCTGGTTTCTTAGGTGTTACTGTAACGTCACCTGTCTTAGGATCTTGTTCAACATCTACTGTTGGTGTCTTACGAG
>NZ_JASHGH010000024.1:0-26015 GCF_047460405.1 Streptococcus infantis | reverse complement strand
CCCTACTCAAACGCGAAACTGGAGGCTACTAATAACCTCATTAAGGTCATCAAGCGCAATGCTTTTGGCTTCCGGAACTTTGAAAACTTTAAAACTAGAATCCTCATTGCTTTGAACATCAAAAAGGAGAGAACCATGTTGGTCCTCTCCAGGTTATAACTTTTCATCAACCCACTACAGTTGACAAAGAGCCTTTATTCATTACAAAAGACTATTTAACGTGATTTGCTAGTTCTTTTTGGTATTTGGCATTTGTTTCAATTTTCTCTTTTTGCCATTTCTTGAGAGCTTCTTCGTATTCTTTAGCTGTTACAATATCATTTTGCAATTCTAAACCTTTGAATACAAATGGATCTCCCTTGATACCAACTTGAGAGTAAGCTTTTGTGAATGGCACTGTACGACTAACTGTCGGAGAACCACCTGAAGAAGCAACAGGGATAAGAAGTGAGCTATCTGAAACCCAAGCTTGTGCTTTGGCATATTTTTCATAGCGTTTGTTAAGATCGCTTGTTTCTGATGCTGCATCATCCAAGAGCTTCTTGTACTCATCAAGTCCAACTTGAGCCATAACTTCTGGATCTTTACCTTTTGTGATACCCAAGTGTTTAAGAGCAGAACCCTTCTTAGCATCTAAGATATTGAGGTAGGTTGCTGGGTCTTGATAGTCTGGCCCCCAACCAGTTCCGTTCAAGTCATAGTCTTTTTGAGAAGGCACTTTAGCTTGAGATGTAATGCTCATTTTCTCATTGTCAGTCATTTGAAGTACATCGATAACAACATTTTCACTTCCAAGTGCTGCTTCGACAGACTGTTTGAGAGAGTTTGTTTGCTGTACAGCAATGACATCTGTCTGCTCAACTGGAATATCCAAATGAATTGGGAAGGTTACACCTTTAGCTTGCAATTCTGATTTTGCTTTTTCAAAGGCAGCTTTTGCTTTTGTTGGATTGTAAAGGGTATCTTTACCATCTGTCAAAGCTACATCCTTCCACTGGTCTCCGTATGTTACCAATTGTTCTTGAGCCAATTCACCGAAGGTCTTTTCACCAACTTGAACATAGTCATAAGGCACAAGGCTAGTACGGATAATCTTGTCTGCACCTTCTTCACCATTCATCTGTGCAGAGTAGGCGTGACGGTCTAGAGCAAAGTTGATAGCTTGACGGAAGTTTTTATTGAGAAGCGCTTCTTTAGTTGATGTTTTTTGGGCATCATCTGTCTTAGCTGTTTTATTGTAAGACTGACGATTTACGTTGAAAGTAAAGTAATAGCTTGTCGCTTCTTGCGGGCTATAAACAATCTTATCGCCGTATTCTTTCTTAGTTGAATCAAAACTTGAACTAGTTGGGAAGAGACGAGCTGTCGTATATGAGCCTGACGCAAAGCTACGAATCAATGATTCTTGGTCAGAACCATCGTAGAAAGTCAGCTTGACGTGATCAATTTTAACATTGTCTTTATCCCAGTAGTTTGGATTCTTTTCGTACTCGATCACGGATTTTGAAGTGAAGTTCTTCAAAATATATGGACCATTGTAGAGAATACCTGAGGGAGCTGCCGCACCGTAATCTTTTCCTTGAGAATTTAAGAATTCTTCATTAACAGGGAGCATAGTCGCTGTTGTCACCTTAGAATTCCAGAAGCTTTCTGGTTTGTTCAAGGTATACTCGACTGTATAATCGTCAACTGCTTTAACACCGACTGTTGAGAAGTCATTTGTTTCACCACTAACGTACTCTGCCAAACCTTTGATAGAGTCTTGGATAAGAGTTAGGCCATCTGATTTGCCATCTGCAGCATGCTTCAAACCTGTCACAAAGTCTTGGGCCTTGACTTCAGCATACTCTTCTCCTTCTGAAGTATACCATTTGACACCTTTACGTAGCTTGTAGGTGTAGGTCAAACCGTCCTGTGAAACAGACCAGTCTTCAGCAAGCGATGGAATCAAGTTCCCATATTTGTCATTTTCCAAGAGTCCATCGACCAAGTTAGCAATGACGTCTGATGTTGAACTTTTACTAGTAACGCTATAGTCCAATGTTGTTGGATCAATGGCATATACATACGAAAATGTTGTTGGAGCATCTGCTTTTTTCTCAGTCTTGCCACAAGCTGCCAAAAGAAGAGCTGCGCTCATCGTTATCCCTGCTACTGCGAGCCACTTTTTCGATTTCATCGGTATTCTCCTTTAAAATACTATTTTTCACCATTATACCCTATTTTTATATAAAAGCAAGGATTTTCAGGTGATTTTTTAGAAAATTCAAACTAATATTTTTTTAAGAAATTTATACACTTATTTTAGAAAAAACTCAAGCATCTAAGATACTTGAGTTTTAGGTTTAATTGGCTAATTCGACGCAGAAGGCATCCCAAGGAGCCAAGCTCTGTGTAGTCAAAACTGCTTCTACTGAGGTATTTTCAATCAAGATAGACTTAACTGACCCTTCTACTGCAAACTCTTGCTGTCGATTGGACAAATTGGCCACCACTAGGAAACGACGGTCTCCATCCTTACGGATATAAGCAAAGACTTTTTCAGTCGTATCAAGAAGTTCAAAGTCTGCACGAACCAACCAGCTATTTTCCTTACGAATGTTTACCAATTTTTGATAAGTATAGAAGATAGAATCTGGGTTTGCTAAAGCTTCTTCTACATTTATCTTCGCATAGTTTGGATTAACTGCAAGCCAAGGTTGACCATCTGAGAAACCAGCATTTTTTGTCTCATCCCACTGCATTGGCGTACGGGCATTGTCACGACCAATCACGCGAATGCTATCCATGATTGCTTCCATTGGAACACCTTTTTCAAGAGCCTCACGCGCATAGTTGAGGGATTCAATATCCTCTACTTGATCTAGCTTTTCAAATGGGAAATTGGTCATCCCAATCTCCTCCCCTTGGTAAATATAAGGAGTCCCTCTCATGAGATGAAGCAAGATGGCATACGCTTTGGCAGATTTTTCGCGGTAGTCTCGGTCATTCCCCCAGATAGAGACAATACGAGGGAGGTCATGGTTGTTCCAGAAGAGGGAATTCCAGCCATCTTCAACTCCCAACTCTGTCTGCCATTTGTTGAAAATCTCTTTTAACTTCCCAACATTTAGCTCTTTTTGGTACTGCCACTTAGGTTTCCCTTCCTGATACTGAAGACAGATATGTTCAAACTGGAAGACCATAGACAATTCTTGTCCTTTCGGATCTGAATAGAGTTTAGCGATCTCTGGTGTTGCTCCCCAAGTCTCCCCTACTGTCAAGAGCTCTTTGTCGCCGAAAGTAGCCTGATTCATTTCCTTGAGATAGGGATGAAGCATAGGACCATTGTTGACAATCTTCTGATCAGGAATCTTCCCAATCATGTCAATAACGTCCATACGGAAACCGCCAATCCCTTTATCAATCCAGAAATTCATCATCTCATAGATTTTTTGGCGAAGTTCTTCATTTTCCCAGTTGAGGTCTGGTTGCTTCTTGCTGAAAAAGTGCAGGTAATATTGACCTGACTTTTCATCATATTGCCAGGCAGATCCACTGAAAATTGACTCCAATTCGTTAGGTTCATCACGCCAGATATAGTAGTCTCGCTCAGGACTATCAGGATTTTCACAAGCTTCAATAAACCAAGCATGCTCATCTGATGTATGATTGACCACCAAATCCATAATGATTCGGATATCTCGTTTTTTAGCCTCAGCAATCAGCTCATCCATATCTTCCATGGTTCCAAAAATAGCGGCGATATCTTGATAATTGGCAATATCATAACCATTGTCATCCATGGGGCTATCATAGACTGGAGAAAGCCAGATCGCTGTGATCCCTAACTTAGCTAGATAGTCTAGCTTACTGGTAATCCCAGGCAAATCACCAATCCCATCTCCATTGCTATCCTTAAAACTTTTTGGATAAACCTGATAAACAACGGCATTGTGCCACCATTTTTCTTGCATCTTTTTACCTCTATTTAAAATTGACTTTACTCCATCATAGACCTTTTATCAAAATTATGCAAGCGTTTGCTTTATCTTTTTTTCTCACTTTTGCGACTCTCTAGTTTCTAATCTTCCATTTTTTTTATATAATAGAGCTCAGAGGTAAAAAAATGAAAAAACAAGCTTTTAGTTCTGAACAATATTTGAATCTACAACGCGACCATATCTTGGAGCGCATCAACCAATTTGACGGCAAACTCTATTTAGAGTTTGGGGGTAAGATGTTGGAAGATTTCCACGCTGCTCGTGTCCTTCCTGGATATGAACCAGATAACAAAATCAAGCTCTTGCAAGAATTGAAGGAGCAAGTTGAGGTTGTTATCGCTATTAACGCTAGCAATATAGAGCACTCAAAAGCTCGTGGAGACTTGGGCATTTCTTATGACCAAGAAGTGCTTCGTTTGATCGATAAATTCAATGAACTCGGTATCTTTGTTGGCTCAGTTGTCATTACTCAATATGCAGGCCAACCGGCAGCTGATGCCTTCCGTAATCAATTAGAGAAAAATGGTATTGACTCTTATCTCCACTACCCAATCAAAGGGTATCCGACAGATATGGATCACATCATTTCTCCTGAAGGTATGGGGAAAAACGACTATATCAAAACTAGCCGTAACTTGATTGTCGTGACTGCTCCTGGTCCTGGTTCAGGTAAGTTGGCAACTTGTATGTCTAACATGTACCACGACCAAATCAATGGTATCAAGTCTGGTTATGCCAAATTTGAAACCTTCCCAGTTTGGAATCTCCCACTTCATCATCCAGTAAATTTAGCTTATGAAGCTGCTACAGCAGACCTTGATGATGTCAACATGATTGATCCATTCCATCTCCAAACTTATGGAGAAACCACAGTCAACTACAACCGCGATATCGAGATTTTCCCTGTTCTTAAGCGTATGCTGGAACGTATTCTCGGTGAGTCTCCTTATGCGTCTCCAACTGACATGGGTGTCAATATGGTTGGTTTTGCAATCACTGATAACGACGCTGCCATTGAAGCATCTAAACAGGAAATTATCCGCCGCTATTACCAGACAGTTCTTGACTTCAAAGCTGAGAAGGTTGGAGAAACTGCTGTGAAGAAGATTGAGCTTCTCATGAATGACCTAGGTATCACACCAGCTGACCGAAAGGTTGCTGTTGCCGCACGTCAAAAAGCAGAAGAAACAGGCGGACCTGCTCTAGCACTTGAATTACCTTCTGGTGAAATCGTTACTGGTAAGAACTCAGAACTCTTTGGTCCAACAGCGGCTGCATTGATCAATGCTATCAAGATGTCCGCTAACATTGATGCTGAAACAAAATTAATTGAACCAGAAGTTGTGAAACCAATTCAAGGTTTGAAAATCAATCACTTGGGTAGCCGTAACCCTCGACTCCACTCAAATGAAATCCTCATCGCTCTTGCCATCACAGCAATGCAGAATCCTGATGCAGATCGTGCCATGAAAGAGCTCGGAAATCTCAAAGGAAGCGAAGCTCACTCTACGATTATCCTAACAGACGAAGACAAAAATGTTCTTCGCAAACTGGGTATCAACGTAACCTTTGATCCTTACTATCAATACGATCGTTTGTATCGCAAGTAAAATACGACACTCACTCCTCTAAGAGTTGGATCCTTATCGTCCAGCTCTTAGAGGTTTTTTTATAGCTTGCAAGTCTTTCACAAGCATATCTTTCAAAAAGAATTCTAATTTTAATAGAAACCGAGATAACATTTAATTTTAGATTTATTTCTAATGAATTCTTAAAAGGAGTGATACTCAATGAAAATCAAAGAGCAAACTAGGAAACTAGCCGCAGGTTGCACAAAGCACTGCTTTGAGGTTGTAGATGAAACTGACGAAGTCAGCTCAAAACACTGTTTTGAGGTTGTGGATAGAACTGACGAAGTCAGCTCAAAGCACTGTTTTGAAGTTGTGGATAGAACTTACGAAGTCAGCTCAAAGCACTGTTTTGAAGTTGTGGATAGAACTTACGAAGTCAGTAACCATACCTACGGCAAGGCGACGTTGACGCGGTTTGAAGAGATTTTCGAAGAGTATGAATCAATCCTCTTCAATCTTGACTTGAACTACCTTGGCTGAGATCTTGATCCGTTTTCTCTACAATATCAACTTGGTGTAATGAGACTGACTGCGTCACTCTTATCTACAATCTCAAAGCTATTCTGTGAGATATCTACCTAAACACCTTAGTTTGGTCATTAATTTTCATTAAATATACAAAAAAGTGAACAAGATAGCATTCTGATTTCCAGAAAACTATTTAGTTCACTTTTGCTTATGATTTAAACTTTGGGTTTATTCTACCGTTACTGACTTAGCAAGGTTACGTGGCTTGTCCACATCAAGTCCACGGTGTAGGGTTGCAAAGTAAGCGACCAATTGTGTTGGTACGACCATTGAGATTGGTGAGAGGTAAGGGTGTACGGTCGTAAGCACGATATCATCTGTCTCTTTAGCAACATTTTCTTCTGCGATAGTGAGGACTTTGGCACCACGGGCTGCCACCTCTTGGATATTTCCACGAGTATGGTTGGCAAGAACTGGATCTGACAAGAGGGCCAAGACAGGCGTTCCTTCTTCAATCAAGGCAATAGTCCCGTGCTTAAGTTCTCCTGCCGCAAAACCTTCACACTGGATGTAAGAAATTTCTTTGAGTTTGAGACTTGCTTCCATGGCTACGTAGTAATCTTGGCCACGTCCGATGTAAAAGGCGTTACGAGTTGTTTCAAGAAGCTCACGAACCTTAGCTTCAATGGTTTCTTTCTCTGAAAGAGTTGATTCGATAGACTGGGCTACAATTGACAATTCATGAACCAAATCAAAGGCTTGCGCTTTGGCATTGCCATTTGCTTCTCCAACTGCTTTTGCCAGGAATGCAAGGGCTGCAATTTGCGCTGTATAAGCCTTGGTTGATGCCACGGCAATTTCAGGTCCTGCATGAAGGAGCATGGTATGGTTGGCTTCACGAGAAAGAGTTGAACCTGGGACGTTTGTCACTGTCAAGCTTGGGATTCCCATTTCATTAGCCTTGACCAAAACCTGACGGCTATCCGCTGTTTCACCAGACTGACTGATAAAGATGAAGAGTGGTTTCTTGCTGAGAAGTGGCATACCATAGCCCCACTCAGATGAAATTCCAAGTTCAACTGGCGTATCTGTCAATTCTTCCAACATCTTCTTAGAAGCAAATCCTGCGTGGTAAGATGTTCCAGCTGCAAGGATGTAGATGCGATCTGCATCTTGAACAGCCTTAATGATAGCTGGGTCTACGACAACTTGACTAGCCTCATCTGTGTAGGCTTGGATGAGCTTACGCATAACCGTTGGTTGCTCATCAATTTCTTTAAGCATGTAGTAAGGGTAAGTTCCCTTACCGATATCTGACAAGTCTAGTTCAGCTGTATAGCTAGCACGTTCACGGCTATTGCCATCATAATCTTGAACTTCCACGCTATCAGCCTTGACGATCACCAACTCTTGGTCATGGATCTCCATGTATTGGTTAGTTTCACGAATCATAGCCATAGCATCTGAGCAGACCATGTTGTAACCATCTCCAAGACCAATCAAAAGTGGTGATTTGTTCTTAGCCACATAGATGACATCTGGATTTTCAGAGTCAATCAAGGCAAAGGCATATGAACCACGGATGATGTGAAGAGCTTTTTTAAAGGCTTCAAGTACTGACATGCCGTCTTCTTCAACAAATTTTCCAATCAAGTGTACAGCGATTTCTGTATCTGTTTGTCCCTTGAAGTGGTGACCTGCAAGGTAGTCTTCCTTGATTTCAAGGTAGTTTTCAATCACTCCATTATGCACCAAGACAAAACGACCAGTCTCAGAGCGGTGTGGGTGAGCATTGTATTCCGTTGGTTTTCCGTGAGTTGCCCAACGAGTATGTCCGATACCATTCGTTCCCTCAACACCAGCTGTCTTGGCAGACAATTCTGAGATACGACCAACAGCCTTCACCAAATGGTTTTCAGCACCACCTAGGACAAAAATTCCCGCAGAATCATAACCACGGTATTCGAGCTTTTCAAGCCCTTGAATCAAAATATCAGTTGCATTTGTGTTTCCAACAACACCAACAATTCCACACATAGTATATACGACACAGACAAGCTGTGCTTTCCCCTTAAATTGGTATAGTCTGATTCTTCTTCTGTAGAATCAGCAAAAACAGTATATACTTGTTTCTTTTACTTGTCAAGAATAAAAATTGGTATAGCGTGATTCTGCCGACTATATCTACTAGAAATCTATCATATTTTGCCTAAAGCAAGTATTTAAAAAGGGCTCTACTGCCCTTAACAACTACTATTTTGTAGCAAGCTTGTCTGTCTTTACTACTTCTTGAAAGTTTTTTTGATAATTTACTTTAATCGTCATTGTCATGTGAGAGTCCTCATTTCTTTCTGATGAACCTAGTATAAAATCCCTTCCTAAAACATAGCTTATATTTTCCTTAGAAAAAACTAAAAGTAATTTCTGACTCAATGAAAACGAAAGAGCAAACTAGAAAGCTAGTCATAGGTTTCTCAAAGTACTGCTTTTAGATTGCCCGTTAAGACTAAGGTGTTGTTTGAAGTGATGTTGAAGTTTATACATTCAGTAAATCAAATAAACATAAGCATTTTTCTAAATCTCTTACCTGCGAATCCCATACAAAAAGAGCGTTTCCGCTCTTTTACTTAGTATTTAGGAGAAGGTGCTTGCTCCTGTTGAAACGTTTTTTGGTAATTTACTTTAATTGTCATTGTCATGTGAGAGTCCTCGTTTCTTTTTGATGACTCTAGTATAGGCAATAACCCTAAAAGCAAACTTAAGATTTTCTTAGAGAAAGCTTAATCTAAATGTTCTTTCTTTTCTAGATTTAGAGCAATCATATGCCACTCTGGGTCCTCCTGCCAGTTAGACAGTGAGCTAATATAACTAGCCACCTTACGTGCTTCCTCAAGTATTGGGAAGTCCTCGATAATATCAGCCACTTGAAACTCTGGTAAACCTGACTGCCTGGTTCCAAAAATCTCACCCGAACCGCGCATTTTCAAATCTTCCTCCGCAAGGACAAAACCATTGGTCGTTTCTGTCATGATACGCATGCGGTCTTTACCTGAGTCCGTTTTAGGATTAGCCACAAGAACCGCATAGGACTGCTTGTCTCCCCGACCGACGCGACCTCTGAGCTGATGGAGTTGACTGAGTCCAAAACGATTAGCATCCATGATAATCATGACGGTCGCATTTGGCACATTGACCCCAACTTCTATAACCGTTGTCGAAACCAGAATATCAGTCTTTCTATCTTTGAACTCCTGCATAATCTGGTCTTTTTCATCGCTCTTCATCTTCCCATGCAAGAGAGCAACTTTTGCTTTTTCTGAAAAATGAGCCGTCCACTCTTCCGATAAAGCGATAGCATTTTTCAAATCCAAGGCTTCAGATTCTTCAATCAAAGGAGAAATAACATAGGCTTGAGACCCTTTTTGAATTTCTCCTTCCAACCAAGTCAAAACCTGTGGCAGTTGCTCATGCTTGATCCAGCGAGTTACGATTGGTTTGCGCCCAGCAGGCATCTGGTCAATAATGGAAACATCCATATCTCCAAAGGCGGTGATGGCTAAGGTTCGTGGAATCGGAGTCGCCGTCATCATGAGGACATCTGGATTTTCTCCTTTTTCACGTAAAATACGTCTTTGTCCCACACCAAATCGGTGTTGTTCATCGATGATAATCAAACCAAGTCGAGCGTATTCCACCCCATCCTGTATAAGAGCATGGGTACCGACGATCACATCAACCTCGCCCTTAGCAATCGTTTCCAAAACCGTGCGTTTTTCTGCAGCTTTCAGTGAACCTGTTAGGAGGGCTAGTTTCAAATCTGGAAAGAGACTCTCTAAACTTTCAAAATGCTGCTCTGCAAGGATCTCTGTCGGAACCATTAGAGCTGCCTGATAACCAGCCGTTATAGCCGCGTACATCGCTAGCCCCGCAACCACTGTCTTCCCACTACCAACATCCCCTTGTAAGAGTCGATTCATGTGATGGTCCGACTTCATATCTGTTAGAATTTCTTGCAGGCTTTTTTCTTGGGCTTGGGTTAAGGCAAAAGGCAATTTCTCTTTTACTGCAGTTAGTTTTTCCTGGGACCAATTCAGGATCAATCCACTTCCGTGAATCTTATTTTCAGACTTGAGGGTCTGTAATTGCATTTGGAAATAAAAGAGCTCCTCAAACTTGATTCGACGAAGGGCCTGTTTGTATTCTGCTAAATCCTTAGGAAAATGCATAGCACGAACAGCCTGACAGCGAGACATGAGTTTGTATTTATCTAGCAAGGACTGGGGGAGATTTTCCTCTATCAAGAGGTCTAGCCCCTGGTCAAAAGCGGTCTTGATGACCTTGACCAAGCTGGCTTGGCTGATTCCTTGAGCCAATCGATAAACAGGTTGGAGGTCATCCTCGACTTGAACTAAAACCTTCATGCCTGTAAGGCTAGCCTTGGCGCGGTCCCACTTGCCAAAGACGGCTAGAGTCGCCCCTAGCTCAATTTTATCAGCCAAATAGGGTTGATTAAAAAAGTTAACCGCAAAAACAACCTCTCCCTGCTTGAGGCTAAAGCGCAGGCGATTACGCTTAAATCCATAATACTGAACACTAGCTGGCGTTACCACCTGACCAGACAGAACCGCCTTCTCGCCATCTTCTAGCTCTAGTACCTGCTTGGTCTTAAAATCTTCATAACGGAAAGGAAAGTAGAGCAAGAGATCTTGCAAATTTTCAATTCCTAGTTTGGCATACTTCTCAGCTGATTTAGATCCCACGCCAGGTAAGACATGCAAGGGTTGATGTAAATTCATGCTCCTCTCCTTTCCATTTGTTTTTTTAATAATATTCTCTTGGAATTCGATCACTGAGGAGGCAAATCACCTCATAATTGATAGTTCCTCGGTAAACTGCTACATCTGTTGCAGTAATTTCCTTATCACCGTCTGAACCAATCAAGATAACTTTTGTTCCCAAGGGATAAAGCTTAGGCAAACGAATGGTGATTTGGTCCATGGATACACGTCCTACGATGGGGCACAATTGTCCATCTACTAGAACAGAGAAATTCTGCATGTCACGTGTCCAACCATCTGCATAACCGATTGGAACCGTTGCAATGACTTGCTCACTGTCTGCTTGATAGGTCGCTCCATAGCCTACATAAGCACCTGCTGAAACTGTCTTAACATGAACCAAGGCAGACTCCAAGGATAAGGCTGGTTTGAGGTCATAGGGCAATTCCAAGACCTGTCCACTAGGATTGAGTCCGTACATGGCATCCCCCATACGAACTGCATTGAAAATTGTTTCCGCATGCCAGAGGGTTGTAGCCGAGTTGCTTGCATGAACCAGTTCTGGCAAATCTTTAAATTCTGCTAGAATCTCTTTGAAACGCTGCAATTGTTGATCAAAGTAGACCTCTGACTTCTCATCTGCTGTCGCAAAGTGAGTAAAAACCCCTTCAACAGAGGCCCCATGTTCCTGAAGCAAAACTTGGGCCTCTTGAGCTTCTCTAGCATCTCTAAAACCAATCCGTCCCATACCTGAGTCGATCTTAAGATGAACTGTTAGCCCAGTTAGATCTGAATAACCAGCCAACAAGGCTTGCACCCACTCTAGACCAGCTACCGTCAAGGTAATATCAAATTCTTGGGCTAGTGGAATTGACTCGACCTCAGATACACCTAAAATGAGAATCTTCTTAGCAATACCTGCCTGACGAAGTTCCAGTGCTTCATCAATATTTGACACACAAAAGCCGTCAACATCTGACTGGATAGCCGTCGCAACAGCGACCGCCCCATGACCATATGCATTAGCCTTTACAACCGCCCATTTGAGAGTCCCTTGTGGAATATGAGTTCCCATTTGCTGGATGTTATAGCGGATTGCTCCTAGATCAATAAGAGCCTTGGTTGGTCTATGTGGACTTGTTTTCATGAGATTCCTCCAAAATTACACTTGCAGTTGCATATTGTTCAGTGTGGCTGATCGATAGCCAAATCTTACCATGAAAAGGAGCTTGGCTAAAATAAGGGGCGCCCTTCTCGTCATTCAAAATCTCTAAATCCTGAAAACTAAGCTTGCCTATTCCGGTTCCCATAGCCTTAGCAAAAGCTTCTTTGGCAGACCAACGCCCTGCTAGATATTCTATTTTTCTGCGTCCTTTAAGTCCAGTAAAGCGTTCCAGTTCCTTGACCGTCAAAACACGCTGGGCAAAACTGTCTTTTCTTTCAATCGCCTCTTGTATCGACGCTAATTCTTCGATATCAATACCATGTCCAACTATCATTTTTCATCAAAAGAAGTTGAGATACCCCCAACTCCATCCTTTTCACTTATTTTGTTAAGGTAGCGTAAATTTCTTCTACCAAGGCTTCTGTATGTTCCCAACCTAGACATGGATCTGTAATCGAACAACCAAATATTTCTGGCTGATTTTGACGACCATCTGCTAGATAAGACTCAATCATAAAACCACGGACTGTTTTCTTGATTTTCTCATTCCAATCACGATTGAGCAAAGCCTGGCGTACGATGCGGATTTGCTCTAGATATTGCTTACCTGAATTGTCATGATTGGTATCAATGACAATAAAGGGATTTTCCAAGCCCATTTTCTCATAACCTTCGATTGAGTTTAACAGGGTTTCATAGTAAAAGTTGGGTTCATTTTTCCCATACTCATTTAAGGCTCCACGAAGGATGACGTGGGCCAAGGGATTGCCAGATGTCTCAACTTCTTGTCCATGGTAAAGGAAGGTTTGCTTGTTTTGCGCCGCATAGATGGCATTGAACATGACCGACAAATTACCAGAAGTTGGATTTTTCATCCCAACCGGCGCATCAATCCCTGAAGCCACAAAGCGGTGCTCCTGGTCCTCCACAGAACGTGCCCCCACCGCATGGTAGCTGACCAAATCATCAACCAAAACGAGATTAGACGGGTAGAGCATCTCATCTGCTGTTGTCAATCCTGTTTCAGTAATGACCCGATAATGTAGCTGGCGAACAGCCTGCAAACCATTAATCAGGCTCGGTGCTTTGGAAGTGTCCGGCTGGTGCACCAAGCCCTTATAGCCATCTCCATTGGTACGTGGTTTAGCTGTATAAACGCGCATGACCATAAAAATCTTATCAGCCACTTTTTTCTGTAAGTCCGACAAGCGACGAGCATACTCAAGGACTGCTTCTTCATTGTCAGAAGAACATGGCCCTATGACTAGTAGGATACGCTCATCCTTACCAGAGATGATCTCTGCTAATTCACGATCACGACTTTCCTTACGACTCAAAGCCTCTGCAGATAATTGTGTTTCTGCTTTTATCGCTTCAATATCGATTTCTTGACCCTTTTCAATAAATGCCATTTTATTCTCCTAGTCTTTGATAGATTTCTCGAACCAAAGCTTCCGTATTTTCCCAACCTAGACATGGATCCGTGATGGATTTACCAAAGACTTCCGGCTCATTTTGACGTCCATCCTCTAGATAGGATTCAATCATAAATCCACGAACATATTTTTTAATCTTTTCATTCCAGTCGCGGTTAATCAAGGTTTGGCGAACAATACGGATCTGTTCCATATATTGTTTTCCTGAATTATCATGGTTGGTATCGATGATGATAAATGGATTTTCAAGCCCCATCTCTTCATACTGGGCAATGGTGTCCACTAGATTATCGTAATAATAGTTAGGAATATTTTTCCCGTATTCATTGAGGGCCCCACGAAGAATAGCATGAGAGAGTGGATTTCCAGTCGTCTCGACTTCTTTCCCCAAGAAAAGGAAGCTCTGCTTATTTTGTGCCGCATAAATCCCATTAAACATGACATTGAGATTGCCAGATGTTGGATTTTTAAAGCCAGTTGAAAAATCTGCTCCACTAGCTACAAAACGGTGTTGCTGATCTTCGACAGAACGAGCTCCAACTGCCATGTAGGAAATTAGATCATCTACCAAGGGAAGGTTCTCTGGATATAACATTTCATCCGCCGTGGTCATTCCTGTTTCAGAAATAACGCGATAATGCAGATGGCGAACAGCCTTGATTCCATTGATGAGGCTAGGCGCTTCTTTGGCATTCGGCTGATGAATCAAGCCCTTATAACCGTCACCATTTGTACGTGGTTTAGCAGTATAGACACGCATGACCATAAAGACACGGTCTTTGACTTCCTCTTGCAAGGCTGAGAGACGTTTAGCATACTCGAGGACTGCTTCTTCGTTATCAGATGAACATGGTCCAATCACTAAGAGAATACGCTGATCTTCACCACGAATAATCGCTTCAAGTTCTTGATCCCGTTGATGTTTCTTGGCAAGGGCCTGACCTTCTAATTTAGATACACTACGAACTTCTTGGATATTAATTTTAGGGCTTTTGGCTGTAAATACCATATTTCATCCTCCTTATAAAGCAAGCGGACGCCAAGTGAAAATTCACTTTTCACTAGGCATCCGCCTGAAAATCATTCAATCTTAACGTCGTTTTCCGTGACAGTTTTTAAACTTCTTACCTGATCCACATGGACACAAGTCATTACGTTTGATTTGGCTGACGTCCAAATCTGCAGGAAGGTCAGCTTGTTGGGCAACAATATTTCGAGTCGCTGTCGTGCTGATATGACGCTCCGCCTGTGGGCGTTCTTGTTCATGGATTTGAGCTTTCATCATCAAACGAGTAACATCAAACTCAATAGAACCGATCATATCATTAAACATACGGAAACCTTCTGCTTGATACTCTACGACTGGGTTGTTCTGAGCATAACCACGGAGACCAACAGCATTACGCAACTGGTCAAGGGCATCGATATGGTCAGTCCATTTATTGTCAACCACACGTAGGATCAATACCTTCTGGAATTCCTTAACGGCTTCTTCATCTCTTAACTTAGATACTTGGTTATTGTAAACAACCAAAGCACGTTGGAAGAGTTCTTCCTTGATTTCTTTATCTGACAAGCCTGACAAGTCATCAAGAGAAATAGAATCTTCTGGCAAGAGGTTGAATCTAGCAAAGTTGAGGATTGCTTCTAATTTTTCATCTTGTTTAGCACGAGCGTGGTTATCAACAACACGACCAATTGTGCGTCTAATCATGGCATGAATCTCAGGAGCAAGGTCACGATCAGCAGTGATAACATCGTAGCGTTGTGAGTAGATAATCTCACGTTGTTCACGCATGACGTCATCGTACTGAAGGACTTGTTTACGAGTATCGTAGTTGTTTCCCTCAACACGTTTTTGAGCTGCTTCTACTTGACGGGTCAACATGCGAGATTCGATAGCTTCGTCAGACATATTGAGGCGTTCAAAGACACCTTTCAAGCGTTCTGAACCAAAGCGTTTCATCAAATCATCTTCAAGAGAAAGGTAGAATTGAGATTCACCTGGATCCCCTTGACGACCTGAACGTCCGCGAAGCTGGTTATCGATACGACGGCTTTCATGGCGTTCTGTACCGATGACACAAAGTCCACCAAGTTCACGAACACCTTCCCCAAGTTTGATGTCGGTACCACGACCGGCCATGTTGGTCGCGATTGTAACCGCACCACGCTGACCCGCGTTCATGATAATTTGAGCTTCTTTGTAGTGGTTCTTGGCATTCAATACTTCGTGAGGAACGCCTGCAGCTACCAATTTCTTAGAAATATAGTCACTGGTTTCAACTGCAACCGTACCAACTAAGACAGGCTGACCTTTTTGGTAACGAGCTTTTACATCTTCGACAACAGCCTTAAACTTAGCCTCGATACTTGCATAGAGTAGGTCTGAGTGGTCGATACGTTGAACCGGACGGTTTGTTGGGATAGGAATAACACGAATATTGTAAATTTCGCGGAATTCTTCTTCCTCAGTCTTACCTGTACCTGTCATACCAGACAATTTCTTGTACATACGGAAGAGGTTTTGGTAGGTAATAGAGGCTGAAGTCTTGGTTTCGTCCTGGATTGGCACACCTTCTTTAGCTTCAATCGCTTGGTGCAAACCATCCGAATAACGACGACCTTCCATGGTACGACCAGTAAATTGGTCGACAATCAAGATTTCTTGCTCTTCGCTGACCACATAGTCAATATCAAGAAGCATGATGTAGTTGGCACGAAGGGCGTTATCGATAAAGTGAGTCAGAGCAACATTTTCAATATCGTAGAGGTTGCTTAGATTGAAGTAGCTTTCGGCCTTGTCAATACCAGAATCTGATAGACCAATAGTCTTAGACTGGATGTCAATGATATAGTCATCCTTATCCAAAGACTTCACAAAATGGTCAGCCATATGGTAGAGTTGACTGGTTTCAACTGCATTGGCTCCTGATACGATCAAAGGTGTACGCGCCTCGTCAATCAAGATAGAGTCAACTTCATCAACCAAGGCATAGTTAAGTGGACGTTGAACCATATTCTCCGCACGGACAACCATGTTATCACGGAGGTAGTCAAATCCAATTTCTGAGTTGGTTGAGTAAGTGATATCACACTCATAGGCTTCTTTTTTCTCCATTGGAGATTTGGCCGCCAAGTTGATCCCTACTGACAAGCCAAGCCATGAGTACAATTCACCCATCTCAGTCGCGTCACGTTCAGAAAGGTATTCATTGACCGTAACTACGTGAACCCCTTTACCTGAAAGAGCATTGAGGTATACAGGCATAGTCGCTGTCAAAGTTTTACCTTCACCTGTACGCATCTCAGGAACGTCACCATGGTGAAGAACGATACCACCCATAACCTGAACCTTATATGGGAAGAGACCAAGGACACGCTTAGCTCCCTCACGGACAACCGCAAACGCCTCATACAAAAGTTGGTCAAGAGTCTCACCATTTTGATAGCGTTGTTTGAATTCTTCTGTTTTTGCTTGCAATTGCTCGTCTGTTAACACAGCCATTTCATCTTCATATTTTAGGACTTTATCAGCCATCTTCTCCAGACGACGAATTTCTCCTTTATCATTTTCGATGATTGATTTTAATAAATTTGCCATTTTTTTCCTTACTTTAAATTCTGAATATTTTAGAATGTTCTTTTTATTGTAGCATATTTGCCCATTTTTTTCAAGAAATATTCCGTTTTCCCTTAGGACGAAAAAAGGGCTAACCAAGGTGATTAGTTCCCTTAAAATTCCTATTCCGAGGCTAGTTTTCTTCATTAATGCTTCTAGCTAGTTTATCCATGAAAAAATTGCCATCATTTTCTATCAGATAAAAGCTTGCCTATTTCTTTCAAGGAAGACTGGATTTCTTCTTTTCCAATCGTAGCTTATTCATAAATTTTAGACAAGCATAGATTTTCCAGTCATTGACTAAGGATAAAAAGACTAAAAGTAGCCATATCACCCATCTAACAAAATCCCTTGGTTCTTGTAAAATAAAGTTAAATAAGACTAGCGAAAAAAGCGTGAAAACTAGACTAAACAATGCTGCTAGAGGCATATAAAACCAATAAAAATAGTAAAAGACAGAAAAGTACTTACTTCCTGGCTGTACCTTCCCTTGCCAACGAAAAAAGTAAAAGTAGGGTGCCAAAATCAAGAATTTTAATAGTTTTTCCATCTCCTTACCTCTCCAACGCTTTCCTTATTTTATTATATCAAAAAGATCTGGAAATCGCATTCCAGATCTTGCTTATTTATTTCCGTTTTCTTGCAATGAGATGAATCGGAGTTCCTTCAAAGACAAAGGCCTTGCGGATTTGATTTTCCAAGAAACGTAGGTAAGAGAAGTGCATGAGTTCTTCTTCGTTGACAAAGATGACAAAGGTTGGTGGTTTGGTTGCCACTTGGGTCGCATAGAAAATCTTGAGGCGTTTCCCTTTGTCTGTCGGTGTTGGATTGATGGCGATAGCATCCATAATCACATCGTTCAAGACAGCTGATGGAATACGGGTATTTTGACTTTCACTGATTTGCTTAATCATCTCAGGCAACTTGTGGAGACGTTGCTTGGTCAAAGCTGAAACAAAGATAATCGGTGCGTAAGGCAGGTATTGGAACTGCTCACGGATATCTTCCTCCCAGTTTTTCATGGTGTGGTTGTCTTTTTCAAGAGTATCCCACTTATTGACCACGATAATCATCCCTTTACCAGCTTCGTGGGCAAATCCAGCGATACGCTTGTCATACTCACGAATACCTTCCTCGGCATTGAGGACCATCAGGACTACATCTGAACGGTCAATGGCACGCATAGCACGCATAACCGAGTATTTCTCAGTATTTTCATAGACTTTACCTGACTTACGCATACCAGCCGTATCAATCATGGTAAACTCTTGGCCGTCAGCATCTGTAAAATGGGTGTCAATGGCATCACGAGTGGTACCAGCGACAGGGCTAGCAATGACGCGATCTTCTCCCAAAATGGCATTAATCAAGCTAGATTTTCCAACATTTGGACGACCAATCAAGCTGAATTTAATAACATCTGGATTTTCTTCTTCAACTTCATGTGGGAGGTTTTCCACAATAGCATCCAGCACATCCCCTGTCCCGATACCGTGAACAGATGAGATTGGTAGAGGTTCGCCCAATCCAAGAGCATAGAAATCATAGATATCATTTCGCATCTCTGGATTGTCAACCTTGTTAACGGCTAAGATGACTGGTTTATGAGTTTTATAAAGTTTACGGGCAACGTATTCGTCCGCATCTGTAATTCCTTCTTTTCCAGACACGACGAAGACGATGACATCTGCTTCTTCCATGGCAATTTCTGCCTGGTGCTTGATTTGTTCCATGAAAGGCGCATCTACATCATCGATTCCCCCGGTATCAATCATACTAAAAGAACGATTGAGCCACTCACCTGTGGCATAGATACGATCTCGCGTTACACCTTCAATATCTTCTACGATTGAGATGCGTTCTCCCGCGATACGGTTAAATAGGGTTGATTTCCCAACATTGGGACGTCCCACAATGGCAACAGTTGGTAAGGCCATGTTTTCTCACTTTCTACAATAACTTCTTCTGCTCAAGATTTTCTCGAGTTGAGCTTGGTTCTGGATTGCCGAATTGCTCTGCTAAACGTTGACTCCAAGTGGTAGTCGCACGCGCACCTGCATATTCAGTCTGTACACGGTCATAGGCTTCAATTGCCTCAGTTGACTGTTCTTGGTATTCTTCCTCAAAGACAACATTCTCTAGTGGCAGTCTTGGTTTTACAGCATGCTGTTGATTTGGCACACCGAGTGCAATCCCAAAGACTGGATAGGTATAGTCAGGAAGCTTGAACAATTCTGCTAACTCAACAGACTTGTAACGCACCAAACCGATAATCACTCCACCATAGCCTAGGCTTTCTGCCGCAAGCAAGGCATTTTGTCCAGCCAAAGCCGCATCTACTGAAGTGATGAGGAGCCCTTCCACCCCTTGAGGTTGGAAAATATCCGTATGGAGACGAGCCCCTTTTTCTGCACGGTTTAGATCACCAACAAAGAGAAGAAAGGCTGCAGACTGGCGAATCGCTTCCTGAGGAACTAGCTCAAATAAGGCGTCCTTCTTTTCTTGACTTCTGACAAGAATGACCGAGTAGGATTGGAAATTTTTCCAAGAAGAAGCCATTTGGGCAGCTGTCAAGATCTCATTCAAGTCTGCTTGGGGAATCTCTTGCTCTTTAAATCTACGCACTGAAGTGTGAGCCTTCATTAATTTGATTGTTTCTGTCATCGACGGTTTTCTCCTTCAAGTCTTGTTTCCTCTGCTAAATAACGAATGCGTTCCATGACGCGTCTAGCTTCCCAGGTTTCGTCATTTCCGTTTTTCCCTTTAGCGAAATGCTTCTCCAAATCTTCAAAATTGAAATTGGAGGTGAAAAAGGTTGGCAAATCTTCCTGCATACGATATTGGAGAATAACCTGCAGAATCTCGTCACGCACCCAAGCTGTTGATTGCTCAGCACCAATATCATCCAAAATCAAGACTTCAGCAAGCTTAATCTCATCCACCAAAGTCTTAACATTGCCATCACCGATGGCATTTTTGACATCGATGACAAAGCTCGGATAGTGGAGGAGCGTTGATGAAACACCACGTTTTTCTGATAAATCATGAGCTAGGGCAGCCACCATGAAACTTTTACCCACACCAAAGTCTCCATATAAGTAGAGACCTTTTCGAATAGCTGAATATTGCTCCACAAAGGCTAGGAGCTTTTCAAAAACTGGCAAGCGCCCCAAATCATCTAAATCAACTTGAGCTAGGCTAGCTTTTTTAAGACTAGCTGGAAGGTTGATTAGTTTGAGACGGTTTTTAATCGCTGCTTCTTTTTTCGCTGCGATTAGTTCCGGAGTCTCTTCATAGGAAACATCTGCATAGCCATGGTTCATGACTAGGATAGGCTTGTAGCCACGCGCGATATAGTCTGTATCTCCTCGGAGGAACTTATCTCTCTCAGTGATGTATTGGTTAAACTTGGAAATACTACGGTTTAACTCCTCCTGACTGAGAGATTCTTTCTGGATAAAGGCCGCAACATCAGGGTCTTTCACAATTTGCTGGACTAAATCCTGATACTGAAATCGGCTTGGTTGACGCTTGAGTACGTCTCCGACACTTTCCATCTAGTCTCCTCCTTTTTCTAATCGAGCTAACATTTCTTTTTTCTTACGTTCTAGTTCTAAGCGAGTTTCTTCGCTAGTTTCATTCTTATATTCAGGATTGCTCCATTTAGGCACATTGGTTTTTGCTGGGGCATTCTGATTCTGCTTTTGCGTTTTTGCTTTTTGGCCACGTTCACGAATACGTAGAACTGCCTCCTCTGCACTACGGATATTTTGATAAGCGTAGTCATTAGCCACCTTCATGGCGTATTTTTCATTGATATTGGCCGAATCAACCTTATTAAAGGTCAGGAGCAAGATAACATTGATTACTTCATCCAGCAAGCCCAAGGCCGCCATCTGCTGGAGCAGGTCCCGTTCAGTCTGGGTAATACTTCCCTTGCGAGTCTGCTTAATCTCAGCAAGGAACTGCAAGGCTGTCTTTTTCTTAGCCTCTCGGATAATGGTTGCCTCCTTGGGACTAAAGTCAGAAGTCACAGGCTTTTGCGCTATCTTTTCACGGATGCGTTTGACAGAAATCACTTGCGACACTGCTGTCGCTTTAGCTACTTGATAAGTTTCAAACCAAGTCCACCTCTGCTCGTCTGCTATTGCAAACAAGGTCAAAACATCCGAAGTCTCATCTTGAAAACGAAGACCATCACGGGCCATGAGCTGACGGAAATGCTCCAAATCAAAATCATCTGCTGCAGGCTGACTGCTAGAGGGTTCTTGACTCGCAGACTCGGATAACTGAGGAAAGATTTGACTCAAGGCCACCGAGATAAGTTCCCCTTCAACACTTTCCTGTCTCATGGCTGCAACCGCACTATCCCCAATCATTTTTTCTAATAAGGTCCGATAAACTGTATGTTGTAAAAATTCTTGAGTCGATAGGGGAGGATGAAGTAACAAGTTATAGGCCTCTCCCTGCTGATAGAGGGTCACCAATTTCATGGCTGTTAGAGTTTTAAAAGCCTTTAAAAGACTATCCATCCCAAAATTAAGATGATTGAGCATGGCTGCAAAGAGGTGCTCCTTTTGACCATCATCCCAAAAAGTTACGGCATAAAGATAGAGGCTCAGCGCCTCCTGACCGATAATCGGGAGGTAGCACTGCACCATTGATGAGGTATCTTGCGACACCCGATTATTCTTTACAAAAGAAAAACGGTCATTTGGCTTCATTTATTTTTCCTTTTTCTTTTTAGAGGATTGTGTAATCTGCTGGAGTAGGCTTTCAAGCTCACTCACATCCTTAAAACTACGGTAAACGCTGGCAAAACGGACATAAGTAATCTCATCTAACTCTGCCAACTCTTCCATAACCAAGGAGCCAATAACCTCACTCTGAATTTCATTTTCATTGCGACTACGGAGTTTTTGTTCGATACGATTGACCACCATGCCAATCTCATCACTAGACACTGGACGTTTCTGGGCTGAACGAATAATCCCGTTAAAGATTTTATCTCTTGAAAATTGTTCCCGTGTACCATCTTTTTTGACCACAACTAGTGTTCTCTCTTCAACACGTTCATAGGTTGTAAAACGATGCTGACACTCTTCACACTCACGTCTTCTTCTGATTGTATTTCCTTCTTCAGCCTGGCGACTATCGATTACACTTGATTTTGTAGCGCCACATTTTGGACAACGCATGCCTTTTCCTCCTTGTCGTTTTCTTTTCATTATACCATTTTTTAAGAGATTCCCAAAATAATTCTCCTTTTGGCTTGACAAGTTTTTTGTTTTGTTGTATTATTGAATTAACACAAAGGTAATTAGAAAGGAGATCGTGATGTCTTGGACATTTGATAACAATAAACCCATTTATTTGCAGATTATGGAGAAAATCAAATTGCAGATTATTTCCCATAAACTCGAGCCCAATCAACAGCTTCCAACCGTTAGAGAATTAGCAAGCAAGGCAGGTGTCAATCCCAACACCATCCAGCGCGCCCTATCGGACTTGGAAAGAGAAGGCTTCGTTTATACCAAGCGGACATCTGGACGCTTTGTCACAGAGGATTTGGACTTGATCCTCCAATCCCGTAAGCAACTGTCAGAAGAACAGCTGCAACAGTTTGTAACAGGCATGGTAGAATTTGGCTATGAAAAAGAAGAACTACCGACTGTTTTGAGAGATTATATTGAAGGAGTTTAAACTATGACCTTGTTAGCATTTGAAAATGTGTCAAAATCCTATGGAGCAAGTCCTGCTATTACAAATGTTTCCCTTGAAATTCCAGCTGGAAAAATCGTTGGTCTCCTTGGCCCAAACGGTTCTGGAAAGACAACCTTGATTAAACTAATCAACGGCTTACTACAGCCAGAGGAAGGGCGCATCCTCATCAATGGCATAGAACCAAGCCCAGCAACTAAAGCAATTGTTTCTTATCTTCCTGATACGACCTACCTCAACGAGCAAATGAAGGTCAAGGAAGCTCTCACTTATTTCAAGACCTTCTACCAAGATTTTAATCTGGAACGTGCTCAAGGTCTTCTTCGTGACCTTGGCATTGATGAAAATAGCCGTTTCAAGAAACTCTCAAAAGGGAACAAAGAAAAGGTTCAGTTGATTCTTGTCATGAGTCGTGATGCTCGTCTATATGTGCTTGATGAACCAATCGGGGGTGTCGACCCAGCAGCTCGTGACTATATCTTGAACACCATCATCAACAACTACTCTCCAACTTCGACTGTCTTGATTTCAACTCACTTGATTTCAGACATCGAACCAATCTTGGATGAGATTGTTTTCCTCAAGGATGGAAAAGTCGTCCGTCAAGGAAATGTTGATGATATTCGCTATGAGTCTGGAGAGTCTATCGACCAACTCTTCCGTCATGAGTTCAAAGCCTAGATAAAGGAGATTATTATGTTTTGGAATTTAGTTCGTTATGAATTTAAAAATGTTAACAAATGGTATTTAGCCCTCTATGGTGCTGTACTGGTACTTTCTGCTCTTATCGGAATTCAAGCAAGGACTTACAACGATATTCCTATCAAAGAAAGTCAACCTATTCTACTTATTTTTCTAGCACTCGTGTTTGGTGGCTTGATGATTACGCTTGGGATTTCAACCTTGATTTTGATCATCCGTCGCTTCAAGGGTAGTGTCTATGATCGACAAGGTTATCTGACTTTGACCTTGCCAGTTTCCGAACACCAGATTATCATGGCCAAACTCTTGGGGGCCTTCATTTGGTCTCTGATCAGTTCAGCAGTCTTGGTTCTGAGCATTTATATCATTCTTGTGATAATTGAGCCTAATTCTGTTAATTTCCTTGCTTTCAAAGACTTGTTCCAACAGTACCTAGACAGTATCGGCTTATATCTAATTTCATTCATCCTTGGCACAATTTCAGGAATCCTCTGCATCTACTTGGCAATCTCCATCGGACAACTTTTCAATGAATACCGCACAGCACTCGCAGTTTTAGCCTACATTGTTATCCAGATCGTGCTCGGTTTTGTCGGTCTAAACCTTCGCATAGATACTAATTTCAATATGATGCTTACATTTGAAATCTTTACGGATTTAATCCTAATTGCTGGATTCTACCTCGGTACTTACTATATCTTGAAGAATAAGGTTAATCTTCAGTAATCATTCAGAGGATGGTCAAAAACTTAATTTTATAGTGGATTGAACTTAGAGTAGCACGTCATGGATTCTAAAACATTTTTAAAAATTAATTTGACTTTCCTAACCTCTTTGTTCATATCTTATTTCAATCAACTATAGTAAAAAATGAAATAGATCTGTCTATGATAAAACGCATATTATCGGCTCTATAATATTTGTAGTGGGTAAATCCCCTATAGATATTATGGAGCCTATTTTGTTGTAGAAAAAAAGTCCCATATCATCTATAATGAAAAGCAACCAAACCATCATTAGAAAGAATCCTATGGAACAATTATATTTTATCACAAAACTTCTTGATATCAAAAACCCAAATATCCAAATTATAGATATCGTTAATAGAGATAGTCACAAAGAAATCTTCGCTAAATTGGATTATGATGCCCCGTCTTGCCCTGAGTGCGGAACTCAAATGAAGAAATATGATTTTCAAAAACCGTCGAAAATTCCTTATTTTGAAACGACTGGTATGCCTACTAGAATTCTTCTTAGAAAGCGCCGTTTTAAGTGCATCAGTGCTCTAAAATGATGGTCGCTGAGACTTCCCTCGTCAAGAAAAATCATCAAATTCCTCGTGTTATCAACCAAAAAATTGCTCAAAAGTTGATTGAAAAGACTTCTATGACCGATATTGCCCATCAGCTAGCCATTTCAACTGCAACTGTCATTCGCAAGCTAAATGACTTTCACTTTAAGCATGACTTTAGCCGACTTCCTGAGATTATGTCCTGGGATGTTGAAACAGTCAGGGGAGTGACTGTTTCAATCGGGAGATGAAGATGAGCTTCATTGCACAGGATTTTGATTCCAGAAAGATCGTAGCTATCCTGGATGGGCGGACTCAAGTGACCATTCGCAATCATTTTCTTCGTTATTCTAGAAAGGTGAGAAGTCGCGTGAAAGTCATTACCATGGATATGTTTAGCCCTTACTATGACTTGGCTAAACAGCTTTTTCCATGCGCTAAAATCGTTCTAGATCGTTTTCCCCCTTCGTTATTATATTTCTAAACTCAGGCTAAAACAGTCCACTGGACTGTTTTACTCCAACACTTAGGCCGCGCTATGAGTCGTGTTCGTGTCCAAATTATGAATCAGTTTGAGCGAAAATCTCATGAATACAAGGCAATCAAACGTTACTGGAAGCTCATTAAACAGATAGTCGTAAACTCAGCGATAAGCGATTTTATCGCCCTACTTTTCGTATGCACTTGACGAATAAAGAAATTCTAGACAAGCTTTTGAACTATTCAGAAGACTTGAAACACCACTATGAGCTCTATCAGCTCTTGCTTTTTCACTTTCAGAATAAGGAACCAGACAAATTTTTCAGATTCATCAAGGACAATCTTAAGCTGGTTCATCCTCTTTTTCAGACTGTCTTTAAAACCTTTCTCAAGGACAAAGAGAAAATCGTCAACGCCCTTCAGTCACCTTATTCCAACGCCAAATTGGAAGCAAGTAATAATCTCATTAAACTCATCAAACGAAATGCCTTTGGTTTTCGAAACTTTGAAAACTTTAAAACTAGAATCCTCATTGCTTTGAATATCAAAAAGGAGAGAACCAAGTTGGTCCTCTCCAGGTTATAACTTTTCATCAACCCACTACAATTGACGGCTCTATAATTTCTGTAGTGGGTAAAACCACCATAGGAATTATGGAGCCTTTTTTGTTGTAGAAAAAAAGTCCCATAAGACCTATAATGAAAAGCGACCAAACCATCATTAGAAAGAATCTTATGG
>NZ_JASHGH010000023.1:0-26041 GCF_047460405.1 Streptococcus infantis | reverse complement strand
TAAGGTAGAAAGTAGTGTGCAACCATTGGACGGTTCTGGGAATCTTGTTCTCGAAAAACTAGAATTGGAAGTGAAAGAAGAAGCCGTAGCTTTCAATCACCAAGAGCGTCCAACAGCAGATCTTTTATTAGGTGAACGCCGTGTGGTTCAAGCTGGTGAAGCTGGGCAAGTCCGTCACTTGATTGAGATAGATGCTAAAGGCCATCGCACACTTCTTAAGACAGAGGTAGTCAAGGAAGCAGTGGCTGAGATTACTGAAGTTGGGACTAGGGTAGAAAGTAGTGTTCAACCATTGGACGGTTCTGGGAATCTTGTTCTCGAAAAACTAGAATTGGAAGTGAAAGAAGAAGCCGTAGCTTTCAATCACCAAGAGCGTCCAACAGCAGATCTTTTACTAGGTGAACGCCGTCTGGTTCAAGCAGGTGAGGCTGGTCAAATCCGTCATTTGATTGAGGTAGATGCTAAAGGCCATCGCACACTTCTTAAGACAGAGGTAGTCAAGGAAGCAGTTGCAGAGATTACTGAAGTCGGTACCAAGGTAGAAAGCCGTGTTGAGCCACTAGAAGGACCAAAAGTCTTGGAAGTTAAGAAACCAAGCTTGGTAGTTGAAGAAGAAGTTCTTGCATTTGGACGTGAAGAAAGAGAAAACTCAAACCTTTCAGCAGGTGAACGTCGTCTAGTTCAAGCTGGAGTTGAAGGCCTGCGTAGAAATCTTGTAGAAGTTGATGCTGAAGGCAAACGCAGTCTCAAGGGAACAGAACTTGTCAAAGAGGCGGTAGCTGAGATTGTTGAGATTGGGCCAAAAGTGGATGTCCAAGATGACAAACCTCTTGCACCTGCTCCAGTAGTACAAGCAGCTAAGCAGGAACCAGCAAAAGCAGAAGCACAAGCTGAAAAACCTGAAGGAAAACAACTTCCAAGTACGGGTGAAGAAGTAGATACAAATCTCCTTGCTTTAGGATTGGTTGGAGTCCTAGGTGGCTTTGGACTTCTAGCGCAAAAGAAAAAAGAAGAGTAAGTTGAACTTCTAAATTACCGTCTGACAAGATAATAGTATTAAAAGGCAAGAGCTATTTTTGGCTCCTGCCTTTTTGCATTCTTAGAATGTTTGTGTTAAGATTTTTATTATTTTAAAAGAAACCTTGTAATGAAATGTTTGCATGTTCTGCTTTTAAATTTTTTGGTTGTTTCTGTTTATAGAGTTATTTCTAGTAACTCTCATCAAGAATTGGTTTGGGAATAAGAAAGGAAAAAGAAGATGAAATTGTTAAAAGGAGTCATTGCTGTAATCATTGTAGTAGTGAGCCTTGGCTTAGTAGTATTTATAGGAGCGAGTATGTATGCTGTTACCACTATCAATTTGCTATCTAACTCAGTCTATTATGCGCAACGGATGCCTCATAAGGAAAGAACAGAACCCGACTTAGTCATGTTGATTGAAAACATGGGGGAGATTTATACTCCGAAAATTGAAGGTATTCGCTATGATGATGATGGAGCGAATTTTATCGAAAATTCTATCGATTCAAGTGGTTATCCTACAAGTTTTGGAGAGTCTGTTGGAGGTTATAGTTACAGTGATAAAAACGATGTGTCCTATAAGTTTAATAAAAATTTTGAGCTTGAGTGGGCTCTCGACAAAGATTATAAAAAAATTGATCTTGCAACAATTGATGAAACAAAGATAAAAGGGGAGATTAGAGAAACCCTTAAACCCATACTTGATGTACAGAGTAAACCCCTCATCAATCTGCAGTGGTTATTTAATAAAAAGTATCAAGACAGGTTTAATTAGAGATGCGGATAAGTCTTTAATTTGAAATTAAACTGAACAAAAGTGATTCAACCTTTAGAAACAGGTTAACCTTTCTATGACTTTTTCTATTCCAATATGAAACTTTCAAAATAGATTTTTAAAAATTGAACGGTTTCTGAAGAGTTAGTTAAAAAAATAAAGACACAACTCCAGACAGTAGCTCTTTCTCTATAAATGAGCAACATGCCATAGATGAAGATAAAAACAGAGAGGGATTTCCTCAGTGAGTAAAGATTGAGTTTAATTTACTAGAGAGAGCCGTTTCAGGGAAAAGTTTAAGGTTTTGCTATCTCTTTTATTGATTTTGTGATATAATTAACACGTAAAAAAAATTAAGGAGTCTTTCCAAATGGCAAAATTGACTGTAAAAGACGTTGAGTTGAAAGGGAAAAAAGTTCTCGTTCGTGTTGACTTCAACGTTCCTGTAAAAGATGGCGTGATTACTAATGACAACCGTATCACTGCAGCTCTTCCAACTATCAAGTACATCCTTGAACAAGGTGGACGTGCAATCCTCTTCTCTCACCTTGGACGTGTAAAAGAAGAAGCAGACAAAGCTGGTAAATCACTTGCTCCTGTAGCTGCTGACTTGGCTGCTAAATTGGGTCAAGAAGTTACATTCCTTCCAGGTGTAACTCGTGGTGCTGAATTGGAAGCAGCTATCAACGCTCTTGAAGATGGACAAGTTCTCTTGGTTGAAAACACTCGTTACGAAGATGTTGACGGCAAGAAAGAATCTAAAAACGATCCTGAACTTGGTAAATACTGGGCATCACTTGGAGATGGTATCTTCGTAAACGATGCATTCGGTACAGCTCACCGTGCACACGCATCTAACGTTGGTATCTCAGCAAACGTTGAAAAAGCAGTTGCTGGATTCCTTCTTGAAAACGAAATTGCTTACATCCAAGAAGCTGTTGAAGCTCCAGAACGTCCATTCGTGGCTATCCTTGGTGGCTCAAAAGTTTCAGACAAGATCGGTGTTATCGAAAACTTGCTTGAAAAAGCTGATAAAGTTCTTATCGGTGGTGGTATGACTTACACATTCTACAAAGCACAAGGTATCGAAATCGGTAACTCACTTGTAGAAGAAGATAAATTGGATGTCGCTAAAGCTCTTCTTGAAAAAGCAAACGGCAAATTGATCTTGCCAGTTGACTCAAAAGAAGCAAACGCATTTGCTGACTACACTGAAGTGAAAGACACGGAAGGTGAAGCAGTAGACCCAGGATTCCTTGGTCTTGACATCGGTCCTAAATCTATCGCTAAATTTGACGAAGCTTTGACTGGTGCTAAAACAGTTGTATGGAATGGACCAATGGGTGTATTTGAAAACCCTGACTTCCAAGCTGGTACAATCGGTGTGATGGACGCTATCGTGAAACAACCAGGCGTTAAATCAATCATCGGTGGTGGTGACTCAGCTGCCGCAGCGATTAACCTTGGTCGTGCAGACAAGTTCTCATGGATTAGTACGGGCGGAGGCGCTTCAATGGAGCTTCTTGAAGGTAAAGTTCTTCCAGGACTTGCAGCTTTGACTGAAAAATAAGAATATAAAAAAGAGGCTGGGACAAAAGTCCTAGCCTCTCAATTGTCTTTGGATTGTCGAGCAGGACGCAGTGGTTGAGTGGGCTCTACTACGCTGATTTCATCAGCTTATACAACCCTACTCAACTGTGCGGAGGTGGGACGACGAAATCGAATTCTAACGAATTACCGATTTCTGTCCCACTCTCTTTTTTTGCGCTCTTTTGTAGTCTTAATGATATTAAGGAACTGAAAGATAATTGGACAGAATCCAAAAAAAACAGTAAAATAGAGAGATACCAATCTAAATGAAATTTGAGTGATGAACGTGGAAAAAAGAGAGAATCTTACAAAAACAGCTATTTGCGGTATTATCAATGTCACCCCAGATTCTTTTTCTGACGGGGGCCAATTTTTTGCTATTGAAGAAGCCTTAAAACAGGCTCGAAAATTGATAGCTGAAGGTGCCACTATCTTAGATATCGGTGGAGAATCTACTCGACCTGGAAGTAGCTATGTTGAGATTGAAGAGGAAATCCAGCGTGTGGTTCCAGTCATTCAGGCTATTCGTCAAGAAAGTGATGTTCTGATTTCGGTCGATACTTGGAAGAGTCAAGTGGCAGAAGCAGCTTTAAATGCTGGTGCCAATATAGTCAATGACATTACAGGCCTCATGGGTGATGAGAAGATGGCAGAGGTGGTTGCTAAGGCTGGAGCTCAGGTAGTCATCATGTTTAATCCAGTCATGGCACGCCCTCAGCACCCTAGTTCACTCATATTTCCTCATTTTGGATTTGGAGAGCCTTTTACAAAGGAAGACTTAGCAGACTTTGAACAACTACCAGTAGAAGAATTGATGACAGCTTTCTTTGATCGTGCTCTAGTAAGAGCGGAAAAAGCAGGGATTTCGAAAGAAAACATCATGCTGGATCCAGGGATTGGCTTTGGTTTGACAAAGAAAGAAAATCTCATCCTCCTACGTGACCTTGATAAGCTTCACGAGATGGGCTATCCTATCTTTTTAGGAGTCTCTCGCAAGCGCTTTGTCATTAATATCCTTGAAGAAAATGGATTTGAAGTAAATCCAGATACTGAAGCTGGTTTCCGAAATCGTGATACGGCTTCGGCTCATGTGACCAGCATTGCTGCTAGACAAGGTGTGGAAGTGGTGCGCGTGCACGATGTAGGCAGCCACAAGATGGCAGTCGAAATTGCGTCTGCTATCCGTCTGGCAGACCATGCGGAAAATTTAGATTTGAAACAATATAAGTAAGATGAATAAAAACGAAACTAATCAGTGGATTGCCCACTATCGGACAGACCAACCGCATTTCGGCTTGGAAAGAATGGTAGAGCTTTTAGCTTTACGAGGCAATCCCCATCTTAAGCTTAAGGTTATCCACATCGGTGGAACCAATGGCAAGGGATCTACCATAGCCTTTTTGAAAAATATGCTGGAAAAGATGGGGCTAAGAGTTGGAGTCTTTAGCTCACCCTATCTGATTCATTATACAGACCAGATTGCCATTAATGGGGAATCTATCCCAGAAGCAAGATTAGAGTCCTTGATGGCGGATTATTGTTTACTACTTGAAGGGGAGCATGCTCAAGCCTTGCAAGGAACGACAGAATTCGAGATTATCACTGCCATAGCCTATGACTATTTTGCATTTGAACAAGTCGATGTGGCGATTATGGAAGTTGGTATGGGCGGACTTTTGGATAGTACCAATGTCTGTCACCCCATCCTAACAGGCATCACGACCATAGGATTGGATCATGTAGCCCTACTGGGTGACAGTCTAGAAGCTATCGCAGAGCAGAAAGCAGGGATTATCAAGCAAGGAGTTCCTCTAGTGACTGGTCGCATTGTCCCAGAAGCCTTGGCGGTTATTGACCAGATTGCAAAAGCGAAACAAGCTACCAGAATCGCCTATGGAGATGCCTATCAAGTCAGTCATTATGAGAGTATTGTGACTGGCGAGGTCTTTGGCTATACAAGTGCTGTTAGACAAGGTCGCTTCCAGACAGGATTGCTGGGTTTGCACCAGATAGAGAATGCAGGGATGGCGCTAGCCTTGTTAGATAGCTATTGCCAAGCGACTGGTCGAGAATTGCCAGATAATGCTTTAGTGGCTCAAGCTTTGGAAGAAACAAGCTGGCCTGGACGCTTGGAAGTTGTTGCTAGAGAACACTTGATGATTTTGGATGGGGCCCACAATCCTCATGCCATCAAGGCCTTGTTGGCTACCTTGAAAGAACGCTTTACGGACTATCAGAAGGAAATCCTCTTTACTTGTATCAAAACCAAGGCCTTGGAGGATATGTTGGACTTGCTAGAAACCTTGCCCGATACTAAGATTACGCTAACTCATTTTGAGGATAGTCGGGCGACGGATGAAAAAGTCTTGAAAGAGATGTCTGATTCTAGAAATCTCAACTTCCAAGATTGGCAAGAATTTCTAGACCAAAAATTATCAGAAAATGAAGAGAAAAAAACAGTTAGGATTATCACGGGCTCATTATACTTTTTAGCCCAAGTGAGAGCCTACCTAATGGAGGGGAAAAATTAGAATGGACACACAAAAGATTGAAGAAGCTGTAAAAATGATTATCGAGGCAGTTGGTGAGGATGCAAATCGCGAAGGGTTGCAGGAAACACCAGCCCGTGTCGCTCGTATGTACCAAGAGATTTTTTCAGGTCTTGGTCAAACTGCGGAGGAACATTTATCAAAATCCTTTGAAATTATTGATGACAATATGGTAGTAGAAAAGGATATCTTTTTCCATACCATGTGTGAACACCACTTCTTGCCCTTTTATGGGAAGGCTCATATTGCCTACATTCCAGATGGCCGTGTAGCAGGTTTATCAAAGTTAGCTCGTACTGTGGAAGTTTACTCTAAAAAGCCACAGATTCAAGAGCGTTTGAATATCGAAGTTGCTGATGCCTTGATGGAGTATTTGGGTGCTAAGGGAGCTTTTGTTGTCATCGAAGCAGAGCATATGTGTATGAGTATGCGTGGTGTTCGAAAACCAGGAACTGCGACCTTGACTACAGTAGCTCGTGGTCTATTTGAGACAGATAAGGATCTTCGGGATCAGGCTTATCGTCTGATGGGACTATAAAAGATCCGCGTCAAGCGGATTTTTCTAGAAAGGACTAGTTATGGATCAACTGCGAATTAAAGACCTAGAAATTTTCGCCTTTCATGGACTCTTTCCTAGTGAGAAGGAATTGGGGCAGAAGTTTGTCGTTTCAGCCACCCTGTCCTATGATATGACCAAGGCTGCTACAGACTTGGATTTAACTGCTTCTGTCCATTACGGAGAACTTTGCCAGCAATGGACGACTTGGTTTCAGGAAACGAGTGAGGATTTGATTGAAACAGTAGCCTACAAACTAGTAGAGCGTACTTTTGAGACCTCCCCTATCGTTCAAGAGATTGAGCTGGAACTAAAAAAACCTTGGGCACCCGTGCATCTGCCCCTTGATACTTGTTCAGTAACCATCCACCGTCGCAAAAAGCGTGCCTTTATCGCTTTAGGAAGCAATATGGGGGATAAGCAAGCGAACTTGGAGCAAGCTATTGACAAACTGCGAGCTCGTGGCATCCATATTCTCAAAGAGTCCAGTGTCTTAGCGACGGAGCCTTGGGGTGGAGTGGAGCAGGATAGCTTTGCTAATCAAGTGGTTGAGGTGGAAACCTGGTTGCCAACTCCAATCTTGTTAGAAACCTTGTTAGAGATTGAATCAGAGATGGGACGGGTCAGAGAGGTGCATTGGGGACCTCGCTTGATTGACCTAGATTTGCTCTTTGTAGAGGACCAGATCATCTATACAGACGACCTCATCTTGCCCCATCCTTATATTGCTGAGCGCCTCTTTGTTTTAGAGTCTTTACAGGAAATAGCTCCGCATTTTATTCATCCAATACTGAAACAACCGATTCGCCACTTGTACCAAGGATTGAAAAAATAAGAAAACTCTAGTTTCCTAAGTAGATAGAGGAGACTAGAGTTTTTAAAATAGGTCATTTTCTTCTGGTAGGAGAATGGTTTCCTTCCCATCCATATCCATGACCAGAACTTTAGGTGGATAGAGTGGGTCAAAGGGATGATTGAAGTCGAATTCAATCGTAGTTGGTAGATGTTGACTAGAAAAACGAAAAGTGATGGAGCCTTCATGATTCAAAAGTCGAAATTCCAATTCATCTTCTAGCTCAAAAACATGCTTTAAAAAATGATCGATTATATACCAGATTGAATCGATAACATCGTCGGGTAAATTGGTCACCACACCGAAACTGGCACATCGTCTATGAGAATCTGTAAAAGCCATTCCTATCTCCTAATTGATTTTTTTATTATCATACTGCAAACTGCTAGAAAAATCAAGAAAAGTCAACTACCTTTAAAAATATGAGAATGATTTTGAAATTTTTTCAACGAATCTTCATCAAACGCTTGAAAATGCTTACAATTAGTGGTAAAATGAGAACAGTGGAATCATGAAAACAAAATTTTCAAAGTAGAAAGGAAACGGAATGAACACAGATGATACAGTAACAATTTATGACGTTGCCCGAGAAGCGGGAGTGTCAATGGCGACTGTCAGCCGTGTTGTCAATGGCAATAAAAATGTTAAAGAAAATACTCGAAAGAAAGTCTTAGAGGTTATTGAACGTCTAGATTATCGTCCTAATGCAGTAGCACGTGGTCTAGCAAGCAAGAAAACGACAACAGTTGGAGTCGTCATTCCAGATATCACAAATACTTATTTCTCTGCCCTTGCTAAAGGGATTGACGATATCGCGGAGATGTACAAATACAACATCGTCCTTGCCAATAGTGATGAGGATGATGAAAAGGAAGTATCTGTGGTCAATACTCTCTTTTCTAAACAGGTGGATGGCGTTATCTTCATGGGTTATCATTTAACTGAGAAGATTCGCTCAGAGTTTTCACGCTCACGCACACCTGTCGTTCTTGCAGGAACAGTAGACGTAGAACACCAACTTCCAAGTGTCAATATTGACTATAAACATGCTACAGTTGATGCAGTCCGTCATCTTTTGAAGCGAAACAAAAAAATTGCCTTCGTTAGTGGACCATTAGTGGATGATATTAATGGCAAGATTCGCTTAGCTGGCTACAAAGATGCCTTAAAAGAAGCGGGAATCAACTACAGTGAAGGTCTTGTTTTCGAATCAAAATACCGTTATGACGATGGCTATGCCTTGGCAGAACGTTTGATTTCTTCTAAAGCAACAGCAGCGATTGTAACAGGAGATGAACTGGCAGCAGGTGTGTTGAACGGACTTGCTGACAAGGGAGTTTCTGTACCAGAAGACTTTGAAATTATCACCAGTGATGATTCGCAAATCGCGCGTTACACTCGTCCAAACCTAACCACCATTGCGCAACCTTTGTATGACCTCGGTGCTATTAGTATGCGTATGTTGACAAAGATTATGCATAAGGAAGAGTTAGAAGAGCGTGAAGTTCTTTTGCCACATGGTTTGGTAGAACGTCATTCAACTCGTAAAGATTAACAAGAAGAGGTCGGGATAAAAATCCCGACCTCGCTTTTTAGTAGCAGAAACTTTTTGGTCAATAGTTCAAGCATTAAGTTGGTGGTTGGAAGCTCTCGGAGTGAACTAGAAAACAAGACTTGATCTAGTAATTTCTATCTCACCGACTTTTTTATACTCAATGAAAATCAAAGAGCAAACTAAGAAACTAGCCGCAGGTTGCTCAAAGCACTGCTTTGAGGTTGTAGATGAAACTGACGAAGTCAGTAACCATACCTACGGCAAGGCGATGTTGACGAGGTTTGAATTTGATTTTCGAAGAGTATTATCCTTCCATATAGGCTCGTAATTCCTCTCCTGTAAGGCCAGCATTGATAGCAATGAGGAGTTTGAGACGAGCCTTTTGAGCATTGAGCTCTTTGACAAAGAAGACACCAGCCTTTTGTAGACAAACGCCACCGCCTTCATAGGCATAAACAGGTTCAGCAATCCCGTTAAAACAACGAGAAACCAAGGCGATTGGGAGTCCTTCTTGGATAAGGGCGTTCAATTTTTGTGATGTTTCCTTGGGAACATTTCCAGCACCGAAGGCCTGGATAATGAGTCCATCCAGTTGGTCAACAGGAAGCAAATCAAGGAGTTCTTCTGTCATACCAGCATAGACAGGGATAATAGGGACCAAGCCCTGAATCCTATCAAGGTCAAAACGAACACGGGGTTCAGCTGTTTTGAAGTAGAGAATCTCGTGTTTCATGATGAGCCCAAGAGGGCCGTGGGTCGGCGTTTGAAAGGTGCTAACATTTGTCGTGTGCGTCTTGGTCACATACTTAGCAGCGTGAATCTCGTCATTCATAACGACCAAGACACCCTTGTCAGCAGCCTTAGCGTCACTCGCTACGCGAAGGGCACTGAGATAATTGTAGACACCATCGCTTCCAAGTTCGTTGGAACTACGCATGGCACCTGTTAGTACGATTGGTTTGTGAGGAACTTCCATAGTGTCAAGGAAATAGGCAGTTTCCTCCAAGGTATCTGTCCCATGTGTAATCACGAAACCGTCATAATGATCGGCCTCCTCTTTAATTTTTTGATAGAGGGCCAGCATATGCTTGGGTTTAATATGGGGACTTGGCAGATTAAAAAAGTCGAGGGCGTGGACTTCAACTCCTTCAAGTGGATTGGATACATGATTCATAGGGTTGTCTTGACTAGTCACAACAGCGCCAGAGTCATCGGCTTGCATGGAAATAGTACCACCCGTATGTAAAACAAGGATTTTCTTAGGCATGATTTACTCACTCTTTCTGAAATGTGGTATAATCATTGTATCACAAAAGGGGAGATTGAGGTAGGATGGAAGTCAAAGCTGTTTTTTTTGATATCGATGGAACACTGGTCAACGATCGCAAGAGTGTTTTGAAATCCACTAAGGATGCGATTAAGATTGTGAAGGAACAGGGAGTGCTTGTTGGAGTAGCGACAGGGCGAGGACCTTTTTTTGTTAAGGATTTAATGGAAGATTTAGATCTGGATTTTGCTGTAACCTATAACGGCCAATATATCTTTAATAAAGACAGAGTCTTGTTTACAAGTCCTCTATCCAAATCTCATTTACGGAAGTTGATAGCCTATGCCAAAAAAGAGGGCAAGGAGATTGCTTTGGGGACCAAGGATGCCATGCTGGGTTCGAAAATCATGTCTTTTGGCCTAGGTTCTTTTTCGCAAAGAGTGAGTCGTTTTGTCCCTTCTATGTTGACTCGTACAGTTAGTTATTCCTTTAATCGAATGGTGAGTAAGGTTGTTCCTCAGAAGGAAGAAGATCTGCTCCAGTTGATGAATCAGCCCATTTATCAAGTTTTGATGCTAATGACGCCAGAAGAATCTGAGAAAGCGGCAGCTGATTTTCAAGACTTGAAATTGACTCGTAGTAATCCTTTTGCAGCCGATGTCATCAACCAAGGAAATTCCAAGCTAGAAGGCATTCGCCGAGTCGGAAAAGAGTATGGTTTTGATCTCAATCAAGTCATGGCCTTTGGTGACTCGGACAATGACCTAGAGATGCTGGCGGGTGTTGGGATGTCAGTTGCCATGGGCAACGGTAGTAGCAGTGTCAAGGAAGTGGCCAAGCATATCACAACCAGCAACCAGCAAGATGGGATTCATAAGGCCTTGGAACATTTTGGTGTTTTGGCTTCAGAAAAAGTTTTTGTCAGCCGTGATTATCATTTTAATAAGGTCAAGACCTTCCACCACATGATGGATGAACGAACTCAAGAAGAGCCCCAAGCTTGGGACTTAGAAGGTGCCACCCATAGAGCAGGATTTAAGATAGAAGAATTGGTGGAGTTTGTCCGAGCTGCTAGCTCTTCTGAAGAAGATTTCGAACAGGCAGTAGGACAGTTACACCAAGCGTTGGATAAAGCAGCAGAGAAAGTAGTCAAGAAGACACCTGCTAAGCAAGATTTGGTAGGGCAAGTGGATGCCTTGATTGACACCCTATACTTCACCTATGGTAGTTTTGTTTTGATGGGGGTGGATCCAGAACGGATTTTTGACATTGTCCATCAAGCAAATATGGGAAAAATGTTCCCTGATGGAAAAGCTCATTTTGATCCAGTGACCCACAAAATCCTAAAACCAGATGATTGGGAAGAAAAATACGCTCCAGAGCCAGCTATTAAAAAGGAGATTGAGCGCCAGATAAAGGCCTATGAACGCCACAAGGAAAGAGCCGATAAGAAATAGGCGATAGCAGAGGAAGCCTGGAATGATGTTTTGAGTTCCTAGTTTCAACTACGACATCAACAATTTATAGTTGATTGAATCTAGAATAGTACACTACGGATTCTAAAAAAACTTCTAGAAATTAAGTTGACTTTCCTAATCTCTTTGTTCACATCTTAATTCAATCTATTATATAAAAAAGAAATGAGGTTAGGAGAAAAATCCCAACCTCATTTCTTTTTTATTACAAAGTTTTATCCTTATCTCTGACGACGAGAAGATCAACGCTGGTATGGCGTAGGATATATTCTGATGAAGAACCAACTAGCAGACGCTCAAAGGCATTGAGTCCTGTTGCTCCAACTAAAATCAAATCAACCTTTTCTTTGTCTGGAATTGTTTTAGCTAAGAGAGTTTTAGGATTTCCCATCTCAATAACAACTTTAATGTCTGTGAGCCCAGCATCTTTTGCACGCTTTTCATATTCAGCCATCAAATCGTTGGCCTCGACTTGCAATTCTTCGTAAACTTCGGCATCAAATGTTGAGATGCTTTGAAGAGCACGTGTGTCAATGACATGGGCAATCGTTAGTTTTGCTTGGTTACGCAGTGCTGAATGAACCCCTTTGATGAAAGCCAAGTCAGCTTCCTTAGAACCGTCAACCGCTACCATGATATTTTCATAACGTTGTGTCATAGCAAAAACCTCCTCATTCTTATTACCTTCATTGTATTCCTTTTCACTAAAAAAGTAAAGTAAAAAACGATAGAAAAGATAGGTGCTTTTTGACTTTGACTTGGAGTTTGTTATAATAAAAATAGAAAAGCTAAGAGGAAAAGATATGACAAAAATCGCAGTATTATCAGATATACATGGCAATACAACAGCCTTAGAGGCTGTTCTGGCAGATGCCCAGAAGGCGGGGGTTGATGAGTATTGGCTCTTAGGAGATATCCTCATGCCTGGAACAGGACGAAAAAATATTCTCCAGAGATTGGACACTTTACCCATTACTCTTAGAGTTCTGGGAAATTGGGAAGATAGTCTTTGGCGAGCCTGTCATCGCAAGTTAGATGAAAGCAGACCCAGCCATCGCTATCTCTTGCGCCAGTGTCAGTATATTATGGAAGAAATTAGTAGCCAAGAGATTGAGGCACTGCAGGACTATCCTTTGCAAGTGCATCGCCAGTTTGGAGATCTGAAGCTAGGGATTAGTCATCACTTGCCTGATAAAAACTGGGGAAGAGAGCTGATTCATCTTGGTAAGCAAGAGGATTTTGATCGTCTTGTCACCAATCCAGATTGCGATATTGCCATTTATGGTCATATCCATCAGCAGTTTCTTCGTTATGGTAGTGGTGGCCAGCTTATCCTGAATCCAGGTTCGATTGGGCAACCCTTCTTTTTATCTGGGAATTTACGCAAAGACTTGCGGGCCCAATACATGATCTTAGAATTTGACGAAAAAGGTTTAAAAGATGCTGATTTTCGTCGTGTCGATTATGATATTGAGGCAGAATTACAGCTAGCCAAAGACTTACAATTACCCTACTACCAAGTTTATTATGAAAGTTTGGTTAATGGGATTCACCATACCCACAATCAGGACTTGTTGCACGAAATCGCTCAGAGTCAAGGACATGATGTTGAATTGGATGACTGGCTTAGTGGTAACTCTTGACATTACAACTAGAAGAGATATAATAAACTTAAGAAAAGAAGGAACTAATCTGACGAAAAAAGGAGAAGAGGATGCAAATTTCAAGCCGATTTACCATTGCGACCCATATGTTGATCATCATTGCCCTAAAAGGGAAGGAAAGCAAGGTGACTAGTGATTTTCTAGCTAGTAGTGTTGGAGTCAATCCTGTCATTATCCGTAAGACCTTATCTCAACTGAAAAAGGCGGAGTTGATCTCAGTTGCGCGTGGAACTGGTGGAGCAGAGATTATCAAAAATCTTGAGGATATCAGTCTTTTGGATATTTATCAAGCGGTCGAATGCCTTGGAAAAACTGGACAACTCTTTAGTTTTCATGATAATCCCAATCCAGCCTGTCCAGTTGGCGCAAATATCCACGGGGTTTTAGATGAGAAATTACAAAAGATTCAGCTAGCCATGGAGCAGGAGCTGAGCCAAACCAGTCTTGCTCAAGTGGTGGCAGATGCAGAAGCAAGGATGGAGAAATAAGAGCTTCTAGAAAGAGGCAGAACCTAGACATACCCTATCAGTAATAAAAAAATTGTCCTTATAGAGGTTGGATACTATATAGTAAAAATTCTTAGAAATGTTGACATAATGCTATTTTTAAGAGTTTTTTATTTTCTCTAGTAAAAGAAAGAGATTGAAGCAAATTGATCAAAATGAACCTTTTTTTAAATCTGAAGAGGAGAGACACAAACATAATTTTAGTAGAATATTGAGTATAAATCTTTCCACAATAAAACGCATATTATCAAGTTTTTTTAAACATCTGAATAATATGCGTTTTTCTGATTTTAAAGACTTTTCTCCCAGCCTCTTTTTACATGTTTTTCTATCAAGTTGCTGGATTTATAGAGTCCTTGCTTTTATTGTTCCTTTCTTGACTTGAGGAAGCTACCAAGTCCAAGGAGGGATAGGAGGCTGATTCCTGCAAGAGTAAGAAGAGATTTGCTCTCAGTTCCTGTGTTTGGAAGGACTTTCTGAGAAAGAGCCTCTGCAGCAGTTTCTTGGGTTTCAGGATTTGCTGCTAGGTTTTGGGCTTGCCCTTGCCCTTGTTCTTGTTCGACATTCAAGCTAGAAAGATCAAATTCTGGTTTTTCTTCCACAGCTGGGGCAACGATGGCACCGCCTTGTGCGACTCGAAGAACAGTAGCTGTAAGGGCATTTAATTTCAAGCCTTTTTCAGTCCATTCCAGTCCTTTCGGGTTGGCAATTCCGACTGGTCCTGCTTGGTTTTCATCTGCCAAAACTTCAGCATTTCTGAGGTGGGCAAAGGCAGTTCCCAAATTAAATTCGCGAGCTTTTTCGTCCGCATTGACAAAGACTGCGTAGATATCTCCGTTTGGAGCAGTGATTTGGTAGCCAATCACTACATCTTCTTTTTCCACACCATTTTGGCCTGGGACAGTAATGAGGCGGACACGTTCCTTGATATCTTCAAGACTCTTGAGTCGGAAGGCGTCTGTAGATTGACGAAGGGCAATCAAACCTTTCATGTAGTCACGGCTCTTGACATTTTCAGGGAAAGCTTTACCATCTGTAGCCTTGGTCCAATCAAACTTGTTGACAGCATCACTTGAGTCGTAAGAGTCATGGATGAAGTAAGGATAGTCAAATGGGTTACCGTCCTTGTCACGAAGTAAGTGAGATTTGTTTGGAACCTTATCCTCTGCTACTGGAGTCTTGTAGGCTGGGTCACGGAATTGTTTGGTACGTCCATACTCTTGACCAGAGTGGATAAACGGAGTTCCTTGAGCTGTCAAGACCATGAGATTTCCAAGTCGCAAACGACGATGGATTTCAGCATAGTTCTCAGCCTTGCTTGGGTCTTTTTTGATAGATTGGGCAATGATGTCAAAGAGGGTCAAGTTATCATGGGCTGCAATATACTGGATCACATCTCCAGGGCTATCTGCTTCAAAGTTGGTTGGTTGAGCAATGAGGTTTTTAAAGATGGTATTGATATCGCGTTTTCCACCTGTGATAAAGGCAGGTTGACCTTCATTTGGATAACCAGACTTGAGGTTGTTACGGATATCATCTGAAAAGACAGCGACAGTATCAGTATGTTTCATCCAATCTTGGTCAGCAGCTTTAGTAGGCATATTTTCATCACCAGAATAGGTTCTCCAACCTTCACCAAGCATGATGAGATTTGGATTGAGGGCGCGTGCAGCCTTGTAAGCTTCTTCGACAGAAGCTGCATCATGATCTCCCATCATATCGAAACGGAAACCATCTACTTTATAGGTTTCAACTAGATACTTGATAGAGTCTACCATGACGCGTTTAGACATGTAGTGGGTTGTTCCTAGACGACCACCACCAAAGCTAGTACGAGGTGTTCCGTCTGCATCCATGAAGTGGTAGTAGTTTGGCTCAAGGTCTTCAAAGATATCGACATTGGCAGTATGGTTGTAAACTACGTCTAAGATAGCACCCATGCCACGCTTATGGATTTCATTGACGAGGTTCTTAAATTCTGCGATACGTTTTTCTGGGTCCTTCGGATTGCTTGAGTACATACCAGTCAAGGAGAAGTAGTTTTGAGGGTCATAACCCCAGTTGTAGTTGCTATCGCTTGAAGCATAGGCGGACAAACGTTCTTGGTTCTTTAATTCATTGACATAATAGTAAGACAAGACGGGGAGGAGCTGGATGTGGGTTACACCCAAGTCTTTGAGGTAGTCTAGTTTTTCGATAAAGGCTTCAAAAGTACCAAATGGTTTAGTCAAATCTTTTGCGATAGCAGGATCTGAGGTAAAGTCACGAACGTGAGCCTCGTAGATGACAGCATCTTCACGAGATTTGAAGTTATGAATCTTACCATAAGTCAGGTCTTGAGGTCCAAGTTTTGCTGGATCCACAAAAGCAGCTTTAGCAACCTTATGGGCAGCGTCTGTTTTGGCTAGATCGCTGTTCCAAGCTGCTAGAGATTTGGCGTAAGGATCAAGTACGAGGACAGTCTTGCCTTGGCGCTCGATTTGATAGTGGTAGTAGTAGCCAGTATAGTTGCTGATGCCAAGACCAGAGTTTTCATTCAGAGTTTGTTTCCAGGTTCCTTTTTCTCCTTTTTCAAGAGCGACGGTTCCGACCACTTTTTCAGGATCTTTCTTATCGTAGACGACAACTGAAACCTTATCGGCACTTGGAGACCAAAGAGTCAGATCAACACGTTTACCATCTTCTTTAAGATTTGCACCGAGTGGACCATCGTAACTGTAAGTCTCATCTTTGAGACGCCAGCTTGAACGAGTTGTAAAACGGTCTGAATCGTAGGCAACGGTGTAAGGGTTTTGAGTGTCAGAGAAATCACCGATGTAAGTTACTTTCTTACCTGCTTCATCGATTGTAACATCGGAGATAGCCACTTTATTCCCTTGGTGGTCAGTGATGTTGGAATGTTTAAGGATGTCTTCTTTTTTAGCCCCAACCAAGGTAGAAAAACTACTTTCAATACGGGACTTAGCCACATGTTGGGCACCAGTCATACGGATGTCATGCACATAGTAAGGGTTGGTGTAGATTGTTTCGTCATCATCCTTAAGGAAGATTTGACTGTGGTTTTTCAGGTCAGTAAATTTATAATCTTCTTTTCTGATTTTCACATCATCGCCTTTCTTGCTCTCATCTAATAGTAAAAATCCAAATTCTCTGGCAGCTTCATTGAGCGGAATATCGATGTAGCGTCCGTGTTTTCCACTTGCAGTAAAGTCTGTACCGTCAGGCCATTCACCATTGCTTGGATTCTTGACATCACCCCAGTACCAGAGGGATTTTTTATCATAATTTCCATCTGTTCGATAATAGTTGACACGAATAGTTCCTGCTGGTTGAGGTTGATAGTTGTGTACTTTATAGTTTTCATCTAGCCAAGCTTCATTCATTTTTGGAGAGAGACGCTCTACAGAACGATCTCCAGTAAGGTTGTCCCCTTTGGTGTTGTTAATGAGGAAGCTGATTTTCTTGGCTTGCTCATTTTTTAGTTTGACATCTAGGTAGTAGCCGTAGTCGTCTTTCTTGGCATCCTTGAAAGACTGGGCGCCATTTGGCCAGTTCTCAGATGGTTTTTCAACATCATCCCAAGTCCAAAGACCTTGCGAATCTTGGTTTTCTTGAGGAAGTTTTTTGACGTGGATACGGAAGTAGTTGTCTTCAATTGGTGTTTCAGATACAGTGTCTGCTGGCGAAGCTTTCTCAGCGGCTAGACTTGATACTTCTGTTTTCTCGTCTTTATTGTTTGGAAGGCTTGGAGTAGCTTCAGTTGTAGTTGTTTCAGAAACTGCTACTGGTTCAGATGTTTTAGACTCTAGGGAAGCGTTTGCATCTTTTGGGGCCAAAATAGGCGTTTTTTCCTCAGCTTGGCTGGTTTCTGTAGTAGCTGGGTTCGCACTAATAGCGCTTACATTTTCTTGTGTGCCAGGACTAGTTTCAGCTGCAGATACAGAAGGTGCTGTTAGGGCAAGGAGGATAAAGCTTGCTCCAATAAGGACAGAGCCAGTTCCGTTTTTCAGAGAACGGATGCTGTAAATCATTTTTTTATCTGGTTGAGATGACGTGTTTTTCATAGACACTCTCCTATCATTTATTTCTATCTTAGTATAGCACGTAGTAACAGTTTATGCAATCGTTTTCTTGAATTTTATAGATGAGAAATCAGACTATGTGAAAAATCATCCTCCATTAAAATCAAATCCCCTTTTTGTTGATAGTCTACTGAAGAAATATCCTAGCCTGAGTAAAAATATTGACATTGACCAGCTCATCAGTAGATCTTGCTATATTCTAGCAAATCAAGGAAAAGTCTTTTGTTAGACTGAAATAGATAGGTTATAGTTAAATAAAATCTGAACAAATTTACTAGAGGAGTTAAGTCAATTTCTAGCAATTTTTTAGAATTCACAATGCAGAGTAAATTGAATCTAGAATAGTACATAACGGCTGCTAAAAATATTTCTAGAAATAAGTTTGACTTTCCTAATCTATTTGTTCCTATCTTATTTGAATCTACTATAGTGTTTTCTATTCAATCTGCTACACAACAAAATTATAATAGATTGACTCTAGAATAGTAGATTACGACTGCTAAAAATATTTCTAGAAATAAGTTTGACTTTCCTAATCTATTTGTTCATCCCTTATTTGAATCTACTATAGTGTTTTTTATTCAATCTGCTACACAACAAAATTATAGTAGATTGAATCTAGAATAGTACATAACGACTGCTAAAAATATTTCTAGAAATTAGTTTGCCTTTCCTAATCGAATTGTTCATACCTTATTTCAATCCACTATGTTGTAAATGAGCAAAAATTTATCGACAAGTGCGAATCCATTGTTGAAAGTAATACTCAATGAAAATCAAAGAGCAAACTAGGAAATTAGCCGCAGGTTGCTCAAAACACTGTTTTGAGGTTGTGGATAAAACTGACAAAGTCAGCTCAAAGCACTGCTTTGAGGTTGCAGATGGACGTTGACGCGGTTTGAAGAAGTATAAAAACGCATAATATCAAGTTTTTAAGATAACTGACATTATGCGTTTGTATATGTTTTAGTCTGCTTACTTGGTTATAAAACAGAGGCTTTTTTAAAGTTTACTAATGGAAAGAGTATTGAGTTCATTGACGACTTGTAGATTAGCCATGCGACCGACGTTCATGAGTTTCGGATGAACCAATCCTTCAATATCAAAGTTGGTAATGATGGCATCGTAACCCGCTTCCATGATTTCATCGACATTGAGTGTCGCTTTATCCCATGTTTCAAAGTGGATGTTTCTAGAGGTGTAAAATTGATAGAGTGAAATCAAAGCCTGAGGATGGGCAAAGTCAAACTCACTCAAAACAAGAACACGAACCTTGGTTTGGTGCTTTAGGAGTTGTTCCATTAGATCAGTTGCGTGGGTTAAAAGAGTATAGACTAGATGGATTACAGCGTGAAGTTGCTCCTTTTGTCCCAAGCTAGACTTATAGCGCATCATTTCAAAACTAGCAGCTTCGTAAAAATCTGGGAAGAACTTTTTAATCTTATTCAGTGCATAAGATTTGTTATGAGAAATGATAGATTCTGAGTTGATTTCTTGACGTTCTAGAAATGCAGTGTTATGCAAGTGCCAAATCAATTGATCGGTATTTGAAAAGTGGACATCAAACTGTCGGGTAAGATTGTCTAGAACATCTCGAGCTGAGTGATAGGAGTGATCGACTTTCTCATTGTATTCCCGCGCCTCTAGGAAATCCTCGACCGTGAAGAAAATCCCCTCTTGAGTATAGGAGCTGAAAATTTGGTTAATAGTTGAAAAGTCGAGCGTGATTCCAAGACGCTCACCAAGAGATTGCAATTCCTGCTGGAAGTTTGAAAGTTGACTAAAAATAGGGCAAAGAGAGTCAAACTCGATTTCCCCTTTAGGTCTCGGTAAAATCTTTGCTCGATGGAGATTGACTGCAATTTGTATCTTCAGCTGAAACATATTTTGGTAGGTGATGGGATAGCCTGTTACCTTGGCAAGAAAAGTCACAAGTTCCTCTACATCTTCAGAAGACAGATCAAATGGCCATTTGAAGAAACCATAGGCTTCATGGAAATACTGGGCAAAAAAGAAGCGAATGTCTCTTTCGTCTCCAATAATTGAAATAGGCGTCACCTTGAGCTTGAATTTATATTTTGACTGCAGAATATTATTGATTTCAGCAACCTTCTTACGAAGTGAGGGAAGAGAAATGTCAAGCGTTTGAACTAGGTGCTCGAAAGTAAATGGTTCTTCTAATAGGAAGAAAGCTCTGAGTACCTGAAAATTAACAGACTCTTGCAAAACGTGTCTATAAATTCGCTCAATACCAAAATTATGTTCGTTCGTCAGTATGATACCAGCAGTTGATGATAAAATATCAAAGCAAGAAAGTTGCTCGCGCATTTCTTTGATATCGCTTTTGATGATGCGTCCATTCAAATCTAGAATATCAGCCAAGGTGTCAATATGAATCCATTCTTGGTTCTCAAATAAGTATTCTAGAATTTTTAATTGTCTCTGTTCTTTGTGAGATAATAGTTCTCTCATGGGAAATACTCCTTGAAAATATAAAGTATTATAAACAAAAAAAGATAAAAAAATTATCAGTTTTTTCCTATTATAGCATGTTTTCGAAAAAAATTTTTTAAATTCGTTTATAAATTATCAATTTTTATAATAATTTTACTAAAAAAAATGGAAATTTGGAAATAATTTGTATCAAATATTTTTTAATCTCTAAAAGGTGCAAAAGACTTGACTATGTTGCTACCATATTTTATAATGGTAATGTATGTAAAACACATGCGACTCTAATAAAAAATAAATAGGAGACAAGAATGTATTTTAATCGTAAAAATGCAGAGCAGAAGAACTGGCGTATGATTAAAAAAGGAAAACATTTCCTTTTTGGTTGTTCGCTTGTTTTTGCGGTCGGAGCTAGCTTAGCTACTCAAACGGTCCATGCAGACACAGCATCGGAATCTACAGTTGAGAGTGGCTCAAAAGCTGAAGGGGCTAAGCCTGGATATGGTGGAGAAACGGGGACTTATGAAGCTCCTGCTGCTGTAGCAGAGACTCAGCCAGCAACAGTTGAAAAAGCAGTGGTAGCAGAAAACACTACTGCAAAAACAGCTAACAAAGAAGCTTTGACCCAATTGGTCGAAGAAGTAAAAGGCTTGGACAAAGCAGGAAAGACAGAAGACTCTCTTTCTCGCTTGAACACAGCACTTGAACAAGCACAAAATGTTTTGGCAAATGCAGAAGCTAGCCAAGACCAAGTGGATACAGCTCTTGCTAGCCTCAAAGAGGCTGTAGCTCAACTTGCTGCCAAAGAAGAAAAAGCAGCAACAGTAGCAACAGAAGAAAAAGCTGAAGCTACAGAGGCTAAAGCTGAAACAGCAGTAGCAGAAACTGAAGTAGCTCGTCCAAGAGGGAAACGTGATCTAAGTTCACGTTCAGCAGACCGTGCGGCCAACCGTTCAGTTGATGGATCACTCGCTGAAGGTGAATTCACTGCTCCGGGTACCAAGCAGTTTCAATCAGTTCGCTACAGTGTTGATGGAGACAAAACAACTTGGACAATCGCTGTTGTACCGCAGCATAAGAATCACCAAGCTGCTGGCTTGGTGGTCGCATCAGATGATACAATTCAAAGTATTACTGTCGTAGACCGTGGTCCTAATGCTGGACGTCTGAATGAGGATTATTACGTTGAGAAAGATTTTGGAAAGCTCCCTGCTATGAGCAATCACAAAGCTTTGGCGTCTCATTATAAATACGTTGGTGGAGGAGTTCCTGATTCGCTTACCTATAGAGTAGTGACTAAAGGGACCCATCACAATCTGTTTGCTCGTTTTGCAACAGCTATTGTAAAAAACTCACTAGAAAATGGTGGGATGAATGGTTCATCAGCTGTTAAAAATCGTACTTCAGACTTCCCAGAAGTCGGTGTTAATATCTCATCAAGACTTGCACCACAACCAGGAGTCAACAACACTTATACCCAAACAAATGACACGATTACAGTGCCTACTGTAGCTTCTACAGATACAACAATCTCAGGTACAGGTAAACCAGGTGCTATCATCAATCTTAAGAGTAAGGGTCAAACTGCTAAGCAAACCCAAGTTGCGGCAAACGGCCAATGGTCATTCCCACTTGATTTTGGTTTGAATAGTAGCGTCTCTGGTGGTCCACAGTTGGTTACTGGGGATGACATTAGCGTTACCCAAACAGTTAATGGTCAAGAAAGTGCTGCTACCCCTGTAAACATCTCTCTCGGTCACTCAGAGATCGTACCATCATCTAAATCAAAACAACAGAATAATCTTGTTGAAAATGATAGAAACGTTACCTTGAAAGTGCCACACGATGCAGGAGCAGCTTACTTCCAATTCACGGATAAAGATGGCAAGGCGCAAGAAGTTGGACTCAAACGTGATGCTGTTCCAGGTAAATGGCAAGTAAACTCTTCAAGCAGTGCACTTGCAAGTGTTGCTTCAAGTGAAGATGGTAAGTTCTACTCAACAATCAACTTGACCTTGAACAAAGATATGAAAGCTGGAACAACAGCTCGAGTTATCTCTAACATGCAAGAAGGTAGCTACTCAAGTCTTCAAGGATGGCAATCACGTAACGTTGAAGAAGCTCCAAAAGAGGAGACTCCAGCACCACAACCACAGCCACAGCCACAACCAGAACCATCAAAACCAATTACTCCAGCAGTAGATGGCGCAACTACAGCCCCAGCATCAGCCCCAGAAATTGTCAATGATTTGGCAGGTAAAGCAAGTACTCCAGCTGATGTAACAGTGAAAGCACCAGCAGGTTCAACTGTTAAACTTTACAACAAAGATGGCGTTGTGATCGGTGAAGCCGTAGCTAACGATAAAGGTGTAGCAACTGTTCACCCTACAAACAGCCTTCCTGAAGGAGAGATCACAGCTACTTCAACACCAGCAGGTGGAACAGAGTCAGCTAAGAGTGCACCGATTACGGTTACAAAAACACCATTGACCCATGAAGATGGAGGAGTTAGTGGTGATAGCTACACTCAACTTATGGTTACAGCGAAACATATTACAGTTTACCCAGGTGATCCTGTCAATGTGACAATTCAAGCAGCAGGATCACCGTCAATTCAAAAATTTTGGATTCCTACTAAGGATCCTAACGATCCTTATTTGGCAAGTGGACTAGAGTATGCGGGTGATCCAACTGTAGGTGGTTTCCTGACTACAGCTGGCTCAAAAACTTTTAGAGACCGTAAGGTGTACTATCGTGGGAACGTTGCTATGACGCAGCCTGCAGGCAGTCGCACTGCTACCTATGCTGTTCAAAATAAAAATGGGAAAGTAGTAACGAGAACTCTTACAATTACCGTTCTTGAGACTGCTAAGAAGTATGACCCAGTTGCAGGTACAAAAGTAGATATTGCAAATCCAAACAACGTTAGTGAAGATGAAAAGACCAAGATCATCGACTCAGTTAAAACTGCTAACCCAAGTCTTCCAGCAGAATCACAATACAGTGTAGATGAAAAGGGTAACCTTACTATCACTTATCCTGATAAGTCAACAGATAAGATTTCTGCTGCATATCTAGTTAATGCAGTAGATAAAACAGCTCCGGATAAACCAGTAGTGAACACAGACCTTACAGGTAAAGCAGGCACTAAGACTCCAGTTGAAGTTACTGCAGAAAAAGGTTCAACTGTTGCCCTTTACGATAAAGACAACAACAAGATCGGTGAAGCAACTGCAGGAGAAAATGGCAAAGCAACGATTACACCAAAAGTTGATATTCCAGCAGGTAATGTCACAGCGAAAGCAACTGATGCAGCAGGTAACACATCAGATGCAAGTAATCCTAAAGTAGCGACAGATACAACAGCCCCAGCAAAACCAGTTGTGAACACAGATCTTACAGGTAAAGCCGGCACTAAGACTCCAGTTGAAGTAACTGCAGAAAAAGGTTCAACCGTAGCCCTTTACGATAAAAACAACAACAAGATTGGTGAAGCAACTGCAGGAGCAAATGGAAAAGCAACGATTACTCCAAAAGTTGATATTCCAGCAGGTCCTGTAACAGCCAAAGCAACAGATGCGGCAGGTAACACATCAGTAGCAAGTGATCCTAAAGAAGCAACTCCAGCACGTGTAAACGTAGCACCAACAGTAGAGATTCCATACTCAGATCCAGCTCCGGATAAAAAAGAAGTTTATCTTTATACTGGAGAAGAAGCTGACGTTGATATTACCTTTAACGATGATTCGGGTAAAATTAAATCTGCTGCGTTAAAACAAGGTGGTAATAGACCATTATCAGCAGTTAATGGCAATCCAGATAAACAGGATAATCAATTCGGTTACACTGTAACAGCAATTAATTCTGAAACAGCGACACCTGCGAAAATTAAAGTAACAGGACAAGTTTCTGGCATAGCGGCAGAAAAATTACCGAAAACAGAGGATGATTCTTTAGATCTTGTAACGCGTTTTGCAACTGCAACAGATACAGATGGAAAACAAATTGAAAATAATGCAACAAAATATGTTCCAGGGACTAAAAATATTACAGAATCTTATAAAACTGACCCAGGTGCAGTAACTTTCGTATTAAAAGCACAAACTAAGAAATATGATATCAAAACTCCAGCATCGGCTGATAAAGTAACCGTATCAGATGCTAACAATGTTACTGATAAAGAGTTTGAAAAAATTAAAGAGAAAGTTAAAGTTGAATATTCTCAAAACAATCCAGATGCACGTTTAGCTGACAAAAAAGGTGAAGAAGTAGAAGATGCTTCAAAAGTTGTTGATAAAGTAGAAAAAGAAGGAAACAAAGTTGTTGTAACCTATAAAGATGGTTCTAAAGATACAAAACCATTGTCAGAATTTGTAAACGTAGCTCCAAAAGTAGAACTTCCATACTCAAATGAAGCTAAGAAAGAAATCTATGTTTATACAGGTGAAAACACTGATTTAACATTCAAAGCATCAGACAACACTGCTGTTAAAGATATGTATGTACGTGGTCCTGGTGGTATTGGAAAAGATAATACGGCAGATTACGGTTTCACAACTGGAAAAATCGAGAATTCAGCAGTCACTCATGGTGATGGTACTGTATCAGGTGCTACAGCTACTATTAAGATGACAGGTGTTACAACACTTAAAGCTCCAAACCATTGGACAAGTTTTGTTGTTGCTAATGACAATGATAATGCACCATCAAATACAGATTTTAATGCATTAGATAAAAATCCGAATGCAACTCAGACTCCAGGATATGTTCACTTTATCGTTAAATCTCAAACAGATAAGTACGATATTGCAACTCCAGCTCCAGCTGATAAAGTTGAGGTAGCAGATCCAACCAATGTAACAAACGATGACTTAGATAAAATCAAAGAAAAACTGAAACTTGAGTACAACAAGAAAAATGATGATGCGAATATCGCAAAAGATACTCCAGTTGATAAAAATGGTAAGATTCAATCAGTCAAAAAAGATGACAAAGGAAATCTTGTAGTAACATATACAGATGGTTCTACAGATACAAAACCATTGTCAGAATTTGTAACTAAAAAACCAACAGATGCAGATAAGAACGAGCCAACACCAAAAGCTCAAACTGTAGATAAAGGAACTGAACCAAAAGCAGAAGATTCAATCGGTAACTTGAAAGATCTTCCTAAGGGTACAACAGTAGCCTTCAAGGATCCAGTAGACGCAACAACACCAGGTGAAAAACCTGCGACAGCAGTTGTAACTTACCCAGATGGTTCTAAGGAAGAAGTTCCAGTTAAAGTAACTGTTACAGACCCAAGTTCAAAACCAACAGATGCAGATAAGAACGAGCCAACACCAAAAGCTCAAACTGTAGATAAAGGAACTGAACCAAAAGCAGAAGATTCAATCGGTAACTTGAAAGATCTTCCTAAGGGTACAACAGTAGCCTTCAAGGATCCAGTAGACACAACAACACCAGGTGAAAAACCTGCGACAGCAGTTGTAACTTACCCAGATGGTTCTAAGGAAGAAGTTCCAGTTAAAGTAACTGTTACAGACCCAAGTTCAAAACCAACAGATGCAGATAAGAACGAGCCAACACCAAAAGCTCAAACTGTAGATAAAGGAACTGAACCAAAAGCAGAAGATTCAATCGGTAACTTGAAAGATCTTCCTAAGGGTACAACAGTAGCCTTCAAGGATCCAGTAGA
>NZ_JASHGH010000022.1:0-26121 GCF_047460405.1 Streptococcus infantis | reverse complement strand
ATAGGCTCAGTGTATTCAGGAATTACTACAGAAGGTGCTTCTTGTTCACCTGCAGTCCCGATAGGTTCAGTGTATTCGGGGATTTCTACAGAAGGTGCTTCCTGGTCTCCCGCTGTGCCGATAGGCTCAGTGTATTCGGGGATTTCCACGGTAGGTGCTTCTTGATCCCCAGCAGTCCCGATAGGACCAGTGTATTCAGGAATTTCCACAGTAGGTGCCTCCTGATCTCCAGCTGTACCAATAGGATTTGTGTACTCAGGAATGGTTACTACTGGAGCAGGCTCATCCCCTTTACTTGTTTGGATTTTTTCTTCCACTGGACTGGTTTCATCCTTAGGAAATACTGTTACAACAGAGCTACTTATTGTTTTTCCTTGGATAGCATAAGCTTCTATCGGATTGCCAGCTTTACGATCTGTAGTTTCAGGAATGTCTAGTTGGACCTTGTTATCCTTAATGGTTAGAACAGTTTGCTCGCCTGATGTAACAAGATGGTCATCATCGACTTTTCTGAGTAGAAGGGGATCTTTGATACCAGGGAAGGTTACAGCGACTCCATCCCAATTACCAGTTGGTAGGGTTAAGGTAACAGTCTTATCTTTGGACTTAATAGGTTCGAGGCTTGGGCTATCGAGAGACACAGATGGTGCCTTTAAGATATCAAAGGAATCAAGAGAAACTTTCTTTCGTCCTTGTGGAGAATTTGGATCTACTTTCAAAGTAAGAACATGGTCGCCATCTGCTAGATTTGTGAATTCGCCAATCAAAGCTCCTTTTTCAGTCGCTCCTGGAGTGTAGAAGTCAAGAGCTGGCATCTCTTTGCCATCCAGTGTGACAAGTGCCTTGCCTAGTGATGCCGTTTTTAATCCATAGATTCGGATACCTGTTCCAGAGAATGGAATGGTTGCAGTGGCTTCAGAAGCGAGACTAGCATCAGCGTTGATGTCAGCGTATTTTTCTGTAGAAGCATATAGTTCGGCATCGCTCCAATCCTTAAACATAGAACCATACTGGATACGAGGGTCACGGTCGTCGATTTTCTCAACAGTTGCTCCTTGGCCTGGGAAGACTTTGAAGTAATCGAGAGAAATTTTTGCACGCTCGTTTGTACGTCCTTTGTGCTCGCGCTTAACAGTGATGGTCATGAGATGAGAACCTGAAGAAAGATTTGTGTAACGTCCTATTAGTACACCTTTTTCAGTTGCTCCTGCTGTATAGAAGTCAAGTTCTCCAACAGATTTACCATCGATTGTAACGTCAGCAAGTCCCAATTGAGATGACTTGAGTCCGTAGATTTCAATACCTGGTCCATTGAATGGAATAGTTGCAGTCGCATCCTTATCGGAGTAATTTCCATTTGAGATATCGGCGTATTTCTCTGTTCCACCAAAGAGTTCTGAGTCAGCCCAGTTTCCATAAGCAGAGCCGTACTGGATACGCTTGTCACGGTCATCCATCAACTCACTGAAGGCATCGATAGAAGCAGGATCTGAAACTGGTGTTGTACGGTCCCCTAGCATAGCCTTAACGCTATAAGTATAGGCATGACTAGAATCAATTGAGCGATCGATAAAGTGAGTTTGGTTGGTGATAAACTCACGAACGCTAGGAGTTTGGCTGTTTTCATCCTTGCTTTCTCGTCGGATGACATAATGAGTTGCTCCCTCAACTGTGTTAAAGTCGAGTTCAGCTGTGACGGAATCTTTTCGAAGGGCTGATAAGCGAGTCACTCGTCCAGGGAAGTTTTCAAATGTAATGACATCACCCTTTTGAGTCGCAAGTTGGATACGGTTATCTTTGAGGCGACTAGCTTGAACTTCCTTGCCATTAATCTTGATAATACTAGATTCGATATTTGGATAGTCTACGACTAAGTCTCCACCAACATTAGAAAGGAAGGACAGCGTTTCAAGATTTTTCTCTTTCCATTTCATGCTGACTTCAAAGTTACCACGAGCGACTAAGCCTGAGACTTGCCCGTCTTTCCATGCATCTGGAAGGGCTGGTAATGGGGCAATGTAGCCTGTGTGAGACTGAAGGAGCATTTCTGCCATACCGCTGGTTGCACCAAAGTTCCCATCGATTTGGAAAGGCGCGTGCGTATCCCAGAGGTTTTCTAGAGTTGAAGATCTGAGCTGTTCTGCCAACAAACGGTGGGCGCGATTTCCATCTAAGAGACGAGCCCAGAGGTTGATTTTATTGGCTTTAGACCAACCAGTTCCACCATCTCCACGGTGGTTTAGGGTTGCGCGTGCAGCTTCTAGATATTCAGGCTGATCCTTGCCAAATAGAGTACCTGGGAAGAGTCCAACCAAATGAGAAACGTGGCGGTGATGGTTTTCGATGCCTTCGTTAGTGAATTGCGGGCTGTCTTCTTCGTACCATTCCTTGATACGGCCGTCTTGGTTGATATGAAGTGGTTTGAGCTTGTCAAATTTAGCCTTCACTTCTGTCACCAAATCTTGGTCGACCTTCAGATGATTGGCTGCTTCCATATAGTCGTGGAATAACTGCCAAACTAGAGATTGGTCAAAGGTATTCCCAATCGTGATAGTTCCATGTTCTGGCGAGTAGGATGGAGAAGAAACCCAACGGTCACTAGCCTTGTCGTAGTGCAAGAAGGAATTCCAGAACTTAGCAGTTTCCTTGAGCATTGGATAAATCTTTTCCTTAAGATAAGTTTCATCCTTGGTGAATTTGTAGTAGTCATAGACGTTCTGCATCATCCAAGCATTGGCAGCAGGAGACCAACCCCAATAGTAGTTCCAACCAGGAGTAGTCCAGCCAAATGGTGTCGCCTGAGTATGAACCAACCAACCGTTTTCTTGACCTTCTTTGGATTCGATACCTGCGTATTCTTTAGCAGCGATACGACCATAATAGCGCATGTCGTCGATATAATTGATCATTGGCTTAGCTGTTTCTGCGAGATTACTCATGTAGGCAGGCCAATAGTTCATTTGTAGGTTGACATTGAGGTGGTAGTCTGAGTTCCAAGGTGGATTATCTACAGCATTCCAGACTCCTTGCAAGTTGGCAGGGAGGGCATCTGTCCGGTTACGAGAAGAACTGATCAGTAGGTAACGTCCGTATTGGAAGAAGAGTTCTTCTAGTTTTTGCCCTTTTGTTGGATTATAGGTTTGGAGAGCTTCTTTTGTAGTTTGATTAGACTTGCTACCACCTAGGTTTAATTGAACACGATTGAAAAGACTCTGGTAATCCTTGATGTGGTCATTTTTCAGAGTCTCATAGTCTTTGGCTTTAGCAGCTTCGACGATAGATTTGACAGTCTTTTCTACATCAATATCCTTGCGGTAGTTGGTTTTCGGATTTTGAGCAAAATTAGTCTTGGCACTGAGTAGCAGTGTTGCATAACTTGCTCCCGTAACTGTCAAATAACCATCTTGAGCAGTGACTTGTCCATCTGTCTTGATACCAAGATAAGAGGCAAATTTCAGACCGTTGTCTTTGACAGTTCCCTTGAGTAAAATACCATTAGAATCAACGCTAACAGTCCCTTGTTTGTATTTAGAATTCTCCCAAGAATAATCTCCATTAGCAATCAAATCTTCAGTCAAGCTATTCCAAAGGGTAAAATCAAGCGTCTTATCTCCCTTTTTGGTCAAATGGGTAACAGTGACGTCATCTGGGTAACTAGAGAAGGTCTCTCGTTTGAAACTTGTCCCGTCTTGAGTATAGGAGGTGGTTGTGATAGCTTCAGAAATATCTAAGCCACGGTGATAGTCAGTAACATTTTCCAAGCCCTTCTTCTGGTTATTAAAGACCATGAAGATATCACCGAAGGCTAGGTAGCGACCGTATTGGGCATTGTTTGGTCCAACCAAATTTCTCTCTGCTAGTTGTTTGGCTTTTTGACGGTCACCGTCTTCTAAGGCCTTACGAATTTCGGCTAAGACTTTGTAGCGGTCCTTGTAGTTTCCTCCGTTGTAGTCTTGACTATCAGGTTGTGGGCCTCCAGACCAAAGTGTTTTTTCGTTGTACTGGATTCTTTCTTCACCGATGAGTCCGAAAACCTTGGCACCCATTTCCCCATTTCCGACTGGGAGGGCTTGTTTTTCCCATCCATCATAGGAAGGAGCAGTTGGTTGGTTGTAATGTAATTCGTAATGTTCTTGCTTGTTCACAGGAAGTTCTGGTTTCTCGCTCTCCTTATTGTCAGCAGGGGCGGTAGTAGCACTTGTCTCTGACTGACTACTAGTTTGAGGTAGTTCTGCCTCAGGGTTTGTTTGCTTTTCAGCTGATTCAGCTATAGGTTGAGTCTCTGTGTTAGAAGCAACAACTTCCTCTACTTTCGTATCCGGTTTAGCAGAGGTTTCAGTAATTGTTGCCTCACTTTCCGTAATCTCGACACCATCAGCAGCCACACCCTGTGCTGCTAAAAACACAGCTCCAAGTAAAACAGAGGCAGCTCCGACACTTAGCTTGCGGATGCTATACTTACAGGATTTTTCCCAATATCTCTTATCCACAAAATTCTCCTTTCTTAAATCTGTAAGCGCATACATTCTCTTTTAAAAAAATAAGTCTTGCAGAAATATGTGTGATTTTTTCAGATAATCTTAATATAACAAATAAACAAAACTATTGCAAGGGCTTACAAGAGAAATGGCCTTATTTTACTAAGTTTTACTAATACTCAATTGTTTTCAAAAAGCAACCTTGTTCATTGTCTGCTGACAGTGGACTTTAAAACGCCTTTTTCTAGTCCTTGAATAACTTCTTGAAGGACTAGAAAAAGGCGGCTTCTAATGTTTGGAACGCCTTATTTTTAAAGCCTCGTTTTCGAATTTCTTTCCAGACTTGTTCAACAGGGTTCATTTCTGGTGTATAAGGTGGGATAAAAGCTAACTCAATATTACTACTTGGAATCTCTAAGGTACTTGATTTATGCCATATAGCATTATCCATGACAAGTAAAATATAATCATCCGGATAAGCTTGTGAGACTTGCCGTAGAAATTCATTCATCCACTCAGTATTGCATCCTCCAGAAATAAGGAAGAAGGAATCTCCTGTCTGAGCATCTACTGCCCCATAACAATAGCGATATTCTCGCATATAATGACTATGAATGTTAGGTCGGATTCCTTGAGGAGCCCAACAAGAACTCATCTTACTGATTCTCCCGAAACCGGCTTCATCTTGGTACATCAAACGTACTTTGTTATAAGTCCCCTTCTCTTTAGAGCGCTTACTTAAGGTCTCGAATGTAGATTTTATTTTTAGACGTCTCAATTATTTGAGCGTCTGCCTTCTTGGGATGTTCAGGTCTGGGAGTGACCGTTCGCCAACCATGGCGTTTCAAGAGATAATAAAAACCATCACGTGTAGAAGTGCGACCAATCTCTTTTTGATAGGCTTCGAATAACTGATTGACAGTCACAAATTCTCCAGCCTGAGCAGCTTCTATATGACGTTTTAGAAATGCTTGTTCTTCTTCGTAAGTCATATATTCTCGATGACGTCCACCACGAGTCTCTTGAAGAAGAGCTTCTAAACCAAACTCCTTATATTTTTTCAAATTCCTCCAAACAGTTGTTTTATTACAATCTAGCAGATCCGTGATTTCCTTATAACTCTTTCCTTTTGAGCGAAAATAAATAATCTGTAGACGTTTGTGATATTTGGCGTACGATGAATCTCTCAGGAGTTTTTCAATTTTCTGTATTTCTTCGTTTGTGAGTTTCATAACTACTATTATAAGATGGTTTTTGATTTTAGTCTAGTATTACTACTAAAAAGACTCTTTATCACCTACTATTTTATGTAGTTAATAAAGAGTCTTTTTATTTAGTAGAGATAATTTCGAGTAGAATTAATTAAAGATAATAGTAGGTAAGGTGGTCAACTAATTTATAGTTTTTTTAGTATTTTACCAAATAGTTTCTCTAATTTTTTAAATCTACATAAATTGTTCTGCATGTATCGAAGTTATGAATCTTATCACCTTATTATATTCGTATTTTCTGCATAGTATCTTTTAGATAAATTCAGAAAATTAAATCAGATAAAATTATACTAATTTTGAAATATACATAGTGTTAAAGGTTTCTACTCGTTCTAATTTCTTCTCGTATCTTCATCCTTATCTTTCTCTAAAGACTATCATAGTATTTTTTGAAGGCATCAAAATATTTATCGACACTTTCTACATTATCTAATCCCGCTCCCCAACGCAAACTAGAGTCTCCTAAAATTTTATCTAATCCTTCTCCTTTCTCACCAGATGTCAAAACTCCTAAGCACCCTTCCTTAGGTACAGCAATTCCAATAAAACCGTCTCCTCCTATACGAAACATTTGGCGTGGACCACTATTAGCGACACCTACATCCACTCCCTTTAATTTGGGAAAATCCACAGATAACTCAAAATCAAAACTTGTCGGATCCAAATCATCATAAGTAATTTTTCGAATAATATAATCTTGACCAAAGTAACTATCAAGCATTGCAATTAAGACTTGATAACCCTTGCTCGTTCTAATTTCTTCTCGTATCTTCATCACTATCACTCTCTAAAGATTATCATAGTATTTTTTGAAAGCATCAAAATAATACTTAACTTCTTCAGCTTTATTTACTTGACCACCCCACTCTAATTTTTTATCTCCTAAAATCCAAAATAAACCATCTCCTCTTTCACCTGAGGTTAACTTTGCATCACCTCCATCTTTAGGAACCGCTATGCCAATAACACCAGTACCACCCATACGAAACATCTGGCGTGGACCGCTATGAGCGACACCTACATCCACTCCCTTTAATTTGGGAAAATCTACAGATAAGCGAAAATCAAAACTTGCCGGTTCCAAATCATCATAAGTGATTTTACGAATAATATAATCTTGACCGAAGTAGCTATCAAGCATTGCAATTAAGACTTGATAACCTTTGCTTGATTTGATTCTTTCTCGTATCTCTAACATCTTATTTCACCATTTTAAACCTTTCATTATTTTAAAACTTGATAACTATACGCCTTTTCCTCTTTATTTTCTTTTAGCAAAATCTACAAAACGAAATTTCTCCAATTTGTGCCGGCTTTCGGTGAACTGAAATTGGCGTCCGTCTTGGAGATAGACTTTTGACTTAATGGAAACAACATAGGGATCTTTACCAATATCCATGAGAATCTTATCTCTATCGTTACTATGGTCAATGGTGATTTCCTTTTGAGCATAGTCGATGATTAACTTCAGATCATTTTCGATATAGGAGTAGATAGATTGTTCAGCAATTTCTCTGGTTAGTTTAGGGATGAGTTCCATATCTAGATAATCAATATCCAGTACGGACACCAAATCATCTACCACTCGTTGACGAACGACCTTCCAAACCATCCGAAATTCTGGGAAGCCAGTTAATAAGGAAGTTTTTTTATCGATGATAATCTTATCTAGACTCACGACATTCGTTTTTGAGCGAAGTCCTAACTCTTGGACCAATTCTTGGTAGCTAGTTAGGTTAGACACTGGGAAATTCACAGTTTCTTCTTTAATAACCTGAGAACCCTGCCCTCTGATTTTTTTAATCAATCCCTCATCTTGGAGGAGAGCTAAGGATTTTCGAACAGTGTCACGACTCACCTGATACTGGTCCATTAGTTCGTGTTCACTAGGGAGAAAATCTCCAACAGCATAGGTTTCTTCATGAATTGCTTTTTCTATTTGTTTGTATAATTGTTGATATTTTTTCACATTTCTTCCTTTTAAAAAATTGATTGATGAGCCCTAAAAGAGTTCCTTGTATTTATTTTACCATACAAGTAACAAAAATATACAGAAAAAATCCATTACTTTTAACAAACAAGTTGCAGACAAGTTTGGCATCGATTACAATTGAATTATCAAGTCAAGGAAGTCTTGACAAATATAAGGAGATTCAAATGGGAAAATTTGAACAAGAAGCTAAAGACTTGCTAGAAGCAATCGGAGGCAAAGATAATATCACGGCAGTAACCCACTGTGCAACACGGATGCGGTTTGTTCTAGGAGATGATAAGAAGGCTAATGTTAAGGCTATCGAGTCAATTCCAGCAGTAAAAGGAACCTTTACCAATGCAGGTCAATTTCAGGTGATTATTGGGAATGATGTGCCAATTTTTTACAATGATTTTACAGCTGTTTCCGGCATTGAGGGTGTTTCTAAAGAAGCGGCTAAGTCAGCTGCTAAGAGTAATCAAAATCCAGTTCAACGTGTGATGACAACTCTGGCTGAAATCTTTACACCTATTATTCCAGCCTTGATCGTCGGAGGATTAATCCTCGGTTTCCGTAATGTTCTTGAGGGCGTGCATTGGTCAATGTTGGATGGCAAGACCATCACAGAATCCTCTCAGTTTTGGTCAGGAGTCAATCACTTCCTCTGGTTACCAGGTGAGGCCATCTTCCAGTTCTTGCCAGTAGGGATTACTTGGTCTGTTTCCCGTAAGATGGGAACCAGCCAAATCTTGGGTATTGTTCTCGGGATCTGTTTGGTTTCACCTCAGTTGCTGAATGCCTATGCGGTTGCTTCGACACCTGCATCCGAAATTGCAGCTAACTGGGTTTGGAACTTTGGTTACTTCACGGTTAATCGTATTGGTTACCAAGCTCAAGTTATCCCAGCCTTACTTGCAGGTTTGAGTCTGTCTTATCTTGAAATTTTCTGGCGTAAGCATATTCCAGAAGTGATTTCTATGATTTTTGTGCCATTTTTATCATTGATTCCGGCCTTGATTTTGGCTCATACTGTTTTGGGACCAATCGGATGGACAATTGGTCAAGGACTCTCAGCAGTTGTATTGGCAGGTTTAACTGGTCCAGTTAAGTGGCTCTTCGGTGCGATTTTTGGTGCCCTCTATGCTCCATTTGTTATCACTGGTCTTCACCACATGACCAATGCCATTGACACGCAGTTGATTGCTGATGCTGGTGGAACTGCTCTTTGGCCTATGATTGCTCTCTCAAATATTGCCCAAGGTTCAGCAGTTTTTGCCTACTATTTGATGCACCGTCGTGATGAGCGTGAAGCTCAGGTATCACTTCCTGCAACCATTTCAGCCTATCTCGGTGTAACAGAACCTGCCCTCTTTGGGGTTAACGTCAAATACATCTATCCATTTGTGGCTGGAATGATTGGTTCAGCTCTTGCAGGTATGCTTTCTGTGATATTTAATGTGACTGCTGCTTCTATCGGTATTGGTGGTTTGCCAGGTATTCTTTCTATTCAACCACAATACATGCTTCCATTTGCAGGGACCATGCTAGTTGCAATCGTTGTTCCAATGCTATTGACCTTCTTCTTCCGTAAGGCAGGACTCTTTACAAAAACAGAAGATGACACAGAATTAAAAGCAGAATTTCAAGCACAGGAAGAAGCAGAATTCCATCATCAAGAATCAACTCCTGTTGCTTCAACAAAAATTATCAGTCCACTGGAAGGACAAGTAAAAGAACTAAGTCAAGCAACAGACCCAGTCTTTGCATCAGGTGTCATGGGACAAGGTCTAGTGATTGAACCAAGCCAAGGTGAGTTGACTTCGCCAGTAAATGGTACAGTTACAGTCCTATTTCCAACTAAGCACGCCATCGGTATTGTATCTGATGAAGGTGTTGAGTTATTGATGCACATCGGCATGGACACTGTTGGTCTAGAAGGTCGTGGCTTTGAAAGTCATGTGTCTCAAGGAGACCATGTTACTGTAGGACAAAAATTGATTAGCTTTGATATGAAAGTGATCAAGGATGCAGGACTTGTGACTGAAACTCCAGTCATCATCACTAACCAAGATGCGTACACAGCGTCAATCGATGGAACTTACCCTCGAGTGATTAAACACGGGGAAGACTTGATGGTCGCCAAGCGAATCTAATACTCAATGAAAATCAAATAGCAAACTAGGAAGCTAGCCGCAGGTTGCTCAAAACACCGTTTTGAGGTTGTGGATAGAACTGACGAAGTTAGCTCAAAACACTGTTTTGAGGTTGTAGATGGAACTGACGTAGTCAGTATCCTACATATACGGTAAGGCGACGCTGACGTGGTTTGAAGAGATTTTCGAAGAGTATAAGTTTTATAGTGGATTGAAATAAGATGCGAACAGAGAGATTAGGAAAGTCAAACTAATTTCTAGAAATATTTTTAGCAGTTGTAGTGTACTGTTCTATATTCAATCTACTATAAAATGTATAGGGTTGGGATATAGCTCCCTCCCTTTTATCAAAAAGGAGAAACTATGGCTCTTGATAAAAGAAAAGTTGTCTATCAAATTTATCCAAAATCATATAAGGACACGACAGGAAATGGAATCGGTGATTTCAGAGGCATCATCGAAAAAATTCCTTATCTAGCAGAGTTGGGCGTGGATATGGTTTGGCTTAATCCTTTCTACCCAAGCCCTCAGCGAGATAATGGCTACGATATTTCAGACTATACAGCCGTCAATCCTATCTTTGGGGATATGGCTGATTTTGAAGAGATGGTCCGTGTCGGTAAAGAGCACCAGATTGACTTCATGCTAGATATGGTGCTTAACCACTGCTCAACAGAGCATGAGTGGTTCCAAAAATCATTGGCTGGTGACAAGTATTACCAAGATTTCTTCTTCATCCAGGACCAACCAACTGATTGGTTGTCTAAATTTGGTGGTTCTGCATGGTCACCTTTTGGAGAGACGGGGAAATACTATCTTCACCTCTTTGATAAGACACAGGCGGATCTTAATTGGCGTAATCCCAATGTCCGCAAGGAATTGTTCCAGGTGGTCAACTTCTGGCGTGACAAGGGTGTCAAAGGATTCCGTTTTGACGTGATTAATTTGATTGGTAAAGACGAAGTCTTGGTGGATTGCCCTGAAAACGAAGGAAAACCAGCTTATACAGATAAACCAATTGTCCATGACTATCTTCACATGATGAATGAAGCGACCTTCGGTTCTGATGATAGCTTTATGACAGTTGGAGAGATGTCCTCGACAACGATTGATAACTGTGTTCTTTATTCAGCGCCAGAGCGTCACGAATTGTCAATGGCCTTTAATTTTCACCATCTTAAAGTCGACTATGAAGATGGTCAAAAATGGACCATTGCTCCCTTTGATTTTGAAGAGCTCAAACGTCTCTATCATACATGGGGCAAGGAAATGAGTGAACGTGGTGGTTGGAGTGCCCTTTTCTGGAATAACCATGACCAACCTCGTGCTCTTAATCGCTTTGTGGATATCAAGAACTTCCGTAATGAAGGAGCGACCATGCTGGCAGCTAGCATTCACTTGTCACGTGGGACCCCTTATATCTACATGGGTGAAGAAATCGGCATGATTGATCCAGACTATGATTCTATGAAAGACTATGTAGATGTGGAATCCATCAATGCTTACCAGATGCTTTTGGATCAAGGCAAGTCACCTGAGCAAGCCTTCAAGATTATCCAAGCCAAATCACGGGATAATTCTCGTACACCAATGCAATGGGATGCTTCTGAAAATGCAGGTTTTTCAACAGGTACTCCATGGTTGAAGGTTGGTAAATCTTACAAAGAGATCAACGTTGAAAATGAAATCAACGGACCAATCTTTAAATTCTATAAAGAATTGATTCGCTTGCGTAAAGCAATGCCCATCATTTCAGAAGGAAGCTACCAGCCAGCATTTGAAGATAGTAATCAAGTCTACGCCTTTGAACGCCACTTAGACGGTCAAAAACTCTTGGTGCTCAATCATTTCTATGGAAACGAAGTTGAAGTGACAATTCCAGCAGAATATCAAGCAGGGCGCGTGCTTTTATCAAACTATGAGAATGTGGAACTTGCTGAAAAAGTAATTCTTAAACCATACCAAACGCTAGCGATTTATGTAGATTAAAATCAAGAAAGAGCCTGCTTCTAAGGAATAAAAGGGCTCTTTTTTAGCTAGCATTCATTTTTTTGAAAGCGTAACTCAAACTAGTCAGGCGTAGGACTTTATGGTATAATATAGAAGATTCAAAAAGAAACAGGAGAAATGTTATGAACCTTATTTTAGCAATTGTATTGATTCTTTTGGCTTTTCTAGGAGGAGCTCTTGGAGGTATGTACTTGGTGCGCAAGCAAATCGAAAAAGAATTTGCGGATAACCCACGTTTGAACGCAGAAGCAGTTCGTACTCTCTTGAGTGCAAACGGTCAAAAGCCAAGCGAAGCTAAAGTACAACAAGTTTACCACCAAATCATTCGCCAACAAAAAGCAGCCCTTGCTAACAATAAAAAGAAATAAATAGGAAAAGTCTGGGATGAAAGTTCCAGACTTCTCACTATGTTTGACTGATATTTAGAGACAAGACTTTTTCCTTGCATTCTATTGATAATTGATTATGATTAAGAGGGAGACAGTGGGGAGCTACCCAGTCTGTCAGCAATTTCAGAAAGAAATGAATAATAATGAACTATCAATCAGAAAAAAATACTAGAAAGAAGACTGTATGGATAATCGACCGATTGGTTTTTTGGATTCGGGCGTTGGAGGTTTGACGGTTGTACGTGAACTCATGCGCCAGCTTCCCCATGAAGAAATCGTCTATATTGGAGATTCGGCACGGGCTCCTTATGGTCCCCGTCCTGCTGAGCAGATTCGTGAATATACTTGGCAACTGGTCAACTTTCTTTTGACCAAGGATGTTAAGATGATTGTTATTGCTTGTAATACAGCAACGGCAGTCGTCTGGGAAGAGATTAAAGCTAAGTTGGATATTCCGGTGCTGGGTGTGATTTTGCCTGGTGCTTCAGCAGCTATCAAAGCGAGTCAAGGTGGGAAGATCGGTGTGATTGGAACCCCGATGACGGTAAAATCAGATATTTATCGACAAAAGATTCATGATCTAGACCCAGATTTACAAGTGGAAAGCTTGGCCTGCCCTAAGTTTGCTCCCTTGGTCGAGTCAGGTGCTCTATCGACCAGTGTGACCAAGAAAGTTGTCTATGAAACCTTGCGTCCCTTAGTCGGAAAAGTAGATAGCTTAATTTTGGGCTGTACTCATTATCCACTCCTCAGACCTATCATCCAAAATGTCATGGGGCCTAAGGTTCAGCTGATCGATAGTGGAGCTGAGTGTGTGCGTGATATTTCAGTCTTGCTCAATTACTTTGAGATTAACCGTAGCCGAGATGCGGCGCCCCTTCAACACCGTTTTTATACAACTGCAAATAGCCAAAGTTTTGCCCAGATAGGAGCAGAATGGCTGGAAAAAGAGATTCATGTGGAGCATGTAACATTATGACAAACAAAATTTATGAATACAAGGATGACCAAGACTGGTATGTTGGATCCTACAGTGTTTTTGGTGGCATTCGGACTTTGACGGATGATGAGTTAGAGTTTCCGCTATTTGATTTGGCCAAAATCTTTCGAGATGAGGAGCGAGGATTTCCACTTTCAGTCACTGTTTTACGATATGGTTCAGCCTACCGCTTACTCTCTTTTGTGGTAGATATTCTCAACCAAGAAGCGAATCGAAACTTAGAAGTCATCCAACGTCAAGGTGCCTTGCTCTTAGTTGAAAATGGACAACTTCTGCATGTAGAATTGCCTAAAGAAGGAGTCAATGTTCAAGACTTTTTCGAGACAAATAAAGTCAGAGAAACCTTGCTCATAGCGACTCGTAACGAAGGGAAGACCAAGGAATTTCGTGCGATCTTTGACAAACTTGGATATGATGTGGAAAATCTTAATGACTATCCAGATCTACCTGAAGTAGCCGAAACAGGTATGACTTTTGAAGAGAATGCTCGCCTGAAGGCTGAAACTATTTCTAAATTAACAGGCAAGATGGTTCTAGCAGATGATTCTGGACTCAAAGTCGATGTGCTTGGTGGTCTACCAGGTGTCTGGTCAGCTCGTTTCGCCGGAGTAGGGGCAACTGATCAAGAAAATAACGCCAAACTCTTGCACGAACTAGCTATGGTCTTTGAACTTAAGGACCGTTCAGCACAATTCCACACAACTTTGGTCGTGGCTAGCCCAGGTAAGGAAAGCTTGGTTGTCGAAGCTGACTGGCCAGGCTACATTAATTTTGAACCTAAGGGTGAAAATGGTTTTGGTTATGATCCACTCTTCTTAGTAGGAGAAACAGGCAAATCATCAGCTGAATTAACCCTCGAAGAAAAAAATAGTCAATCCCACCGTGCCTTAGCCGTTAAGAAACTTTTGGAGGTATTTCCATCATGGCAAAGCAAACCATCATTGTAATGAGCGACTCCCACGGAGATAGCTTAATTGTAGAAGAAATCCGTGACCGCTATCTGGGGAAAGTTGATGCCATTTTTCACGATGGTGACTCGGAACTTCGACCAGATTCACCACTCTGGGAAGGAATCCAGGTAGTCAGAGGAAACATGGACTTTTATTCAGACTATCCAGAACGTTTGGTGACTCAACTGGGTCCTACCAAGATTATCCAGACTCATGGACATTTGTTTGATATTAACTTCAATTTCCAAAAGCTTGATTTTTGGGCTCAAGAGGAAGATGCAGATATCTGTCTTTATGGGCACTTGCATGTTCCAAATGCTTGGATGGAAGGGAAGACCCTCTTTTTAAATCCTGGTTCTATTAGTCAACCACGTGGAACTATCAGAGAATGTCTCTATGCCCGTGTGGAGATTGATGATAGCTACTTTAAAGTGGACTTTTTGACACGGAACCATGAGGTCTATCCAGGCTTATCTAAGGAGTTCGCTCGATGATTGCCAAAGAGTTTGAACAGTTTTTACTGGAGCAAGAGGAAACCTTTTTGACTCCTGCTGAAAATTTGGCTGTACTCATTGATACCCACAATGCAGATCATGCAATTCTCCTCCTTAGCCAGATGACCTATACCAGAGTGCCAGTAGTTACTGATGAGAAAGAATTTGTCGGAACCATTGGACTTAGAGATATTCTGGCTTACCAGATGGAGCAGGGCTTGAGTCAGGAAGCTATGGCAGATACGGATATCGTACATATGACCAAGAAGGACGTAGCAGTTGTCAGTCCAGACTATACACTGACGGATGTTTTACATAAGTTAGTGGATGAGTCTTTCCTACCAGTCGTTGACAAGGATGGTATCTTCCAAGGCATTATCACACGGAAGTCTATCCTTAAGGCTGTCAATGCTCTCTTGCATGATTTTAGTAAGGAATATGAGATTCGAAGCAAATGAGAGAAGGAATTTCAGCATTTTTAGAAGAAAAACAAGGTTTGTCTGTAAATTCTAAGCAATCCTATAAGTACGACTTGGAGCAGTTTTTAGATTTGATTGGAGAACGAATCTCTGAGACAAGTTTAAAAATCTACCAAGCTCAACTATCTCAGTTTAAAATCAGTGCCCAAAAGCGTAAGGTTTCTGCTTGCAATCAATTTCTTTACTTTTTATACCAAAAGGGGGAAATTGCTACCTTTCATCGTTTAGAATTGCCGAAACAGGCTGAGAAAAAGCAAGTTCAGTCAGAACTTTTAGACCTCAGTTCTTTCTGGCAAGAAAGTACCTATCCGGAGGGACGCTTGTTGGCCTTACTGATAGTTGAATTGGGCCTCTTACCAAGTGAAATTCTAGCCTTAAAAACAAGTGATGTGAACCTAGATTTTCAAGTGTTGAGAGTCAATAAAGCTTCTCAACAAAGAATCTTGAGCCTTCCTACAAACCTGCTTGCGGAGTTAGAACCCTTGATGGGACAGACCTACCTCTTTGAAAAAGCTGGGAAGCCATACTCTCGTCAATGGGCCTTTCGTCAGTTAGAAGCCTTTCTAAAGGAAAAAGGTTTTTCAGACTTATCTGCCCAAGGATTGAGAGAACAGTTTATATTAAGACAAATCGAAGAAAAGGTTGACTTGTACGAAATCGCTAAAAAATTAGGATTAAAGACAGTCATGACCTTGGAAAAATATAGATAATGGATATTAAATTAAAAGATTTTGAAGGGCCTTTGGATCTTCTCTTGCACTTGGTTTCAAAGTACCAGATGGATATCTATGATGTACCGATTACAGAGGTTATCGAGCAATATTTAGCCTATATCTCGACATTACAAGCTATGCGTTTGGAAGTCGCAGGTGAGTACATGGTCATGGCTAGTCAACTCATGCTGATCAAGAGTCGCAAGCTCTTGCCGAAGGTTGCAGAAGTGACAGACCTAGAGGATGACCTTGAGCAGGATCTCCTTTCTCAAATCGAAGAATACCGCAAGTTTAAACTTTTGGGAGAGCAGTTGGAAGTGAAACACCAAGAGCGAGCTCAATATTACTCAAAAGCACCGACAGAGTTAATTTACGAGGATGCTGAACTTGTGCATGATAAGACGACGATTGATCTTTTCTTAGCCTTTTCAAACTTGCTTTCCAAGAAAAAGGAAGAATTCTCGCAAAATCATACAACCATTCTACGAGATGAGTATAAGATTGAGGATATGATGGTTATCGTCCGAGAAGCCTTGGTTGAAGGTGAGCAATTATGCTTGCAAGATTTGTTTAAAGAAACCAAGGATTTACAAGAGGTCATCACACTCTTTTTAGCAACCTTGGAGTTGATTAAAACCCAAGAAATTCTCTTAATTCAAAAAGAGAGCTTTGGAGATATCTATCTCCTGAAAAAGAATGAGGAAAATCAAGTAGAGCAGAGTCGATCTTGATAGAGAGGAAATATGAGTACTTTAGCAGAAATAGAAGCGCTCTTGTTTGTAGCAGGCGAAGAGGGGATTAGGATTCGCCAGTTGGCTGAGCTCCTATCGCTTCCACCGACTGGTATCCAGCAAAGCTTAGAAAAATTAGCCAAAAAGTATGAAAAAGACCAGGATTCTAGTCTAGCCCTGATTGAGACAGGTGGTGCCTACAGATTGGTAACCAAGCCTCAATTTGCAACCGTTTTGAAAGAATACTCTAAGGCACCCATCAACCAGAGCCTATCTCGAGCTGCCCTTGAAACCTTGTCCATCATTGCTTACAAGCAGCCTATCACACGGATAGAAATTGATGCCATTCGTGGGGTTAACTCGAGTGGGGCTTTGGCAAAGTTGCAGGCTTTTGACTTGATTAAAGAAGACGGGAAAAAAGAAGTGTTGGGTCGCCCCAACCTCTATGTGACTACGGATTATTTCCTGGATTACATGGGAATAAACCATTTGGAAGAATTGCCAGTGATAGATGAGCTTGATATTCAAGCACAAGAAAGCCAACTATTTGGTGAAAGGATAGAAGAAGATGAGAATCAATAAATATATTGCCCACGCAGGTGTGGCCAGTAGGAGAAAAGCAGAAGAGTTGATCAAGCAAGGATTGGTGACGGTTAACGGCCAAGTGGTGCGTGAATTAGCAACGACTATCAAGTCAGGCGACAAGGTTGAAGTTGAAGGACAACCCATCTATAACGAAGAAAAGGTTTACTATCTGCTCAATAAACCACGCGGAGTGATTTCCAGTGTGACAGATGACAAGGGTCGTAAGACAGTTGTTGACCTTTTGCCCAATGTGAAAGAGCGTATCTATCCTGTGGGGCGTTTGGACTGGGATACGTCTGGAGTCTTGATTTTGACCAATGATGGGGATTTTACAGATGAGATGATTCACCCTCGTAATGAGATTGACAAGGTCTATGTTGCACGTGTGAAAGGGATTGCCAACAAAGAAAATCTTCGTCCCTTGACTCGAGGGGTTGAGATTGATGGCAAGAAAACCAAGCCAGCTGTTTATGAGATTCTTAAAGTGGATCCAGTTAAAAACCGTTCAGTTGTACAGTTGACAATCCATGAGGGACGCAATCACCAGGTCAAAAAAATGTTTGAAGCGGTTGGTCTCCAAGTAGATAAACTCTCTCGAACTCGTTTTGGTCATCTAGACTTGACAGGACTTCGTCCAGGAGAATCACGCCGTCTCAATAAAAAAGAAATCAGCCAACTACACACCATGGCTGTAACCAATAATAAATAATGAAAAAAATCTTAATTGCGCCAGTGCGGTTTTACCAACGCTTTATCTCGCCGGCTTTTCCACCTTCTTGCAGATTTGAGCCTAGTTGTTCAAACTATATGATTCAGGCTATTGAAAAACATGGATTCAAGGGAGTTTTGATGGGCTTGGCTAGGATATTACGTTGCCATCCTTGGTCTGAAACGGGTAAAGATCCAGTACCAGACTACTTTTCATTAAAGCGAAATACAAGAGAAGAAGGATCACATTTGTGATTCTTTTATTGTTATAAGAGTAAGTTACTTGGTAAAATGTTGATTTCCACTACCTTTCTCCTATAAAAAGTGGTAAAATGGTTGAAAGAAAGAAGGGATAGAAATGACAACATTATTTTCTAAAATCAAAGAAGTAACAGAACTTTCCGCTATCTCAGGTCATGAAGCACCTGTTCGCGCTTATCTTCGTGAAAAATTAACACCTCACGTGGATGAAGTTGTGACTGATGGCTTGGGTGGTATTTTTGGGGTTAAACACTCAGAAGTTGAAAATGCACCTCGTGTCTTGGTAGCCTCTCACATGGATGAAGTTGGTTTCATGGTTAGTGAAATCAAAGCAGACGGTACCTTCCGAGTAGTCAGCATTGGTGGTTGGAACCCTATGGTTGTCAGCAGCCAACGTTTTAAACTCTTCACTCGCCAAGGCTGTGAGATTCCAGTAATTTCAGGTTCAGTTCCTCCACATTTGACTCGTGGCACAGGTGGACCAACCATGCCAGCTATTTCAGATATCGTTTTTGATGGTGGTTTTGCAGATAAGGCTGAGGCTGAAAGTTTTGGTATCCGTCCTGGAGATACAATTGTTCCAGATAGTAGCGCAATCTTAACTGCTAATGAAAAAAATATCATTTCAAAAGCATGGGATAACCGTTACGGTGTGCTCATGGTTAGCGAGTTGGCTGAAAACTTGTCAGGCCAAAAACTAGGAAATGAACTTTACCTTGGTGCTAACGTCCAAGAAGAAGTTGGACTTCGTGGTGCCCATGCATCTACAACAAAATTTGATCCAGAAGTATTCCTTGCTGTGGATTGTTCACCAGCAGGTGATGTTTATGGTGGTCAAGGGAAGATTGGTGATGGAACCTTGATTCGTTTCTATGATCCAGGTCACTTGCTTCTCCCAGGCATGAAGGACTTCCTTTTGACAACTGCTGAAGAAGCTGGAATCAAATACCAATACTATTGTGGAAAAGGTGGTACAGATGCAGGAGCAGCTCATTTGAAAAATGGTGGTGTTCCATCTACAACGATCGGTGTCTGCGCTCGTTATATCCACTCTCACCAAACACTTTATGCCATGAATGACTTCTTAGAAGCTCAAGCTTTCCTACAAGCCTTGGTTAAAAAATTAGATCGCTCTACTGTAGATTTGATTAAAAACTATTAAACAGAAAAGATGGAGGTGATAGGTATGGAAGAACCAAACCTAGAAATCTTGATACGGGACCTTTACAATCATGCCCGTCAAAACTTGAGTGAAGATTTAGTGGCTGCACTCCTAGAGACTGCTAAGCAGTTGCCCAGCACCAATGAACGCTTGCTTGCAGTCCGACTTTCAGGGCTAGTCACACTTGAACTTCTCAAGAATCCTAGAACACCTGCGCCAGAGTTAGTCAATCTGGCCAGCTTTATCCAAAAGGAAGAAGCTAGGTACAAGGGCGCAGCTGCCTCTTCCATTATGATTGGAGAACTATTTAAAATGCTTTGATTCGTTCGAATCAAAGCATTTTTTTATCTTATACTCTTCGAAAATCAAATTCAAACCACGTCAGCTTCACCTTGCCGTACTCAAGTACAGCCTGCGGCTAGCTTCCTAGTTTGCTCTTTGATTTTCATTGAGTATTAAATTTGTTCAGCCAAAACTTTTTCAGCAAGGTTCATAGCGTGGTCTGACACGCGAGTATAGTGTGAAATAATGTCGATAAAGTTGACACCTGCTTGGGTAGAACATTCACCGTTGTTGAGGCGTTTGATGTGTGTCTTACGAAGGACGCGTTCCATCTTGTTGATGGCTTCATGGCGTTCAATAAGAGATTGAGCTTTTTCAAGGTCATTGTTTTCAACACTCTCAAGAGCATCTTTAACGAAATCGCTTGTTTGACGGTAAATATCTTCCAACTCTTCTAGGGCTGAGTTAGAGAATTGAACATTCTTGCGTTGCAAGTAGTCGTTAAGATTAATCAAAGCTTCAGCGTGGTCACCGATACGTTCCAAGTCACGAGAAGAGTCAAGAATGTTTGTTAGGACCTCGCTCTCTTTTTGACTCAAAGCTTCACTAGAAAGAGTAATGAGGTAGCGCGTTAATTTCTCATCGATTGTATTGATAGCTTCTTCAGTCTTGTGTCCTTTTTCTGCGACTTTTTCATTAGAATTGATGATGTAGTCGTAAGAAAGGTCAAATGCTTTTACAGCATAGTTTCCTAAGTGCAAGAGTTCTTTCTTGGCATTTCCTAGGGCGATAGAAGGAGCTTGCTTGATGAGTTGTTCATCCAAGTAAAGAGGTTCGTATTTTACAACTTCGTCTTCACCAGGGATTAGCTTAGTAACAAAGTAAGCCAGAGCACCGATGAATGGGAATTGTACAATGGTGTTACTTACGTTAAAGGCACCGTGTGAGAAGGCAATCGTCATCTCAGGTGAGAGGTGAAGTAGTGCCTGGAAGTACTCGATCATCGAAGTGAATGGGCCTAACAAGATTAAGCAGAGGATAGTTCCTAAAACGTTAAAGGTAACGTGTGTTGCTGCAACTCGTTTAGCAGAAATATTTGCTCCGGCTGCTGCGATAATAACCGTTAAGGTTGTACCGATATTATCTCCGAATAGGACTGGTAGTGCCCCTTTGAGGTCGAGGAATCCACCTGCATAGAGACCTTGTAGAATCCCGATGGTTGCAGAAGATGCCTGAATCAGAACGGTAATAACAGCACCAGCCACAACTCCCAAGATAGGATTTTGACCCAAGGTAATCATGTATTCCTTGAACTGAGGCAAGTCTTTAAGAGGGCTCATCCCAGCACTAATGAGGTTGAGAGCATAGAAGATACCACCCACACCAAAAAGGATACGTCCAATATTATTTGCAGTACGGTTTTTTGTAAAGAATAAGAACATGGTTCCAAGGAAAATCAAGGGAAGGGCATACTCACCAAGTTTGAAACCGATGATGAAGGACGTTACGGTCGTTCCAATATTGGCTCCCATGATAATCCCGATGGCCTGTCTAAGGGTGAGGAGACTAGCACTAACCAGTCCAACCGTAATAACCGTTACACCTGTACTTGACTGGATGAGGGCAGTGACGACAATCCCCACTAAGACCCCTAAGAAGGGATTACTTGTGTATTTGTCAATGTAATAACGAAGGCGATCTCCAGCAGCTTGTTGCAAACCGTCTCCCATGGTCTTGATACTATATAAAAATAGTCCCAGACCACCTAAAAAGTGAAAAATAATTTCCTGCCAATTAATGGACATTTTCTTTTTCCTCCGAAAAATAATCGCGGAATTTCTCCCATTCTATTTTAAAGGATAAAAGTAAATCTAACAAGTAGTAAATGCTCTTTTTTTAGAAAAATGTTGATTTTATTCGAAAAATGGCAGATGATTGTCTAATTTATATTAATTCTTCACTTCTTTATAGTTCTTAAAGGGCTAGTGTTGACTCTTTTTCTAAATATCGTAAAATAAAAATGACCTGTTCTGTGTATTTTTGGAACAGCTACTTTTTTAATTCAAAAATAAAGCGCTTACTTTCAGGAGAAAGTCAAAGGAGAAAAAGATGAAGAATCCATTTTTTGAAAAACGTTGTCGCTATAGTATTCGAAAATTGTCAGTGGGTGCCTGCTCATTGATGATTGGTTCAGTTCTATTTGCAGGTCCAGCTTTGGCTGAAGAGTCTGTCGTTCCAGAAAATGGGACAACAACTACAGCAGTAGTTTCAGAGCAACCGTCAACCACTACTCCAGCAGAAGCAACTACACCAGCACCAGAAGTATTGAAAGAGCTAGAAGCGAGGGAAGACAAGGTTAGTGAACAACCTATTTCAGAAGAAAAACCAACCATGGACCAATTGACTGCAGGTGATAAGGAAGTAGCTAGCCCGGTTGCTGAAGCGCCAAAGGCTGAAGAGGCACCTGTAGCTACAGAAAATAAGGCTGAAGAGAAAGCAACTGTCTCAGACGTTCCTAAGAATGAAGAAAAAAGTCTTCGACCAAAAGAAATTAAATTTGACACTTGGGAAGATTTGTTGAAATGGGAACCAGGTGCTCGCGAAGACGATGCTATTAACCGCTCTTCAGTAGAACTAGCCAAGCGCTATCGTGGATATGTGGTTAACGAAAAAGCTAATAAGGACGCTAAGGTTGAAGCTCTTGCTAACACTAACTCTAAGGCTAAAGACCACGCTTCTGTAGGTGGTGAAGAGTTTAAAGCCTATGCTTTTGACTACTGGCAATACTTGAATTCAATGGTCTTCTGGGAAGGGCTCGTTCCAACTCCGGACGTGATTGATGCTGGTCACCGTAATGGTGTCCCTGTATTGGGTACACTCTTCTTCAACTGGTCTAACAGTATTGCAGACCAAGAAAAATTCGCTGCAGCCCTTCAACAAGACGAAGACGGAACATTCCCTATCGCTCGCAAGTTGGTTGATTTGGCCAAATATTATGGATTTGATGGCTACTTTATCAATCAAGAAACAACAGGTGATATCGTAACACCTCTTGGTAAGAAAATGCGTGACTTCATGCTTTATACCAAGGAATATGCTGCCAAAGTCAACCATCCTGTCAAGTATTCATGGTACGATGCCATGACCTATGAATATGGTCGTTATCACGAAGATGGACTAGGCGAGTACAACTATCCATTCATGCAAAAAGAAGGAGACAAGGTTCCTGCAGATCACTTCTTTGCCAACTTTAACTGGACTAAAGAGAAAAATGATTACTCTGTAGCTATGGCCAAATGGCTAGAACGCAGTCAGTATGATGTTTTTGCAGGTTTGGAATTGCAACAAGGTGGTTCTTACAAGACAAAAGTGAAATGGGATGCCCTTTTTGATGAGAATGGCAAACTTCGCTTATCACTTGGACTTTTTGCCCCAGATACTATCACGAGCCTTGGGAAAACAGGTGAAGACTATCATAAGAATGAAAATATCTTCTTCACAGGTTACCAAGGAGATCCAACTGGTCAAAAACCAGATGACAAGGACTGGTACGGGATTGCTAACCTCGTAGCTGACCGTACACCAGCAGTAGGCCGTACCTTTACAACATCCTTTAATACAGGACATGGTAAAAAGTGGTTTGTAGACGGTAAAGTTTCTAAGGATTCTGAATGGAACTATCGTTCTGTATCAGGTATCTTGCCTACATGGCGTTGGTGGCAAACATCTTCAGCTGCTAAACTCCAAGCTGACTATGACTTTGAAGATGCCTACAATGGCGGTAACTCACTCAAATTTGCGGGTGATTTAGCCGAAAATACCAACCAAGATGTTCGTCTTTACTCTACAAAACTGGAAGTAACAGATAAAACGAAACTTCGTGTTGCTCATAAAGGTGGTAAGGGAAGCAAGGTTTATGTAGAATTTGCGACTCAGAAAAACTATACTTATGGTGGAGAGAATGCTCGTAAAGAACTGACTCTATCTGACGATTGGACAAAAGATGAATTTGACTTGAGTGCCTTGGCAGGTAAGACAATTTATGGCATCAAGCTTACTTTTGAAAATACTGCTGCCCTTAAGGATTATCAATTTAACTTGGGTGAGTTGACTGTAACAGATAATCAAGAGGCTCCTCAAGCACCAACAGCTCTAAAAGTAGCTAAGCAATCTCTGAAAAATGCCCAAGAAGCAGAAGCTATTGTCCAATTTACTGGAAATAAAGATGCTGATTTCTATGAAGTTTATGAGAAGGATGGCGATGCTTGGCGCCTATTGACAGGCTCATCTGCCACTACTATCTACCTACCAAAAGTTAGCCGTTCAGCTAGTGCAACTGGTACTAGTCAAGAGTTGAAGGTTGTCGCAGTTGGTAAGAATGGTCTTCGTTCTGAAGCTGCAACCACAAACTTTGACTGGGGAATGACTGTCCAAGACACAAGTCTTCCAAGACCACTAGCAGAAAATATCGTTCCAGGAGCGACTGTTATTGGAAGTACCTTCCCAAATACAGAAGGCGGAGAAGGCATCGAAGGTATGTTGAATGGTACAATCACCAGCCTATCTGACAAATGGTCTTCTGCTCAGTTGAGTGGTAGCGTTGATATTCGATTGACACAACCACGCCGTGTTGTTAGATGGGTCATGGACCATGCAGGTGCTGGTGGAGAATCTGTTAATGACGGCTTGATGAATACGAAGGACTTCGACCTCTACTACAAGGATGAAGCTGGAGAATGGAAACTAGCTAAAGCAGTTCGTGGCAATAAAGCCCATGTTTCAGATATTACTCTTGATAGTCCAATTACGGCCCAAGACTGGCGTTTGAATGTTATCACATCTGACAATGGAACACCATGGAAAGCTATCCGTATCTACAACTGGAAGATGTATGAAGCTCTTGATACGGAGAGCCAAAACATTCCAATGGCTAAAGTTGCAGCGCGTGTTCTGACAGACAATAAGATTCAACTTGGATTCTCAGAAGTTCCTCCTGGAGCAACAATTACAGTCTATGACAAGGCAGATTCACAAACTCCAATCGCTACCTTAAATACAGCAGTTGGAGGAGATTTGGCGACAGATCCATTGAGCTTTGAAAAACGTCCAAGCCTTCTTTACTATCGTACACAATTGCCAGGGAAAGAAATCAGTAATACTCTTGCTGTAACAATTCCTCAGGATGAAAGAAAGATTAAGGCTGTCAGTCTAGAAGTAGCACCTAAAAAGACGACTTACCAAGATGGTGAGGAATTGAATCTTAAAGGTGGTCTTCTCCGTGTCAAATACGAAGGTGAAGAATCAGATGAAGTCATCAACCTTAGTCATGCAGGAGTTACTGTTAATGGCTACGAAGCTCACCATCATGGCGAACAAGAGTTAACAGTAACCTATCTTGGTCTTCCAGTTGCAGGAAGCTTCAAGGTTCAAGTGACAGGTGAAGAAGCTGGTCCAAAAGAAGTAGCTGCCTTGTATATTAGCAAGCAACCGAAAATTGATTACTTTGTAGGCGATGCTCTTGACTTATCAGAAGGACGCTTCAAGGTCTTGTATGATGATGAAACTGAGGCAGAACATAGCTTTACAGACGAGGGTGTCGAAATTACAGGTTATGATGCTCAAAAAACAGGCCGTCAAAAACTTCAGTTGCATTATCAAGGACAAACTGTCGAATTTGATGTTCTAGTATCACCTAAGGCAGCCATTAACGACGAATATCTGAAACAAGAAATCACGTCTGCTCAAGGACGCAAAGAAACATTAGCTTATACATTTGCGGATGCAGCAAAACAAGCAGCTCTTGTTGAGAAGCTTGCTGCAGCAAAAGCTATCTTAGAAAATCATGATGCTAGTCAAGAAGCAGTCAACCAGGCCTTGAATGACTTGAAACAAGCTGGTACTGAATTGGATGGCAATCAACGTTATCAAACTGCTAGAGAAGAATTGGAAAGCTTGCTCGAATCCGTCATTGAAAAAGATCCTCAATCTGAGTTGATTACGAAAGCTGAAGCTTTGTTATCTTCACAAACGCCAACTCCAGAAGCATTTGCCAACCTCAAGGAAGAACTCAATAAAAAACTCCTTGTTAAAGAAAGCCATCATGTAGGTAGTTTAGAAGATGAAACTGCGCCAACAGTTGAAGCACTACCTGAGTTAGTGGTTGAGACAGAAACTCAAGCCTTCGAGCATCAAGAACGTCCGTCAGGAGACCTCTTGTTGGGTGAACGTCGAGTCGTTCAGGCTGGTGCAGAAGGACAAATCCGTCATCTGATTGAAGTAGATGCCAAAGGTAACCGTACTCTTCTTCAGACAGAAGTAGTTAAGGAAGCTGTGGCTGAGATTGTTGAAGTTGGTACTAAGGTAGAAAGTAGTGTGCAACCATTGGACGGTTCTGGGAATCTTGTTCTCGAAAAACTAGAATTGGAAGTGAAAGAAGAAGCCGTAGCTTTCAATCACCAAGAGCGTCCAACAGCAGATCTTTTA
>NZ_JASHGH010000021.1:0-26707 GCF_047460405.1 Streptococcus infantis | reverse complement strand
ATTGTAAACTATATTGATTATTACAACAACAAACGAATTAAGGTAAAACTAAAAGGACTCAGTCCTGTGCAATACAGAACTAAATCCTTTGAATAAATTAATTGTCTAACTTTTTGGGGTCAGTACACAAAAGTCTTGATATTATGCGTTTAATGTTGGAGAGTGCTATTGGCCTTTCTTTTCAAATTACCCTTTGGACTACCCTCGCCATTTTTTACTTTTATTTTACTTCAAATCCTTCTGCGACTGCTTCCGCAAAGTTTTCTTCTACGATGCTTGCGCAGTGGTCACAGGTGATTGCGTGGTAATGACGTTCTGCTGTTGTCGGGTCGATACGACGGCAACGGTCACACACTTCACCAGCTGCACGTTCTACAGTGAAAGCTACATCTTCAAAGGCTACTGCACCTTCTGGAGCTGCACCTTCTGCGATAGTCAATTCTGAGACGATCAAAAGTTGAGCAACATTGCTATCAACAGCTCCAAGAAGAGTTCTCACAACTTCGTTTGGATAAACTGTCAAATGAGCTTCAAGGGATTTACCGATGACTTTGGCATTACGCGCTTCTTCCAAGGCTTTTTGAGCTTGACCACGGAAGTCCATGAAGGCTGCCCATGTGTCCAAGATTTCCTCTTGGTTAGCAAATGTTTGAGCTTCTGGTAATTCTGACAATTGAACGAAGTCTTCTGCTTCAAACTCAAGGTATGACCAGATTTCTTCTGCTGTGTGAGGAAGGATTGGTGTCAAGAGTTTAGTGATTTTCACCAAAATATCATAGAAGACTGTTTGCATTTGACGGCGTTCAAGTGATTTCGCACCTTCAATGTAAACAACATCCTTGGCAAAATCAAGGTAGAAGGCTGACAAGTCAACATTGATAAAGTTTACTAGTGCTTTATAGATTGTCAAGAATTCAAAGTCAGCATAAGCATCACGAATGGTCTTGACAAGTTGGTTAAAGCGAATGGTCATGTACTTATCAACTGAACGAAGTTCTTCGTAAGCAACTGCATCCTCAGCTGGATTAAAGTCAGATGTATTGGCAATCAAGAAACGAAGTGTATTACGGATTTTACGGTAAGTCTCAGACACTTGACTCAAGATATCCATTGAGATACGTACGTCATTGCTTGAGTCTACACTGGTTACCCAAAGACGCAAGATTTCCGCACCAAATTGTTTTTCAACATCGCTTGGAGCAATGGTGTTCCCAAGAGATTTAGACATCTTCTCACCTTTACCATCAAGGGCAAAACCTTGTGACAAGATTCGTTTGTATGGTGCAACACCATGATTCGCCACAGATGTGATAAGAGATGAGTTGAACCAACCACGATATTGGTCTGAACCTTCAAGGTAGAGATCAGCTGGATATTTGAGTTCTGGACGGTTCACTACAACACCATTCCATGATGAACCAGAGTCAAACCAAACGTCCATGATATCCGTTTCTTTCTTGAACTCGCCATTTGGTGAACCTGGATGTGTAAATCCTTCTGGCAAGAGATCTTTGGCATCACGTTCCCACCAGATAATTGAACCATGTTCCTCAAAGAGTTGAGCTACATGTTCAATCGTTTCAGCTGTCATGATTGGTGTGCCGTCTTCTGCGTAGAAGATTGGAAGAGGAACTCCCCAAGCACGTTGACGAGAGATGACCCAGTCACCACGATCACGGATCATGTTGTAAAGACGGACTTTACCCCATTCTGAATGGAATTTCACTTTTTCGATTTCATCTAAAATATCTTGACGGAATTTTGATACTGAAGCAAACCATTGTGGAACTGCACGCCAGATGATTGGTTTTTTCGTACGCCAGTCAAATGGGTATGAGTGAGAGATTTCTTCTTGAGCAAGAAGTAAATCACCAAGTTTTTCGATAACCGTTGGAACAACCTTATCATAGAATTGGCCTTCAAACTCAGCACCAGCATTAGCCATCATAAGCCCGCGTTCGTTAACTGTCACAGCAACTTCAAGTCCGTTAGCAATACCAACATTATAGTCGTCCTCACCAAAACCAGGAGCTGTATGGACGATACCAGTACCTGAGTCTGTTGTAACGTGTTCACCAAGAATAACAAGTTCATCTACTGCAGTATCCCATGGGTGCTCTGTCACGATGTGGTTCAATTCTGAACCACGGTAAGTAGCCAAAACTTGAACATCCGTCCAACCAAATTTTTCAGACAAGCTGTTCAACAATTCAGCAGCAACCACAAACTTACGGGCTTCACCAGCAGGTTGAACCAAAACGTAATCAATATCCGCACCAACAGTCAAACCACGAGAAGCAGTGATAGTAAATGGAGTTGTTGTCCAAACAACGATATAAGTATCAGTGTCTAGGACACCTTTGCCATCTTTGACTTTGTTGGCATAGTAAAGAGAAGTTGATACCAAGTCATGGTATTCAATTTCCGCTTCAGCAAGAGCTGACTCAGATGACCAAGACCAGTAAACTGGCTTGGCACCACGGTAGATGTAGCCCTTGTTAGCCATCTCACCGAAGACACGGATTTGCGCTGCTTCATAGTCAGGGGTCAAAGTTACATATGGATTTTCCCAGTCACCAGACACACCTAAACGTTTGAAGTCTTCGCGTTGTTTATCTACTTGAGAAAGAGCGTATTCACGGCAAAGTTTCAAGTACTCAACCAAGTCCATCTCTTTACGTTTAACACCTTGTTTAGCCAAAACTTGCTCGATTGGTAGTCCGTGTGTATCCCAACCTGGGATGTATGGTGCGTAGAATCCTGACATAGACTTAGAACGAACAATGATATCTTTTGAAATCTTATTCATAGCATGACCAACGTGGATATTTCCGTTAGCGTATGGAGGTCCATCATGAAGAGTGAAATGAGGTTTTCCTTCATTTAATTCTTGACGGCGTTGGTACAATTTTGCTTCTTCCCATTCTTTTTGCCAGACTGGCTCTTTGGTTGGAAGGCCTGCACGCATTGGGAAGTCAGTTTTCCCAAGATTTAAAGTTTCTTTGAGTTTCATGATATCTCCTTTTTTATATAGACAAAATAAAAACCACGACTCGCTAAAAAGGACGAAAATCGTGGTACCACCTTTGTTCGGAAAAAGAACTAGTCTTTCTCCCTCTTTTCCCGTAACGTGGGGAACGTCAAATCCTACTAACTTCAGACTTGATAACTTGAGAGGATAATCTTATCAACAGGGATTGTAGGACTTCCACCATCTCCTACTCGCTAAAAATATGTTTGATAAGATCTTGTTCTCAGATTTTACAATTACAAATGTTGAGAAATTGTTATTCTGAATCCTCTTTAGACTCAGAACTCATTTCATTATTTACTAACGAAGATAAGTCAGATAAAGTTGATTCATCCTGTGCTTCCATCAATTCACGATTAGTTGCTTCTATACGTGCTTGGAGCTCAGCAACCTCTTCAGGTGAAAACTGACGAGTCAAATCATTGGCTTCCTCCTCATGAAATGCTGAAATATTTTCCCCCAAAGCCTCTCTAACCACTTCTTTAAAGACTTCATCACTAGTTTGTAAATAAGTTGCTGTTGGACGTAAAATTTCTTCCCAATCAGATGAATCAACGATGGCCAATTGACTTTCAATTGTAGATTTCAAGCGTTGATGGAAGACGCGACTCTTATTCTTCAGTTCTTCTGTCTCAATCGCAACCTTCTTAGCATTATCAGTTGCTTGACGTAAAATTTCATTTGCCTTGTACTTAGCTTCATCAAGCAAACGTTGTGATTCCTGTTCAGCATGATGAATGATATTATGAGAGCGTTCAGTAGCTGCTTGTTTAACTCGCTCAGCAGTATCTTGAGCAATTAACACAGACTGACTCAATGAATCTTTCATCTCATCAAAATAAGACAAACGCTCTTCTAAATTTCTAATTTGTTGATCTTTATCATGGTTACTTCGAACCAATGTTTCATAGTCTCGAACTACAATATCGAGAAATTCATCAACTTCTTCAGGATCAAAACCTCTAAACTTAGTACTAAAGCTTTTATCCTTAATCTCTAACGATGTAATTGGCATATTTTCCCCTCACTTACTTAATAATAATTGTATTGTCAATTTCTTCTTATCCCTTTTTGTCTGACCATTTTCTCTCAGAACACTAATCCTTCCAAAACGTCTGACACTTACTAAATCACCAATCTTAACTTGATAATCAGATTTTTCAACCAGATGGTAATTTATCTGAACATATTTTCTTTCTAACAAATCAGCTGTCTGCGAGCGAGACAATTTCAGAACATTTGACAAGAAAGCATCCAAGCGCATACTCGGAACTAAAACTTCCTTTTCCTGATAATCACTCTCGGCTTCTATCAATTCTTCAAAGGATTTGACTTCAAGTTTGACAGGCAATCGAGCAATCTTTTGAATCCCATCTTGAAAGAGAGAAGTGAATTTTCGGTCCACAATGATTTGAGCTCTATTTTCCGTTACCACTATATCACCAAACAACTTGCGATCGATTCCCAGACGATTCAGAACAGTTCCTAAAATCTTGGAATGTGTCAATTGGTCAAACTTGCTAGAATAAACAATCTCAAGCAAGTCCATTTCAAAATCCGCCAAAGTCGGTATGAAATAATCTGGTGCAAGTAGTACACGACTATACTCGCTAGCTACAAAATCATTGCTAGAAAAAACTTTAATCCCTTGATGATTGCCCAATGTCTTTAAAATAAAGACCTGATGGGGGTTGATAAAGGGAGTTAAGATGGGAGCGTAGTGCTCCTCAACCTGCCTGAGCCACTCCAAACCTTTATCAATAAAAGGAATATCCTCGACTGAAAAATGCTGATAGATATCTTTTCTCATGCTAGTATTAAAAGAAAACGGATCAGATAGTTTCCAAGTAAATGAACTAAAACGACGGCCACCCAAACTGAAAAATCTAAACCACCAATACTCAGCGGCAGACGTCTCAAGGGTTGAAGAATTGGTTTGACTAAATTAGTCAACAAACGACCTGCTCTAGTCTCATAGGCATTTGGAAACCAGGATAAGAGAGCAAACGCTACAAGTATCATAGAATAGATATCTGTAGCGTTTTGAATAAAGCGAACTAGAAATATCATTATCTCACTCGTTTTCTCTTCATATCGAAATCAAACTCTTCACCATGAGTTCCCTCTGGCAAACGAATATCTTCGATGTTAACCACAACTCCTACTGGTGTCAAAAGGTACATGGTATTTGCAACCTTTCTTAATTCACCAGCAAGTACATGACGAGCTCCATCTAAATAATCTAGACAACGACGCGCTTGTACTTCAGTCATGTATTGGAAATCAATTAAAATACTTTCATTGCCTGCTAGTAAATCAACGATATCCGTTGCATCTTCGTAGCGACGAGGATAACGAACATCAATGGTTACCTTTTCTGTACTACGATGACTCTTCATCGCTAATTCTTGCTGACGAGCATGAAGGCGCGTAATATTTTTTTCCTTTGAATTCACTTGTGAAGGCTGGGGAAGTTGTTGAGCTTGTGGAAGTTCTTCCATGGGGGCAGAAACTGATGTTAGCGTTTTTTCAGGCTTTAATTCAGCAACGTTTGGTGCCACTTCTTCTCCATCTTCAGTGAAATAATCTATAAACTTTTCAAATTTATTTTTTAGTGACATGGTTATTTCCTACTTAAAAAATGCTGTGCCGATTCGAACGAAAGTTGAACCACATTGAATCGCTTCTTTGAAGTCTCGACTCATACCCATACTTAGTTCTGTCATCGGCATATTGGGGAGATGTTTTTCTTGAATGTTTTTTTGCAATTCTTGCGTTTCTTTAAATATCTCTAGTAACTCTTGACTAGTTGCTTCAAATGGAGCCATGGTCATCAGTCCCACATACTCAATCTGGTCTAATTCTGAAAGTTCTGGTAAGAGGGCTAACAATTCTTCTTTCGAAAAACCGTGCTTGCTCTCTTCCTTAGAAATATTTACTTGCAAAAAGCACTTAATCTTGTGGTCTGCTCGTTTTTGAATTTCCTGAGCTAGCTTTAAGGAATCTAAAGCATGAAAATAATCCACATAAGAAATCACTTCCTTGACTTTACGTCTCTGTAAGGTTCCAATCAAATGCCAGGTAAGATTCTTATCACTTAGAGCATGATACTTGTCAAGAAATTTATCAACACGGTTCTCACCAATGTGTTGCACTCCTTGCGAAACCAAAGCTGAGGCTGTTTCAACATCTACATATTTGGTCACCGCAATCACAGAAACCGAGTCGTTTTCACGACCAGCTTCCTGAACTGCATTCGATATCTGTTGAAAAACAAGGTTCGTATTTTCTTTTAAATTCATCTTCATTAACGATTTTTAAAGAATGGTGGTGTTTCCAACTCATCTTCATCCGTAGCTGCTGGAACTTCAAAACGTTCCACTGGAGAAACAACTGGCTCTCCTTGACGAACGATGGCATCGCGTCTCAAGTCCCAGTCACCAAAAGCTGATGTCTTTGGAGCTTCTTGACGGCGATAACTTGGAGTTGGAATTTCTGCTGTATCAGCCATATCAAAATTACGATCAAAAGTCTGCGCATGACTAGTTCGAGCAGGTTCACGGTGTGTTGCTTGGCGCGGTTGAGGAGTTACAACTTTCTCAACTTTATCCTGACGTACTCCTGTCGCAACAACCGTCACGCGGATTTCGTCTTTCATTGTCTCATCAATAGATGTTCCAAGCCAGATGTTAACGCCATGACCAGCTGCTTGGTTAACAATTTCTGATGCTTCTTCAGCTTCAATCAAAGTCAAGTCCAAACCACCAGTTACGTTAACAATCACATCTTCTGCTCCATCGATAGTTGTTTCAAGAAGTGGTGAGTAGATTGCTTTGCGAGCAGCTTCTACAACACGTTCTTCACCGCTACCGATACCAATTCCCATAAGGGCGTTACCTTTATTGGCCATAACAGTCTTAACGTCTGCAAAGTCCAAGTTGATCAAACCAGGATTTGTAATCAAATCTGTAATCCCTTGCACACCTTGACGAAGAACGTTATCTGCTTCACTCAATGCTTCAAGAAGTGGAGTCTTCTTGTCAACGATTTCTAGCAAGTTGTTGTTTGAGATAATCAAGAGTGTATCAACATGCTCACGAAGTTCGTTAATCCCTTCGATAGCAAATTGTCCACGTTTGCTTCCTTCAAAACCAAATGGGCGAGTAACAACACCGACTGTCAAAGCACCAAGACTTTTTGCAATACGAGCGATAACTGGTGCAGCACCTGTACCAGAACCACCACCCATACCAGCAGTGATGAAGACCATATCAGCACCGCTGATCGCTTCTGTCAATACTTCTTCGCTTTCTTCTGCAGCTTTACGACCAACTTCAGGTTGACCTCCTGCACCAAGTCCACGAGTCAATTTAGGGCCGAGCTGGATAACTGTCTCAGCTTTTGTACTGCTCAAAGCTTGTACATCTGTGTTGGCTGCGATAAATTCAACGCCAGAAACGCCTTCGTCAACCATACGGTTGATGGCATTTCCACCACCACCGCCGACACCGATTACTTTAATTACTGCACCTTGTGCTGCTGCTGTATCAAATGAAAATGTCATATTTATATTCCTCTATTTTATTCGTCAAACATGCTTCCAATCAAGCTACGGAAACGATCTGTTAATTTACCTTTGCTCTTTTCTTCCGATTGAAGAGGAGCTACTGGTTCAACAGATTGGTTTGTTTCAGGCTCAGGTGTTGTCACTGTATTAAATACTGGTCGTGGAGAAACAGGTGAAACAGGTTGAGCTGAACTTCTAAAGTCAAGTGGCTGGTGGCTTAAAGCATTTTCCCCTCGAATTGCTCGCTGAGCTAGAACATTCACTTCAGTAAGGCTTCCAGCGAATTCTGACAAGCTAATGACATGGGCAAAAGCAGGATTACGAATCCCAACTTGATTTGGTACGAATAACTTAACACGGACTCCAAATACTTCTTGGGCCAATTCAACGACGCCTGGAAGGAGGGCATTTCCACCAATCAAAGCAATACCTCCTGGCAAGTCTAATAGGTGACGTCTTTCCAAATCTTGCTTAATTTGCTCAAAAATGTGCTTAAGTCTTGCCGAAATAATCTCAGCCAAGTATTCTTCGGTCACTTCAACTGGTTCAACTTCACCGATCACTTCAACTTGGAAAGTTTCTTTGCTTGCTAGCGGTGGATAAGCTTCACCATAGTTCAATTTTAGACCTTCTGCAATTTTCTTAGAAGTCTTAAGAACTTTTGAAATGTCTTTTGTGACATAATCGCCACCCTCTTGGTTAACATTTGTATATTGAAGTTCTTGATTGCGAATAGTGGCAACCGTCGTTTGGCCACCACCCATGTCGATAACAGTCGCACCAAACTCACGTTCACCTTCATTCAAGACAGAGTGAACCATTGCAAGAGGTGAAATAATCACGTTATCAACTTGAATGCCTACACGCTCTACAGTTTTACGAAGATTATGGAGAATCGTACGTGGGCCAGTGTACAAGAGACCGCGCATTTCCAAACGCACACCCATCATTCCGCGAGGATCACGAATTCCTTGGAATCCATCTACGACAAATTCCTCTGGAATAAAGGTGATAACTTCACGGTCTGGAGTCATACTTTTAGTCAAAGCTGATTTAACCACATTTTCAACATCTTGATCTGTAATTTCTCTTGTATCTGATGTCACCGGAATCATGCCTTGAGTTGGCTCAACTTGTAGCAAATTAGCTGGCAAACCAACGTTTACAGACTTGATTGAAATTCCTGCTTTTTCTTCTGCTTGAGAAATTGCAGACTTAATAGCCGTCGCTGCTGCTTCGATGTCAACGATAATCCCATCTTTGACACCTTTACTTTTGGCATTACTTACGCCAATTACATTTACTTCACCATTTACAAGCTCTGCAACCAACACTTTAATAGAGCTAGTTCCGATATCTAAGCCTGTAAAAAAACCATTCCTAGTCATTACACTGCGTCCTCTCTATCTTACCAGTTTCACACTTCTATTTTTAATAGCTACACCAAGGCATAACTACTCACAGAATATTATAACACAAAAAATACATTCGTGCTCGAATTTTCTAACATTTACGCAAGCTTTTTCTTGAATTTTTATAATTATCCGACGATTTCATCGGTGGGTAAATAAAAGAAAACGACTGGGCAAACGCCCCCTTAAAATAAGAAAACGCATAATATCAGATGTTCAAAAAAACTTGATACTATACGTTTTATAACGGAAAGATTTACTCAATTTTATCTTCAAATTGAGTTTTTACCTCCTCCACCTTTTTATAAAATCACTGGAAAATTGGTCCTATTTTCCGCAACTGTCCAAAAGAAAATTCTATAAATCTATTTCCTAGTGCGAGTGTCTATCACACATAGTTCGACTTCTCTAATAAAACCATTTCATCCTTTAGCATGAGTGATAAGGCACTAATCCTGAAATATCTCTAGTTCAAAATATACTTTATAGCAATATTTCAACATTTATTTTTTAAGGTCTTGTTTGTAAAATTCTTTCCATCGCAGCAAATAACATAGAAAGAATTCACCCCCTTATTTGACTCATTTCCTATGGAACAAAGAAAACGAATCCTAAAGAACTTACTTTCATTGAAAATTTAATTAGCAATAATCCTAAAAAATAATCGATCTGCAAGTCACCTAAAGAATTCCTTTGAACAAACTAACCTAAAATTTAGCTAATAAAATGAAATATAAAACTTAGCTTTTTCGCCAAACTATTTTATCCACTATCCCTGTATAACTCTGTATTATCTTAACAACTTTAGTAGAGACATTTTCCTCAACATAGTCTGGTACAGGTAAGCCAAAATCCTCATCTTCTGCCAAGCTAACAGCAGTTTCAACTGCTTGAAGAAGAGAATTTTCATCAATACCTGCCAAAATAAATCCTGCCTTATCTAGGGACTCAGGGCGTTCTGTACTTGTACGAATACATACAGCTGGAAATGGATATCCTTGACTAGTAAAGAAACTACTTTCTTCTGGTAAAGTTCCTGAATCAGATACTACAACAAATGCATTCATCTGTAAACAATTATAGTCATGGAATCCTAGTGGCTCATGCTGAATCACACGTTTATCTAATTCAAAACTGCTCTCTTTTAATCTTTTCTTAGATCGAGGATGGCAAGAATACAAGATTGGCATATTATACTTTTCAGCTAATTTATTAATTGCTGTGAAGAGAGAGAAAAAATTTTTATCTGTATCAATATTTTCCTCACGGTGAGCTGAAAGTAGGATATATCCTCCTTTTTTCAACCCCAAACGTTCATGGATATCTGAAGACTCAATGGCAGATAAATTTTTATGTAACACTTCTGCCATAGGAGAACCAGTTACGTACGTGCGCTCTTTAGGCAAACCACACTCATGTAAATACTTTCGAGCATGTTCAGAGTATGCTAAGTTAACATCTGAAATAATATCAACAATTCGACGATTAGTTTCTTCTGGAAGACACTCATCCTTACAGCGATTGCCAGCCTCCATATGAAAAATTGGAATATGTAAACGCTTGGCAGCAATCGCTGATAGACAAGAATTTGTATCCCCTAAAATCAATAAAGCATCTGGTTTAATTTGATTCATCAATTTGTATGAAGTATTAATAATATTCCCTACAGTAGCACCAAGATCATCTCCAACAGCATCCATGTATACATCTGGAGAGTCTAAACCTAAATCATCAAAGAAAATACCATTTAAATTATAATCATAGTTTTGTCCAGTATGTGCCAAAATAACATCAAAATACTTTCGACATTTAGTGATAACACTACTTAGACGTATAATCTCAGGACGTGTTCCCACAATAATCAATAACTTAAGTTTTCCATTATCTTTAAAGTGAATATCACTATAATCTGTCTTAATTTTCATTTATTTCTCCACTTGTTCAAAAAAAGTATCTGGACGGCTAGGATCAAATGACTCATTAGCCCACATTACAGTAACTAAATTTTCTGTATCAGAAAGATTAATAATATTATGTGCATAGCCCGGTATCATATGTATTGCTTCAATCTTATCGCCCGACACTTCAAAGTTCAGAATAGGATACTCTTGCCCGTTTTCATCCAGTCCTATTCTACGCTCTTGTATTAAAGCACGACCAGAAACAACCATGAAAAATTCCCACTTAGAATGATGCCAATGTTGCCCTTTTGTAATGCCAGGTTTAGAAATATTGACAGAAAATTGACCCGCATTTTCCGTTTTTAATAGTTCCGTGAAACTACCTCGTTCATCTATATTCATTTTTAGAGGGAACTTAAACTTATCTACTGGTAAATAAGATAAGTAGGTAGAATACAATTTCTTTTCAAAGGATCCTTGAGGAATTTCAGGCATAACTAAACTATCAGGCTGTTTTTTAAATGTTTCTAATAGAGCTACAATCTCTCCTAGGGTTGCACGATGAGTCGTTGGTACATAACAGTAGTTTCCTGATGGGCTAGGTAAGATTTGTAATCCATCTAAATTACAACGATGAGGATTTCCTTCCAATGCAGTTAGACACTCTTGTATCAAGTCATCAATATACAGCAACTCCAATTCTACACTTGGATCATTTACCTGAATAGGTAAATCGTGAGCTAGATTATGACAGAAAGTTGCTACAGCAGAATTGTAGTTAGGTCGGCACCACTTCCCATACAGATTTGGGAAACGGTAAACTAAGACAGGTGCTCCCGTTTTATTTCCATATTCGAAGAATAGTTCTTCCCCTGCTAGCTTAGATTGTCCATATACAGAGTTTGAAAATCGGCCTTCTAAACTAGCTTGAGTAGAACTAGAGAGTAGAACAGGACAAGTGTTCTCATACTTTTCTAAAATCTCTAATAGTCTACTGGAAAAACCGTAATTACCCTCCATGAATTCATCAGGATTCTGTGGACGATTGACGCCAGCTAAATGGAATACAAAATCGGCTTTCTTACAATATTCTTCTAATAAAATCGGATCTGTATCACGATCATATTGAAAAATCTCTCCAATCTCTAAATTAGGACGAGTTCTATCTCGCCCATCCTTCAAAGCTTCCAGAGTACAGATAAGATTTTTTCCTACAAATCCTTTCGCTCCTGTGATTAAAACATTTTTAATCATGCGTCCCCCCTTGTTTTATATCATTATATGCTATTTTAATAGTCAACTCTCTCGACGATGAAATGACACATTACACATCCTTCAAAACTTTAATGTATCTTAAAAGATTTCACATCATTTGCTCTTTTCGTCATCTGCTACCATGTGACGAATTGCTGTCTGTATTTCATCTAATTCTAGCAACTTTCTTTTAACTTGCTCTACATCCATCAAATCAGTATTATTACTATTGAATTCTGTCAACAAATTTCTATTTGTACTACCATCTTTGAAATACTTATCATAGTTAAGATTACGATTATCACTAGGAACTCTATAAAAATCACCCAAATCAATTGCATTTGCGCACTCTTCATTAGTTAATAGTGTTTCATACATTTTTTCTCCGTGTCTAATACCTATAATCTTAATATCTTGTTCTGAGGCAAAAATTTCTGATACAGCCTTAGCCAACACTTCAATCGTACATGCGGGTGCTTTTTGAACTAGTATATCTCCAGATTTCCCTTCTTCAAATGCAAATAAGACCAAGTCTACTGCTTCTTCCAATGTCATGACAAAACGTGTCATGCTAGGTTCAGTAATTGTAAGAGCATTTCCTTGCTTAATTTGCTCAATCCAAAGAGGAACTACAGATCCACGGCTACATAGAACATTCCCATAGCGAGTCACACATATCTTTGTATGCTCAGAATTTACCGTCCGGGACTTAGCAACAGCAATCTTTTCCATCATAGCCTTGGATGTTCCCATAGCATTGACAGGATAAGCCGCCTTATCTGTAGAAAGACAAATAACTTGCTTTACACCAGCTTCGATAGCCGCAGTGAGGACATTCTCCGTTCCCAAAATGTTAGTTTTTACCGCTTCTACAGGGAAAAATTCACAAGAAGGTACTTGTTTAAGAGCAGCAGCATGAAACACATAATCCACACCATGCATAGCATTTTTCACTGAAGCCAAGTCACGCACATCTCCTAGGTAAAAACGGATTTTCCCAGCCGCTTCTGGTACTTTTACCTGAAATTCATGACGCATATCATCTTGTTTTTTTTCATCTCGTGAAAAGATACGAATCTCTGAAATATCTGTCTCTAAAAAACGCTTGAGAACTGCATTCCCAAATGAACCTGTCCCTCCTGTAATTAGGAGAGTTTTTCCTTTAAATTGTGACATATATTATACTTCTCCTTCTAGTATGTCTGCAATTTTCTTACAAGCTGTTCCATCTCCATATGGATTTGAAGCTTGACTCATAGCTTGATAAACTGAATCATTTTCTAATAATTCTTTAAAATGCCTATAAATATTATTCTCATCAGTACCTACAAGTTTCAAAGTTCCTGCCTCAATTCCCTCTGGACGTTCAGTTGTATCTCTCATAACCAAAACAGGTTTTCCTAAACTAGGAGCCTCTTCTTGAATACCCCCACTATCTGTTAAAATTAGATAACTTCTTGATAAAAAGTTGTGAAAATCTAATACTTCTAAAGGTTCGATCATCTTGATACGTTCACAGCCACTTAATTCTTCCTCAGCAATTTGGCGAACACGAGGATTCATATGAATAGGATAAATAGCCTTGACATCTGGATATTCTTCAATAATCCTTCTAATTGCTCTAAACATATGTCTCATCGGTTCACCAAGATTTTCACGACGATGAGCTGTAATTAGAATAAACCTGCTTTCTCCTATCCATTCTAACTCAGGATGCGTATAGTCCTCTTGAATTGTAGTTTGTAAAGCATCAATTGCCGTATTACCTGTCACAAATATGCTCTCTGGAGTTTTTCCTTCTCTCAAAAGATTATCTTTCGAAAGTTGTGTTGGGGTAAAGTGATACTGAGCCAAAACCCCTACTGCTTGACGATTAAACTCTTCAGGATAAGGTGAATAGATATCGTAAGTACGCAAACCAGCTTCAACATGACCAATTGGAATCTGTAAATAAAAGGCCGCCAGTGAACTAGCAAATGTCGTACTTGTATCCCCATGAACTAACACTAAATCAGGTTTTTCTGACTCTAAAATAGTCTTCATTCCTTCCAAAATGCCAATGGTCACATCAAATAAAGTTTGTTTATCTTTCATAATAGATAAATCAAAATCAGGTATAATTCCAAATGTGTCCAAAACTTGATCTAACATTTGACGGTGTTGGCCTGTAACGCAAACTAATGTTTCAATATTCTTACGTGTTCTTAACTCTTTGACCAAAGGACACATCTTGATAGCTTCTGGACGAGTTCCAAACACTACAACTACTTTTTTCATATATTTACTTACTCCTAACAAATAATGAACGGTTCTTAAAATAAATTAGATAACGGCTAATCCATAACACCACCTCAGACATACTTGAACAAATAGCTAATGTTACTAAACTAAAATTATCAGACAAGATAAATATTCCTAATCCCAGAATTTGGATAATTGAAGCTAATATAGTTGTCATTGTAGTTTCTTTCACTTTATCAATAGCCCCTAAGACAGGCCATCCGTATATCATAGAATAAAAACTAGCAACAAAAGCGGGTAATAAATACTTAAGAAAATCTGCTGAAATTGTATATTTTTCACCACCAATTATAGAAAGAATTTGATTTGAAAAGAACAAAACAATCAAAACTCCAAAGATAATCAGAACAAGCATAATTCGGTTAATCTTCTTAACAGATTGTATATCTTTGGTACGTATCATATGCGGATATAAACTATTAGCAATAGGATTATACAAAGATTTCGCTGCCGAAAGCAGTTGCAGTGCTATCCCCCAAAAGGCAATCTCTTGACTCTGTAAATAAAAACCCGAAATGACTGTTGTAAACACACCAAAAATAGTAGTTGCAAAATTAGATAAAAAATAAATAGATGATTCCTTTAAATCTTTAACCCAAACAGGGAGGTCAGAAAATGATAATTTGATTCCATAATGATGAAGGAAGCCGTAAGAAACTACTGCAGCAACTAAATTCCCGACTCCTTCCAATATCGGAATCCATAAAATAGAAGAATCATCTTTGACTACAATAAATGTCAAAATTGTAATGATAGTTTTAGAAACAACATAAGGAATTGCAACTGCATGCATTTTTTCAATTCCACGAAATAAAAAGTCAAAGATAAAAATATTGGTCACTGTAGCCAGCAAATAAAGAACTGAAAAAAGAATATTCTCTCTCATTATTGGGATTTGCCACATCAGTATGCTGTAAATTAGAATCGAAATGATAGATAAAAATATTTTTTCGGCTAGAGTATCTCCAACTATCCTTCCAATCTTTGAGGGATTAGCACAAGCATTCACAATGTTTTTTGTAGCTGACAGCATGAAACCAAAATCAATCACTAGTTGAACATAAGCTATTAACGCTTTAACATAAGTAACCATTCCATACGCATCTAGTGAAAGCACCCTTGTTAAATAGGGAAGTGTTAATAAAGGAAATAGTAATTTAACAATATTCAGAATGTAGAGAGAACTTGTATTTTTTATAAATGAAATTCTATCAACTTTCACGAACTAGTCCTTCCAAAAAAAGATCTAAATAGTCTAAACTACTTCTCGCTTTCAACACCAATTCTGAAGGTATTTTTATTGGTTTTAAATGAAAAGTTTCAAGTTTCTCTACAATATTACTAACACTTGAATCAAATAAAGATTCACAACGTTGCAACTCTCCAATAGCTTCATAATAACGTGCTGTTTTTTCTGGATGGCATGCAATAGCAATCACAGATTTATTAAAACATGTTGCCACTACTCCAACATGTAATTTACAAGTTAAAACCACATCGACCATTTTCAACAATGATGTCATTTCTGCAGGAGAATGATACCTGAATTGAAAACAATCCTCAGTTCTAACTAATTTTCTAAATTCCTGATAATATTCGTCTTCATAAGGTAGAATGGAATCAGAAGTTACTACAACATAATAGTTAGGATGGTTTTCTAGAAAAAGATTAACTGATTTTGCAAATTTTTCAAGAGCCTCTTTGGAATGATTATAGTGAACAAGAATTATCTTTCTATCCTTGGATTCTCTTTTCAATTGATACAACTGCTCTGTTTTTTCTTCTCTTAATTTACTTGAAACAATTAAATCAAAAGCTTCATACACTGGAGCCGAAGGAGACAAACTCTTCAAAGAATCAAATGATTCTCGATCACGAACTGTAATAAATTGAGCATTGTTAATAATTCTCTTTATACCATAATTCATCAAAGAATCGTTATTAGGCCCTGCACCAATACCTACAACTCCTATAGGCTTTTTAAAATATGAAGCCCAAATTCCCAAAGGTAAAAATCGCTTAAATTGGATTAAATTATCACGAAAACGTGCATTATGCCCTTCTCCAAAATATCCTCCTGGAATATACAAAATAGCATCTGCTTGTTTTTTAGTAAACGCTTGTTTTTGACGATATTCTTTCAAATACGTTTGAAAGAAATCTGATGGATTATAAAAAGAAACTTCGTATCCTTTAGATTCTAATAAATCATAGACAATCTCACCGTAAAGATAATCACCGTAATTACTTGAACCATAATCCGTTGCACCATGTAACATAATTTTTTTCACCACTATTTTTTCAACCTCCTAAAAATAAATATCATAATCAAACTATACATAATAGGACGATAAACATCTATTGAACTACTTCTCACTAAAAGCAATAGTTGAGAAATCACCGAAAAATAAATCACTTTTGAGATTTTACTTGTTTGAAAAGCCCTAAAATTTAATCGCCATCCACTAAATATTCCCAAAACAAAACTCAAAAAAACGCCACCATAGTAACCAAAGTTCCAGAATAATTCTTCCACAAAAGAAGAACCTACAGGTAACCCCAAAAATTTATTAATAACAACCGTTGCTGATGCTTTATCAAAAAAATCACCAACTAACCATCCAATAGGAAAAATTGATGGAATAGTGCGTAGAAATGTCATCCCATATTCATATGGAATGCTACTAGGCACAACAGTTACAGCAGAAGCTACTGTTAGGCTGGTCAATCCCGACTCTGAAAATACTTCCCCTAGTATATTTTTTGCAAAACCTAATGAAGAAAAGGAATCAAATAAGTATGTTCCTATGGTATTTAAGTCAAAACGGTGCCCCCTAATAACAACTAATACGTTTAATAGAAATACAGTTGCTATTAAAAATGCAAGCACTCTTTTCTTCGAAAAAGTAATCCCTAAAGATTGTGTGTATACTAAAATCAACGCCAAGATTGAAAATACCTGGATTTTACGACTTCCTGTTAGAATCATTATCAAAATTAAGTAAAACAACACTACCCAAAAAATAGTACGCTTCATAACTCGGGACAGCTTATCTGAATAAAACAAGGAGAATACACCAGGAAGCATAAGCACTCCTAAATCGTCTATTATTCCTGAACTAGCTGCCTCTGAATATGCTGAATAGCTATTCGCCGCTCTAACTGTTAGTACTGTTTTAGAATCTGTTATTACCCTTGAAATAAAGCCCACTCCTGTTAGAATCCTACCCGCATTGTACAAAAAGTTCTCTTCATCTTCCTGATAATTTTGCACTTCTGAATGATAATGTACCTTTCCATCACTATAAAAAAATAAATAACCTACAGAATAACAAAACAAGATCCAAATTATAAAAATGTATGAATGAAATAACTCTTCATTGTTATAGAAGTGACTAGGACTCCACAGTAGAGTAGTCTGAAACCCCATATACTCATTGAAAATTAATCCAAACATAAAAAAATAAGATAAAATCAGATACCATACAGAAAAATCATATATGCTAACTTTTCGTAAAATAAAACCAGTAATTTGAAAAATAATTAGAAAACAAACCCAAAAAAATATAGATGGGACATAATTAGATATAAGGAAACCATTATCCCAATTATCAAGAGTCCACAACAAGTAACAGAAAGCAAATATAAAACTTAATACCATTAGTGTAACTCTACAAATATACTTTGTCTGCATCTATATCTCCTTTATTACGCACATTTCTTGATAACGATTCAATAATTTACTAGCTTGATAACAAATATCGTAGGGACCATCTGTCATACTGTCATTTATTGTAAAACGATTGCTCTCCTCAGATGTTAAAGACAGCACCTTATCTTTCCAAAGAAGTACAGACTCTTCGGTGATAGGTAAGTAACTAATATTTTGGGTCACATTTACTTCTTGCGTTACCGTATCTGACGATAAAATTTGTAATCCCGATGCCTGAGCCTCTACTAGTGAAACAGGTAATCCCTCATATTTAGACGGAAGCAAAAAAACATCCATTGCAGATAATAAATCGGAAACATCGGTTCTTCTGCCTAAAAATAGCACATATGAGGTTAGATTTAGTTCTAAGACTTCCTGTTTTAATCTCTGTTCATCCTCGCCATTACCAACTAACAATAACATAACATTTGGTTTGATTAAAATGAGCTCTTTTAAAATACTAAATAAATAACTTTGGTTTTTTTGATTTGATAGGCGCGCTATATTCCCTAGTACGAATTTATTTGACACATCCAATTCTCTACGACATTTTTTTCTAACATCTGAAGAAAATTGATACTTTTTCAAATCAATAGCATTAAAAACAATTTCAACTTTTCCGTTTTTATACGCTGTCTCTCCATATAACCATTTAGCCGAATCTTCCCCACATGCAAACCAATGAGTTGCTAGTATTTTAACCAAAATCGTTATTAATTTACGCAATACTTTTTGAAAATTGTTTTCTGTTACATAAGCCATATGACTATGAATAATTCTAATTTTACAGCCAATTATTTTCGATAAAATAAGACCAATTGCAGATTTATAGCCATGGCAATGAACTACATCATAATCTCCTTTCTTTATTATTCTAACAAGAGAGAGAAATTGCTGTAGAGGTTTTTCCCTTAATAGAGGCACATGATAAACTCTTCCTCCCAATTCCTTTATTTTATCCTCTAAAAAACCTTGTTCTTCTCCAGGCACAATAAAATCAAATTGAATTTTTTTTCTATCAATGTGAGAATAATAGTTAAATAGAAAACTTTCTACTCCACCACTATCCAATGTTGTAAATAGATGTAATACTTTAATCATTCTTCTTCCTTAAGCTTATGATTCGCTTCTCTAATTCTATTTCTGTTTTTTGTTTTTCTAAACTAATTCTATCCATAAAGCTATCACAATTCTTAATTAGCTTTTTCCTATCAAGGTTTTGAACATACGAAACCAAGTAATCTTTTTCTGACTCATCCTTCATAGGTAAAACGAAACCAAAACCATTCTCTATCGACACTTTTTCCATATAAGTATCTTCACAAACTAAGATAGGCTTATATAACAATGCAGCAAAGTAGAGTTTATTAGACAAAGCATAGTCTAATAAGGGAGTATGATTCCCGTATAAATTCAAAATAACATCTGTATTCTTATAAAAAGATAAGGTATCTTTTGGCTGGAATGTGTCCACCAAATTAACATTTCTTATATCTTTTTCTTGACAAAATTCCCTTAATTCTTCTGCATTAGTCCCTATAAAATTCAACTGAAATCGACTATCATTTGCAAAAAAATTAATAACTTTTTTATTCTGTTCTTGAAAACGAATTAAGCCAATGTAAGAAAGTTGAATCGGAAACGTACAATTATTTTTCAACTGCTTTACTTCGTTTAGATCTATCATATTTGGGAGGTTATGAGTAGTAAAATACTCTCCTTTTGGTAAAAAAATTTTATATCCTTCTGAAGAAATAATATTCATAAGAGAATTTTTTACCAGCTGTTTCTGAACTAAACGATAAACAAAAAATTTTTCATAGCTGTAATCACGAATATCATATATATATCTATTTTTAAAGAAAAAGAGAAGAACATCTGCTAAAATGAAAGACACAATACTATGCAAAGGTAATATCACATCATAATTATTTTCTTTTAGCTTTTTTTTAATTGCTTTTCTGAATTTTACATAACCTAATATCTTACTCAATTTTCCCTTACCAGAAAAAGAAATACGATAATAGTTTTGTTTTGTAATAATCTCATTAATATTTTTATCCCAATATATAACATCATAATCAATAGACAGTTTCTTCAATAATTCTTTATAAAAATTGAAGTAAGGAGTTAGATATATATTATCAGATAGTATAAACAGTACTCTCATTAAGTTATTCCTTCTTACTTTTCCTCTCTAAATATGTCTCCAGTTCGAACATAAACTGTTCTTTTGAAAAGTGCTTTTCATAGTAACAACGAGCTTGCTTTCCTAATTCCTTTTGTTCCTCTATAGATAACATACTGAATTTGTATATATTTTTTGCCAATTGTTCCACATCTTGTTCGGGACTGACAAAGCCACACTTTGCTTCTTCTACAATTGTTTTAGTATCTCCTGAAATTGCACCTATAATTGGTTTCCCTGCCGCCATGTAAGATTGTACTTTCCCAGGTATAGTACGAGAAACTATCGAGTCTCCTATTAAAGAAACTAACATAGCATCTGATTTTTTATAGAAGATAGGCATTTCTTCCAAAGAACGTCTTCCATAAAAGGAAACATTCTTCAACTCCAATTCATGAGCTAAGGCTTTCATACTTAGCAATTCCGTACCATCTCCAACAAAATGAAAATGAATTTTCTTGGGTAAATTGGTATTCTTTTCTATCAAACTGGCAGCTTTCAAAATAGTTTCCAAATTTTGTGCTTTACCAATATTACCAGCAAAAGTTAGGTCAACACTTTCTTTATTAACTCTCGATTCATCAGGGATAAAAAGATCTTCTGCATATTGTGGCAAATAAGTAATCTTTTGTTCTAATATATCAAATTGTTGCACAAAATAATTCTTAAATGATGGACTAGTGACAAATATATAATCACTAGCTCGATAAACTTTTTTTGAGATAAATTTAAACAACTTGAAAATCAAGCCATCTTGTTTCACTCCACCTACAGTTAAACTATCTGGCCAAACATCCATACAATATAGAAACAGGGGCTTCTTATACTTATTTTTATAAACCATACCAGCCCATGCCATCATAACTGGAGATGATTGATTTACGAAGACACAATCAAATTCCGTTCCATCTTTTGCTTTATACTTTCCCAGTAGAACTCCTATCGACGAACTGATAGCAAAACTAAAATAATTCAATACGCGATATAAGGTGCTTTTCCTCCTTGGAATCGTATAGGAACGAAAAACAGCAACGCCTTCTATAGTTTCTCTCATCTTTTTTTTATTCCGATAATCCGCATATATTTCACCTTCAGGATAATTAGGAATTCCTGTTAAAACAGCAACTTCATGACCTCTCTGAACTAGATCCTCGCAAATATCTGACAACCTAAAAGGTTCCGGTTTATAATGCTGACAAACAAATAAAATTTTCATTGTAGCAACCTAACTTCCTCTTTTACTCCCCTCTACAATTCCTTTACGTTTCAGTACATAAGGTATTGTTCTCACTATACATTTAATATCCATTGTTAATGATCTGTGTTGCACATAATAACCATCCAATCTTGCCTTCACATCTGTCGACAAATTGTCCCGACCATTGATTTGCGCCCATCCAGTCAATCCTGGCAAAATATCATTTGCACCGTACTGTTCTCTAGCTTCTATAACATCCAGTTCACTTATTGCTACTGGTCTAGGACCCACAATACTCATATTACCAACAAGAATATTACACAGTTGAGGTAATTCATCTAAAGATGTTTTTCTTAAAAAACTTCCTACTTTAGTAATCCACTGTTCTGAGTTGTGTAAATCTCGAGTAGCCACATATTTGGGCGACTCTACCTTCATTGTTCTAAATTTTAAAACATAGAACGATTTCTTATAACGTCCAAAACGTTTCTGCTTAAAGATTACTGGACCTTCTGAATCAAGCTTAATCGCGATTGCAATTATTATAAAAAGCGGACATAATATTATTACGCCTATTAAAGACAAAAAAATATCTCCTAATCGTTTTATTATACTATACATAAACTATCTCTCACTATAAATTCAATTTTCATCTTATTCCAATTTAGCGAATTAAATTGGGCAGTTCATGCAACTACAAAAATCAGCATGTTATTGGTGATTCAATTAACTTCTGAAAAGGTAATTTATTTTATCTGAATATAACAGATAATTTTTTACTACATCTATAAAATTTCATTCTATCAGCGTTGCTAGTCCCTCACTCATAACATTTGAATATTCGTGAAGCTAACGTTATCCCAAACAACTTAGAACATCAGAAACAATTGCACTATTAAACTACGCCTGAAGTAATCAAACTATATTTTTAGACAACCAACCTTTTTCATTGAATTCACAAGCGAAATACCATTGACTTTTTTAAAATCAGAAATCAAATGAACTCCAAAGGAAAAACTGGTGGTATACTCACGTAAAAACATCACAAACTATTTATACCCATAAGAACCGTAAGATCCATATTTTTCTCGTTTAACATCAAATTTATTTAAAACAATCCCCAAAAATGGGATCCCTGTTTGTTCTAACTGAACCTTAGCTTTTTGAACATCTCTTCTTTTTGTTCCACCAGCTTCTGTAACCAAAATCGATGCATCGCATTTTTGCACGATAATGGCTGCATCGATTACGACTCCGATCGGTGCCGTATCAACGATAATATAGTCAAAATATTTCCGTAGTGTTTCAATCATCAATCCAAAATTGGCACTTTGAAGAAGAGCTGTTGGATTTGGAGAAGGTGACCCTGATTGGATCACAAATAAATTATCAATGCTTGTTTCACAAAGACCATGGGATAAATCTTGCGTACCAGCAAGATAATCAGTTAAACCTGTGATTCGTTCTCTTGACTTGAATACTCCAGACATAACTGAATTTCGGATATCAGCATCAATCAGGAGTGTCTTGTAGCCTGCACGCGCAAAAGCCAAGGCAATATTTGTAGAAGTTGTCGATTTTCCTTCGCTTGGTTCAACAGAGGAAATCGTTATAACCTTTAAGTTATCTCCACTCAACTGTATATTGGTACGTAAAGCATTGTAATATTCTTCTGCTTTTTTGGCAGAATCAAGTTTTTGTTTTGTTAATTCTAACTTTGCCATAGGTTCTCCCTTACTTTAATTTATCAAAATCTGGAATGACTCCAAGGAGTGAGATTTTCATAACATCCTCAATATCTTCTGGACGTTTGACACGATCATCAAATAGTTCAAGCAACAAGACCACTACAATCACTAATCCTGCACCTGCTACAACTCCCATAATGGTATTTCGACGAATATTTGGTGAAGACGGTCCAGTTGCTGGACGTGCTTCCTCCAAGGTAGTTACGTCAGAAACACGGGTGACCGCAATAATCTTTTGTGCCGCAACATCTCGAAGAGCATTTGCAATTCGACTTGCTTCGTCAGGCTTGTGATCACTAACTGAAATAGATACGATACGTGTGTCTGCGGGAACCGTTACTTGAATCTTCTTAGCTAATATTTTCGCATTAATGTTTAAGCCAAGATCAGCAACTACTTTCTCTAGGACATCTTGGGAAAGAATGATCTCACGATAGTCCTTAACCAGGTAAGCTCCTGCTTGTAGATCTTGATTTGTCAATCCCGGTTTATCACTTTGGTTTCGATTAACTACATAGATCCGAGTTGTACTTCTATACTCAGGTTTAACAACAAAACTACTATATGCAAATGCAGCAGCTCCTGCTACGATGGCTACAAGAAGGATTAGCAGTTTCTTTTTCCATAGTGCCTTTAACAACTGAATAACATTGATTTCAATAGTATCTTTTTCTTTCATTATAACTCCTAAATAATTTGATCTTTAATGACTTTTTCGGGATTTAATATAAAGAGTTCCCGAGCCTTATCTTGGCCATACTTTTTACTCACTATTTCGTAGGCTTCCTTCATATAAGGAGGGCGACCGTCTAGATTGTGCATATCACTAGCAACTATATGAACCAAATCCCTCTCTAAGAAATAGCGAGCCCGTTTTTTCATGAATTTATAAGTATCACCAAACAATTTTGGTTTAAGGATACTCGAACTGTTGACCTGTGTATAACATCCCATGTTGATGAGGTCTCGCACCCTTTTTTCGTTGTTTTCCAAAGCATCATAACGTTCTATATGGGCAATAACAGGGGTTATTCCCAACATCAAAACATTGGTCAATGCGCTATGGATTTCACGATAAGGGGTATTCATGCTGAATTCTATCAAGGCATAACGGGTGCCATTTAGTTGTGGAATCTGCTGATTCTCTAATTTGTTTAAAGCATCACTGCTGTAATAAATCTCTGCTCCATACAAGATGGTTAAATCAGGAGCAACCTCTTTAGCCAACTCCTTGACAACTTTAAAATTTCTTAATATATCCTCTTCTGGTGTTTCAAACATCCCCTTTCGACGATGGGAAGTCGAAACGATGGTACGGACTCCTTGAGCATAGGCCTCCTTCAGAAGCGCTATACTTTCTGTCTTATCCTTAGGACCATCATCTACATCAAAAACTATGTGTGAATGGATATCAATCATCTTATTTTCCTTCCATGATATCTTTAATTTCTGTTTTGAGTGTCTCTAGGCTGTTTGGATCAACTTCTAACATATAGAGTTCACTATCAGGCATAGCATAGGAAGGAAGACCCATACGACCAGTTCCCTTTAAATCTCGAGTGATAACAGTATATTTCCCTCCACTTGCTAGTTGGGTATTCACTAAGCTAACCATTGTTTCAGGAGGCATATTGGTTTGGACAGAATCCTGTAAGCTCTCCATAATACCATCAAAATTCTTCAAAGCTTCTGTCGAAGTTAGTTTTTGGATAATAGCCGAAATGACTTTCTGTTGGTTACGTCCACGATCTCCATCACCGTTTGCTAATGAATAACGCTCACGTACAAAGCCTAGGGCCTGCTCAGAGTCTAGGTGGACATTCCCAACAGGGAAGTGATATTTCCCTTGAAGTAATGTAAACTCTTGGTCATTATTAACATCGACACCACCTAAGAGATCAATTAATTTCAAGAAGGAAGTGAAGTTGAGTCGTGCATAGTAATTTAGATCAATTCCATAAAGATTTTCCAAAGTATGAATCGAAGCATCCACACCATAAATACCTGCATGGGTCAATTTATCATTTTGGTTATTGCCTCCATCAGCTATGGGCACATAAGCATCACGAGGGGTTGTTGTCAAGAGAATTTTCTTGGTTTCTTGATTAACCGTCATGATGATGTTGACATCCGAACGAGAAACGGAGCTAATAGGTCCGTATGTGTCAATACCACTAATATAGATATTAAAAGCCTTATTTTGAGAAGACTTAGGTGCCTCAACAGTTTTGGTTAGTTCCTTGGTATAAATTTTCTTGATTTTTTGGGCGTGATCCGGATACTCTTGTTCAATCAGATTTTCAAAGACACTATTCAAAACAATTGCCTTGGTCTCTCCAACTAAGAGACTCTTATAAGCCGCAAGGTAAGAAGAACTATCCTCAACCTTTAGGTCTTTATTCTGACTTGTCTTAATATCATCAAGCAGTTTTTTGATATTCTCCGCATCTGTTTTTGTCGGAGCTGTCACACTGGACAGTTGGGATACATTACCAATCTCACTATCCGCCAAAACTGCAACACTGATGGAGTAACTAGAATAGTTAGATGTTGCATTTAAATGATTAGCCAAACTAACGAACTGATGAACTCCAACCAAGGCTAGTGAACTAGCTACAATAGATAGCAAGAGCATGATTAAAGTCAACTTCTTAGCTTTTCTATTTGATATTAAAAATAAAGCTACTAGCGCAATGAACACCATAATAGCTGCTAGAATAAGATTGAAATAACTAACGGCTAAGATATGATATCTGAATATTAAAAACAGCAAAAAACAAGTAAGCACTATATATAGAAACAACAAAATAATATTGAAACTTTGCTGAAACTTGCTCGTTTTATTTTCTTTTAAACGTCTCCCCACCTTACACCTCTATTAATTATTTTATTTCTATTATATCACAAACTAACACCGGATGCTATCAACACCTGAATTGCAACCGTTTTATTTCACCTCAAAACCAAAAATATTATATTTCAATCATTAAATGCCTCATATCTTTTTTTGAAAGAAGACTTCCAACAAAAATACCAGGAGATAGAAATCAGTTGACAAGTTCTCAATACCATACTCTCACACTCTAAAACTTTCAATAATTACCAAGAAAGTAGAAGATTTTAACTAGAGAGACTCATTTTTTTATAAAAATAGCCTTTTAAAGTCTAGAAAACAAAAAACAACTCACTATCGCAGCAAAGATTTATCGTTAATAAAAAACAAGAGGCAGGGTAAAAGTCTTCAAAATAAAAAAACACATAGTATTAAGTGAACTGCACCCCAAAAGTTAGACATAAAAATCTAACTTTTGGGGTGTTTTTATTATGAAATTAACTTATGAAGATAAAGTTCAAATATATGAATTAAGAAAGAAAGGAGAGAGCTTTAGACAACT
>NZ_JASHGH010000020.1:0-31416 GCF_047460405.1 Streptococcus infantis | reverse complement strand
ATTGTAGACTATATTGATTACTACAACAATAGACGGATTAAGGTAAAACTAAAAGGACTCAGTCCTGTGCAATACAGAACTAAATCCTTTGCTTAAATTAATTGTCTAACTTTTTGGGGTCAGTACAAAACAGGAGATTTTTTTATTACATTGAGTAGTTTGGTGCTTCATTTGTGATTTGCACATCGTGTGGATGGCTTTCTTTTAGACCAGCACCAGACATTTCGATAAACTGAGCATTGTCATGTAATTCTTTTAGGTTAGCAGCACCACAGTAACCCATACCAGAACGAATACCACCAATCATTTGGAAGACGATATCGGCTGCTGCACCTTTATAAGCAACACGACCTTCGATTCCTTCTGGAACCAGTTTGTTTGCTTCATTGACAGAACCTTGGAAGTAACGGTCGCTTGACCCCTTCTTCATAGCAGCAATTGAGCCCATACCGCGGTATGTCTTGAACTTACGTCCTTGGAAGATTTCAGTTTCACCTGGAGCTTCATCTGTTCCCGCGAACATTGAACCAAGCATTACTGCATTTCCACCAGCAGCAAGAGCTTTTACAATATCGCCAGAATACTTGATTCCACCATCAGCGATGATTGTTTTGCCATATTCACGCGCAACTGCTGCCGCATCATAGATAGCTGTAACTTGTGGAACTCCGACACCTGCAATAACACGAGTTGTACAGATTGAACCTGGTCCAATACCAACTTTAACAACGTCAACTCCTGCGTCATAAAGGGCACGCGCACCTTCAGCAGTAGCGATGTTCCCAGCAATCAGTGTACGGTCTGGGAAATGCGCACGGATTTCAGCGATTTTACGAAGAACACCCGCTGAGTGACCATGAGCAGTATCGATAACAATGGCATCAGCCCCTGCTTCAAAGAGGGCTTCAGCACGTTCAAATGTATCAGAAGTAACACCTACCGCACCAGCAACAAGAAGACGACCAAATTCATCTTTTGCAGCATTTGGAAATTCAATTACTTTTTCAATATCTTTGATTGTGATCAAGCCAGAAAGACGACCTTTTTCATCAACCAGTGGAAGTTTTTCAATACGGTGTTCTTGAAGAATGCTCTCAGCTGTTTCAAGATCTGTTCCAACAGGAGCAGTAACAAGATTCTCACTGGTCATATGATTTGAGATTGGTTGATTGTAATCTGAAATAAAACGAAGGTCTCGGTTTGTTAAAATACCAACCAATTTACGATTTTCAAGAGTTTCAACCACTGGAACACCACTGATACGGTAACGTCCCATGAGTTCATCTGCCTCTGCAATTGTATGCTCTGGAGTCAAGAAGAATGGATCAATGATAACACCATTTTCAGAACGTTTTACCTTACGAACTTCATCTGCCTGCTGTTCAATAGACATGTTTTTATGGATAACACCTAGACCACCTGCACGCGCGATTGCAATGGCCATTTGGCTTTCTGTTACAGTATCCATCGCAGCTGTAATAATTGGGATATTTAAATTCAGATTATCAGCCAATTTCGTTGTTAAATCCGCATCATTAGGCAACACATGGCTCTCTGCTGGAATAAGCAATACATCATCAAAGGTAAAACCTTTTTTCAAAAATTTAGTGTCCCAATTAGACATTGAAGTTTCCTCTTTTCTTTCTTTTTGAGCTTGACGCTTTTTGTATTGTATCTATCATACCATTCTATGAAAATTTGTCAATTATATTGATAATAGATAATGTAAAAAACTATCCCTTTAATTTTAAAGAAGAGATAGTTTTAGAGTTCGTATTTTATCTATTAATGAAAGTAATTTAGACCCATTGCTGATTTTACTTCTGATAGCGTTTGGCCAGCAACTTCTCGAGCTTTTTCACTACCTTTTTGTAACATATTATACACTTCACCCATATCTTTAGCATATTCTAGGCGACGTTCACGGATTGGACCAAGTTCACGGTCTAGGATTTCAAGTAGATACCGTTTTGTCTTAACATCACCTAGACCTCCACGTTGATAATGCTCTTTCATGTCAGCAATTTCTTGAGCATCTTCAGGACGTCCGAATACGTCTAAGTAATGGAAAACCATATTTCCTTCAATCTTACCTGGATCCTCAACACGAATGTGATCTGGATCTGTATACATACTCATTACTTTCTTACGCAAAGTATCTGCATCATCTGACAAGTAGATACCATTATTAAGCGATTTAGACATTTTGGCATTTCCATCAAGACCAGGTAAGCGACCTGCTCCTTCATTTTCAGGATAAATTCCTTCCGGTTCTACTAAAACATCACAATTATAGGCATGGTTGAATGAACGCACAATCTCACGCGTTTGTTCAATCATCGGTTTTTGGTCTGTACCTACAGGAACATAGTTAGCCTTAAAAGCTGTGATATCTGCTGCTTGAGCAATTGGATAAACTAAAAATCCAGTTGGAATACTTTCTCCAAATCCTTTCTGAGCAATTTCTGTCTTTACAGTAGGATTACGCTCCAGACGAGCCAAAGACACTAGATTCATGTAATACATAGACAACTCTGCCAATTCTGGAATCTGGCTTTGAATGAAAATCGTTGATTTGTTAGGATCCAATCCCACTGCAAGATAGTCCAAAGCAACATTCCCAATAGACTCTACAATTGTTTGTGGATCTTTTGCATGGTCAGTTAAAGCTTGCTGGTCAGCCAAAAAAACAAACATGTCATATTTATCTTCTTGCTGTAATAAGACACGATTTTTTAAGCTACCAACGTAGTGCCCAATATGTAATTTCCCCGTTGGACGATCTCCTGTTAAAATAATGGGTTTATTCATCTTATTCTCCTTTGATATGGTCCTTTCAATTATAGCATTTTTTTGATAAAAAGACAGATAATTTTTTTATCAAATAATTACGATTTTAACTCCTCGACTGTAAATCATCTGTAAACATCCTTTACAAATAATTGACAGATAAAAATTTGAATATTTGCTGATTTTCTAGTAGAATTAGAGTATTACATATAATAGGAGAAAAAAATTGCTAACAGTATCTGATGTTTCACTACGTTTTAGTGATCGCAAACTTTTTGATGAGGTCAACATCAAATTTACAGAAGGAAACACATATGGTTTAATTGGTGCTAACGGTGCAGGTAAATCAACATTTTTAAAAATCTTAGCTGGTGATATCGAACCTACAACTGGTCATGTTTCTCTTGGACCTGATGAACGTCTTTCTGTGCTTCGTCAAAATCACTTTGACTATGAGGATGAACGTGTTATTGATGTTGTTATCATGGGTAATGAAAAACTATACAACATCATGAAAGAAAAAGATGCTATCTATATGAAGGCAGACTTTACTGATGAAGATGGAGTTCGTGCAGCTGAGCTTGAAGGTGAATTTGCTGAACTAGGTGGTTGGGAAGCTGAGAGTGAAGCTTCACAACTCTTGCAAAACTTGAATATTCCTGAAGATCTTCATTACCAAAATATGAGTGAACTCGCAAATGGAGACAAAGTGAAAGTACTCCTTGCTAAAGCTCTATTTGGTAAACCAGATGTCCTTCTTTTGGATGAGCCGACCAACGGTTTGGATATCCAATCTATTACTTGGTTAGAAGATTTCTTGATTGACTTTGATAACACTGTTATTGTCGTATCCCATGACCGTCACTTCTTGAACAAAGTATGTACTCACATGGCCGACCTTGACTTTGGAAAAATCAAACTCTATGTCGGAAACTACGACTTCTGGAAAGAATCTTCTGAGCTTGCTGCTAAATTGCTAGCAGACCGTAATGCTAAAGCAGAAGAAAAAATTAAGCAATTACAAGAATTCGTTGCTCGTTTCTCTGCTAATGCTTCTAAATCAAGACAAGCAACATCACGTAAGAAAATGCTTGATAAGATTGAACTTGAAGAAATTGTGCCATCTAGTCGTAAATATCCATTTATCAACTTTAAAGCTGAACGTGAAATCGGAAACGATCTCTTGACAGTAGAAAATCTATCTGTCAAGATTGATGGCGAAACTATTCTTGACAACATCAGCTTTATCTTGCGTCCAGGTGACAAGACAGCTCTTATCGGTCAAAACGACATTCAAACAACTGCATTGATTCGTGCTATTATGGGTGATATTGACTATGAGGGAACTGTCAAGTGGGGGGTTACAACTAGTCGCTCTTACTTACCAAAAGACAATTCAGCTGATTTTGCTGGGAGTGAATCTATTCTTGACTGGCTCCGTCAATTTGCAATTAAAGAAGAAGATGACAATACCTTCTTGCGTGGTTTCCTTGGTCGTATGCTCTTCTCTGGAGATGAGGTTAACAAACCTGTAAATGTCTTGTCAGGGGGAGAAAAAGTGCGCGTAATGCTATCGAAACTCATGCTTTTGAAATCAAATGTTCTAGTACTTGACGATCCTACTAATCACTTAGATTTGGAATCTATTTCAAGTTTGAACGATGGATTGAAAAACTTCAAAGAATCAATCATCTTCGCCAGTCATGACCATGAATTCATTCAAACATTGGCTAACCACATTATTGTCCTATCTAAAAACGGTGTAATCGACCGTATCGATGAAACCTATGATGAATTCTTAGAAAATGCTGAAGTACAAGCAAAAGTCAAAGAACTTTGGAAAGACTAAATAATACTTTAAAACTCAGTTGGATTAACCAACTGAGTTTTCTAACATTCTATGAGGTAACATGAAAACATTTTTTAGAAACTATTGGACCTATTTTATTTCTTTCATCATTCCCCTAGTAATTATGTCAGGAGTCTATCTTTCTCAAGGTATCTACTGGAACAGTGATACTTCACCTTTATTAGGGGATGGATTTCATCAATATGTTATTTTTGATCTTAATCTTCGTAATATTTTGCATGGGAGTGATAGTCTATTTTATACTTTTACCAGTGGTCTAGGTCTCAATTTTTATGCCTTGTCCAGTTATTACCTTGGTAGTTTTCTATCTCCTCTTGTTTATTTTTTTGATGTATCAAGCATGCCAGATGCAGTCTATCTTTCAACCTTGTTGAAATTTGGCTTGATAGGTCTGTCAACCTTTTTTAGCTTGAGTAAAATATTCAAAAATATACCTGCCCTACTTCGATTAGCTCTATCTAACTCATATGCATTAATGAGCTTTACAGTTAGTCAACTTGAGATTAAAACCTGGTTAGATGTTTTTATTTTAATCCCCTTAATTTTAACTGGTTTACATCTACTCATAACGGAAAAAAAACGTATTCTATACTTTACAAGTTTGTCAATATTATTTATCCAAAATTACTATTTTGGTTATATGACTGCCCTGTTTTTGGTAGTTTGGTATTTTTGCCAACTTTCTTGGGATTTTAAAAGTCGCAAGTTCTCTTTCCTTGATTTTTTCCTAACATCCTTACTCGCTGGTTTAACAAGTTTCATCATGACACTCCCAACCTTGTTTGATTTAAGAACTCATGGTGAAAAACTAACCGCTATTACAAAAATAAAAACAGATGCCAGTTGGTATCTAGATCTATTCGCTAAACAATTCATTGGTGCTTTCGATACGACTAAATATGGTTCTATCCCAATGATTTTTGTTGGCCTCCTTCCTTTCATCTTAACAATTGTATTCTTTACATTAAAATCAATTAAGTTTCACATGAAACTATGCTATGCAACTCTACTCATTATCATCATTGCTAGTTTTTATCTAGAAGCCTTAGATTTATTTTGGCAAGGAATGCACGCGCCAAATATGTTTCTTCATCGCTATGCTTGGATTTTCTCTACTCTTTTGATTTATATATCTGCGGAAGTTTTAGATAGATTTAAAGATATCAAATTATGGAATGTTTTATTCTCAATGACCTTCCTTTTATTTGGCTATCTGGCAACCATTTATTTTAAAAATCATTATTCCTTTTTAACTAAACTAAATATACTCTTAACGCTTGAATTCTTCGTGGTATACTTACTGTTATTATTAGCACTTATTAAAAAACTGATTTCTCTAAAAATCTTTTCAATTCTTATTTTGATATTTACAATAAGTGAGATTAGTTTTAATGCTTCATCTCAACTAAATGGAATTACGAAAGAATGGGGATTCGCTTCTCGTAGTATCTATGATAAAGATATTCCAAGTATGGAAGCTATTTTGGAGTATACCAAACAGCAACCAGATACATTTACACGAACTGAAAAGTTACAAACTCAAACTGGAAACGATAGCATGAAATTTAACTACAATGGCATCTCACAATTTTCATCTGTTCGTAATCGTTCTGCAAGTACAACGTTAGATAAGTTGGGTTTTAAATCTTCAGGTACCAACCTTAATCTTCGTTATGCAAATAATACTATCATTGCAGATAGTCTATTTGGAATCATCTACAATATTTCTGAAACCTATCCAGATAAATATGGTTTTCATCCAAGCTATCAAAAAGATAATCTAACCCTTTATAAAAATCAATTCGCTCTCCCAATTGCTTTTGCTACACAGTCTCTTTACAAAGATGTCACTTTTAATGACCATACTCTTGATAACCAAACTCAATTTTTAAATCAAATTGCTGGCTTAAATGAAGAGTACTTTTATCCGATAAATCATCATACAGACTCTGGTGACAACGTGGTCAATCTAAACGGAACTGATACTGAAGATGCAACTATCAGCTACAGCATTGAAGTACCTGATAATAGTCAGGTTTACCTTTCCATGACCAAGCTAAATTTTTCAAATGATAAGAAAAAGCAAGTTGACATCATTATCAATGGTGAAAAAAAATCCTTTACCACAGACAATGCTTTTACATTTTTTAATCTTGGATATGCAGAACATAAACAAACTTTTGATATCCAAGTTAAGTTTCCAGGAAATGCTCAAGTATCATTTGAATCTCCAACTTTCTATCGCTTAGATACTAAGAAATATACGGAGGCAATTAGCAAAATAAAAGAAAATCCAGTAGAAGTGAGCTCTTATAAAAATAAAGTCATTGTTAATTATAAGGTAAAGAATGAGACATCAATTTTTTTCACAATTCCTTATGACCAAGGATGGTCTGCTTATCAAAATGGTAAAAAATTACAAATTCAACAGGCACAAACTGGATTTATGAAAATTGATGTTCCTGAAGGTGAAGGAACTATTACCCTTTCCTTTATACCAAAAGGATTTGTTGTTGGTGCAAGTTGTTCTCTTATAGCCATTATTGTCTTTATTTTTTATGATATTCAAAGAAAAAAATATTCTAGATAAAAAAACAATCGACCGAATCGGTCGATTGTTTTTAGTCTTCTTCAGCTTTTTTAGGTTGATAGGCTAGCATTCCTAAAGCAACAAAAATCATTACTGTAAAGATAAGGAAAATAATCTGACTATGAATATTACCTGTCATAGAAATGGTTTGTCGTAAACCTGAAACTGAATAACTCATAGGTAACCATGGATTAATAGTTTTAAAGAATTGATTCGTCAAAGCTAAAGGATAAGTTCCTGCACTTGATGCTAATTGAAGGAGTAATAAAATTAAGGAGAAGAAGGCGCCTAGGCGAGAATTCCAGGTTGTCAATGCTGTTACCATCGCCATGAAAGCAAGACTAGTTAAAATAATCAAAGCAAAAGTTTTGAATTCGTGAACTGCAGTCAGTCCGATTAAATGTACCCCACCATAAACTAATAATCCTGCCAAACCAGCAATGATACCGTTAACTTCAAAGCGAGACTTAAACCAAGCCCAGCGACTTTCTGGATGGCGCCCAGAAGGCAATTTAGCAAAAATCATATTAGTTGAAATAGCAGCAACAAAAAGAGCAACTGATATCATATACGGAGCCATGGCAATCCCATTAACAGCTACTTGATCCGCATCAGTTTTTGAAAGACTTAAAGGATCAGCCAGTAAGTCTGCATTTGTTGGTTCAGTTGAAGCCTGTTGCAATTGCCCCTCAGCCTCTGTCAAACCTTGATTTAATTGACTTGAACCATCACTTAATTTTCCAAGTCCTGATTGTAAAATTTCAGATCCTTGAGCAAGTTGATCTGCTCCACTAGCTATTTTTTCAGAACCATTAGCTAGTTGATTTGCTCCTGAAACTAGCTGGTCTGATTTATCAGCTAATTGTTGAGAACCCGCTTGTAATTGATTAAATCCAGCAGTTAAATCTGATGTTTTATTATTTACTTGGTTGACACCTGATGCAAGTTTATCAATTCCTGTTGCTAATTCTGGCCCATTCGCTGCTAACTTAGCAGTTGCACCTGTCAATGTAGAAGATTTTTCTGTCAACTGATTAGAGCCTTGTAGCAACTTATTGAAACTTCCTGTCAAGTTCGAATTTTTAGAACTCAACTGACTTGCTCCTAAAGCTACTTGGTCTACAGATTTTGTATAGCTGTCAATACCAGATAGAGTTTGACTAGCTGGCAATAACTGACCATCAATTGCTGTTCGAATCTGTGTTAATCCACTTGACAAACTTGTCAAGGTAGCAGTAGTAGTTGGCAACAATTTCGCTGAACTTGTTTTTAAGCGACTAAGGCTATTTGCTTGATTATTTACATTCTCTAAAGAAGATTGTAACGTTTGAACTGTAGTTAAAATTGTTCGTGCTGACTCACTAGTAGAAGATGATTGATTAGAAACCACAGAAGTTATCTCTGCCTGTTGGTCAGGAGTTAAGCTTTGATAAGCACTCGTAGATTGAATAGCTGATAAAGTAGTTTCTTTTTCAGATTGATTTGAAGTAACGATGCTTTGTGCTGAATTTGCAATCGTTGATAGACTACTAGAAAACTGGTTTGTTAACTCTGTTATTTCTCCTGTGTCTGACGTTTGAATAGCATGATTCAGTTGCTCCAAGCCAGAAACTAATTGATGAATCTGATCTCTTTGTTGAGTTGATAAACTTAATTGACTAGACAGTTCTTGAATTCCTTGATTAAGTTGTGTTAATCCTGTACGTAGAGTCTCTGATTGTTTAGAAATCTGATTTGCACCTGATGATAGACTTTGAACTCCATTTGTATAAGTATCAATACCAAGTGAAAATTGATTTAATCCTGAATTTAATTGAGAAACACCACCTGTATAGGCTTGTGTGCCTGAATCAAGTTGAGTCAATCCTGATACCAGTGCCGGTGTCTGTGAATTCAGTTGATTTAATCCATTTTCGATTTGTGAAATAGCGCTGGTATATTGATTTAAACCAGTATTAAAATTACCAAGACCAAGATTTAACTGATTTACACCAGCTGTATAGATTCCTAAACCTGTAGATAATTGATCAGCACCATTAGAAAATGTGAGACTTGATTGAGCTAAGGTTTGAAGATTGGTCGTTAAGGTTTGACTCCCATCCGAAAGCTGATTCGAACCATCAGCCAACTGTAAACTTGCATTTGCAGCTTGAGATAAACCAAGTTTTAAATCATCCATCTTTTTAAATAAAGCTTTAGTATAAGATTGAGTAACATTAGTAGCCACTGTCTGTTTCATTTGTGTCATGGCAGAATCACTCATCTTGCTTGCAATAAAACTATGACCACTTGATGTCTGATAGTCAATCGTCATCTGTTCAGGATGATTTGTAAGGATAGAAGAAGCTTTCTCAGAAAGATTACTTGGCAACGTTACGACCATGTAATAATCTCCATCCCGCAGTCCTCTTGCTCCCTCACCTTCATCTACAAAATGAAAATCCAGGCTATTACTATCTTTTAAATTAGACACCATGTCTTCACCAATAGTGAGTTTTTCATCATTATAAGTAGCAGCTTGATCCTTATTAACAATTGCTACAGGTAACTCCGAAAGTTTACCATATGGATCCCACATTGATGATAAGAAAATGATATTGTAAAGAGCTGGAATTAAGGAAATTCCTATCATGACAATAATAAATGTCGGTTTTTTAAAGATTGCTTTCCATTCTTTAAACATATTGTCTCCTTTTTTAAACTACTTGTCTAAATTTTTGATATAATAGATTATACATAAAAAAATTAAAAAGACAAGATAAAAAAAGTATTTTTGAACACATTGTCTAAAATTGTTCATCTGGAGGGAACATGCAAGAAAGCAATAAACGATTAAAAACCAAGCGTATTATCGAAAATGCCATGGTAGAATTATTGATGGAACAACCATTCGATCAGATTACAACTGTTAAATTAGCACAAAAAGCTGGAATTAGCCGCTCAAGTTTCTATACTCATTACAAAGATAAATACGATATGATTGAACATTACCAAAGTAAACTATTTCATACCTTCGAATATATCTTTCAAAAACATGCCAATCACAAACGAAATGCTATTCTAGAAGTATTTGAATACTTAGAATCAGAACCACTTCTAGCAGCTCTTTTATCTGAAAATGGAACCAAGGAAATTCAAAATTTCTTGAGAAATAAACTTCACATCCTACTGAGTACAGACCTTCAAAAACGTTTTATGCAACTCAAACTAAATGAAATAGAATTAGAATACAGTAGCGTCTACCTGACAAATGCTCTATTTGGAGTCTGTCAAACCTGGATTGCCCACGGAAAAAAAGAAAGTCCACAAGAAATCACAGACTTTTTAATGAAAATGTTAAGGGATACAAATTAATAAAAAAGCTCTATAATAGTTATAGGAAATCACCCCCCTATGAATATTATGGAGCCTATTTTGTTATTCTTATTAGGCTAAGGCAATACAATTTCCTTAGTTTTATTTTCGGACACAAATCATTATCTATCCGTATGTTAGGTATGCCTCCCTTCATTACATCGGATAAAGAATCAAAAAAAGGAACATCAAATTAGTGTTCCTTTCATCTGACTCCGCCAGTAGGACTCGAACCTACGACATCATGATTAACAGTCATGCGCTACTACCAACTGAGCTATGGCGGATTAAATAGTCCGTACGGAATTCAAACCCGTGTTACCGCTATGAAAAGACGATTTCTTAACCAACGGACCCTCTACCTGTAGCAGATATAACCATTATATCAATTTATCAAAAATTGTCAATTACTTTTTTTAGTTTTTAGCCATTAGTTCTCTCAATTTTTTAGTTTTTAGGCGAGAGATAGGACAACGATGATCTTCATAAAATACAACTTCCATTTTTTTACGATCAATTTCTCTCACATTACCGATATTGACTAAAAATGACTTGTGAGCTAGATAAAAACGTTGGGTTTCCTTATCCTTTTCTTGAATATCTGTCATTGTTCCATAAAATTCTTTTGCAAAATTCTTACCTACAATTCGTAATTTATGAGAAGTTCCAGTTGTCTCAATGTAGAGAATATCATGATAAGGAATACAAAGATCATTTCCTTTATAACTATAATCAAAATAATCAACGACTGATTGGTTTTCAAGTAAAGTAGTTTTAGTGTAAAGCACACAGTCGGCAACTCTATTTTTAAAAACTTGATCACTGGTTTCTTTATCAATGAAATCCAATGCTGAAACTTTGTATTTATAAGTCAAGGTAGCAAATTCAGATCGACTTGTAATAAAAACAATAATGGCATAAGGATTGCGATGACGAATAAATTGAGCAACCTCAAATCCTTTTCTCTCAATCCCATTGATATCAATATCTAGAAAATAAAGCTGATTAACTTCATCATGCTCTACATATTCCATAAACTCTCTCACTTTTCCTGTTGTTTTATAGGAGATAGGAATATTTGTTTCCTTAGAAATTTTATTCAGAGTTGTTTCCAACCTTACTTGGTGTTCTATAATATCTTCTAAAATTAATACTTTCATATCAGTTCCCTCTTAAATCTAATCACTTGTTTAAATACATCATTATCAATTTCTGTTTCTAAAATAACATTGTCATATTTTCCTAAAATTTCTTTAACATTATTAAGTCCAAGTCCTCTATGTCTTCCTTTAGTTGAAAATCCTAATTCAAATAAATCTTCGGATTTTACCTTTCTTTTTTTACAAGAGTTTTGGATAACAACTAGGGTTTCAAGATCCAATTTGATGATAGCTACCTCTAGTTGTTTTTGATAGCTTTCAACTGCCCCCTCAACGGCATTATTGAGCAGAACGCTCATCACGCGCACCAAATCTAACAATTCCATAGACAAAGGTGTGATAATATCTTTTACCTCTAATGTGTACTCTACATCATTCGTTTTCGCATTGACAATAGATTGAGCAATCAAACTACGAAGAGCTGAATCCTCAATATTGTTCAAATCGAAATAGGTATACTTGTCTGAACGTAATTTTTGATTCGCCTTTACAAGAACTTCACTGTAAACTCTGTCAATTTCTTGTAAATCTTTACTTTCGATCGCCATTCTTAAGCTGACAAGCATTCCTGTATAGTCATGACGAAAACCACGAATTTCATTATATAAAGTAACAATCTCATCCGTGTAAGTTTGTAAATGTTTTTGCTCAAACTTCTTTTGTTCCAATTCAATCTCTTTTTCTATCTGAACCTTGTGAGAATTCATAGAAAAGAAAGTCAAAAGTAGGCCAACAAAAATAATGGATGATAAAATACTTCCAAAACCATTTAAGTGGCGAATCGTACTCACAATATCTGAAGTGAAAGAGACAACGTGTAGAAAAATAAATGTAAAGAGCACTTTTTTCAGAAAAGGATATAGATAGTCTTTATCAAAATATTTAAATTCGAGATGGAAATAAGAAACAACAACTTTAATAACCAAATAAGTTAAGATCAGGATAAATAGAGAAAAATAATTGTTATACTTCAATGCAAACTCATCTCCTGTAATAGATGATAAGGTTACTGATAAAAAGTTATTAGTACTATTATATAAAAGAGAAAATAATAGACTGATAAAAATTCCCTTAGATTTCTCATACTTCTTAAATCCAACAAAGTAACCAAATAGGAGGAAAGGAAATAAAAATTTAGACAAACCAAAACTATCTAAGTTCAAGAAATGGAGAGTTACTTCTAATACTAATGGTAGTAGAAAGATATAAAGACTAAAAAAATATTGGTCTTTTCTAGTTGCTTTACAAACCCATTCATGAATTTTACTAATAATAAAAACATAAACAATAGCAATTACTAATCCGAATAAATCCATTATTTCCCACCTTTATTTTTACTTACTTACTTTTTGAAAAAAGAAAATTATTTATTGTATACATAGGTCTCCATTCCCCACCTCTAATTTCCTGCAGTTCTTTTTCGTTCAATTCTTGGAAATCTTTCATTTGAGCAAAATCTGTATTCTTTTTCATAATATAAACTCCTATAATGTTTTTCTTGTAAATTAACTTACAAAAATATTATATAAAATCTACGATACCTATAGAGAATTATTTCTCAAATGCTCAAATTTTATTCTGAAATGTCAAATTTTTACAAAAAAAGCTGGGATTTTTTCCCAGCTTACGATTTAACACTGATCCCAGCAGGATTCGAACCTGCGACCGTTCGCTTAGAAGGCGAATGCTCTATCCAGCTGAGCTATGAGACCTCACTAATCTATCTTATCAAAAAAAGCTAGCTTAGTCAATCATCTATTTATGATAGGGAGAGCCCTGTTGAATCGAAAACGCTCTATAAATTTGTTCTACTAAGACTAATCTCATTAGTTGATGAGGAAGCGTCAATCTCCCAAAACTAACAGAGAGATTGGCTCTTTTTTTCACCTCTGAAGATAGTCCTAAACTCCCACCGATGATAAAAGTGATTGTCGAAAATCCATTAATAGAGGCTCTTTCAAGCTGCTTACTGAACTCTTCAGAAGAAAAAGTTGTTCCTTCAATAGCTAAAACAACTACAAAATCACGTTCCCCTACTTTAGCAAGAATGCGGTTCCCTTCCAACTCCAAAATCTTTTGATTTTCAGATTCGCTGGCCCGATCTGGTGTTTTTTCATCAGCCAACTCAATCATTTCTAGATTAGCAAATCGTGAAATTCTCTTGGAGTATTCTGCTATGCCATCTTTGAGATATTTTTCTTTCAGTTTTCCAACTGTTACCACTTTAATTTTCATTCTTCTATTCTAACATATTCACACTCAATTTCACATCTTATTCACAGATAAGATTTTGAAAAACTTCAATAAATTCACAGGTTTTTGAAAGTTATCCACAAGTTGTGAAAAACTTTTTGTTTTTAAGCTTGGATTAAGCTAGCTATTTTATACTTTCATTGATTAAAAAACATGGAGGCTTCTATGAAAAACTTAAAAACTAGTTCCAAAAAATGGGGACAACTTTTAGTAGTCATTCTCATTAGCTTTTTTAGTGGTGTTTTAGGTACTTTTACGACATTGCAGCTAAGTCAAAAACAAAACACTAATCCAACAAATACCACCACTGTCAGCAAAACAGCTGTAAAAAATGAAAACTCAACCACACAGGCAGTCGATAAAGTTAAAGATGCTGTAGTATCTGTCATTACTTACTCCGCAAACTCCCAAAATAGTTTATTTGGATCTACAGATACTGATACAGATACAAATACTGAGCAAGTATCTAGTGAAGGTTCTGGAGTTATTTATAAAAAAGAAGGTAACTTTGCTTACCTCGTAACCAATACTCACGTTATTAATGGCGCTAAAAAAGTTGATATTCGTTTAGCAGATGGGACTAAAGTTCCAGGTGAAATTGTTGGTTCTGATACTTATTCAGATATTGCCGTTGTAAAAATTGCTGCAGATAAGGTGACTACCGTAGCTGAATTTGGAGATTCTGATCAACTAACAGTCGGAGAGACTGCCATTGCAATCGGAAGCCCTCTAGGTTCTGAGTACGCCAATACCGTTACACAGGGTATCGTGTCAAGTTTAAATAGAAATGTTTCTTTAAAATCTGAAGATGGACAAGCTATCTCTACAAAGGCTATCCAAACAGATACAGCCATCAACCCTGGAAACTCTGGCGGTCCCTTAATCAATATTCAGGGACAAGTAATCGGAATTACATCTAGTAAAATAGCCACAAACGGTGGAACTTCTGTGGAAGGACTTGGATTTGCGATTCCTTCAAACGATGCCATCAATATTATCAATCAATTAGAAAAGAATGGAAAAGTCACTCGACCAGCCTTGGGCATTCAAATGGTCAACCTTTCAAATCTTAGTAGCAGTGATTTACAAAGATTGAATGTACCATCAAGTGTCACTGCAGGAGTAGTTGTTCGTTCTGTTATAACTAGTATGCCTGCCAATGGACATCTACAACAATATGACGTCATTACAAAAGTAGATGATAAAGCTATTTCTTCAACTACTGAATTACAAAGTGCTCTATATAGTCATTCTATCGGAGATAGCATGACCATTACATACTACCGTAATGGCAAGGAAGAAACAACTACCATTAAATTAGATAAGAGTACTAGTGATTTGGAACAATAGTTTACAGATATGTAAAGTTGCTTTACAGAATATCTAAGTTGTGTTAATGTAGAATTATGGAAGAAATTAAAATTGTTCAAATAAAAGATATTCAAAAAAATCCCTATCAACCTCGGAAGGAATTTTCAGAAGAAAAAATACAAGAACTGGCACAATCTATTAAGGAAAACGGCTTGATTCAGCCTATTATCGTTAGAAAATCTCCAGTACTTGGATATGAAATCCTAGCTGGAGAAAGGCGATATCGTGCTTCAATAGCTGCCGGACTTTCAGAAGTTCCAGTCATTATTAAGCAACTTTCTGATCAAGATATGATGCTTCATTCTATCATTGAAAATCTCCAACGCGAAAATTTAAATCCTATCGAGGAAGCTAAAGCATATCAATCCTTAATTGATAAAGGTTTTACCCACACAGAAATTGCTGAAAAAATGGGGAAATCTCGACCTTATATTACAAACCTAGTTCGATTGTTAGGGCTACCTAAACATATCCTGACAGAAGTCGGAAGTGGGAAGCTTTCCCAAGCTCATGCTAGACTCCTCATTCAATTATCAAGCGACAGACAAGATACACTCTTGCATCGTATTCAAACAGAAAATCTTTCAGTTAGACAAGTTGAACAAATACTACAAAAAAATAAGAAGAGTAGTAAAAAAGAAAAAGACCACTTTGTCAAAGAGGAAGAGCAAAAATTGAAAAAAATACTCGGATTAGATGTTCAGATTAGCCTTCAAAAAAAAGATAGCGGTAAAATCTCAATTTCCTTCCATAACCAAGAAGAATACCAACAATTTATTAACAGCCTGAAATAAGGCTGTTATTTTATTATTCTTAACTAACATGGTTATCCACCGATTTATCTTTTTAAAAAACCATATATTTCAGATTTCTCCTTAGTTATCCACAACTTGTGGATAAAAACTAAAAACATTGTTAATTGTTTTCCACAAGTTGTGGAAAAATAATCTTATCTATGGTAAAATGATTCTATCAATAAAACTTTAAAATTTTATAGTAAAGGAGGAGAAAGTCATTGAAAGAAAAACAATTTTGGAATCGTATTTTAGAACTTGCGCATGATCGGTTGACTCAATCAGTTTATGATTTTTACATCTTAGATGCCACCCTAGTTAAAGTAGAAAATGCCACTGCAACGATTTTCTTACCCCGAGATGAGATGCAGATATTTTGGGAAAGAAATATCAATGGAATCCTTTTAACAGCAGGTTTTGAAATCTATGATACTGAAATAAAGGCGCATTATGTCTTCACGAAAGTTGAAGAAACTGCCTCTCAAATAGCTATAGAACCTGATTCTATTAGCGATTATCAGACAATTCCCTCCACTATTCCATATTCTGAAACTGGACTCAAGGAAAAGTATACTTTCGATAATTTTGTCCAAGGAAATGGTAATGTTTGGGCTAAGTCCGCAGCTTTAGCAGTTTCTGAAGATCCTGGACTAACTTATAATCCTCTATTTATCTATGGAGGTCCTGGACTTGGAAAAACTCACCTGCTAAATGCCCTTGGTAATGAAATTCTAAAAAAGAGTCCAAATGCGCGTGTTAAATACATACCTGCTGAAAGCTTCATTAATGAATTTCTAGAGCATTTGAGACTCAATGATATGGAAAAATTCAAAAAAACTTATCGTAGTTTGGATCTCCTACTCATTGATGATATTCAATCTCTTAGTGGAAAGAAAGTACAAACTCAAGAAGAGTTTTTCAATACTTTTAATGCCCTTCACAATAATAATAAACAAATTGTTTTAACAAGCGACCGTAGGCCTGAACATTTAGAAAGTCTACCTGAACGTCTGGTCACGCGCTTCTCGTGGGGATTAACGACAGATATCACACCACCTGATTTTGAAACACGTATTGCTATTTTACAGAGTAAGACTGAACATCTCAATTATCATTTTCAGAATGATACACTCGAATATTTGGCTGGACAATTTGACTCGAACGTGAGAGAGCTAGAGGGTGCACTCAACGACATCAGCTTGATGGCCAAAGTCAAAAAGATTAACAACATCACAGTAGACATCGCTGCTGAGGCTATTCGTGCTCGCAAACAAGACGTTAACAAAATGATTGTGATTCCAATTGATAAAATACAAACAGAAGTGGGAAACTTTTATGGTGTTAGTGTCAAGGAAATGAAGGGAACTAGACGTGTTCAAAATATCGTTTTAGCCCGTCAAGTTGCCATGTACCTAGCCAGAGAAATGACAGATAATAGCCTTCCTAAAATTGGAAAAGAGTTTGGTGGCAAAGACCACACAACGGTCATTCATGCCCATGGAAAAATCAAATCCATGCTTGAAACAGATGATAATTTACGTTTAGAAATCGAAGCAATCAAAAAGAAAATTAAATAACTTGTGGATAACTTTAGAAAAATTTCTTTATTTATCCACACTTTTTAAACAAGGCTCTTTCCTTGAGTTTTCTTGATTAGCATCTGTTTTCCACAGTTTTCACACGCTCTATTATTACTATTATCCTTCTAATAATAAAAAGAATAAAGGAGAATCCATGATTCATTTTTCAATTAATAAAAACTTATTTTTACAAGCCTTAAATACAACAAAGAGAGCTATTAGCTCAAAGAATGCAATTCCTATTTTATCAACTGTAAAAATTGATGTTACCAATGAAGGAATTACCTTGATTGGATCAAATGGTCAAATCTCAATCGAAAATTTCATCTCGCAAAAAAATGAAAATGCAGGTCTCTTGATTAACTCTTTAGGTTCAGTTCTACTGGAAGCTTCTTTCTTTATCAATGTTGTTTCAAGTCTTCCAGATGTAACACTTGATTTTAAAGAGATTGAACAAAAGCAAATTGTCTTAACTAGTGGAAAATCAGAGATTACTCTTAAAGGGAAAGATAGTGAGCAATATCCACGTATCCAAGAAATTTCTGCAAGCAACCCTCTAGTTCTTGAAACAAAACTTCTTAAAAAGATTATCAATGAAACAGCTTTTGCAGCTAGTACCCAAGAAAGCCGTCCTATTTTGACAGGTGTCCACTTTGTTTTAAGCAACCACAAAGAATTAAAAACAGTTGCGACAGATTCTCACCGTCTCAGTCAGAAGAAATTGACACTTGAAAAAAATAGCGATGATTTTGATGTTGTCATCCCAAGTCGTTCGCTACGTGAATTTTCAGCTGTTTTTACGGATGATATCGAAACAGTAGAGATTTTCTTCGCCAATAATCAAATTCTCTTTAGAAGTGAAAATATTAGCTTCTACACACGTCTCTTAGAAGGAAATTATCCAGATACCGATCGATTGATTCCAACAGATTTCAATACAACAGTGACTTTTGATGTTGCTAAACTACGCCAGTCTATGGAACGTGCTCGACTCTTATCAAGTGCGACACAAAATGGTACTGTTAAATTAGAAATCAAAGAAGGAGTTGTAAGTGCTCATGTTCATTCTCCAGAAGTAGGGAAAGTAAACGAAGAAATTGATACTGAAAATGTAAGTGGTGCTGATTTGACGATTAGTTTCAACCCAACTTATTTGATTGAAGCACTAAAAGCTTTGAATAGCGAAAAAGTTACAATCAGCTTTATTTCAGCAGTTCGTCCATTTACTCTGGTTCCAGCTGATACAGATGAAGACTTCATGCAGCTCATCACGCCAGTTCGTACAAATTAATGGAAAGAGGTTGAGCCTAGCTCGCCTCTTTTATGATATAATCGAAAAAGAAAAAGGAGACTAACTATGTATAAAGTTGGAAATTTTGTTGAAATGAAAAAACCACACGCTTGTACAATCAAGTCAACTGGTAAAAAAGCAAATCGCTGGGAAATTACCCGTGTTGGAGCAGACATCAAGATAAAATGTAGTAATTGTGATCATGTGGTCATGATGAGTCGCTATGACTTTGAAAGAAAAATGAGTAAAATCATCGACTAACCCACCATCATAAGAGAGTTAGCAAGTTTTCCCTTTTTGTGTTATAATATTGAAGATTGAAATGTGAACGGAGAATGAGAAACTATGGCTTTAACAGCAGGTATTGTAGGTTTACCAAACGTTGGTAAATCAACCCTATTTAATGCAATTACAAAAGCAGGAGCAGAGGCTGCAAACTATCCTTTTGCGACCATTGATCCAAACGTTGGAATGGTAGAAGTTCCAGATGAACGCCTCCAAAAATTGACGGAAATGATTACTCCTAAAAAGACAGTTCCAACAACCTTTGAATTTACAGATATTGCAGGGATTGTAAAAGGAGCATCAAGAGGAGAAGGTCTTGGGAATAAATTCTTGGCCAACATCCGTGAAGTTGATGCGATTGTTCATGTGGTTCGTGCCTTTGATGATGAAAATGTCATGCGTGAACAAGGTCGTGAAGATGCCTTTGTGGATCCACTAGCAGATATTGATACCATTAACCTAGAGTTGATTCTTGCTGACTTAGAATCAGTCAATAAACGCTATGCGCGTGTAGAAAAAATGGCGCGTACGCAAAAAGATAAGGAATCAGTTGCAGAATTTAACGTTCTCCAAAAGATTAAACCTGTTCTTGAAGATGGAAAATCAGCTCGCACCATCGAATTTACAGATGAAGAACAAAAAGTTGTCAAAGGTCTCTTCCTTTTGACAACTAAACCAGTTCTTTATGTTGCCAATGTAGATGAGGATGTGGTTTCAGAACCTGACTCTATCGACTATGTCAAACAAATTCGCGAATTTGCAGCGACAGAAAATGCTGAAGTAGTAGTTATTTCTGCGCGTGCTGAGGAAGAAATTTCTGAGTTAGACGATGAAGACAAGCAAGAGTTTCTTGAAGCACTTGGGTTAACAGAATCAGGCGTTGACAAGTTGACTCGTGCAGCATATCACTTGCTTGGGCTTGGAACTTACTTCACAGCTGGTGAAAAAGAGGTTCGCGCTTGGACCTTTAAACGTGGTATGAAGGCTCCTCAAGCAGCTGGTATTATCCACTCAGACTTTGAAAAAGGCTTTATTCGTGCAGTTACCATGTCATATGAGGATCTAGTGAAATACGGTTCTGAAAAGGCTGTAAAAGAAGCTGGACGCTTGCGTGAAGAAGGAAAAGAATATGTCGTGCAAGATGGCGATATCATGGAATTCCGCTTTAACGTTTAATAACATTTAATAAATAGTGTCAATTAGGTTGGAAAAAAATTCCAACCCTTTTGGCTTTTGAAAGGAAAAATAAATGACCAAATTACTTGTAGGATTGGGAAATCCAGGGGATAAATATTTTGAAACCAAACACAATGTTGGATTTATGCTGATTGACCAACTAGCAAAAAAACAGAATGTTACCTTTACACACGATAAGATATTCCAAGCTGAACTAGCTTCATTTTTCCTTAATGGGGAAAAAATTTATCTGGTGAAACCGACGACTTTTATGAATGAAAGTGGAAAAGCTGTTCATGCATTGTTAACCTACTATGGTTTAGATATTGAAGATTTACTGATTATTTACGATGATCTTGACATGGAAGTCGGAAAAATTCGTCTTCGTGCTAAAGGATCAGCTGGTGGTCATAATGGAATTAAGTCGATTATTCAACATATTGGTACACAGGTTTTCAATCGTGTAAAGATTGGCATTGGAAGACCTAAAAAAGGAATGTCAGTAGTTCATCATGTTTTGAGTAAGTTTGATCAAGAAGATTATATTGGTATTTTACAGTCAATTGACAAGGTTGACGATGCTGTAAATTATTATTTACAAGAAAAAAACTTTGAAAAGACGATGCAGAAATATAATGGGTAAGGAAATGGCATTAATCGATTTCTTTTTAGAGAATAAACAAATTCTATCTTGGCATGAGAACTTACCACAGAAACAAAGACAATTATTGCTAGGTCTTTCTGGCTCAGCAAAATCTTTAGCGATTGCTAGTAGTCTGAAGAGTCAGGATAAGGTTTTAGTGATGACTTCCACATATGGAGAGGCTGAGCGTCTGATTAATGATTTAATCTCCATATTAGGTTCGGATCTAGTTTATCCATTTCTAGTAGATGATTCACCGATGGTCGAATTTTTGGTATCATCTCAGGAAAAGTTTTTTTCTCGGGTTGAAGCTTTGCGGTTTCTAAGAAATGAGTCTCAAAGAGGGATTTTAGTTTGTAACGTCGCAGCTAGTCGAGTATTCTTGCCGAATCCTCAAGTTTTTGATGATAGTATCTTAGAACTTCAAGTGGGGCAAGAATGCGAACAAAGAGAATTAAAGAATCACTTGATTTCTCTTGGTTATAAGAAAGTTACACAAGTTCAAAGTCAGGGAGAATTTAGCCTTCGTGGAGATATTCTAGATATATTTGAAACCTCTCAAATTTGTCCTTATCGGATTGAATTTTTCGGTGATGAGATTGATGGCATTAGAGAATTTGATACTGAAACTCAATTATCAAAAGATAGTAAAACTCAAGTACTAATCTATCCAGCTAGTGATATTTTGTTAACAAATGAAGATTATCATCGTGGTCAGAAATTTTTAGAACATGAGATTGATAAGGCACTATCTCCAACTTTAAAGTCTTACCTAGAAGAAGTTTTTAGTTGTACGAAAGAGCAAGTTCTTCATGCGGATATTCGCAAGTTTTTGTCTGTATTTTATAAAAAACAGTGGACCTTGATAGACTATTTGAATCAAGTTCCTGTTATATTTGATGATTTTCAAAAAATCATGAACCAGTACGATGCTTTTGATAAGGAAACAGCTAGCTACTTTACAGAAGATTTACATAATAGTAAAGCAGTATCAAGTTTACAATATTTTGCTGATGTAGAAAGTCAGTTTAAAAAACATGTACCAGCGACTTTCTTTTCAAATTTTCAAAAAGGGCTTGGAAATTTGAAATTTAATAATCTTTACCAGTTCAATCAATATCCTATGCAGGAGTTCTTTAATCAGTTTTCTTTTCTGAAAGAAGAAATTGAACGTTACAAAAAATTAAAGTATACGATTGTTCTTCAATCAAGTAGTAAAACTGAACTAAAGAAACTGTCAACGATTCTTGATGAATACGATATTAAAGTTGATAATAGTAATGAAAGTAAAATCTGTAAAGGAACTGTCAATCTTATTGAAGGAAATCTTCGACTTGGATTTCATTTTGTAGATGAAAATCTTGTATTTATCACTGAATATGAAATTTTTAAAAAGAAGATTAAACGCAAGTATCGAAGACAAAATATCAGTAATGCTGAGCGATTAAAGGATTATAATGAACTTCAAAAAGGAGACTATGTTGTTCACCAAATTCATGGTATTGGTCAATATTTAGGGATTGAAACGATTGAAATCAAAGGGATTCATCGAGACTACGTAAGTGTTCTATATCAAAATGGGGACCGTATTTCCATCCCTGTGGAACAGATACAGACTCTTTCTAAGTATGTTTCTAGTGATGGTAAGGCTCCAAAGTTAAACAAATTAAACGATGGACGTTTTAAAAAAGCGAAGCAAAAAGTAAAGAGTCAAGTTGAAGATATTGCAGATGATTTAATTAAGTTATATGCAGAGAGAAGTCAACTTAAAGGTTTTGCATTTTCAAAAGATGATGAAGACCAAAACGCTTTTGACGAAGCATTCCCATATGTAGAGACTGAGGACCAACTTAGAAGTATCGAAGAGATTAAGAAAGATATGCAGGCTTCTCAACCGATGGACCGACTTTTAGTTGGAGATGTTGGATTTGGTAAGACAGAAGTAGCTATGCGAGCTGCATTTAAGGCTGTCAATGATCATAAACAGGTTGTCGTTTTAGTGCCAACAACCGTTCTTGCTCAGCAACATTACAGTAATTTCAAGGAAAGATTTGAACAATTTGCTGTCAACGTAGATGTTTTGAGTCGTTTCAGAAGTAAAAAAGAACAGACTGAAACACTTGAGAAGTTAAAAAAAGGTCAAGTAGACATCTTGATAGGGACCCATCGAGTCTTGTCTAAAGATGTTGAGTTTGCTGATTTGGGGTTGATGATTATTGATGAAGAGCAACGTTTTGGTGTTAAGCATAAGGAAGCTCTCAAGGAATTAAAAAAGAAGGTTGATGTCTTAACCTTGACAGCGACACCAATTCCTCGAACTCTTCATATGTCTATGCTAGGTATCCGAGATTTATCAGTCATAGAGACTCCTCCAACAAATCGATATCCTGTTCAAACCTACGTACTTGAACAGAATGATCGTATCATTCGTGATGCTGTATTGAGAGAAATGGATCGTGGTGGTCAAGTTTACTATCTTTACAACAAAGTTGACACGATTGAAAAGAAGGTCTCAGAGTTACAAGAATTGATTCCAGAAGCTTCTATTGGATTTGTCCATGGTCAAATGAGTGAAATTCGCTTAGAAAATACACTTCTTGATTTCATTGAAGGACAATATGATATTTTAGTAACTACAACAATCATCGAGACAGGAGTAGATATTCCAAATGCTAATACCTTGTTTATAGAAAATGCAGATCATATGGGATTGTCAACCTTGTATCAATTAAGAGGTCGTGTTGGTCGTAGTAATCGAATTGCTTATGCTTATCTCATGTATCGTCCAGATAAAACTTTGACAGAAGTTTCTGAGAAGAGATTAGAAGCTATCAAAGGTTTTACTGAACTGGGTTCTGGTTTCAAAATTGCTATGCGTGATTTATCCATTCGTGGAGCTGGAAATCTTTTAGGAAGCTCGCAGTCTGGATTTATCGATTCTGTTGGTTTTGAGTTGTACTCTCAGTTGTTAGAAGAAGCAATAGCTAAGAAAAATGGAACTGACAAAAAACGTGAAAAAGGAAATGCTGAGTTACTACTACAAATCGATGCCTATCTCCCAGATGATTATATATCGGATGAAAGACATAAAATTGAGATTTACAAGAGAATTCGTCAGATTGACAATCGTGTCAACTATGAAGAATTACAAGATGAGTTGATCGATCGTTTTGGAGAATATCCAGATGTGGTTGCTTACCTTTTAGAAATTGGATTAGCTAAAGCATATCTTGATAAAGTATTTGTCAATCGTGTAGAAAGAAAGGTTAATAAGCTGGTCATTCAGTTTGAAAAAATATCGCAACAATTATTTTTAACACAAGATTATTTCCAGGCTCTTTCTCAGACAAGTTTGAAGGCTAATATTTCAGAAAATCAAGGTTTAATCGAAGTTGTTTTTGATATTCATAATAAAAAGGATTATGAGATTTTAGAAGGTCTTTTAACTTTTGGAGAATCATTAGCAAATATAAAAGAATCAAAAGAGTCACATTAGGAGTTATCTTTTTTCTTCTATAAAAGGGAGAAAAATGGTACAATAATAATTTGAGGTAATAAAAATGAGATTAGATAAATATTTAAAAGTATCAAGAATTATTAAGCGTCGTACAGTGGCTAAAGAAGTTGCAGATAAGGGACGTATCAAGGTAAATGGTATTCTTGCAAAGAGCTCTACAGATTTAAAAATCAATGACCAAGTTGAAATTCGTTTTGGAAATAAATTGTTGCTCGTAAAAGTGTTAGAAATGAAAGATAGCACTAAAAAAGAAGATGCCGCAGGTATGTATGAAATTATCAGCGAAACAAGGGTAGAAAATGATGTATAAAAAAATAGTGCAAATGAATAATTCTTTTATTCAAAATGAACACCAACGTCGTAAATACTTGATGGAAGAACGACAAAGACGAAATCGTTTTATGGGTTGGGTTTTGATTTTGATTATGTTGTTGTTCATCCTACCAACCTATAATTTGACTCAAAGTTATCAGCAACTACTCGAACGTCGCCAACAGTTAGCCGATCTGAAAAAACAGTATCAAGAATTGAGCGATGAAAAAGATAAAGAATCAAATCTTGCAACCAAATTAAAGGACGAAACATACGCAGCCAAGTATTTGCGTGCAAAATATTACTATTCAAAATCATGGGAGGAAGTTTATACTATTCCAGACTTACTTCCTAGGTAATGTAAAATGGAAAATTTATTAGATATTGTAGAAAAGTTTTTAAGTCAATCAGATGAAAAATTAGAAGAGTTAGCTCAAAAAAATCATCTGTTACGGCTACAAGAAGAAGAGGAAAAAAAGAATGCGTAAATTTTTAGTGATATTACTACTTCCTATTTTTTTAAAAAGTGTCCAAGTAGTAAGCACTGAGAATCCAGTTATCATTCCAAACCAAGAAGTTTATTCCTTAACCCATGCTTCGTATCATTTTTACTATCAAGATGTTATAGAATCTCCAAAATTTTATGGTGAAACGTCTGTTTATTCTACAGAAGATTTGATTAAAGAATCAGGAAAAGTCAATGCAGATACAAAATTATCTGTTTTAGAATGGAGATTAAATAAACAAGGACAGCCTGTCTTTAAATTGTCAAATAATCAGTTTGTGATGGCTGATAAACGACTTTTATACGATAGTTCAATTGTCAACGATTTTTCTAAACGAGTATGGTTAGAACCAGGATTTGTCGTTTATAATAGTCCTTATGATCAACAAGAATTAAAGTCTACTTTAGCAGCTTATCAAGAAGTTGAAGCAGATATGTCTATTTTTGCTGGTGGTCATGAATTTTTACATATCAAACAAATTGGTTGGGTTTCGACGGATTACATTTCCAATGACGACAATCGTATCCAGAAAGTACAAGAGTTGTTATCTGCGAATTATCAAAATGAACAGTTTTCTATTTATGTTAAACAATTGAGCACGGGTAAGGAAGCTGGGATTAACGAAGATCAAAAAATGTACGCTGCTAGTGTTATGAAATTGCCTTATCTTTATTATGTTCAAGAAAAAATCAATCAAGGTGATTACCAACTTGACACGAAATTGAAGTACGTTTCTGAAGTAAATGATTTCCCTGGTTCTTATAAACCTGAAGGAAGTGGAAGCCTCCCTAAAACAGCGGACAATAAAGACTACACTCTCAAAGATTTAATTACAAAGATAGCTAAAGAATCTGACAATGTAGCTCATAATATTCTTGCTTATTATATTACGAATAAATCAGATGAAACCTTTAAAAAAGAAATGGCTACTATCACAGGTGAAGAGTGGAACGTAACAGAGAAGTTAGCTTCAGCTAAAATGGCTGGTCAAGTTATGGAATCTATTTACAATCAGAATGGTTTTGTTTTAGAATCTCTATCGCAAACAGCTTTTGATAATCAGCGGATTGCTAAGAATATTTCTGCTAAGGTAGCCCATAAAATTGGGGATGCAGATGAATTTAAACACGATGTAGGAATAGTCTATACAGATTCTCCTTTCATTATTTCAATCTTTACCAAAAATTCTGATTATGATACCATTTCTAAAATTGCTAAGGATGTCTATGAGGTCCTAAAATGAGAGACCAAGATTTTTTAAATCATTTTCTAGAAAAAGGTTATTTTAAAGATCATTCACGAGTTGTACTAGCCTTATCTGGTGGATTGGATTCGATGTTTCTCTTTCACCTCCTATCAACCTATCAAGAAGAACTCGGGATTGAATTATTTTTAGCTCATGTAAACCATAAACAACGATTAGAATCGAATAATGAAGAATATGAATTAAGAAAACTAGCTGAACAAGTTGGGGTTCCAATTTACGTAGCTCATTTTACTGGAGATTTTTCAGAAGCAAATGCTCGTCAATTTCGCTATGATTTTTTTAGAGAAGTAATTGAGAAAACTTCTTCTACAGCCCTTGTAACAGCTCATCATGCAGATGATCAGGCTGAAACGATTTTTATGCGATTGATTCGAGGTGTTAGGTTGCAACACTTATCAGCTATAAAAGAGAGACAAACGTTTGATAAGGGGGAATTAATTCGTCCGTTGCTTTCTTTTTATAAGAAGGATTTTCCTGAAGTTGAGCATTTTGAAGATAGGACGAATAAAGAAAATCATTATTTTCGCAATCGAGTTCGTAATATTTACTTACCACAACTGGAAAAAGAAAATATTCAGCTAAAGAGAGCGTTTTTAGAGTTTGGAAAAGAAGTATCTGACTATCAAATTGCTCTGACTGAATTATCTCAAACAGTCAATGTGGAAGATTTAACTCAGTTTTTATCTTTTAGTGAAGCAACACAGCGAGTTTTACTACAACAATACCTTAGTTGTTTTGCTGATTTAAATGTAACAAGAGAACAATTTCAAGAAATTCATCATATTTTAAAAACTAAGAGTCAATATCGCCATTGTATAAAAAATGGTTATGAACTTGTAAAAGAATACAAGCACTTTCGAATTTGTAAAATCAGACCAAAGTCTGATGAAAAAAGTAGTGAGTGTGTGTTAAACTATCAAAATCAAGTTCATTATGAAGGTTATTTATTTTCATTTGGAATCCCTCTAAAAGGGGAAAATGTTCAAAAGATGAATGTTTCTCGTGAAACATCGTTGATTTTACGGCATCGACAGCCTGGTGATTATTTGATAAAAAATGGTCATCGTAAAAAACTAAGACGACTTTTTATTGATTTAAAAATTCCTAAAGAAAAACGAGAAAAAGCTATTATCATTGAGCAATTTGGAAAAATTTGTTCAGTTTTAGGAATTGAAATCAGTGATTTGAGTAAAAAAATGAAAAATGATATAATGAACACTGTACTTTATATAGAAAAAATAGATAGGTAAAATCATGTTAGAAAAAGATATCAAGAAAATTTTGATTTCACAAGATGAAATTACAGAAGCAGCTAAAAAATTGGGTGCTCAGTTGACAAAAGATTATGAGGGAAAAAATCCGATTTTAGTTGGAATTCTAAAAGGTTCTATTCCTTTTATGGCAGAATTGGTGAAATATATTGATACACATCTTGAAATGGACTTTATGATGGTCTCTAGCTATCATGGTGGGACTGTAAGTAGTGGTGTCATTAATATTAAACAAGATGTAACTCAAGATATTAAAGGTCGACATGTTATCTTTATAGAAGATATTATTGATACTGGTCAAACCTTGAAGAGTTTGAGAGATATGTTTACTGCAAGAGAAGCAGCTTCTGTTAAGATTGTCACAATGCTTGATAAACAAGAAGGTCGTACAGTAGAAATCGAAGCAGATTATACATGTTTTACAATTCCAAATGAATTTGTTGTAGGCTACGGTTTAGACTATAATGAAAACTATCGTAACCTTCCTTATGTAGGTGTATTGAAAGAGGAAGTTTACTCAAAATAGAAGGGTAAGTGTTTGAATGCAAAAACAAAATAATGGTTTCATAAAAAATCCATTTCTTTATTTGTTGATGATTTTCTTGCTAGTGACAGGATTCCAGTACTTTTTTGCTGGCAGATCCGCTGGTCATAGTCAACAAATTAAGTACTCAGAATTGGTTCAGGAAATCACTAACGACAATGTAAAAGAAATGACCTACCAACCAAGTGGTAGTGTTATTGAAGTGTATGGTGTCTACAAAACTGCTAAGACAGAGAAACAAGAAACGGGAATTCAATTTTTTACACCCTCTGCTACAAAAGTAGAGAAATTTACAAGTATTGTCCTCCCATCAGATACAACTGTAGCGGATTTGCAAAAGCTAGCAAGTGAACATCAAACACAAATTGAAGTGAAACACGAAAGCTCAAGTGGTATGTGGATTAACATCCTGGTTTCAGTAGTACCATTTGCTATCTTATTCTTCTTCCTCTTCTCTATGATGGGAAATATGGGCGGAAATAGCGGACGTAATCCAATGAGTTTTGGACGTAGTAAAGCTAAGGCTGCTAATAAAGAAGATATCAAAGTTCGCTTCTCAGATGTCGCAGGCGCAGAGGAAGAAAAACAAGAACTTGTTGAAGTTGTTGAATTCTTAAAAGATCCAAAACGATTTACAAAATTAGGTGCTCGGATTCCAGCTGGTGTTCTCTTAGAAGGACCTCCGGGAACTGGTAAAACATTACTTGCCAAAGCAGTCGCAGGAGAAGCTGGTGTACCATTCTTTAGTATTTCAGGTTCTGACTTTGTAGAAATGTTCGTCGGTGTCGGTGCGAGTCGTGTACGTTCTCTCTTTGAGGATGCAAAAAAAGCAGCACCAGCTATTATCTTCATTGATGAAATTGATGCCGTTGGTCGACAACGTGGTGTCGGTTTAGGTGGAGGTAATGATGAACGAGAACAAACCTTAAACCAACTCTTGATTGAAATGGATGGTTTTGAAGGAAATGAAGGAATTATTGTCATTGCGGCAACAAACCGTTCAGATGTTCTTGATCCGGCTCTACTTCGTCCAGGCCGTTTTGATAGAAAAGTATTAGTTGGTCGTCCAGATGTTAAGGGACGCGAAGCAATTTTGAAAGTCCATGCTAGAAATAAACCTTTAGCTGAAGATGTAGATTTGAAATTGGTAGCACAACAAACTCCAGGTTTTGTTGGTGCCGATTTGGAAAATGTATTGAATGAAGCAGCCTTAGTTGCAGCTCGTCGTAATAAATCAGTGATTGATGCTTCTGATATTGATGAAGCTGAAGATCGTGTTATCGCTGGACCATCTAAGAAAGACAAGACAGTTTCACAAAAAGAACGTGAATTGGTTGCCTACCATGAGGCAGGACACACCATTGTCGGTCTAGTATTGTCAAATGCCCGTGTTGTTCATAAAGTTACCATAGTACCACGTGGACGTGCAGGCGGATATATGATTGCACTTCCTAAAGAAGACCAAATGCTTTTATCTAAAGAAGATATGAAAGAGCAATTAGCTGGCTTAATGGGTGGACGTGTAGCTGAAGAGATTATCTTTAACGTCCAAACAACTGGAGCATCTAATGACTTCGAACAAGCTACTCAGATGGCGCGTGCGATGGTTACAGAGTATGGTATGAGTGAAAAACTTGGTCCAGTACAATATGAAGGAAGTCATGCCATGTTTGGTGCACAAAGCCCTCAAAAATCAATTTCAGAACAAACAGCTTATGAAATTGACGAAGAAGTTCGTTCATTATTGAATGAAGCACGAAACAAAGCTGCTGAAATTATCCAGTCAAATCGTGAAACTCACAAGCTAATTGCAGAAGCATTATTGAAATACGAAACATTGGATAGTACACAAATTAAATCTCTATACGAAACAGGAAAGATGCCTGAAACAATAGAAGAGGAATCACATGCACTATCTTATGATGAAGTAAAATCAAAAATGAGTGAAGAAAATTAATTATCTTAAATACTATAAACAGAGGAAGCGCAAGTTTTCTCTGTTTTTTTAAAAAAAGTTGAGGAAACTCGAATTTATAGTGAATGGAACCTAGAATAGTACACTAAGGATTCTAAAACGTATCTAGAAATTAATTTTACTTTCCTAATCTTTTTGTTCATATCTTATTTCAATCCACTATAAATCAAAGATTTCGATATATAGAAAACAAAATACAAGTTCACTTATTTCAATGCTCTCTTAGAGGAAATGATTCAAATTTTCTGAAAATAAGAATGCAACAGTTACTTGAATAATATGAAGAAATGTTTTTAAAAAACGATTATTGTAAGAAAAAATATTATCCGAAACTCTGGGCAGACGAACGGTTTAAAGGCCGCAAAGCCCTTCTCAGAGAGCTGAAGGAAACATTACAAGACTTCTAAAAAAAAATTAAAAAAAGGTGTTGACAAAGTAAGAAAAGTCGGTATAATAGTAAGAGTTGAAAATAACAACTCTGGTCCGTTGGTCAAGGGGTTAAGACACCGCCTTTTCACGGCGGTAACACGGGTTCGAATCCCGTACGGACTATGGTATGTTACGGTTGAAACACTTGATCTAAAAAGTTTTAAAAAAAACTTAAAAAAGTTTCAAAAAAAGTGTTGACAAGCGAAAGCGACTGTGATATACTAATATAGTTGTCACTTGAGAGAAGTGAGTGACAAAGACCTTTGAAAACTGAACAAGACGAACCAATGTGCAGGGCACTACAACTAAGATTGTAGTACTGAACAATGAAAAAAACAATAAATCTGTCAGTGACAGAAATGAGTGAGAACTCAAACTTTTAATGAGAGTTTGATCCTGGCTCAGGACGAACGCTGGCGGCGTGCCTAATACATGCAA
>NZ_JASHGH010000019.1:0-44354 GCF_047460405.1 Streptococcus infantis | reverse complement strand
AGCAGATGGTTTATTGCCATTGTTTATTTAGGATTGGGGATGTATATTCTGATTGAAAACAACAGCTTTGACATGCTAAGGACTGTGTTCGGCTAGGAGAAAAAATTATGAAAAAAGATAGTATCTGTCAAGTGGATGTTATTAATCAACAAAATGTTACAACCGCAACGAACTACCTTGAAAAGGAAAAAGTCCAAAAATCACTTCGTATTTTATCAAAGTTTACCGATAATAAACAGATAAATATCATCTTTTATCTCCTTGCTGTTGAAGAACTCTGTGTCTGTGATATAGCCTGTTTACTAAATCTCAGTATGGCATCTGCCTCCCACCATCTTCGTAAACTAGCCAATCAAAACATCTTGGATACTAGAAGAGAGGGGAAAATTATATATTATTTTATAAAAGATGAGGAAATCAGAGACTTTTTTAATCAACTAGGATAACAACTATTTTTACGTCTAGAGCGTTTTTGTGTTGTTTAAGAAGAATAGATAGAGGTTTTAGATAACTACACATATTAGTTTTTTTAAAAATGAGATTTAATCGATGATAACTAGAAAGGATTATTACTAAATATCTTGTTTATTGCCAATTAAAAGACGGTAGAATCGTCATCCTACGGTGTTGTTGCTTTTTAAATGCAAGAAGTGACAGAAGGAAAATATAGAAAACACCTTTTACATTTAATAGGCAGGCGGAAGGTTTCAAGAGGAAAAACTTGGAACTTTGAGTGTACCAATTGGGTAAATTACTAGTACATTAGATATTTTATAGATTTCGAAAGTAAATTGGAAGGATTTTCAAATTATCTCCTCAGCAAAAAAGCTGGAAACATTTGTTTAGAGCTATTGACAAATGCGAAAGAATCAGATAGAATAGTAAAGTATGTTTAGTAACTGATCACTTTATAGCCGGCTAAACGAATACAAAATCTATGAGGAGGTATTCATCGTGAAACGTACTTATCAACCAAGTAAACTACGTCGTGCGCGCAAACACGGATTCCGTAACCGTATGTCAACTAAAAACGGTCGTCGCGTATTGGCAGCTCGTCGTCGTAAAGGACGCAAAGTTTTGGCTGCATAATCCAAACGAATTCAACAAAGAAGTCAGTAGGAACTCGAGTCTACTGGCTTTTGTTTTGCTCTAAAATAATAGTTTGTATAAGCTTTCTATTTTTTCTATAATAGAATATTTATGAAAAAATCAAAAGCTCTCTTACTAGGGGCTGGAATTTTAAGTGCTAGCTTCTTGATGGTAGCTTGTAGCTCGACACAGTCAAATGCATCTGATAAAACCATTTGCTAGCAATCCAGATACACTAGACTACATTACTTCGACACGTGGCTCGACGTCTAGCATTACGACAAACTTGATTGATGGACTGTTGGAAAATGATAAGTATAGCAATCTGGTTCCTTCCATGGCTGAATCATGGACAGTATCAAAAGATGGTTTGACCTATACCTATAAAATCCGTCAAGGTGTCAAGTGGCATACCTCTGAAGGGGAAGAATATGCTGAAGTAACAGCTCATGACTTTGTGACAGGTCTCAAGTATGCGGCGGATAAAAAGGCAGAAAACTTGTACTTGGTGTAAGACTCTATCAAAGGTTTGGCGGACTATGTTGAGGGGCAATCATCAGACTTTGAGATTGTTGGTATCAAGGCAGTCGATGACTATACTCTCCAATAAACCTTGAACAAGCCTGAGTCCTACTGGAATTCTAAGACAACTGGGGGAATTTTGAGTCCTGTCAATGAAGCCTTTTTGAAATCCAAGGGAGATGAATTTGGAAGTGTAACTCCATCTAGTATCCTGTCAAATGGGCCTTACTTATTTAAATCATTCACATCAAAATCTTTAATTGAGTTTGAAAAGAATCCTAATTACTGGGACAAGGACAATGTGAAGATTGAGAAAGTAAAACTTTCCTTCTATGATGGTTCAGATCAAGACAGTTTGGCTAGAGGATTCTTGGAAGGCAACTATACAGACGGGCGTATCTTCCCAACAAGCTCAGTCTTTGACCAGCTGAAAAAAGGGAATGAGGACAAGATTACTTATACTCCTCAAAACGCTATAACCTTCTACTATCTCTTCAATGTCAATCGTCAAAGCTACAAGCAAACCATGAAACAGACGGACAAAGAAAAGACGGATTCTCGTCTGGCTATGCAAAATAAAGACTTCCGTCAAGCTATTAACTTTGCCTTTGACCGTCATGCCTATGCTGCGCAGACGAATGGAGAAGATGGGGCTGATAGAATCCTTAGAAACACAGTCACACCAAGTAACTTTGTTCAAATCGGTGGCAAAAACTTTGGAGATGCTGTCAATGAAAAGATGGTCAACTATGGTACAGAGTGGTCAAATATCAATCTGAATGATGCTCAAGCTGCTTTCTTGGATCCTGAAAAAGCCAAGGCTGAAAAAGCCAAGGCTAAAGATAGTTTGCAAGCAGAAGGCGTGACCTTCCCTATCCACTTGGACATGTTGGTAGACCAAACTGCTAAGTTGGACGTTCAGCAGGCAAGCTCCTTTAAACAGACCGTTGAAGCAACGCTTGGTTCAGATAATGTTGTGATTGATATCATTCAATTGTCTCCAGATGAGAAAGACAATGCAACCTTCTTTGCTGATACAGCTGAACAAAAGGACTATGACATCGACATCTCAGGTTGGAGCGGAGATTACTCTGATCCTAAGACCTATCTTGACCTCTTGGATCCAGACTCTGGTTCTCAGTTGAAAAATCTTGGCTTGACTCCAGGAAAAGACAATGATATCAAGGAAAAACTCGGTCTAGCTACCTACAAGGAGTTGTTGGATGCGGCAGATAAAGAGAATGAAAATACGCAAACACGTTATGAAAAATTTGCCGAAGTTCAAGCTTGGTTGACAGATAGTGCCCTCTTCCTACCAGTTCAAAGTGGAGGAGCTAATCCTATCTTCCGTAAGACAGTTCCGTTTACAGGTGCCTTCTCGTTTGTTGGGCACAAAGGAGATGCGGATAATTACAAATACCTTGAATTGCAAAAGGAACCAGTGACTGCTAAACAGTATCAAGAACTTTATGAAAAATGGCAAAAAGAAAAAGCGGAGTCAAATAAAAAAGCCCAAGAAGATTTGGCTAACCACGTTCGATAGAAGAAGGTTATCAATAAAATTTTAATACTCTTCGAAAATCTCTTCAAACTGCGTCAACGTCGCCTTGCCGTAGGTAGTATGGTTACTGACTTCGTCAGTTCTATCCACAACCTCAAAACAGTGTTTTGAGCTGACTTCGTCAGTTTCATCTACAACCTCAAAGCAGTGCTTTGAGCAGCCTGCGGCTAGTTTCCTAGTTTGCTCTTTGATTTTCATTGAGTATAAGTCTAATTTTAGGACTAGATTCAGAAAAAAGGCATTACCAGAAGCTTATTCTGGTAATGCCTTTTCTTTATTCTTTCAAATGATAAGAGTAGCTGGCAACGACGACATCTTCGTGCCATCTGAGAGCATATTTTAATTTGAGGCTCATTTGATTGTGTAGGATATTTTGCCAAGGTTTGTTAGGGATAAATTGGGGTACTAGAACTGTAACTGTGTAGTTCTTTTTCTTGGCTTCTTGAGAGATTTTTCGAACATAGCGAACTGTAGGTGTGATGATATCGCGATAGCTAGTATTAATATTCTTTAAGGTAATATTTGGGAAATAGTCGGCAAATTCGTGGAGAATTTCTTGGTCTTTTTCCTCAGTTTCCTTGGTGGAAATGTGCATCGCCAAAACCTCATCTCCAATACTTTGAGCATAGTTAATCGCTCCAACGCTGACTCGAGTAACATTTCCTACTAAGACAAGGACGACATTGCCATCGTAGGCTTTCTTTTGAATTCCTTCATAAAGTCGAAGTTGTTTGGCCACTTTTTGGTAATGACTGTGGATGGACAAAAAGAGGAAGGTTAAGACTAGGATAATTGGGAAGAAGGGCCAGATATCTCCAAGTCTGAAGAAGAGTAAGATAAGAACGATGGCATAACAAATGATGGCACCTAGGATATTTGCAAAGGCAGATTTTAAGAAATGAGAGCCTTTTTCTTTTTTCCAGTGGCGAATCATCCCTGTTTGAGAAAGTGCGAAAGGTACGAAAACTCCAATAGTATAAAGAGGAATCAAGCGTTCTGTATTTCCGTTGAAAATGAGCAGAAGGATCATAGCGCCAAAGGCTAAGGTCAAAATACCGTTTGAATAACCCAGGCGGTCTCCCTTTTCCATAAAGAGATGGGGCATGTATTTGTTCTTAGCCATATTGTATGCCAACATCGGGAAGGCAGAAAAACCAGTATTTGCAGCTACGGCTAGGATTAGGGCAGTTGAGAATTGGAAGAGATAATAAACAATCTGACCGAGAGCTGAATCCCCTAAAATTCCTTTAGCCATTTGTGAGAGGATTGTTTCTCCGTGTTGAGGTGTAATCCCCATCCAGTAGTTTAGGAAGGTAATTCCTGCAAAGAGAAAACCAAGAATCAGAGACATGATGGTCAGTGTTTGAGCTGCATTCTTCTCTTTGGGAGTTTTGAAAAATGGAACGGCATTTGAGATAGCTTCAACCCCTGTTAGTGAAGCTGAACCGCTGGTGAAGGCTCTTAAAATCAGGACGATTGAGAGACTTGGGACAGTTTGACCAATTGCAGAAGTTGCATGATAGCTGAGAGAACCTGTCAATAGTTGGAAGATACCAAACAATAAGAGGAAGACCGTGCTAAAGATAAAGAGATAGACAGGGATCATCAGAGAACTGGCAGATTCCTTCAAGCCACGCAGATTCAAAAGCATGAGCAAACATACTAGAAAAATGGAGATATGGAGATTGTAGGGATGGAGTGCAGGAAGTGCTGCTGTGATCGCATCAGCTCCTGCGGCCACGGATACGGCTACTGTTAGCATATAGTCAACAAGCAAGCTTCCACCGGCAATCAAACCGAGCTCAGGAGAAAGATTTTCTCGTGTTACCATGTAGGCACCCCCACCTTGAGGGTAGGCGTGAATGATTTGTCGGTAAGAAATGGTTAGACTAGCAAGTAGCAAGAGGACAAAAATGCCGATAGGGAGACTCCACCAAATAGCAAGCGGAGATAGACTAGCCAAGACAAGAACGACCTGCTCAGGTCCATAAGCAATAGAAGATAGGGCATCACTTGAAAGCATTGCAAGTGCCTGTGTTTTTCCAAGTAGTCCTCCCTCGCCTTCAGTCAAGGACTTAAGAGGACGACCAATAAAGGTATATTTTAATTTTGTAAACATTTTCTTTCCTTTTCCGAAAATTTCAACAAGAGCTATTATACTGCTATGAAAATAAGCAGTCAAGAAAAAATGAATGATTTCAAAATATTTTTTCCTATAAGAATGAGACTAGTTTTTTGGTATAATAGAAGGTAGAAAAAACGAGGGAATATAAATGATTTTTGATACACATACCCACTTGAATGTGGAAGAATTTTCAGGAAGAGAAGCAGAAGAAATAGCCTTAGCAGCTGAAATGGGTGTGACTCGGATGAATATTGTTGGTTTTGACAAACCGACTATTGAGCTTGCCTTGGAATTGGTGGAAGAATATGACCAACTTTATGCGACGATTGGTTGGCATCCGACAGAAGCAGGGACTTATACAGAAGACGTTGAGAAATACCTGTTGGACAAGCTCAAACATCCTAAAGTGGTTGCCTTGGGTGAGATTGGTTTGGACTATCACTGGATGACAGCCCCTAAAGAAGTGCAGGAGCAAGTTTTCCGTCGTCAGATTCAGCTATCTAAGGAACTGGACTTGCCTTTTGTGGTCCATACCCGTGATGCGCTAGAAGATACCTATGAAATTATCAAAAGTGAGGGAGTCGGTCCCCGTGGTGGCATCATGCACTCCTTCTCAGGTTCTCTGGAATGGGCTGAAAAGTTTGTGGAGTTAGGTATGACCATTTCATTTTCCGGAGTTGTGACCTTTAAAAAAGCGACAGACATTCAGGAAGCAGCCAAAGAATTGCCTTTGGATAAGATTTTAGTAGAGACAGATGCGCCTTATTTAGCCCCAGTACCCAAGCGTGGTCGTGAAAACAAGACAGCTTACACACGCTATGTAGTGGACTTTATTGCAGATTTGCGTGGCATGACAACAGAAGAATTAGCTGCTGCGACAAGTGCAAATGCGGAACGAATTTTTGGACTGGAAAGTAAATTATGAAAAAGAAAATTTCCCAAGTCATCGTAGTCGAAGGGCGTGATGATACGGCCAATCTCAAACGTTATTTTGATGTGGAGACCTATGAGACTCGTGGCTCTGCTATCAATGAGCAAGATCTTGAACGAATCCAACGTCTACACCAACATCATGGGGTGATTGTCTTTACAGATCCTGACTTTAATGGGGAACGCATTCGTCGTTTGATTATGACGACCATTCCAACAGTGCAACACGCCTTTCTCAAACGTGATGAGGCAGTTCCTAAGTCCAAGACCAAGGGACGTTCTCTAGGAATCGAACATGCCAGTTATGAAGACTTGAAAACAGCGCTGGAACAAGTCACAGAGCAATTTGAAGCGGAAAGTGATTTTGACATTAGCCGTAGTGACTTGATTCGATTGGGATTTTTGGCTGGATCAGATAGTCGAAAACGTAGAGAATATCTAGGGGAGAATCTTCGTATCGGTTATTCCAATGGGAAACAACTTCTCAAGCGTTTAGAATTATTTGGCATCAGTTTAGCTGAAGTTGAAGATGCCATGAAATCGTATGAGGATTGAGAAACCGTCCCAAAATGTAGGGGAATATGATACAATAGAAGTAAGCATATACGGTTTAATCAGGCTTGATAGCAAGCATTAGAAAAGTGCTCCACGGGATTAGCCTTGTGTGGAGTTAATGAGGAAAAGTTATGGGAATCTTTGATTTTTTAAAAAAGACGGAAACTGCAGAGGCAACTGAAATAATTGAAGCACAGAATGAAAGAGAGGAATCTAAAAACAATGCATGTGTGGGAGTTTTGGACTTTCTCCCTATGAAGGAAACGAATCAATTATTGATCGTTGGGAGTTTAGAAGGGACTCTCAAGGTTGGGGATCAGTTGCAGTTTTGCAATCCTGACCAAGGAATGGAAGCTCTCGGCTCTGTAGAGGTTAAAAAGCTCAGCAGTCAAAACAAAGATGCCGATAGTCTTACTGATGAAGTTCTCGCGCATCTAGTGGTTGATAGGCTTCCTTCTTTGGATAAATTGAAAAAAGGAAGTGTGCTCTTTAGTTCAGGTATTGAGGAAGAGCAAAAATTATCAAGCTATTCAGATGCTCTGTATCGTGCTTTTGTAGCCATTCAAGAGGGTCAATTGACGAATGAAGACTATTTGGCAGCTAGCCTTGATGACAGTGTAGAGATTTTACGTCTCTTTTTATGGAAATGCCGTCAAAATCAGGAAACTGAAAGCGAAGAAAGCTATCAAGCCAACACTCGCAAGTTGGAACGTCTAGCGGAAATCGTTAAAGATAAGCTTTTAGAAGCAGATGCAGTTTATGCAGTTTATTCAGAAAAAACAGGCGAACCCTATCTTTTCTCAACGACCTATGACAGGGGAGAAGAGGGCTATCTGTGTACTGATCCCATGATTATGCTTTTGACGCCATCTTGGTATCGCCAATTCAAGGAAACCATTGATAGTCGACCAAACTCTGTCGTAAAACTGATTGAAAATAGGGAAGACAAAAAAGGGATTGAGAATTTCCTTGAAACAGCCTTTTACTTAAATGGTGCCTTGGGAGCAATCTTTAATTCCAAGGAAGTCAGCATCAGTGCTTCAGCCTTAGTCCAAAAACCAGATTATTCTAATTTGCCAGAAATACAAGTTCCTGTAATGAATCCTGACCTAGTAAGATGGATGTTGTTGATGGGGCAACTGGATAGTCCGACGACAGAAGAGCAAGAACTAGTTTATGGGCTTTACTACAAGTTCTTCTCTATGGCTATGCCTAAAGCAAAGTTCTTGCTGCCACTGGATGCGGAATCAGGATTCCCAGAAAATGGGCAAGAAGGTAACTCCTTTGTCTTGGAAAAAGATGCAAGCTTTAATATTCCGACCAGAGAAGGAAAAGATGGACGAAATTCTGTTCCAGTATTTACTGATTGGAAACGTCTACGAATGGTCTTTGATGAAAAGTGGAATGGCATGATTGAAGAAGCTGGAGGCATGATTGAAGGCTTTGACTATGCCATAAACCCAACTGAATACTATGAAGCGGGTGCTTATGTTAGTCTAACAGCTTTTAAAGACATGCAAAAGCTCAGTGAGAAACTAGAAGGCAGAGCTAACGGTTAAAGAGTGCTTTAATAAATAGAAAAGAGAATAAATGAGAATTGCAGATTATAGCGTGACCAAGGCAGTGCTGGAGCGTCACGGTTTTACCTTTAAAAAATCCTTCGGGCAAAATTTCTTGACCGATACCAATATCCTTCAAAAAATTGTGGATACGGCTGAGATTGATGATCAAGTCAATGTTATCGAAATCGGGCCAGGGATAGGTGCCTTGACGGAATTCTTAGCTGAGCGTGCAGCTGAAGTCATGGCCTTTGAGATTGATCACCGCTTGGTACCAATTCTAGCGGATACCTTACGTGATTTTGACAATGTGACCGTAGTCAACGAGGACATTCTAAAAGTTGACCTAGCGCAGCATATCCAAAATTTTAAAAATCCTGACCTGCCTATTAAGGTAGTAGCCAACTTGCCTTACTATATCACAACCCCTATTCTCATGCACTTGATTGAAAGTGGGATTCCTTTTAGTGAGTTTGTGGTCATGATGCAAAAAGAAGTGGCAGATCGTATATCTGCTAAGCCAAATACCAAGGCTTACGGTAGCTTGTCGATTGCAGTTCAGTATTATATGACGGCCAAGGTTTCCTTTATCGTACCTCGTACGGTCTTTGTACCAGCGCCAAATGTGGACTCAGCTATCCTGAAAATGGTACGCCGTCAAGAACCTGCTGTAGCAGTAAAAGATGAGAACTTCTTCTTTAAAGTCTCTAAGGCTAGTTTTACTCATCGTCGTAAAACCTTGTGGAACAACTTGACAGGTTACTTTGGGAAGACCGAGGAAGTTAAGGATAAGTTGACCAAGGCTTTAGACCAAGCAGGCTTGGCACCATCTGTACGTGGTGAAGCTCTTGGTTTAGAAGAATTTGCCAGTCTAGCAGACGCACTTAAAGGACAAGGACTCTAAGATGCAGGGACAAATCATTAAAGCCTTGGCCGGTTTCTACTATGTGGAAAGTGATGGTCAAGTTTATCAAACACGCGCGCGTGGGAATTTTCGTAAAAAAGGTCATACACCCTATGTTGGAGATTGGGTAGAATTCTCTGCGGAGGAGAACTCAGAAGGTTATGTTTTAAAAATTCATGAACGAAAAAATAGTTTGGTTCGCCCACCCATTGTCAATATTGACCAAGCCGTTGTCATTATGTCAGTTAAAGAACCTGACTTTAATAGCAACTTGCTGGATCGCTTCTTGGTTCTCTTGGAACACAAGGGCATTCATCCTATCGTCTATATTTCCAAAATGGACTTACTAGAGGATCGCGAAGAGCTGGATTTTTACCAGCAGACCTATCGTGCTATTGGTTACGACTTTGTGACGAGTAAAGAGGAACTTTTGCCCTTGTTGACAGATAAAGTGACAGTCTTTATGGGGCAGACAGGTGTTGGAAAGTCAACTTTACTCAATAAAATCGCACCTGATCTCAATCTAGAAACGGGAGAAATTTCAGACAGTCTGGGTCGTGGTCGCCATACTACTCGAGCTGTTAGTTTTTACAATCTCAATGGTGGTAAAATCGCAGACACCCCAGGATTTTCATCTCTGGATTATGAAGCAACAACAGCAGAAGACCTGAATCAGGCTTTTCCAGAGATTGCTAGTGTCAGTCGTGATTGTAAGTTCCGCACTTGTACCCATACTCATGAGCCGTCGTGTGCGGTCAAACCAGCAGTAGACGAGGGCATCATTGCGAACTTCCGTTTTGACAACTATTTGCAATTCCTCAGTGAGATTGAAAATCGTAGAGAAACCTATAAAAAAGTCAGCAAAAAAATTCCAAAATAAGGAGAAGCCTATGTCTCAATACAAGATTGCTCCGTCAATTCTGGCAGCAGATTATGCCAACTTTGAACGTGAAATTAAACGCCTAGAAGCAACTGGGGCAGAATACGCCCATATCGATATCATGGATGGTCACTTTGTACCTCAGATCAGCTTTGGTGCAGGTGTAGTCGAAAGTCTTCGTCCTCATAGCAAGATGGTTTTTGACTGCCACTTGATGGTAGCTAATCCCGAACATCATTTAGAAGACTTTGCGCGTGCAGGAGCAGATATCATCAGCATCCATGTTGAAGCAACTCCTCATATCCACGGTGCTCTTCAAAAGATTCGTTCTCTCGGTGTTAGACCTTCGGTTGTCATTAATCCTGGTACTCCTGTTGAAGCCATTAAGCATGTCCTTCACTTAGTTGACCAAGTCTTGGTGATGACGGTTAACCCTGGATTTGGCGGGCAAGCCTTTCTGCCTGAAACCATGGATAAGATTCGTGAGTTGGTGGCCCTTCGAGAGGAAAAAGGCTTGAACTTTGAAATCGAAGTCGATGGTGGGATTGATGATCAAACCATTGCTCTAGCCAAAGAAGCTGGCGCTACAGTTTTTGTAGCAGGGTCTTATGTCTTTAAGGGAGATGTCAATGAACGAGTACAAGCTCTCCGAAATCAACTGGACTAAAGTTGCTGTTTTTGCAGGTGGAGACCGCGGTCACTATCGGACGGATTTTGATTGCTTTGTCGGTGTGGATCGAGGCTCGCTTTGGGTACTGGAGGAAAAACTTCCTCTTGCTTTAGCCGTTGGGGATTTTGATTCTGTGACTGCAGAAGAACGTCAGTTGATTCAAAAACGTGCCCAGCATTTTATTCAAGCCCAGCCAGAAAAAGATGATACCGATTTGGAACTAGCACTTTTAACGATTTTTGAAAAAATCCCTCAAGCTCAGGTAACCATTTTTGGTGCCCTAGGTGGTCGTATTGATCATATGCTGGCCAATGTCTTTCTTCCAAGTAATCCCAAGTTGGCCCCCTATATGCATCAAATAGAGATTGAGGATGGGCAAAATTTGATTCGTTACTGTCCAGAAGGAACCAGTCAACTTGAACCACGTTCAGACTACGATTACCTTGCTTTTATGCCTGTGAGGGATAGTCGTTTGACAATACTCGGTGCCAAGTATGAACTGACAGAGGAGAATTTTTTCTTTAAGAAAGTTTACGCTTCTAACGAATATATAGATAGGGAAGTTTCGGTGACTTGCCCAGATGGTTATGTGGTTGTCTTGCATAGCAAAGACAGGAGGTAGGATGGAAAGTTTACTTATTGTACTATTACTTGCTAATCTAGCCGGCCTCTTTCTCATTTGGCAAAGGCAGGACAAGCAGGAGAAATATCTGACCAAGAGTTTAGAAGACCAGGCAGATCATCTTTCAGATCAGCTTGATTATCGTTTTGAACAAGCCAGACAAGCTAGTCAGCTAGATCAAAAAGACTTGGAAGTGGCTGTCAGCGACCGTTTGCAGGAGGTGCGGATTGAATTGCACCAGGGCTTAACTCAAGTTCGGCAGGAAATGAATGAGAACCTCCTTCAAACAAGAGATAAGACCGATCAACGACTACAGGCCTTGCAGGAATCAAATGAGCAACGCTTGGAACAGATGCGCCAAACGGTCGAGGAGAAATTAGAAAAGACCTTGCAGACACGCTTGCAGGCTTCATTTGAGACAGTTTCCAAACAACTGGAATCTGTCAATCGAGGCCTAGGTGAAATGCAGACGGTGGCGCGTGATGTCGGTGCGCTTAATAAAGTTCTTTCTGGAACCAAGACCCGAGGAATTCTGGGTGAATTACAACTAGGACAGATCATTGAAGATATCATGACACCTGCCCAGTATGAACGAGAATTTGCAACAGTTGAAAACTCTAGTGAACGTGTGGAATACGCCATCAAGTTACCTGGACAAGGTGATCAGGAATATGTCTATCTACCGATTGATTCTAAGTTTCCACTGGCAGATTATTACCGTCTGGAAGAAGCCTATGAAGCAGGTGACAAGGACGAGATTGAGCGCTGTCGTAAGTCTCTCCTAGCAAGCGTCAAGCGTTTTGCTAAGGATATTAAGAGTAAGTACCTGGCGCCACCTCGGACGACTAATTTTGGAGTTTTGTTTGTTCCGACAGAAGGTCTCTATTCAGAAATTGTTCGCAATCCAATTTTCTTTGATGATTTGAGACGGGAGGAGCAAATTATCGTTGCAGGTCCAAGTACCTTATCAGCCCTACTCAATTCTCTATCGGTTGGCTTCAAAACTCTCAATATCCAAAAGAGTGCTGACCATATCAGTAAAACCCTTGCTAGTGTCAAAACCGAATTTGGCAAGTTTGGAGGTATTCTGGTCAAGGCACAAAAACATCTCCAACATGCCTCTGGCAATATTGATGATTTATTAAACCGTCGTACTACAGCTATCGAGCGAACGCTTCGTCATATTGAGTTATCAGAAGGTGAGCCTGCGCTTGATTTGCTCCAATTCCAAGAAGATGAGGAAGAATATGAAGATTAGTCACATGAAGAAAGATGAGCTTTTTGAAGGCTTTTACCTGATCAAGTCAGCTGACCTGAGACAGACACGTGCTGGGAAAAACTACCTAGCCTTCACCTTCCAAGATGATAGTGGAGAAATCGAAGGGAAGCTCTGGGATGCTCAACCCCACAATGTTGAAACCTTTACAGCAGGGAAAGTAGTTCATATGCAAGGTCGTCGTGAAGTGTACAACAATACGCCTCAGGTTAATCAAATCACCCTTCGCTTACCACAACCTGGCGAACCAAATGACCCAGCGGACTTCAAGGTTAAATCTCCAGTAGATGCCAAAGAGATTCGTGAGTATATGGCGCAGATGATTTTTAAAATTGAAAATCCAATTTGGCAGCGAATTGTTCGGAATCTCTACACTAAGTATGACAAGGAATTCTACTCCTATCCAGCTGCTAAGACCAACCATCATGCCTTTGAAACAGGGCTTGCTTATCATACTGCCACTATGGTTCGTTTGGCAGAAGCAATTGCAGATATTTATCCTCAGCTCAATAAGAGCTTGCTCTATGCGGGAATTATGTTGCACGACCTTGCCAAGGTTATTGAGTTGACAGGTCCTGACCAGACAGAGTACACAGTAAGAGGAAACCTTATCGGTCATATCGCTCTGATTGATAGCGAAATTACCAAAGCGGTAATGGAACTTGGCATTGATGATACCAGAGAAGAAGTTGTACTTCTTCGCCATGTCATTCTCAGTCATCATGGTCTCCTTGAGTATGGTAGTCCAGTTCGTCCTCGAGTGATGGAAGCAGAAATTATTCATATGATTGATAATTTGGATGCCAGCATGATGATGATGACAACAGCTCTGGCCCTTGTTGATGAGGGAGAAATGACCAATAAAGTCTTTGCTATGGACAATCGTTCCTTCTACAAGCCGAAATTAGACTAGAAACTAAAAAAATGAACTTTATTTAGGCAATAAAGTTCGTTTTTTTGCTTTAGTGTGATATAATGAGAAAAAGACTAAATAAAAAAGAATGGTAAAAATATAATGAAATTAAGAAGAAGTGATCGGATGGTTGTCATTTCCAATTACTTGATTAACAATCCATACAAATTAACCAGTCTCAACACCTTTGCGGAAAAGTATGAATCTGCCAAATCGTCTATTTCTGAAGATATCGTCATCATTAAGCGTGCTTTCGAAGAAATTGAAATCGGTCATATTCAAACGGTGACAGGTGCTGGTGGTGGTGTTATTTTTACACCATCGATCTCTACCCTTGAGTCTAAAACGATTATCGAAGAGCTTCGTGATAAACTTTCAGAGAGTGACCGTATTCTTCCGGGTGGCTACATTTATTTATCTGACCTATTGAGCACTCCAGCTATTTTGAAAAATATCGGTCGTATTATTGCTAAGAGCTTTATGGATCAGAAGATTGATGCTGTTATGACGGTGGCGACCAAAGGGGTTCCGCTTGCAAATGCAGTGGCAAATGTCCTCAACGTACCTTTTGTTATTGTCCGTCGCGACTTGAAAATTACTGAGGGTTCAACTGTTAGTGTCAACTATGTTTCAGGTTCAAGTGACCGTATTGAAAAAATGTTTCTTTCAAAACGTAGCCTCAAAGCAGGAAGTCGTGTCTTGATCGTCGATGACTTCTTGAAGGGTGGAGGAACCATTAACGGGATGATTAGCCTCTTGTCTGAGTTTGATTCAGAGTTGGCTGGTGTAGCTGTCTTTGCTGATAATGCACAGGAAGATCGTGAACAACAGTTCGACTACAAGTCACTCTTGAGAGTCACAAATATCGATGTGAAGAACCAACAAATTGCTGTTGAAGTTGGAAATATCTTCGATGCAGAAAAATAAGAATTGACTTGAAATACAAAGGTTGGAACTTTCGTCCCAGCCTTTCTTTGATAATGAATATGAAGGAGTCCTATGAAAACACCATTTATTAAACGTGATGCCTTAGAAAAGATTGTTGAGGAGTATCCAACCCCATTCCATCTTTACGATGAAAAAGGGATTCGTGAGAAAGCACGCGCAGTAAACAAGGCCTTTTCTTGGAATAAGGGCTTTAAAGAATACTTCGCAGTTAAAGCGACCCCAACCCCAGCTATCTTGAAAATCTTACAAGAAGAAGGATGTGGAGTGGATTGTTCTAGTTATGTCGAACTCTTAATGAGTCATAAACTAGGATTTGCAGGTTCCGATATGATGTTCTCATCTAATAATACTCCAGATAGAGAATATGCCTATGCTCGTGAATTAGGTGCGACGATTAATTTAGATGCCTTTGAAGATATCGAGCATTTGGAACGTGCAGCAGGCATCCCAGAAATCATCTCTTGCCGTTACAATCCTGGTGGCGTATTTGAACTGGGTACGGACATTATGGATAATCCTGGTGAAGCTAAGTTCGGGATGACTAAGGAACAGCTTTTTGAAGCCTTTTCTATCTTGAAAGAAAAGGGAGCTAAAACCTTTGGGATTCATTCCTTCCTAGCTTCCAATACAGTGACCCATCTCTACTATCCAGAATTAGCACGTCAGCTTTTTGAGTTAGCGGTAGAAATCAAGGAAAAGTTAGGTATTTCGCTGGACTTTATCAATCTTTCTGGAGGTATCGGGGTTAACTATCGCCCAGACCAGGAGCCTAATGATATTGCTTTGATTGGAGAGGGAGTTCGTCAGGTTTATGAAGAAGTCCTCACACCAGCAGGCCTTGGTCAAGTTAAGATCTTTACAGAACTAGGGCGCTTTATGTTGGCACCTCATGGCATTCTCGTCACAAAAGTAACTCATAAAAAGAAAACCTACCGTACCTATCTAGGAGTAGATGCGTCAGCTGTTAACCTTATGAGACCAGCTATGTATGGTGCTTATCACCATATTACAAATATGATGCATCCTGATGGTCAGACTGAAGTAGTTGATGTTGTTGGCTCTCTTTGTGAAAACAACGATAAGTTTGCAGTTAATCGTGAACTACCTCAAACAGAAATTGGTGATTTGTTAGTCATTCATGATACAGGTGCCCATGGCTTCTCTATGGGATACCAGTACAATGCTAAACTTCGTTCGGCAGAGATTCTCTATACAGAGGACGGTGGTGCTCGACTAATCCGTAGAGCAGAGCGACCAGAGGACTATTTTGCGACTCTCTATGGGTTTGACTTTGACAAGGATTAATAAATATTTTGAAAATCATGAAAGTTGAAAGTGAAAAACAGATTGTTTTCTAAAAAATAGGCAAAATCTGTGGTTTTTCTTTTCAGTCATGGTATAATAAAGACTATAAAACGTTTTCAAGGAAGGTAACGATATGTCTGAGGAAATAATTGACTATGGACAAGTGACAGGAATGGTGCATTCGACAGAGAGTTTTGGGGCGGTAGATGGCCCTGGAATTCGTTTTATTGTCTTTTTGCAAGGCTGTCAGATGCGTTGCCAATACTGCCATAACCCTGATACTTGGGCTATGGAAACCAATAAATCTCGTGTACGAACAGTAGATGATGTTCTAGAAGAAGCGCTTCGTTATCGTGGTTTCTGGGGAGACAAGGGAGGTATCACAGTCAGCGGAGGAGAAGCCCTCTTGCAGATTGATTTCTTGATTGCTCTCTTTACTAAGGCAAAAGAAAAAGGTATCCACTGTACCTTGGATACTTGTGCCCTTCCATTCCGTAACAAACCACGCTATCTAGAAAAGTTCAACAAGTTAATGGCCGTGACAGACTTGGTTCTCCTTGATATCAAGGAAATCAACGAAGCACAACACAAGATTGTAACCAGTCAAACCAATAAAAACATCTTGGCTTGTGCCCAGTACTTGTCAGAAATCGGTAAACCTGTTTGGATTCGTCACGTTCTTGTACCTGGATTGACAGACCGCGATGAAGATTTGATTGAACTTGGTAAGTTTGTAAAAACTCTCAAAAATGTTGATAAGTTTGAAATCTTGCCTTATCACACTATGGGTGAGTTCAAATGGCGTGAACTTGGGATTCCATATTCCCTTGAAGGAGTTAAACCTCCAACAGCAGATCGTGTCAAAAACGCTAAGGAATTGATGGATACAGAAAGCTATCAAGATTACATGAAACGTGTACATGGATAAAATGAAAGAAGAGGTCGGGATTTTTTCTCGGCCTCTTTTTGACTATAGAAAAGGCTCAGCATTTAAGCTAAGCCTTTTATTTTTTATCTAGAATGTTGTTTTCCAGCATTGCGTTTTTTGTTTTTCTTCTTGTTAGAAGTTGTGATAGCTGTTGCTGGTTCAGGGGTTACATCTTTACGAGTGCTTGAAGTTTTGCTTGCTTTTGGTGGGTTCTTAGCAAATTCTTCGCGTACTTTTTTACGAAGTTTTGGACGAACGATGTAGTTGATGATAAATTGTTGAAGAATCATCATGAAACCACCGACAACCCAGTAAAGTGTAACGCTGGCTGGTGAGAAGACAGAGAACACGACAATCATGAGAGGGCTCATATAGAGCATCTTCTTGATTTGTTCTCTTTGAGTTTCATCCTCAACTCCATGTAAAGAAAGGAGTGATTGAAGATAGTAAAGGATACCAGCAAAGGCAACCAAAATCATACTAGGTGAGCCTAGAGGAATTCCTAGGTAGCTTGCTTGGGCAACTCCTTCAGTATGTTGGGCAGCAAAGTAGATAGCAGAGAAGAAAGGCATTTGAATGAGGATAGGGAAACATCCCACGCCGCCAAACATGCTGATGCCGTGCTCTTTTTGAGCAGCAAAGAGAGCTTGTTGAGCTTCTAGTTTTTCTTCTTGAGTTGTTGCTTCTTTCAGGCGAGTCTGATGTGGTTCAAGGACGTGCTTGAGAGCATTCATTTTCTCAGAGTGAAGCGTTGCCTTCCATGATTGGTAGATACCAAGTGGGAGGATAATCAAGCGAACGATAATGGTTACGATGATGATCCCAACACCGAAACCGAGACCTTGGTCATTAGCGAAGTATTTGATAGCTTCTCCCATCGGAGCACCTAAGAAATCCCAAACGGGACCAATTGGCTTACCTGTTGCTTTATCAACCTGGACACAACCCGTTAAGACTAATAGCATAGCCACTCCCATAGCCGAGAGGGCGAAACGTTTTATTGATTTCACTGTTTTTATTCCTTCTTTAAAAATTATACCTTTCTATTCTACTGTTTTTTTGGAAAATATACAATAGTTCTCTGGACCTAATTTGCGACTTTGAAATCCGAATAGGATGGGAAGTTACTCATTTGCACATCTAGGTAGGTTACTTTAGAGAAAGGTGTAGGGCCTTTTCGGATCTCTTGGATAAACTTAGCCATGATGGCAGAAGAGTCTGCTTGGGCCAGGATTCCAACGGTTCCGTCATCGTTATTCCAGACACGACCCGTAATGCCACCTAGTTCTAGAGCCAGACTATAGACACCCCAGCGGAAGCCCACTCCTTGGACGCGACCTTGGGCAATCATTTTAACCTTTTGCATACCAAACCTCCTTGATTGTGTTATAATATTTCTATGACTATTATAACCTCTAAAGCCAATTCTGTGGTAAAAAATGCCAAGAAATTGCATCAAAAAAAATATCGGAAAACCTCTTACTTGATTGAGGGATGGCATCTGTTTGAAGAAGCTATTCAGGCAGGTGCAAAGATTGAGAAAATTTTTGCTCTCGCAGAGTATGGTGAAAAATTAGTAGATTATCCTCAGACTGTCCTTGTGACAGAAGAAATCTTGCTCGATTTAGCAGATTCGCAAACTCCTCAGGGTATTGTTGCCATTGTTCAAAAGGAAGAGGAGCAGTTACCAGATTTGAGCCAAGGAAAGTATCTCTTTTTAGAAGATGTGCAGGATCCTGGAAATGTGGGGACCATGATTCGGACGGCAGATGCAGCAGGTTTTTCTGGAGTCATCGTTTCCAGCAAGTCAGCAGATATCTATAGCCTCAAAACGCTTCGCTCCATGCAAGGCAGTCATTTCCATTTGCCGATTTATCGTATGTCTGTCGAAGGGTTTGTGGAACAAGCTAAAAAGAGCGGTTTACCAATTCTGGCAACCACCTTATCACAAAACTCTAAAGATTATCGTGAACTGGCTTGCCTAGAGGATTTTGCCTTAGTCATGGGAAATGAAGGTCAAGGCATTAGTCCATTCATGACAGACCAGGCGGACCAACTGGTCCACATCAGCATGAAAGGGCAGGCAGAAAGCCTCAATGTCGCCATTGCTGCAGGCATACTCATGTTTTATTTGAGTTAAATGATTTGATTTTTGTTATAATCAGTAAAAAGATTTCATAAGGAGAAAAAGATATGAATCAAACAATTATTCAAGAACGTTCAGGTTTGAATCAATTTTACGCAAAAGTTTATGCTTTTGTAGGGATTGGGATCGCCTTATCTGCACTTGTCTCAGCCTTAATGTTAACAACCTTCCAAGACCTTCTTGTTCAGTTGATGTTTAATGCCCGCATATGGTTAATCGTAACAGGAGTCGTTGAAGTTGCTCTTGTAATTGCAGCAAGTAATATGGCTTATAAAAATAGCCCAGCAGCTCTTCCGATGTTTCTCATCTATTCAGTAGTGAACGGTTTTTCACTGAGTTTCATCGTGTCGCTCTATCTACCAGGAACGGTTCTAACGGCTTTCATTTCCAGCGCAGCCCTTTTCTTTGTCATGGCAATTGTCGGAGTTGTGATTAAAAAGGACTTGAGTGGTATTGGACGTGCTTTAATTGGAGCCTTGGTAGGTCTCATTTTAGCTATGATTGTCAATGTATTCTTAAACAGTGGTCTCTTCGACTACATTATCAGTATTGTCATGGTTCTTGTTTTCTCAGGTTTGATTGCTTGGGATAACCAAAAGATTCGCTATGTTTATAAAGAATCAAATGGTCAAGTCGCAACAGGTTGGGCAATTTCTTTGGCGCTTAGCCTCTACCTTGACTTTATCAACCTTTTTCTTAGCTTCTTGCGTATCTTTGGAAGTGACGATTAATACTTTTAGAGCTCAAATGAGCTCTTTTTTTAATTTTTACTTTTATTTTTACTAGCAAAAGGGTATAATCATCTTATTATTTAAAAGGAGAGATGTATGAAGAAAAGTTTTATCCATCAACAGGAAGAAATTTCCTTTGTAAAAAATACCTTTACCCAGTATTTGAAAGATAAATTAGAAGTTGTGGAAGTGCAGGGACCAATCTTGAGTAAGGTTGGGGATGGGATGCAGGATAACCTTTCAGGGATTGAGCATCCAGTTTCTGTTAAGGTTTTGCAAATTCCAGATGAATCTTATGAAGTAGTGCATTCCCTTGCTAAGTGGAAACGCCATACCTTGGCCCGTTTTGGTTTTGGTGAGGGAGAAGGACTCTTTGTTCACATGAAGGCTCTTCGTCCAGACGAAGATTCACTAGATGCGACTCACTCAGTCTATGTAGACCAGTGGGACTGGGAAAAAGTTATTCCAAACGGACAGCGCAATCTTGCCTATCTTAAAGAAACGGTAGAAAAGATTTATAAGGCTATTCGTTTGACAGAGTTAGCAGTAGAAGCTCGCTACGACATTGAGTCAATTCTACCTAAACAAATTACCTTTATCCATACTGAAGAGTTGGTTGAACGCTATCCAGACTTGACACCTAAAGAACGTGAAAATGCTATTTGTAAGGAATTCGGTGCTGTCTTCTTGATTGGTATCGGTGGAGAATTGTCAGATGGAAAACCTCATGATGGACGTGCACCAGACTATGATGACTGGACAACTGAGTCTGAAAATGGCTATCATGGCTTGAATGGGGACATCCTTGTTTGGAATGATAATTTGGGTGCAGCCTTTGAATTGTCTTCAATGGGCATTCGTGTCGATGAAGACACCCTCCGTCGCCAAGTAGCTATCACAGGAGACGAAGACCGTCTAACTTTAGAATGGCATAAGGCTCTCCTAAATGGACTCTTCCCATTGACAATGGGTGGAGGAATTGGCCAATCTCGTATGGCTATGTTCCTACTTCGTAAGAAGCATATCGGTGAAGTCCAAACCAGTGTTTGGCCACAAGAAGTGAGAGACACCTACGAAAATATTCTTTAATCAATCGAGCCGTAAGGTTCGATTTTCTTTTTTTGATAAGAATTTGGTATAATATACGGTATGAAAATCGTATCAGGTATCTACGGAGGGCGTCCTTTAAAGACGCTGGACGGTAAAACGACAAGGCCAACATCAGACAAGGTTAGGGGCGCTATTTTTAATATGATTGGTCCCTACTTTGAAGGCGGGCGAGTGCTAGATCTTTATGCTGGTAGTGGTGGTCTAACCATTGAGGCAGTTTCAAGAGGGATGTCCAGTGCCGTTCTGGTTGAGAAGGATCGTCGAGCCCAGACTATAGTCGCAGAAAATATTAAGATGACCAAGGAAACCTCTAAATTTCAATTATTGAAAATGGAGTCCAGTCGTGCTTTGGAGCAGGTGGACGGTGTCTTTGATCTTATTTTCTTGGACCCTCCCTATGCAAAAGAACAAATCGTGTCCGATATTGAAAAAATGGCAGAGAGAAATCTTTTTTCAGAGGATGTCATGGTGGTATGTGAGACCGATAAATCAGTAGAACTTCCAGAAGAAATCGCCTGTTTGGGCATCTGGAAGGAAAAAATATATGGGATTAGTAAGGTGACGGTTTATGTCAGATAAGATTGGGCTATTTACAGGTTCCTTTGATCCGATGACCAATGGACATTTGGATCTCATTGAGCGTGCAAGTAAGCTCTTTGATCAATTGTATGTGGGAATTTTTTATAATCCTCATAAAACAGGATTTTTGCCGATAGAGAGTCGAAAGAAAACTGTGGAAAAAGCAGTAGCACATCTCAAAAATGTCAAAGTCATAGCTTCTCACGATGAATTAGTCGTTGATGTTGCTAGAAAATTAGGTGCAGAGGTCTTGGTGCGTGGCTTGCGTAATGCAACAGATCTTCAGTATGAAGCTAGTTTTGATTTTTACAACCATCAACTAGCGGGAGAAATGGAGACAATCTATCTCCACAGTCGGCCGGAGCATGTATACATCAGCTCTTCGGCTGTGAGAGAACTATTGAAATTTGGTCAAGATATTAGCGGGTATGTACCAAATGCTGTCCTAGAGGAGTTAAACAATGAAGAAAAAAACTAGATGGCCCTTATATCTCATTATTGGGCTCATTATCACTTTTATCGCTTTTACAGTGCCCCTGCCTTATTATATCGAAGTGCCAGGAACTTCTGAAGATATTCGAAAGGTTTTACAAGTTAATAACCAACCTGACCAAGAGGAAGGTTCCTACCAATTTGTGACGGTTGGAGTTAAGCACGCTAGAATGGTTGACTTAGTCTATGCCTGGCTAACTCCTTTCACGGACATACATAGCGCCAAAGAAATGACTGGTGGTTCGTCAGATGCGGAATTTATGCGAATCAACCAGTTTTACATGGAAACTTCGCAAAACATGGCCAAATATCAAGGTCTGAAGACGTCGGGTAAGGAAATAGAGCTCAAATACTTAGGTGTCTATGTTTTGACTGTAACATATAATTCGACTTTCAAGGGAGTTCTTAATATTGCTGACACCGTGACAGCTGTGAATGATAAGACTTTTGAAAGTTCCAAGGAGATGGTGGACTACGTTAATTCTCAAACTCTAGGTGACCAGGTTAAGGTTACTTATGAGGAGGATGGGAAAGTCAAAACTGCTGAAGGAAAGATCATTACTCTAGAAAATGGGAAGAATGGTATCGGAATCGGCTTGATTGACCGTACAGAAGTATCTAGTGATGTACCAATCAAGTTTTCAACTGCAGGTATTGGTGGTCCTAGTGCTGGGATGATGTTTAGTTTATCCATCTACACGCAAATTGCAGACCCTACTCTTCGCAATGGACGTATCATTGCTGGTACAGGAAGCATCGATAGAGATGGTAACGTAGGTGACATTGGTGGAATTGATAAAAAAGTGGTTGCCGCAGCTAAAAAGGGAGCAACTGTATTCTTTGCTCCTAACAATCCAGTAACTGAGGAAGCTAAAAAGGCAAATCCAAATGCCAAGAGTAACTATGACACAGCTCTAGAAGCAGCTCAAATGATTAAAACAGACATGAAAATCGTTCCAGTCAAAACGCTTCAAGATGCGATTGACTATTTGAAAAACAATCCTTAAACAGTAGGCGAATCCCTAAACTAGCGTAGAAAAAAGAAGATGGTATAATAGGCAAATGATTCAATTGTTTTTTACCCTTAGTAGTCATATGTTTTTTGTCTACCTAGTCTTTCAGCTCTTGAAAGATTTGGTCAGATGGGATCAAATTTTGAAGGTGACAAAGGATAATGCGAAGAAGGTTCGACTCTTGGTAGTATTGTGTAGTATCGGTTTAGGATATCTGATTAGTTCCTTTTTCCTAAATCTCTACCAACTTTGGCAAGAAGCAGTTAGAACGTTATTCTAAAATTGTAAGTGAAGGAAAATACTCTATGGAAAAAATTGTAGTTCAAGGTGGCGATAATCGTTTGGTTGGAAGTGTTACCATCGAGGGCGCAAAAAATGCAGTTTTGCCACTACTTGCAGCAACTATTTTAGCAAGTGAAGGAAAAACAGTCTTAAAAAATGTTCCTATTTTATCGGATGTTTTTACCATGAATCAGGTGGTTCGTGGATTAAATGCGAAAGTAGACTTTGATCAAGAAGCACATATTGTTGAAGTTGATGCTACTGGAGACATCACAGAAGAAGCTCCCTATAAGTACGTCAGCAAGATGCGTGCTTCTATTGTAGTATTGGGGCCAATCTTGGCTCGTGTGGGACATGCTAAAGTTTCGATGCCAGGTGGCTGTACTATCGGTAGTCGTCCGATAGACCTTCACCTAAAAGGACTCGAAGCAATGGGGGCTGAGATTACTCAGACGGCAGGTTATATTGAAGCTAAGGCGGAACGCTTGCACGGTGCACATATCTACATGGACTTTCCAAGTGTAGGTGCTACTCAAAACTTGATGATGGCAGCAACTCTTGCCAACGGCGTAACTGTCATTGAAAATGCTGCGCGTGAACCTGAGATTGTCGACTTGGCTGTTCTCCTAAATAAAATGGGTGCCAAAGTCAAGGGGGCAGGAACAGAAACTATTACCGTTACTGGTGTTGAGCAACTACACGGTGCAACCCACAATGTTGTGCAAGACCGTATTGAAGCAGGGACCTTCATGGTAGCAGCTGCCATTACAGGTGGAGATGTCTTGATTCTGGATGCTATCTGGGAACACAATCGCCCCTTGATTGCTAAATTACAGGAAATGGGTGTTGAAGTCATTGATGAGGACGAAGGAATTCGTATTCGTTCTCAACGTGGAAAATTAAAGGCTGTTCACGTTAAGACACTTCCACATCCAGGATTTCCGACAGATATGCAAGCGCAGTTCACTGCTCTAATGACCGTTGCTCAAGGTGAGTCAACTATGGTAGAAACTGTATTTGAGAATCGTTTTCAACATTTAGAGGAAATGCGTCGTATGGGTTTGCACTCTGAAATCATCCGTGATACAGCCCGTATTATCGGCGGACAGCGACTCCAAGGTGCAGAAGTTCTATCGACAGACTTACGTGCCAGTGCAGCCTTGATTTTGACAGGCTTGGTAGCTGAAGGCGAAACAGTTGTAGGAAAGCTTGTCCATTTAGATAGAGGTTACTACCGTTTTCATGAAAAATTAGCCCAGTTAGGAGCTAAGATTGAACGGGTAAGTGTGGAAGCTGATGAAGATGAATAAACAATCCAAATATGTCTTACGTCGCTTTATCCTAGTAATTGTAGTATTACTACTAGGAGTCTTAGCTCTTGCTATTGGTTTGATGATTGGCTATGGCATACTAGGAAAAGGGGAAGACCCTTGGGCTATTTTGGCGCCAGCAAAATGGCAAGAACTCATCACAAAATTTACAGGAAAATAGGCTGGGAGACCAGTCTTTTTCTAGGAAGTGAATGTAATACTCAATGAAAATCAAAGAGCAAACTAGGAAGCTAGCCGCAGACTGCTCAAAACACAGTTTTGAGGTTGTGGATAGAACTGACGAAGTCAGCTCAAAGCACTGCTTTGAGGTTGCAGATGGACGCTGACGTGGTTTGAAGAGATTTTTGAAGAGTATAAGGAGAAAATATGAATAAAAAAACTAGACAGACTCTAGTAGGTCTCTTGCTTTTTCTGCTCTTGTCAGCAGGAAGTTATTATATCAAGGAGATGCAAGCTTCCAACTCTGCCCCTCAGACGCAAGTAAAGCAGAAGTCGCAAGCATCGGATGCTCCAAGTCAAGAATTAGCTGAAAGTGTCCTGACAGATTCTATCAAAAAACAAATTAAGGGTTCTCTTGAATGGAATGGAGCGGGAGCCTTTATCGTCAATGGGAATAAGACTAATCTAGACGCAAAGGTTTCAGGTAAACCCTATGCCGATAACAAGACAAAAACTGTAGGTGGGGAGACGGTTCCAACTGTCGCTAACGCCCTCATGTCAAAAGCGACAAGACAGTACAAAGATCGTGAAGAGACTGGGAATGGTTCAACATCTTGGACGCCTGCGGGTTGGCATCAGGTTAAGAATCTAAAGGGAAGTTACAACCATGCGGTCGATAGAGGGCATTTGTTGGGCTATGCCTTAATCGGTGGGTTAGATGGCTTTGATGCTTCTACTAGCAATCCTAAAAACATTGCCGTACAGACAGCTTGGGCCAACCAAGCGCGTGCAGAAGATTCTACAGGCCAAAACTATTATGAAAGTCTGGTTCGAAAAGCTCTAGATCAAAACAAACGAGTGCGTTACCGCGTAACATTACTCTATGCTACTGAGCAAGATTTGGTGCCGTCAGCTTCTCATATTGAAGCCAAGTCCTCTGATGGGGAGTTGGAGTTTAATGTCGTTATTCCAAATGTCCAAAAGGGAATTCAGTTAGATTACCGAACAGGTGAGGTCACAGTCACAAAAAATAGCTAATTGATCAAGAGGTTGAGGAAAAATCCCAACCTCGTTTTTTATTAGTCATGAACTGTAGAAACGATTGCTTGTTTTTTGCTCTTCTGATTTTAAAGAGCCTTTTTGAAGATTCACAAGGCTTGAGCTAGGGTGTCAGGACTTGGATTGCAGCTCTCTATTCAGCGCCCCTTTATCATAGAAATTGAAAATTAATGTGTAAAAATTGGAAAATATGGTATAATGGTTTCAATTATACTTTTTAGGAGAAGGAAAATGGAAGACCCGAGCAGTCAGGATTTGTTACTGCAATTTGTTTTATTAGTTGTTTTGACCTTTTTAAATGCCTTTTTCTCTGCAACAGAAATGGCCATGGTTTCACTTAGTCGTTCACGTGTTGAGCAAAAAGCTGAAGAGGGAGATAAACGCTATATCCGTTTGCTAAAGGTGCTTGAAAACCCTAATCACTTTTTATCAACCATTCAAGTTGGTATCACCTTAATTACGATCTTGTCAGGGGCTAAACTAGCAGATTCACTTGGAGAGTTGATCGCCTCTTGGATGGGAAATAGCGAAACTGCCTATGCGGTAGCTAGCTTCTTATCATTAGCTTTCTTGACCTATATTTCTATTGTTTTTGGTGAGCTTTATCCTAAGCGAATTGCTCTAAATCTTAAGGATGCCTTGGCTATCCGAACAGTACCGTTTATTATTGGACTTGGTAAGATTGTGAGTCCCTTCGTTTGGATGCTCTCAGCATCAACTAATCTCTTGAGTCAATTGACACCGATGACATTTGACGATGCAGATGAAAAAATGACTCGTGATGAGATTGAGTACATGTTGTCTAAGAGTGAAGAAACCTTGGATGCTGATGAAATTGAAATGTTACAAGGGATTTTCTCGCTAGACGAGCTCATGGCACGTGAAGTCATGGTTCCCCGAACAGATGCCTTTATGGTAGATATTCAGGATGATACTCAAACCATTATCCAAAGTATCTTGAAACAGAACTTTTCTCGTATTCCTGTTTATGATGGAGACAAGGATAATGTCATTGGTTTGGTTCACACCAAGAGCCTCCTTAAAGAAGCCTTTGTCAGTGGGTTTGACAATATCGTCTGGAAGCGAATTTTGCAAGATCCACTCTTTGTACCTGAAACGATTTTTGTGGATGATTTATTAAAAGAGTTCAGAAACACTCAAAGACAGATGGCAATCCTTTTGGATGAGTATGGTGGTATGGCTGGTCTAGTTACACTAGAAGATCTCCTTGAGGAGATTGTCGGAGAGATTGACGACGAAACTGACCGTGCTGAGGTTTATGTTCACACTATTGGTGAGAATACCTACATTGTTCAAGGTACGATGAACTTGAACGACTTCAATAGTTATTTCGATGTTGAACTTGAAAGTGATGATGTAGATACAATCGCTGGTTATTATTTGACGGGTGTCGGGACTATTCCAACAACTGAAAAACTTAGCTATGAATTGGAAAGTACCAACAAACATATTACATTGACTAATGACAAAGTCAAAAATGGACGTGTAACCAAGCTTAAGGTTCAAATCCAAGCACTCGAATCAGAAGAAGAAACAGAATAAAACAAAAGCTTTATCAGAGTAGAACTGATAAAGCTTTTTTAGTAGTAAAAAAGAAAAGACTCCTGTAGGAGCCTTGGATAATATAGAGGCGGTAGACGGATTTGAACCGACGATCAAGCTTTTGCAGAGCCGTGCCTTACCACTTGGCTATACCGCCTTAACTTTTATTATTATACCTTTTAAATTAAATCTCGTCAATAGTTTCTTTTCTGAAAATGTAAGTTTTCCTGCTTATCAGATGGTATGCGACAAAATATTCTGAAAATTCGTTTACTTTTGAAAGGGATTATGGTATAATCAACAGTATCTCATTAATTTTAATAGAGGAGTTAACTAAACATGAAAAAAAGTCGGATTTTTGCGGTAGCAGGGGTTGCCCTACTTGCAACAGGTGTTCTCGCAGCTTGTGGCTCTTCAAAATCATCAAATGCTGAAGCGCCAAAAGCATATGGTTATGTATACACTGCTGATCCAGAAACATTGGACTACCTTACCTCTGGGAAACAAAGTACAAAAGTTGTCACTTCAAATGGTATTGATGGACTCTTTACAAATGACCAATATGGCAACTTGACTCCAGCAGTCGCTGAAGACTGGTCAGTGTCTCAAGATGGATTGACATACACTTATAAAATTCGTAAAGGTGTAAAATGGCTCACAGCTGATGGTGAAGAATATGCAGAAGTAACTGCTAATGACTTTGTTACAGGTTTGAAACACGCAGCTGATAAGAAATCAGAAGCATTGTATCTTGCTCAAGATTCTGTAAAAGGTTTGGCAGATTATGTGGCTGGGAACTCAACTGACTTTTCAACTGTTGGTGTAAAAGCTGTTGATGACTACACTCTTCAATACACTTTGAACAAACCAGAGCCATATTGGAATTCTAAAATGTCTTACGCAATCTTCTGGCCTTTGAATGCAGAGTTTGAAAAATCAAAAGGTTCAGACTTTGGTAAGTCAACAGATCCAACATCATTGCTTTACAATGGTCCTTTCTTGCTTAAAGGATTAACTGCTAAGTCTTCTGTTGAGTTTGTGAAGAATGAGCAATATTGGGATAAAGATAATGTTCACTTAGACACTGTGACGCTTGCATTCTATGATGGTTCAGATCAAGAATCAATCGAACGTAACTTTACAAGTGGTGCATACAGCTACGCCCGTCTCTTCCCAACAAGTTCAAATTATTCTAAAATCGCAGAAACATACAAAGACAATATTTACTATACTCCACAAGGAGCCGGTATTGCTGGTTTGGGTGTTAATATTGACCGTCAAAGCTATAAATATACATCAAAAACAACTGATGAAGAAAAGACTTCTACTAAGAAAGCACTTCTTAACAAAGACTTCCGTCAAGCTTTGAACTTTGCATTTGACCGTACATCATACTCTGCTCAGCTGAATGGTGAAGATGGAGCAGCCCTTGCTGTTCGTAACCTATTTGTAAAACCAGACTTTGTTTCTGCAGGTGAGAAAACATTTGGTGACTTGGTTACTGAGAAAGTTGTTTCTTATGGTGATGAGTGGAAAGATGTAAACTTTGCAGATGGTCAAGATGGTCTTTATAATGCTGATAAAGCAAAAGCAGAATTAGCTAAAGCTAAGAAGACTTTGGAAGCAGATGGCGTGAAATTCCCAATTCACTTGGATATTCCAGTTGACCAAACTGCTAAGAGCTACATTGCTCGTATTCAGTCCTTCAAACAATCTGTTGAAAAAGTTCTTGGTGAAGAAAATGTAGTCATCGATATCCAACAAGTAACAAAAGATGAATTATTTAACATCACTTACTATGCTCCAAATGCAGCAGCTGAGGATTGGGATCTTTCAGGTGCCGTTGGATGGAACCCAGACTATCAAGACCCATCAACTTACCTTGATATCTTGCAAACAAGTAACAGCGAGCAAACAAAGACTTACATGGGTTATGACAATCCATCAAATCCAGCAGTTACCCAAGTTGGTTTGAAAGACTACGACAAGTTGCTTGAAGAAGCTGGTAATGAAACAAGTGACCTTAACAAACGTTATGAGAAATATGCAGCAGCTCAAGCTTGGTTGACAGATAGCTCACTCTTCCTTCCAGCTATGTCATCTTCAGGAGCAGCACCAGTTATTTCTCGTGTAGTACCATTCTCAGCCTCTTACACTCAATCTGGTGATAAAAGTTCAGATGTATACTTCAAGTACCTTAAATTGCAAGCTAACACTGTAACAACCAAAGAGTACAAAGAAGCTCGTGAAAAATGGCTCAAAGAAAAAGCTGAATCAAACGAAAAAGCTCAAAAAGAGTTAGCGAGTCATGTGAAATAAATAATGCTCATCAGAACTTTCTCTCCTAAAGGAGAAGGTTCTTTTGGGATTTAAAAGGAAATAATATGAAAAAATATGTTTTTATGCGTATCTTGCGGTCGTTGGTTTCTATTTTCTTAGTAACGACCTTGATTTACACAATCATCTATACGATGGTTCCACGGAAGTTGATCTTCAAACAAGATACTAACTACAATAAAATTGCAACCACAGCTGATAAACGTGATAACTATGAAAATACCGTCTTTGAACGTATGGGTTATATCGAATATTACGATACGAAAGAGTTGCAGGAAAAAGCTAGTAGCATTGACTCTTCTGTTACAGTAGATGCAAATGATACAAATAAAGCAATCTATGAAAAATATATCCAACAACTTGGAAATGGTTGGACTCTAGGTGAGTTTACAGAGAGTGGACAATTCTACGCTACACGTGAAATTCCTATTTTTGAGCGTGTGTTCAAATTCTATGCAAACTTGCTTGATATTGACCATACAAACAAGATCCAAGACCCTGAGAATCCTAACTTAGAGCGTTATTTGCGCTTTGAGAATGACCCTGCTATCGGTTGGTCTCTTGTGGGTTCAGGTACTAAACATAAATACCTCTTGTACTTCAATAGTCAGTTCCCATTTGTCCACCAAAACTTTGTCAACTTGAACCTAGGAGATTCTTATCCAACTTATGCCAATACTCCTGTTCTTCAAGTTATTACACAAGGACAAGGACAAACCAAGACTTCTGAAGTTCAATTCCCAACTGGTAAGAAAACATCATCAGTTAATATTTACTCAAGAACTTATAAATCTCCGAGTCAAGCTGATGCTCGTGAAGTAGCCAACTACGGTAAAGATGATCCATATACAGCTACTGAGAGCAACTATCAGTACCCATCTATGATTGCAAGTTCTGCTATCACTGGTTTGATTGGTCTTGCGATTTCATATGCGATTGCGATTCCTCTTGGTTCAGCAATGGCTCGTTTCAAAAACACTTGGATCGATAGTTTCGCTACAGGGACTCTAACGTTCTTGTTGGCTCTTCCAACGATTGCCCTAGTCTATATTATTCGTTTGATTGGTTCTTCAATCGGCTTCCCAGACTCATTCCCAATCTTGGGTGCTGGTGATTGGCGTTCTTATGTCCTTCCTGCAGTGATTCTGGGCTTGCTAGGAGCACCTACTATGGCAATTTGGATTCGTCGTTATATGATTGACTTGCAATCACAAGATTTCGTTCGTTTTGCTCGTGCTAAAGGTTTGTCTGAGAAAGAAATTTCTGACAAGCACATCTTTAAAAATGCTATGGTACCACTCGTTTCTGGTATTCCAGGTTCTATCATTGGTGTTATTGGTGGAGCAACTCTTACCGAAACAGTCTTCGCCTTCCCAGGTATGGGTAAAATGTTGATCGACTCTGTAAAGGCTTCAAACAATAATATGGTAGTTGGTCTCGTCTTTATCTTCACTTGTGTTTCAATCTTCTCAAACCTTATCGGAGATATTTGGATGACCATTATTGACCCACGTATTAAATTGACAGAGAAAGGAGGCAAATAATGTCTACAATTAGTAATGAAAAATTTCAGTTTGTAAAACGTGATGATTATGCCTCTGAAGCAATTGATGCTCCTGCCTACTCATACTGGGGTTCTGTCTTTAGACAGTTTTTGAAGAAGAAATCAACAGTAATCATGCTAGGTATCTTGATTGCAATTGTTTTAATGAGTTTCATTTACCCAATGTTCTCTGATTTTGACTTCAATGATGTAAGTAAGGTAAATGATTTTAGCGCTCGTTACATTAAACCAAATGCTGAGCATTGGTTTGGTACAGATAGTAATGGTAAATCTCTCTTTGATGGTGTCTGGTTTGGAGCTCGTAACTCTATCTTGATTTCTGTCATTGCGACCTTTGTCAATCTTTTTATCGGTGTTGTTATTGGTGGAATTTGGGGGATCTCAAAATCAGTTGACCGCATCATGATGGAAGTCTACAACGTTATCAACAATATTCCATCACTTTTGATCGTTATTGTTTTGACTTACTCTATCGGTGCAGGTTTCTGGAATTTGATCTTTGCCATGAGTGTAACCACTTGGATTAGTGTTGCCCATTCAATTCGTATCCAAATGTTACGTTACCGTGATTTAGAGTACAACCTTGCTTCACGTACCTTGGGAACACCAAGTTACAAAATTATTATGAAAAACATTATGCCCCAATTGGTATCTGTTATTGTTACGAGTACGTCGCAAATGCTTCCATCTTTTATCTCATATGAAGCTTTCCTTTCATTCTTTGGTCTAGGATTGCCGATTACAGTTCCTAGTTTGGGACGCTTGATTTCAGATTATTCTCAGAACGTAACAACCAATGCATACCTCTTCTGGATTCCATTGACAACTTTGGTCTTGGTATCCTTGTCCCTTTTCGTAGTAGGTCAAAACCTAGCAGATGCTAGTGATCCACGTACACATAGATAGGAGTAGAAATGACAAAAGAAAAAAATGTAATTTTGACTGCTCAAGATATTGTCGTGGAATTTGATGTTCGTGACAAGATTTTGACAGCTATTCGAGGTGTCTCCATCGATTTGATTGAGGGAGAGGTCCTCGCGTTAGTTGGGGAGTCAGGTTCAGGTAAATCAGTTTTGACAAAAACATTCACAGGAATGTTGGAAGAAAATGGTCGTATTGCACAAGGTAGTATTAATTACCGTGGACAAGATTTGACAACCTTATCTTCTCATAAAGAATGGGAAAGTATTCGTGGTGCCAAGATTGCAACTATCTTCCAAGATCCGATGACCAGTCTAGACCCTATCAAGACAATCGGAAGTCAAATCACAGAAGTTATTGTTAAACACCAAGGTAAGACTGCTCAAGAAGCTAAAGAGATGGCTATTGACTATATGAATAAAGTTGGTATTCCAGATTCTGAGAAACGTTTTGACGAGTATCCTTTCCAATATTCTGGGGGAATGCGTCAACGTATTGTTATCGCGATTGCTCTTGCTTGTCGTCCAGACATTCTTATCTGTGATGAGCCGACAACAGCTCTTGACGTGACCATTCAGGCACAGATTATTGATTTGTTGAAGTCACTTCAACACGAATACCACTTTACAACAATCTTTATCACCCACGACCTAGGTGTCGTAGCAAGTATCGCTGATAAAGTAGCGGTTATGTATGCTGGTGAAATCGTTGAGTATGGTACTGTTGAAGAAATCTTCTACGACCCACGTCATCCATATACATGGAGCCTCTTGTCAAGCTTGCCTCAACTTGCGGATGACAAAGGTGAATTATACTCAATCCCTGGAACACCTCCATCGCTTTATACTGAATTGAAGGGAGATGCTTTTGCTCTTCGTTCAGATTATGCTATGAAGATTGACTTCGAGGAAAAAGCACCTCAGTTTGCAGTATCTGATACTCATTGGGCTAAGACATGGTTGCTTCATGAACAAGCTCCAAAAGTTGAAAAACCATCGGTGATTGCAGATTTACACGACAAGATTCGTGAAAAGATGGGCTTTACACATCTTGTGGACTAGGAGGAAGGAAATGTCTGAAAAATTAGTAGAAATTAAAGACTTAGAAATTTCCTTCGGTGAAGGAAGCAAAAAGTTTGTCGCTGTTAAAAATGCGAACTTCTTTATCAACAAAGGAGAAACTTTCTCACTTGTTGGAGAGTCTGGTAGTGGTAAGACAACAATTGGTCGTGCTATTATCGGTCTTAATGATACCAGCAAAGGTGATATTATCTTTGAAGGTCAAAAAATCAATGGTAAAAAATCACGTGAACAAGCTTCGGAATTAATCCGTCGTATCCAAATGATTTTCCAAGACCCTGCTGCAAGTTTGAATGAACGTGCAACGGTTGACTATATCATTTCGGAAGGTCTTTATAACCACCATTTATTTAAAGATGAAGAAGAAAGAAAAGAAAAAGTTCAAAATATCATTCGTGAAGTGGGACTTTTGGCTGAACACTTGACACGTTACCCACATGAGTTTTCAGGTGGACAACGTCAACGTATCGGGATTGCCCGTGCCTTGGTTATGCAACCTGACTTCGTTATTGCGGATGAGCCGATTTCAGCCTTGGACGTTTCTGTACGTGCCCAAGTCTTGAACTTACTCAAAAAATTCCAAAAGGAATTAGGCTTGACTTATCTCTTTATCGCCCACGATTTGTCAGTAGTTCGTTTCATTTCTGATCGTATCGCGGTAATTTATAAGGGTGTTATTGTTGAAGTGGCTGAAACTGAAGAATTGTTTAACAATCCAGTTCATCCATACACGCAAGCACTTCTATCAGCTGTTCCGATTCCAGACCCAATCTTGGAACGTAAAAAAGTTTTGAAAGTCTATGATCCAGATCAACATGACTATCAAACTGATAAGCCTTCTATGGTAGAAATTCGTCCAGGTCACTATGTTTGGGCAAACCAAGCAGAGTTGGAACGCTATAAAAAAGATTTGAAATAAGAAAGAGTTTTGTAATCTTGGTAGAATAATTCTATTAAGATTATGAAACTTTTTTATTTTTGTAAAAAACTAGTTTAAAGATAGACAACTATATACCCGAGAACATGCTAATACTCAATGAAAATCAAAGAGCAAACTAGGAAGCTAGCCGCAGGTTGCTCAAAGCACGGCTTTGAGCTTGCAGATAAAGCTAACGTAGTTTGAATTTGATTTTCATTGAGTATAAGACTAGTCTTCAATGACTCTTGGAGGAGAGACCAAAGAAGCTGTTTTCTTTGAAAGTGTATTGAATCTAGACAGAATGGAGTGGATAAAACTACTTTCAGACTAGCTTTGATGAATCTTCAAAATTAAAATCACTTTCTATTTAAAAATCCTTCTTGCAAAGCCTACCTTTATGTGCTAGAGTTATGGTAACGGTTACAAAATTAAGGAGGGTTTTATGAGAAATCCAGCATTAGTAGAAGAAATGAAAACATACCAAGGAAGGGATGAAGTTCCTCATGATTTTGATGCTTTTTGGGATGGTGAGATTGAGAAATTGTCAGTGTTACCAGACTATCAATTAGAGGAACGAGACTTTCATATTCCAACTGTGAAGTGTTATGAGTTAACTTTTAGAGGTACCCGTGATGGCCTTGTTTATGCGCGTGTAGTCTTACCAAAATCAGAAAAGAAAGTACCAGTCATTTTCCACTTCCATGGCTATATGGGACGTTGCTGGGATTGGACAGATATGCTAGCCTTTACAGTAGCTGGTTATGGTGTTGTATCTATGGATGTTCGTGGCCAATCTGGATACTCACAAGATGGCTTGCGCTCACCTCTCGGAAATACAGTTAAGGGCCAAATCATTCGTGGTGCAGTAGAAGGAAAAGAGCAACTCTTCTATAAAGATGTCTATCTAGATATCTATCAATTGGTTGAAATTGTCGCTAGTTTCCCACAAGTGGATGAGGGGCAATTAGCAAGCTATGGAGCTTCTCAAGGAGGGGCACTAGCTCTAGTGGCTGCGGGACTAAATCCACGTATCAAACGTACAGTTGCTATTTATCCATTCTTATCAGACTTTAGACGAGTGCTAGAGATTGGAAATACCAGCGAAGCCTATGATGAGCTCTTTCGTTACTTTAAGTTCCATGATCCATTCCATGAGACTGAAGAGCAGATTATGGAGACGCTCGCCTATATCGATGTAAAAAATCTTGCCCATCGAATCAAAGGTGAGGTGAGAATGATTACAGGACTTGATGACGATGTTTGCTATCCAATCACTCAGTTTGCTATCTACAATCGTTTGACTTGTGAGAAGAGCTATCGCCTGATGCCAGAATACGCACACGAAGCTATGAACGTCCATGTCAATGATCAGGTTTACAACTGGTTGTGTGGTAGTGAGATCCCATTTACCTATGTAGGTCAATAAAGGCTTAGGAAGAAGTACCCTGTGATTTTGAATGAATTACAGGGTTCTTTTCAATATATTTGGATGGCAAGAAAGTAGTTTCAAATAGTTTGATTCTTCCAAATATATTTGAAAGTAGAATCTATTGTAGATTGATTTGACTAAAATTTGTAATATTTATTATATAATAGGTGTGATATCAATTATGGAAGGAGCAAAATCTGTTGTATTTCTTCATATAAATGGAAATTTATGTCATGCAACAGTAGTTCACAGTAAAAAGGATGGGGACTCCCATTGAACAGATCAGTTTCTTTTGCTACTTTAGCCTCGGTGGCTAAAAATTTTAAACAAAAAAGAAAGCGCTTAACTTTTTATAAAAATGGAAGGGAAAACATGAATCAGAGAAATTTTGATAGAAAACAGAGATACGGAATTCGGAAATTTGCAGTTGGAGCAGCTTCAGTAGTGATTGGAGCGGTTGTTTTTGGTGCTACTCCGGTCTTGGCCCAAGAAGCAACAACAAACAAAGAAGCAGAAACAGGAAGTCTAGCTAATCTAGATCAGAAACCTGCAGATCCAGTAACTACAGTAAGTAATAGTGGAACAGAAGTCAACCGTGAAGAGTTGCAAGCAAACCCAGGGGCTGAAAAACCAACAGGAACAGAAGCGGCAAGTGAAACTCCAGGAACAGATAGTGAAGACGAAGAAGAAGTTGGAAACATTCCTCGTGACTTTTATGCAAGAGAGTTAGAAAATGTCAATACTGTTATTGAGAAAGAGGATGTTGAAACGAATCGTGCAAACGGTCAAATAGTTGACATGAAAGAGGAGCTCGACAAGCTTAAAAAACTTCAAAATGCGACCATCCATATGGAGTTTAAGCCAGATGCGTCTGCTCCTAATTTATACAGTCTTTTCTCGGTTTCTAGTGATACCAAAGTAAATGAATACTTTACCATGGCCATCCTTAATAACACAGCTATCGTTGAAGGTCGTGATGCCAATGGAAATCATTTCTATGGAGATTATAAAGATGCTCCTCTGAAGATTAAGCCAGGTGAGTGGAACTCTGTAACCTTTACAGTGGAAAGACCAAATGCAGATCAACCCGATGGTAAGGTTCGCGTCTATGTAAATGGTGTCTTGTCGCGCACAAGTCCTAAGTCTGGTCGTTTCATCCAAGATATGCCAGATGTCAACCGTATGCAAATTGGTACATTGAAACGTACAGGCAAAAACTTCTGGGGTTCTAATCTTAAAGTCCGTAATCTAACGGTTTATGATCGTGCTCTTTCTCAAGAAGAAGTTAAAAAACGTAGCCAACTTTTTGAAAGAGGAGAGTTGGAGAAGAAACTTCCTGAAGGAGCAGAAGTTACTGATAAACTGGATGTTTTTGAAGGTGGTGAGAACCGCAAGCCAAATAAAGATGGTATCGCAAGCTACCGTATTCCAGCCCTGCTGAAAACTGATAAAGGAACCTTGATTGCTGGTGCAGATGAGAGACGCTTGCATCACTCTGACTGGGGCGATATCGGTATGGTTGTTCGTCGTAGTGATGATAAGGGTAAAACATGGGGAGATAGAATTGTCATCTCAAATCCTCGTGATAATGAGAATGCCAGAAGAGCTCATGCGGGATCACCAGTCAATATTGACATGGCCCTAGTCCAAGATCCGAAAACTAAGCGAATCTTCTCTATTTTTGATATGTTCGTAGAAGGTGAAGCTGTCAGAGATTTACCAGGAAAAGCACCACAAGCCTATGAGCAAATTGGAGATAAGGTTTATCAGGTTCTATACAAAAAAGGTGAAGCAGGACGATATACAATCCGTGAAAATGGTGAAGTCTTTGATCCCGAAAATAGAAAGACAGAATATCGAGTTGTAGTTGATCCTAAGCAACCAGCCTATAGTGATAAGGGTGATTTGTATAAAGGTGAAGAACTGATTGGTAATGTCTACTTCGATTATAGCGATAAGAATATCTTTAGAGTTTCAAACACCAACTATCTCTGGATGTCTTATAGCGATGACGATGGAAAAACTTGGTCTGCACCAAAAGATATTACATACGGCATTCGTAAGGACTGGATGCACTTCTTAGGTACTGGACCTGGTACAGGTATTGCCTTACATTCAGGACCTCATAAAGGGCGTCTTGTTATCCCTGCCTACACTACAAATAACGTATCCTACCTAAGTGGTTCTCAGTCTTCACGCGTCATTTACTCAGATGACCATGGTGAAACTTGGCACGCTGGTGAAGCGGTCAATGATAACCGTCCAGTAAGTAACCAAACAATTCACTCTTCAACTATGAATAATCCAGGTGCTCAAAATACGGAGTCAACTGTTGTTCAGTTGAATAATGGAGACCTCAAACTCTTTATGCGTGGATTGACAGGGGATTTGCAAGTTGCAACGAGTAAAGACGGTGGAGCAACTTGGGAAAAAGACGTAAAACGCTATTCAGATGTCAAAGATGTCTACGTTCAAATGTCTGCCATTCATACGGTGCACGATGGTAAGGAATATATCATCCTCAGTAATGCAGGTGGACCAGGACGCTACAATGGTTTGGTACACTTAGCGCGTGTGGAAGCTAATGGAGACCTAACTTGGCTAAAACACAATCCAATTCAAAGCGGTAAATTTGCCTATAACTCCTTGCAAGATCTTGGAAATGGTGAATTTGGCTTGCTTTATGAGCATGCGACTGCCACTCAAAATGAATACACCTTGTCTTATAAGAAATTCAACTGGGATTTCTTAAGTAAGGATAGAATTGCTCCAACAAAAGCAACTGTGAAAAATGCTGTGGAGATGAGCAAAAATGTCATTGCTTTAGAATTTGATTCTGAAGTATTGGTGAATCAACCACCAGTTCTTAAACTGGCAAATGGGAATTTTGCTACCTTCTTGACGCAGTATGATTCAAAAACCTTGTTATTTGCAGCTAGCAAGGAAGATATTGGTCAAGAAATTACAGAAATCATTGATGGCGCAATTGAGAGCATGCATAATTTGCCTGTAAGTCTTGAAGGTGCAGGAGTCCCTGGTGGGAAAAATGGTGCAAAAGCAGAAATCCATGAAGTCCCAGAATTTACAGGTGCAGTCAATGGTGAAGGTACAGTTCATGAGGATCCAGCCTTTGATGGTGGCGTCAACGGTGAGGAAGCAGCCGTTCATGACGTGCCAGCCTTTGAAGGTGGTGTGAACGGCGAAGAAGCAGCTGTTCATGAAGTTCCAGAAATAGAGGTTGAAGAAAATCCACCAGGAACTATTAACGAAGTCCCAGAATTTGAAGGCGGTGTGAATGGTGCTGAAGCAGCAGTCAATGAAGTCTCAGACTTCGAGGGTGGTGTGAACAGCGAGGAAGCAGCCGTTCATGAAATTCCAGAATATATTCCAGTGGAAACTTCAAAAGGACAAGCGGCGGTTCATGAAATCTCAGCCTTCGAAGGTGGTGTCAATGGCGAGGAAGGAGTTAAGTCAGAGAGTCCCGAGTTCGAAGGCAGTGTCAACTCAGTAGAAGCCTCTAAGTCAGACACATCAGACTTTGAAGGTGGTGTGAATGGCGAAGAAGGAGCTAAGACAGAGAGTTCCGAGTTCGCAGGTGGCGTCAATGCAGTAGAAGCAGCTAAGCCAGACACATCAGACTTTGAAGGCGGCGTTAATAGCGAGGAAGGAGCTAAGGCAGATAGTCCAGAATTCGAAGGCGGTGTCAATGGCGAGGAAGGAGCTAAGGCAGATAGTCCAGACTTCGCAGGTGGCGTCAATGCAGTAGAAGCCTCTAAGTCAGACGCATCAGACTTTGAAGGTGGCGTCAATGGTGAGGAAGGAGCTAAGTCAGAGAGTCCAGAGTTCGAAGGCGGCGTCAACGCAGTAGAAGCCTCTAAGTCAGACACATCAGAGTTCGAAGGTGGTGTCAATGGTGAGGAAGGAGTTAAGGCAGAGAGTCCAGAGTTCGAAGGCGGCGTCAATGCAGTAGAAGCCTCTAAGTCAGACGCATCAGACTTTGAAGGTGGCGTCAATGGTGAGGAAGGAGCTAAGTCAGAAAGTCCAGAGTTCGAAGGCGGTGTGAATGCAGTAGAGGCCGCTAAGTCAGACACTTCAGCTTTTGAAGGTGGCGTCAATGGTGAGGAAGGAGCTAAGGCAGAAAGTCCAGAGTTCGAAGGCGGTGTGAATGCAGTAGAAGCAGCGGTTCATGAAGTTCCAGCCTATGAAGGCGGCGCTAATGCGGTCGAAGCAGCAAGCTCAGAACTTCCAGCCTATGAAGGCGGCGCTAATGCGGTCGAAGCAGCAAGCTCAGAACTTCCAGCTTATGAAGGTGGCGTTAATGCAGTCGAAGCAGCAAGCTCAGAACTTCCAGCTTATGAAGGTGGCGTTAATGCAGTAGAAGCAGCAAGTTCAGAACTTCCAGCCTATGAAGGCGGTGCTAATGCGGTAGAATCTGCTAAGTTAGAAGTTCCAGAGTACACAGGTGGCGTCAATGCAGTGGAAACTGCTAAGTTAGAAGTTCCAGAATACACAGGTGGCGTCAATGCAGTGGAAACTGCTAAGTTAGAAGTTCCAGAGTATGCAGGTAGCGTCAATGGAGTGGAGTCCGCTAAGTTAGAAGTTCCAGAATACACAGGTGGCGTCAATGTAGTAGAATCTGCTAAGTTAGAGGTGCCAGAATATACAGGTGGTGTCAATGCGGTAGAATCTGCTAAGTTAGAAGCACCAGAGTATACAGGTGGTGTAAATGGAGTAGAATCTGCTAAGTTAGAAGTTCCAGAGTACACAGGTGGTGTCAATGGAGTGGAATCTGCTAAGTTAGAAGTTCCAGAGTACACAGGTGGTGTTAATGGGCTAGAAGCTGCTATCCATGAGGTCTCAGAGTATAAGGGAGAACAGTCAATTGTGGTTCAGGCCATGGCAGAAGATAAAACTTATCAAGCCCCTGCTGCTCGTCATCAACTTCTTCCTGAAACAGGAAGTGAAGCTGTTGCTCCTCTTGCCTCTCTAGGACTTGTAGGAATACTCCTCGGCATGTTTGCCCTAGGTAAGAAAAAAGAAGATCAATGAAATAGTTAAAATCAACGAAATCCATAGAGAAATTTGATCTTATATTAGAAAGGGGCGTGACTAGAACTAGTTACGGCCTTTTTGATCTAGATAAATCAGGAGTCAAATAGTTAATACTCTTCGAAAATCAAATTCAAACCACGTCAGCTTCGCCTTACCGTACTCAAGTACAGCTTGCGGCTAGCTTCCTAGTTTGCTCTTTGATTTTCATTGAGTATAAGATTGAGATAAAGTTCATTAAAAATACGATTCAACCGAATGAAGCAATTTTATGTCAGAAAAATCCAAAGCATCCGAAAGTAGTTTCAAATGTCTGAGTTTATGTTTCGAAAACTGAAAGTAAAATCTGTTCTATATTCATCTATCTTAAAATATAGAAATTTATTATATAATGAGGATAAGATAAGATTTGAAAGGAGTAGGAGACTCTAGTTAACGATGGGGCGTTAAGTAAGAGAAAATTTGAAAGAGCGAGTGTAACCATTCGTGAAAAAGTAATTTTTGAAATTTAGTCAGTGGGACTAAAAATTTTAAGCAAAAAAGAAAGCGCTTTATTTTTGAGGTGAAAGGATAAGAAATGAAACATAGTCATTTTGAAAAAAAACAACGATACGGAATTCGCAAATTTACAGTAGGAGCCGCTTCAGTAGTGATTGGAGCAGTTGTTTTTGGTGCGTCACCAGTATTAGCTCAAGAATCAACGGCTGCTAGTAAAGAAACCACTGAGCTTGGTGTCGAAAAGGAACAGGAAAAAGCAGAGATCGTTGAAAAGAATGTTACGAAGTCAAATGTAGTGGATACGATTGCGCATACATCAACAGAGACTACCGAAGCAACCACAGAAACCACAGAAACCACAGAAACTACAGAAACCACAGAAACTACAGAAACTGATAGAAACTCAGACGCACTTCCACGTGACTATTATGCTAGAGAATTAGAGAATGTTAATACTGTTCTTGAAAAGGAAGATGTAGAGACTAATGCTACAAATAGCAATAGAATTGATCTGACAGAGCAGTTGGACAAACTGAAACAGCTTCAAAATGCGACCATTCATATGGAGTTCAAACCAGATGCTTCTGCACCAGCATTTTATAACCTTTTCTCAGTCTCAAGTGATACAGTTCGAAATGAATATTTCACCATGGCTGTTTACAACAATGTTGCCTTGATTGAGGGGCGAGATCAAAACGGCGACCAATTTTATGATAGATATACAGATGCTCCGTTAACAGTCAAACCAGGTCAGTGGAACTCAGTAACCTTTACAGTCGAAAGACCAAGTGCAGATTCTCCAGACGGGCAAGTTCGTCTCTATGTAAACGGAGTCTTGTCACGAACAAGTAAGAAATCAGGACGCTTTATCAAAGATATGCCTGATGTGAATCATATGCAGATTGGATCTACAAATCGTGCAGGAAGCATGGTTTGGGGATCTAACTTAAAGGTTCGAAATTTAACTGTTTATGACCGTGCCTTAAGTCCAGAAGAAGTTCAAAATCGTAGTTACCTCTTTGAAAGAGCGGATTTGGAGAAAAAACTTCCAGAAGGGGCTGAGATAACAGATAAAAAGGATGTCTTTGAAGCTGGTAAAAATGGGCAATCAAATCCAGATGGTATTAATAGCTATCGTATTCCAGCCCTCCTTAAGACTGACAAGGGAACTTTGATTGCTGGAGCTGACGAACGCCGCCTACACTACTCTGACTGGGGTGATATCGGTATGGTCGTTAAACGAAGTGAAGATAAGGGCCAAACATGGGGCGATCGCATCACTCTTACAAATCTACGTGACAACCCAAAAGCCAAGGATCCGAACATTGGTTCACCAGTCAATATCGACATGGTTTTAGCCCAAGATACTGAAACCAAACGCATCTTTTCAGTCTATGATATGTTCCCAGAAGGGAAAGGAATTTTTGGGATGTCAGCTGAAAAAGAGGAAGCCTACAAAGAAATTGATGGTAAAACCTACCAAATCCTCTACCGTGAAGGAGAAAATGGAGCCTATACAATTCGTGAAAATGGTGTAGTCTACACACCAGATGGTCAGGCAACGGATTACCGTGTTGTTGTAAATCCTGTCAAGTCTGGCTATAGCGATAAAGGTGACCTTTATCAAGGTGAGCAGCTACTAGGAAATGTCTACTTTACAAGCAATAAAACTTCTCCATTTAGAATTGCCAAAGACAGCTACCTATGGATGTCTTACAGTGATGATGATGGTAAGACTTGGTCTGCACCACAAGATATCACTCCAATGGTCAAAGCTGATTGGATGAAATTCTTAGGTGTGGGACCTGGAGTGGGAATTACCCTCCAGCATGGACCTCATAAAGGTCGGATTGTTGTCCCTGTCTATACGACAAACAGAACCCACCACCTCAACGGTTCTCAATCATCTCGCATTATCTATTCAGATGACCATGGTAAGACTTGGCATATGGGTGGCGGTGTCAATGACAACCGTACACTTCATGATGGCACAGTAGTTGATTCAAGTAACATGAACAATTACTATGCTCAAAATACAGAAGCTTCTGTTGTTCAGTTGAACAATGGTCAATTGAAACTCTTTATGCGTGGTTTGACGGGAGATTTGCAAGTTGCGACAAGTCATGATGGTGGGATTACATGGGATAACTATGTGGCACGCTATGATGTACCAGATGTTTATGTTCAAATGGCGGCGACTCATACGGTTCAAGATGGTAAAGAGTACATCCTTCTAGCAAATGCCAATGGCCCAGGTCGTAAGAATGGCCATATTCGAGTGGCTCGCGTAGAAGAAGATGGCGAGTTGACTTGGTTGCATCATCATTTGATTCAAGAAGGAGAGTATGCCTATAACTCACTTCAACAGATCGGACCAAAAGAATTTGGTCTCTTGTACGAGCATCATGAAGCTGGTGGCAATCCTTATACTCTATCCTTCAAGAAATTCAACTGGGATTTCTTAACGAAGGAAAGAATTTCTCCTAAAGAAGCCAAAGTTAAAAATGTTATTGAAAAATGGCCAGGAATTCTTGCAGTAGAATTTGATTCAGAAGTTTTAGTTAACAAAATCCCAACACTTCAGTTGGCAAATGGTAAAAAAATAAACTTTATGACCCAGTACGATACTAAGACTCTTCTATTCACAATAGATAAGTCAGATCTAGGTCAAGAGATAACTGGCCTTGCTTCTGGAGCGATCGAGAGTATGCACAACCTTCCAGTGAGTCTTGAAGGAGCAGGTATTCCTGGAGCAGTAAATGGAAGCGAAGCGGCAGTTCATGAATTTCCAGAATTTACAGGTGGAGTCAACGGTGAGGAAGCAGCGGTTCATGAACAACCAGAATTTAGTGGTGGTGTCAACATAGACAGTCTTGTCACCCCTGAGAATCCAGCCTTTGAAGGATCTGTCAACGGTGCAGAAGCAGCCGTACATGAAGTACCAGAATTCAATAGCGGTGTCAATGGCGAGGAAGCAGCCGTAGCCAATGATCCAGAATTTGTAGGTGGAGTTAATGGTGTAGAAGCAGCGGTTCATGAACAACCAGAATTTACAGGTGGTGTGAACGCAGTAGAAGCAGCAAGAGCAGAATCTCCAGAATTTGTAGGCGGTGTCAATGGTGCAGAAGTAGCTGTCCATGAAGTGCCTGAGTTCACCGGAGGAGTAAATGGCGAAGCCACTATTCATGAAGTCCCAGAATTTAGCGGTAGTGTGAATGCAGTAGAATCAGCTAAGTTAGAAACCCCAGAATTTGTAGACGGAGTTAATGGTGCTGAAGGTGCTGTACATGAAGTCCCAGAGTTCAC
>NZ_JASHGH010000018.1:0-48308 GCF_047460405.1 Streptococcus infantis | reverse complement strand
CAGAGTTCACCGGAGGAGTAAATGGCGAAGCCGCTATTCATGAAGTCCCAGAATTTAGCGGTAGTGTGAATGCAGTAGAATCAGCTAAGTTAGAAACCCCAGAATTTGTAGACGGAGTTAATGGTGCTGAAGGTGCTGTACATGAAGTCCCAGAGTTCACCGGAGGAGTAAATGGCGAAGCCGCTATTCATGAAGTCCCAGAATTTAGCGGTAGTGTGAATGCAGTAGAATCAGCTAAGTTAGAAACCCCAGAATTTGTAGACGGAGTTAATGGTGCAGAAGCAACTGTCCATGAAGTCCCTGAGTTCAAAGGTGAGCAAGATATTGTGGTTCAGGCCATGGCCCAAGGTAAGACCTATCAGGCACCAGCAGCGCCTGCAACACGTCAGCAAGCCCTTCCTGAAACTGGAAGTGAAGATGCTGCAACTCTTGCAAGTGTAGGACTTGTGGGGATGCTTCTTGGCATGTTCGCCATGGGTAAGAAAAAAGAATATTAGTGCAATAGATAAACTTAAAGGTTTTATAGAGAAATTTGCTCTTTAATAGAAAGGGTCGTAACCAGAAGGTGTTACGGCCTTTTTCTTTCGTTTCTACGAGTAAAAAGCGATGTTTTCAAGGCTTTGAGAGGTACTGGGAAGAATTTTAGACGTCTGAAACTACTTTCAGGATGAATTGTTGCATAAAATTGTTTTGAAACTTCAATCTATTCTAGTACAAAATATTGAAAGCGTTTTAATAATGAGCTATAATAGTCACATAAGTACAAAGGAAAAGAAAAGGAGGAAAGTGGATGCCACAAATTAGTAAAGAAGCTTTGATTGAACAGATTAAAGATGGAATCATTGTTTCTTGCCAGGCTCTTCCTCATGAACCGCTCTACACAGAAGCGGGAGGAGTAATCCCCTTGCTAGTCAAAGCAGCAGAGCAAGGTGGAGCGGTCGGTATTCGGGCAAACAGTGTCCGAGATATCAAGGAAATCAAGGAAGTTACAAAACTTCCAATTATCGGGATTATCAAGCGAGACTATCCACCACAAGAACCATTCATTACTGCTACAATGAAGGAAGTGGATGAATTAGCTGCGCTAGATATCGAAGTTATCGCTCTTGACTGTACTAAGCGTGAACGTTATGACGGCTTAGAGATTCAAGAATTTATTCGCCAAGTGAAGGAAAAATATCCAAATCAATTATTGATGGCGGATACAAGTACTTTCGAAGAAGGACTAGCAGCAGTAGAGGCAGGAATTGACTTTGTCGGAACAACGTTATCGGGGTATACATCTTACAGTCCAAAAGTGGATGGTCCTGATTTCGAATTGATCAAGAAACTCTGTGATGCCGGCGTGGATGTCATTGCAGAAGGGAAAATTCACACACCAGAACAAGCTAAGCAAATCCTAGGTTATGGGGTTCGAGGCATCGTTGTAGGTGGCGCTATTACTAGACCAAAAGAGATTACGGAACGCTTTGTTGCAGGTCTTAAATAACACAATATAAAAAACGAGGAGAGTGGTTGATTAGTAGGAAGAAATAAAAACGTATACAAAGTCGATATTGCTCTTTATCCAATTCGGATACGCTTAACATCATTTAGGAGAATACAAATGAAATTTAGAAAATTAGCTTGTACAGTACTTGCGGGTGCTGCGGTTCTATCACTTGCTGCTTGTGGCAAATCAGACGCTAACAAAGATGCAGCCAAATCAGGCGATGCAGCAACAACAGAAATCACTTGGTGGGCTTTCCCAGTCTTCACTCAAGAAAAATCTGGTGACGGTGTAGGAACTTATGAAAAATCTATCATCGAAGCATTCGAAAAAGCAAATCCAGATATCAAAGTTAAACTAGAAACAATCGACTTCAAGTCTGGACCAGAAAAAATCACGACAGCTATCGAAGCTGGAACAGCTCCAGATGTACTTTTCGATGCACCGGGTCGTATCATCAATTACGGTAAAAATGGTAAATTGGCTGAGTTGAATGACCTCTTTACAGATGAATTTGTGAAAGATGTTAACAACGAAAACATCGTACAAGCAAGTAAAGCTGGCGATAAAGCTTACATGTATCCAATCAGTTCTGCACCATTCTACATGGCTATGAACAAGAAAATGTTGGAAGACGCTGGTGTAGCTAACCTTGTTAAAGAAGGTTGGACAACAGACGACTTTGAAAAAGTTTTGAAAGCGCTCAAAGATAAAGGATATACTCCAGGTTCATTGTTCAGTTCTGGTCAAGGGGGAGACCAAGGAACACGTGCCTTCATCTCTAACCTTTACGGCGGTTCTGTAACTGATAAAGAAGTAACTAAATATACAACTGACGATCCTAAATTCGTTAAAGGTCTTGAAAAAGCAGCTAGCTGGATCAAAGACGGTTTGTTGAACAACGGTTCACAATTTGACGGTGGAGCAGACATCCAAAACTTTGCAAACGGTCAAACTTCATACACAATCCTTTGGGCACCAGCTCAAAACGGTATCCAAGCTAAACTTTTGGAAGCAAGTAAAGTTGAAGTGGTAGAAGTACCATTCCCATCTGACTCAGGCAAACCAGCTCTTGAATACCTTGTGAACGGATTTGCAGTATTTAATAACAAAGACGAAAAGAAAGTCGCAGCAGCTAAGAAATTCATCCAATTCATCGCTGATGATAAAGAGTGGGGTCCTAAAGACGTAGTTCGTACAGGAGCATTCCCAGTTCGTACTTCATTTGGAAAACTTTACGATGACAAACGTATGGAAACAATCAGTGGTTGGACTCAATACTACTCACCATATTACAACACAATCGACGGATTTGCTGAAATGAGAACACTTTGGTTCCCAATGTTGCAAGCTGTATCAAATGGTGACGAACAACCTGCTGCAGCATTGAAAGCATTCACTGAAAAAGCGAATGAAACAATCAAAAAAGCAGCTAAATAATAAGCCCTAAATAAAAACTGAGTTCCCCCCTTTTCCCTGAGCATATCTGTGTATGAAAAGGGGGACTTTTGTTTGAAATAGAAGCAACTGACAGGTCAAAATTAAAATGAAGTTTTTACATTGACGAATCTTAGAAAAATTTCATTTTGATTTTAGATCAGGGTCAGATAACAGTCAAAAAAACAAAACTATGTGAAAGTGAGGTGCCAACTGTGAAAATCAATAAAATTCGCATGCGGGAAACTATTATTTCCTACGCATTCCTAGCACCAGTATTAATCTTCTTTACCGTCTTCGTTTTAGCTCCAATGATCATGGGCTTCATCACAAGTTTCTTCAACTATTCGATGACTAGCTTTGAGTTTGTGGGCTTGGACAACTACGTTCGCATGTTTAAAGACCCTGTCTTTATGAAGTCTTTGATTAATACCGTTATTCTGGTTATTGGATCGGTTCCGATTGTTGTTCTATTCTCACTCTTTGTAGCATCTCAGACCTATCATCAAAATGCCATTGCCAGATCCTTCTACCGTTTCGTCTTCTTCCTTCCTGTTGTAACAGGTAGTGTTGCCGTAACAGTTGTTTGGAAATGGATTTATGACCCACTATCAGGGATTCTTAACTTTGTCCTTAAGTCAAGTCACATCATCAGCCAAAACATTTCTTGGTTGGGAGATAAAAACTGGGCTTTGATGGCGATTATGATTATCCTTTTGACTACATCTGTTGGTCAGCCGATTATCCTTTATATCGCTGCCATGGGGAATATCGACAATTCATTGGTGGAAGCAGCTCGAGTTGACGGTGCGACTGAATTGCAAGTTTTCTGGAAGATTAAATGGCCTAGCCTCCTTCCAACAACACTTTACATTGCAATCATTACAACAATTAACTCATTCCAGTGTTTCGCCTTGATTCAGTTGTTGACATCTGGTGGTCCAAACTACTCAACAAGTACACTTATGTACTACCTTTACGAAAAAGCTTTCCAATTGACAGAGTACGGCTATGCCAACACCATCGGTGTCTTCTTAGCAGTTATGATTGCTATCGTAAGCTTCGTTCAATTTAAAGTACTTGGAAACGACGTAGAATACTAAAGAAAGGAGACAGCTATGCAATCTACACAAAAGAAACCTTTAACAGCCTTTACTGTTATTTCAACAATCATTTTGCTCTTGTTGACTGTACTGTTTATCTTCCCATTCTACTGGATCTTGACAGGTGCATTCAAATCACAACCAGATACCATTATGATTCCACCACAATGGTTCCCTAAAGCTCCAACAATGGAGAACTTCCAACAATTGATGGTGCAAAACCCAGCCTTGCAATGGATGTGGAACTCAGTCTTCATTTCATTGGTAACAATGTTCTTGGTTTGTGCAACTTCATCCCTAGCAGGTTATGTATTGGCTAAGAAACGTTTCTATGGCCAACGCATCCTCTTTGCAATCTTTATCGCAGCCATGGCTCTTCCAAAACAAGTTGTCCTTGTTCCATTGGTACGTATCGTCAATTTCATGGGAATCCATGACACTCTTTGGGCAGTTATCTTGCCTTTGATTGGATGGCCATTTGGGGTCTTCCTTATGAAACAGTTCAGTGAAAACATTCCAACAGAATTGCTCGAATCTGCTAAGATTGACGGATGCGGTGAGATTCGTACTTTCTGGAGCGTAGCCTTCCCTATCGTGAAGCCTGGATTTGCAGCCCTTGCAATCTTTACCTTCATCAATACATGGAATGACTACTTCATGCAGTTGGTTATGTTGACTTCACGCAATAATTTGACCATCTCACTCGGGGTTGCAACTATGCAGGCCGAGATGGCAACTAACTATGGATTAATCATGGCAGGTGCTGCCCTTGCAGCTGTGCCAATCGTAACAGTCTTCCTGGTCTTCCAAAAATCCTTTACTCAAGGGATTACTATGGGAGCTGTCAAAGGATAGTCCTCTGCGAAAATTGAATATAGTAGAATCTGTTTATCAGTATGCAGAAGTATAGTTGATAGACTAAGAGAATACAGGATATATAAGTGTCTACAAAATGGAGAGGAGTTGCTTACTTCATGAAGTTTTGTTAGACACTTATAAACTTACTGGCTAGACATCGTATGTCTGAAGGTAACAATCAGGTAAAGGAAATTACTATGATTTTTGATGATTTAAAAAACATTAGCTTTTACAAGGGAATTCATCCTAATCTAGATAAGGCTATTGATTATCTCTATGAGCATCGTAAGGATAGCTTTGAATTAGGCAAATACGAGATTGATGGGGATAAAGTCTTTCTAGTTGTACAGGAAAATGTTCTCAACCAAGATGAAAATGATCGCTTTGAGCATCATAAAAACTATGCAGATTTGCATTTGTTAGTTGAAGGACATGAGTATTCTAGTTACGGTTCTCGTGTAAAAGACGAGGCTGTAGCCTTTGATGAAGCCAGTGATATTGGCTTTGTCCATTGTCACGAACACTACCCACTTTTGTTGGGTTATCACAATTTTGCAATCTTCTTCCCAGGTGAACCTCATCAACCTAATGGTTATGCAGGTATGGAAGATAAAGTTCGCAAATACTTATTTAAAATTTTAATCGATTAGTCAGTTAGGAGGAGCAAACAATGGCACAGAAAGGATCTGGATTGATAAAAGCAGCATTCGATACGGATAACTTTCTTATGCGATTTTGTGAGAAAGTGTTAGATATCGTGACGGTCAACCTACTTTTTGTTGTGTCTTGTTTGCCTATTGTGACAATCGGAGTAGCAAAAATTAGTCTCTATCAGACAATCTTCGAAGTTAAGAGTAGTCGTCGTGTTCCTGTTTTTAAAACGTATATGAGAGCCTTTAAGCAAAATTTGAAATTAGGCCTCCAGTTAGGTTTGTTGGAACTAGGAATTTTTCTAATTAGTGTAGTTGACTTGTCTCTATTCTGGGGGCAAACAGGCCTAGGCTTCCAGCTCATTAAAGCCATTTGCTTAGGAATTCTAATATTTTTAACTCTGGTTATGTTGGCTAGCTATCCAATTGCAGCACGCTATGACTTGACTTGGAAAGAAGTACTCCAAAAGGGCTTGCTCTTAGTTAGCTTTAACTTCGTGTGGTTCTTCTTGATGCTTGCGATTATTTTATTAATCATGATGCTTCTCTATCTATCAGGCTTTACGCTCGTACTTGGTGGTTCAGCATTTCTACTCTTTGGCTTTGGCCTTCTTGCCTTTTGCCAGGCTGGATTAATGGAAAAATTGTTTGCTAAATATCAAGCAGATTGAAAATGATATGAAACTACTTTCAAACATGAAAAGCTATGGGAGATGAATAGAAATTAAAATCTAAGTGGCTGAGATGTATTGAAAGCGCTTTTTACAAGGTGTATACTAAAATAGTAAAAAATCATCTGCTCAGAGCAGATAATAAGAAATCTTAGGAGAAATCTATGTCAGATTTAAAAAAATATGAAGGCGTCATTCCTGCCTTCTACGCATGTTATGATGATGCGGGCGAAGTAAGCCCAGAACGTACTCGTGCTTTGGTGCAATACTTTATTGATAAAGGTGTTCAAGGACTTTATGTCAACGGTTCTTCAGGTGAATGTATCTACCAAAGCGTAGAAGACCGCAAGTTGATTTTGGAAGAAGTCATGGCAGTTGCTAAAGGTAAATTGACAATTATTGCACACGTGGCTTGCAACAATACTAAAGACAGTATCGAACTTGCTCGTCATGCAGAGAGCTTGGGTGTAGATGCTATCGCAACAATCCCACCAATTTACTTCCGTTTGCCTGAATACTCAGTAGCAAAATACTGGAACGACATCAGTGCAGCAGCACCAAACACAGACTACGTTATCTATAACATTCCTCAATTGGCAGGTGTTGCTTTGACTCCAAGTCTTTACACAGAAATGTTGAAGAACCCACGTGTCATCGGTGTTAAAAATTCTTCAATGCCAGTTCAAGATATCCAAACTTTTGTTAGTCTTGGTGGTGATGATCATATCGTCTTTAACGGTCCAGATGAACAATTCCTAGGTGGACGTCTCATGGGTGCAAAAGCTGGTATCGGTGGTACTTATGGTGCTATGCCAGAACTCTTCTTGAAACTCAACCAATTGATTGCAGACAAAGACCTAGAAACAGCGCGTGAATTGCAATATGCAATCAATGCTATCATTGGTAAATTGACTGCTGCACATGGAAACATGTACGGCGTTATCAAGGAAGTCTTGAAAATCAATGAAGGACTTAATATCGGATCAGTTCGTTCTCCACTTACACCAGTGACCGAAGAAGATCGTCCAGTTGTAGAAGCAGCTGCTCAATTGATTCGTGAAACTAAGGAGCGTTTCCTCTAATCAATAGGAGGCTTTATGACTAATTACGTTGCAATTGATATTGGTGGAACTAATATCAAATATGGTTTGATTGACCAAGATGGACAACTTGTAGAGTCTCACGAAGTAGCAACTGAGGCTCATAAGGGCGGTCCACATATCTTACAGAAAACAAAAGATATTGTCGCTAGCTATCTAGAAAAAGGACCGGTGGCAGGTGTGGCTATTTCCTCAGCGGGAATGGTTGATCCTGATAAGGGTGAGATTTTCTATGCTGGTCCACAGATCCCGAACTATGCAGGGACTCAATTTAAGAAAGAAATTGAAGAAAGTTTCCAAGTTCCTTGTGAAATTGAAAATGATGTCAACTGTGCAGGGCTAGCAGAAGCTGTTTCTGGATCTGGAAAAGGTGCAGGAATAACGCTATGTTTGACCATCGGAACAGGTATCGGCGGTTGCTTAATCATTGACGGCCAGATTTTCCATGGATTTAGTAATTCTGCCTGTGAAGTTGGCTATATGCATATGCAAGATGGGGCTTTCCAAGATTTAGCTTCTACAACTGCCTTGGTTGAGTATGTAGCTAAGGCTCATGATGAAGAAGTAGCCCATTGGAATGGTCGCAGAATCTTCAAGGAAGCTACTGAAGGTAATAAACTCTGTATGGAGGGAATTGACCGTATGGTAGACTATCTTGGGAAAGGTCTTGCTAACATCTGTTATGTTGCCAATCCAGAGGTTGTTATACTAGGTGGTGGTATTATGGGGCAGGAAGCGATTTTGAAACCGAAAATTCGTACAGCTCTGAAAGATGCGCTTGTTCCAAGTTTAGCGGAAAAAACAAGATTAGAGTTTGCGCGTCATCAAAATACTGCGGGTATGCTTGGAGCTTACTATCACTTCAAAACAAAACAATCCTAAGTTGGCCTTGCCAATTTAGGATTTTTTAGTGGTAAATAGTGGCAAAAGTATTTAGTAAAAATCCAGTTAAAACTTTGGAAACCCTTGCATTTTTCAGGATAATATAGTATATTTATTATACTGCAGAAACTCTAGGTAAAATTTTTGCTAGTTTGAGCCTTATTTTATTTTCAAGAAATGTAAGCGATTTCCTCATAAGGGCTTGCCCAAAAATAAATAGCTTAGGAGCAGAATTTTAAGCTAGGAAATCAAACAAAAATTGTCGCCAGATAACACTGGGCTCGGGCAGTAGCTGACTGCTCTAGAAGATTAGGAGTATTTGATGAAACAATATTTTTTAGAAAAAGGTCGAATATTTAGTATTCGTAAACTGACTGTTGGTGTTGCTTCTGTAGCAGTCGGTCTTGCTTTTTTTGCATCTGGTAATGTTGCGGCTAGTGAACTTGTGACAGAACCAAAACTTGAAGTAGATAGTAAAGCAAAAGAAGTGGCAGATGTAGATCATAAAAAAGAAGAAGCAGTCAAAGAAGAAGTAACTGAAAAAACAGAACCTGCTGTCGAGAAGGTGGCAGAGGAAGGAAAGACTGCTGAAGTGGCTGGTGATTTACTCCCTGAAGAAATTTCTGATCGTGCTTATCCTGATACTCCAGTGAAAAAAGTCGATACTGCAGCTATTGTATCAGAAAAAGATAGCCCACAAGTAGAGACTAAGAGCATTTTGAAACCTGCAGAAGCAGCTCCATCTGAAGCTGGAAAAGAAAATAGAGCCATTATCAATGGCGGACAAGACCTTAAGCATATCAATTATGAAGGTCAACCAGCTACATCTGCTACTATGGTTTATTCAATCTTTAGCTCACCTTTGGCCAATGGCGGTAGTCAGCGATACCTTAACTCAGGTTCAGGTATCTTTGTTGCTCCAAATGTCATCTTGACAGTGGCCCACAACTTCTTGGTCAAGGATGCGGATACTAATGCTGGCTCTATCCGTGGTGGTGACACGGCTAAGTTCTATTACAATGTAGGTTCAAATACTGCTAAGAATAATTCTTTGCCAAGCTCAGGAAATACTGTTTTGTTCAAGGAAAAAGATATTCATTTCTGGAATAAAGAAAAATTCGGTGAAGGCTATAAGAATGACCTAGCCTTGGTTGTAGCTCCAGTTCCACTTTCAATTGCAAGTCCAAATAAGGCAGCTACCTTTACTCCTTTAGCAGAACATCGAGAATACAAAGCTGGAGAACCTGTTAGCACCATCGGTTACCCTACAGATTCAACTTCTCCAGAATTGAAGGAACCAATTGTTCCAGGTCAATTGTATAAGGCGGACGGTGTTGTTAAAGGTACTGAAAAGTATGATGATAAGGGAACAGTTGGTGTCACTTATCGTTTGACTTCTGTATCAGGTCTTTCAGGTGGTGGGATTATCAACGGTGATGGTAAGGTCATTGGGATCCACCAACGTGGTACTGTCGATAATGCGAACATTGCTGAAAAAGATCGCTTTGGAGGAGGGCTTGTCCTCTCACCAGAACAATTGGCATGGGTCAAAGAAATCATTGACAAATACGGTGTTAAAGGCTGGTATCAAGGCGATAACGGCAATCGTTATTACTTCACTCCAGAGGGAGAAATGCTTCGAAATAAGACAGCTGTTATCGGTGAAAACAAATATTCCTTCGATGAAAGTGGTGTAGCGACTCTTCTTGAAGGTGTTGATTATGGACGAGTTGTTGTCGAACACCTAGACCAAAATGATAATCCAGTCAAAGAAAACGATACTTTTGTTGAAAAGACAGAAGTTGGAACTCAGTTCGACTATAACTATAAAACAGAAATTGAAAAGACTGACTTCTTCAAGAAGAATAAAGAAAAATATGAGATTGTATCGATTGACGGCAAAACTGTCAATAAGCAACTAAAAGACGCTTGGGAAGATGATTATAGTGTTGTGAGCAAGGCTCCTGCAGGAACTCGCGTTATCAAGGTTGTTTATAAGGTCAATAAAGGTTCCTTTGACGTTCATTATCGTTTGAAAGGTACCGACCAAGAATTAGCAGCTGCGACTGTGGATAATAACGATGGTAAAGAATATGAAGTTTCCTTTGTTCATAGATTCCAAGCCAAAGAAATTGCAGGCTACCGTGCAGTCAATGCAAGCCAAGAAGCAACTATCCAACATAAAGGAGTGAACCAAGTTATTTTTGAATACGAAAAAATTGAAGATCCAAAACCAGTAACTCCTGCAACTCCAGTAGTGGATCCAAAAGACGAAGAAACAGAAATTGGAAACTATGGACCACTTCCAAGCAAGGCTCAATTGGACTACCATAAAGAAGAATTGGCTGCCTTCATCCACTATGGAATGAACACTTACACCAACTCTGAGTGGGGTAACGGTAGAGAAAATCCTCAAAACTTTAATCCAACAAACCTTGATACAGACCAGTGGATTAAGACTTTGAAGGATGCTGGATTCAAACGAACAATCATGGTTGTCAAACACCATGACGGTTTTGTGATTTATCCATCTAAATACACAGACCATACGGTAGCTGCAAGTCCATGGAAAGACGGTAAGGGAGACCTTCTCGAAGAAATCTCTAAATCAGCAACCAAGTATGACATGAATATGGGTGTTTACCTATCACCATGGGATGCCAACCATCCTAAATATCATGTTTCAACTGAAAAAGAGTATAACGAATACTATCTCAACCAACTTAAGGAAATCCTTGGAAATCCTAAATACGGTAACAATGGTAAATTCATCGAAGTCTGGATGGACGGTGCGCGTGGTAGTGGAGCTCAAAAAGTAACCTATACCTTTGACGAATGGTTCAAGTACATCAAGGAAGCTGAAGGAGACATCGCCATCTTCTCTGCACAACCGACAAGCGTCCGTTGGATCGGTAATGAACGTGGTATCGCCGGAGATCCAGTTTGGCATAAGGTCAAGAAAGCTAAGATCACTGACGATGTGAAGAATGAATATCTCAACCATGGAGACCCAGAAGGAGATATGTACTCTGTCGGTGAAGCAGACGTTTCTATCCGTTCAGGTTGGTTCTACCATGACAATCAACAACCAAAATCAATCAAAGATTTGATGGATATCTACTTCAAGTCTGTTGGTCGTGGAACGCCACTTCTACTCAATATTCCACCTAATAAAGAAGGTAAATTCGCAGATGCAGATGTGGCGCGCTTGAAAGAATTCCGAGCAACCTTGGATCAAATGTATGCGACTGACTTTGCTAAGGGTGCAACTGTAACTGCAAGCTCTACTCGTAAGAATCACTTGTATCAAGCAAGCCACCTAACAGATGGTAAGGATGATACTAGCTGGGCATTAGCAAATGATGCTAAGACAGGTGAATTTACTGTCGATCTTGGTCAAAAGAGACGCTTTGACGTGATTGAACTCAAAGAAGATATCGCTAAAGGTCAGCGTATCTCTGGCTTCAAGGTTGAAGTTGAACTCAATGGCCGTTGGGTACCATACGGTGAAGGCTCAACTGTTGGTTATCGTCGCCTAATCCAAGGTCAACCAGTAGAAGCACAAAAGATTCGTGTGACTATTACTGGTGCGCAAGCAACACCTATTTTGACAAACTTCTCTGTTTATAAGACACCAAGTAGTATCGAAAAAACAGATGGCTATCCTCTAGGCTTGGATTACCATTCAAATACAACAGCTGATAAAGCAAATACAACCTGGTATGACGAATCCGAAGGCGTTCGTGGAACATCCATGTGGACCAATCAAAAAGATGCTAGCGTAACCTACCGTTTCAATGGAACTAAGGCTTATGTCGTATCTACAGTGGATCCAAATCACGGTGAAATGTCAGTTTATGTGGATGGTCAAAAGGTTGCAGACGTACAAACTAATAATGCGGCTCGTAAACGTAGCCAGATGGTTTATGAAACAGATGACTTGGCTCCAGGTGAACACACCATCAAACTCGTCAACAAAACTGGCAAAGCTATTGCAACTGAAGGTATTTACACGCTCAATAATGCTGGTAAAGGTATGTTTGAGTTGAAAGAAACTACCTATGAAGTTCAAAAAGGCCAACCAGTTACTGTAACCATTAAACGTGTTGGTGGTAGCAAAGGAGCTGCAACAGTCCATGTCGTGACTGAACCAGGAACAGGGGTTCACGGTAAGGTTTATAAGGATACAACAGCTGATTTGACCTTCCAAGAAGGTGAAACAGAAAAGACTTTAACAATTCCAACGATTGACTTTACGGAACAAGCTGATTCAATCTTTGACTTTAAAGTGAAAATGACTAGCGCTTCAGACGATGCCTTGCTTGGATTTGCAACTGAAGCAACTGTTCGAGTAATGAAGGCTGAATTGCTTCAAAAAGATCAAGTAAGTCACGATGATCAGGTCAGTCAACTTGACTATAGCCCAGGTTGGCACCATGAAACCAATTCTTCTGGCAAATACCAAAACACTGAGTCTTGGGCATCATTTGGTCGTTTGACTGAAGAGCAAAAGAAAAATGCTAGCGTAACAGCCTACTTCTACGGTACAGGTCTTGAAATCAAAGGTTTTGTTGATCCTGGACATGGTATCTACAAGGTGACGTTAGATGGTAGAAGAGTCGAGTATCAAGATGGCCTAGGTAATGCGTCTGAATACAACGGTAAGAAGTACTTCAGTGGTACAGCTGCCACACGTCAAGGTGATCAGACTCTCGTTCGTTTAACAGGACTTGAAGAAGGATGGCATGCTGTAACCTTGCAATTGGATCCAAAACGTAATGATATTACGAGAAACATTGGTATCCAAGTTGACCAGTTCATCACTCGTGGTGAAGGTAGCGCTCTTTATACCAAAGAAGAGTTGCTTCAAGCTATGAAGAACTGGAAGGATGAATTGGATAAATTTGACCAAACAAGCTTGAAGAACACTCCAGAGGCGCGTCAAGCCTTCAAGTCAAACTTGGACAAATTATCAGAACAACTTTCAGCAAGTTCTGCAAATGCACAAGAAGTTCTGAAAACAGCAACAGTTCTGCAAACGATCCTTGATAAGGAAGAAAACTACGGTGTCGAAGAAACACCAGCCCAACCAGAAGAGCCTAACTATGATAAGGCTATGGCAAGTCTGACAGAGGCCATCCAAAACAAGAGCAAGGAACTAGGTGATGATAAGGAAGCTAAGAAGAAACTAGTTGAGTTGTCCGAGCAAGCAATCGCAGCGATTGAAGCAGCCAAGACTCAGGATGCAGTCGATAAGGCCTTACAAGCAGCTTTAACTTCTATCAACCAACTTCAAGCGACTCCGAAAGAGGAACCAAAACCAGAACCACCAGCCCAACCAGAAGAGCCTAACTATGATAAGGCTATGGCAAGTCTGACAGAGGCCATCCAAAACAAGAGCAAGGAACTAGGTGATGATAAGGAAGCTAAGAAGAAACTAGTTGAGTTATCAGAGCAAGCTCTTGCTGCTATTGAGGCAGCTAAGACTCAGGATGCGGTAGACAAAGTCTTGCAAGCAGCTCTAACTTCTATCAACCAACTTCAAGCGACTCCAAAAGAGGAACCAAAACCAGAACCACCAGCCCAACCAGAAGAACCTAACTATGATAAGGCTATGGCAAGTCTGGCAGAGGCCATCCAAAACAAGAGCAAGGAACTAGGCAACGATAAAGAAGCTAAGAAGAAATTAGTTGAGTTGTCCGAGCAAGCAATCGCAGCGATTGAAGCAGCTAAGACTCAGGATGCGGTAGACAAAGCCTTGCAAGCAGCTCTAACTTCTATCAACCAACTTCAAGCGACTCCAAAAGAGGAACCAAAACCAGAGCCACCAGCACAGCCGGAAGAGCCTAAGATTGACTATGATAAGGCTATGGCAAGCTTGGCAGAAGCTATTCAAAACAAGAGCAAGGAACTAGGTAGCGATAAAGAAGCTAAGAAGAAACTAGTTGAGTTGTCCGAGCAAGCAATCGCAGCGATTGAAGCAGCTAAGACTCAGGATGCGGTAGACAAAGCCTTGCAAGCAGCTCTAACTTCTATCAACCAACTTCAAGCGACTCCAAAAGAGGAACCAAAACCAGAAGAACCAAGCAAACCAGAAGAGCCAACCATCGACTACGACAAGGCTATGGCAAGTCTGGCAGAAGCGATTGAAAGAAAGACTAAAGAACTTGGTGACGATAAAGAAGCTAAGAAGAAATTAGTTGAGTTGGCCGAACAAGCTCTAGCTGCTATCGAAGAAGCTAAGACTCAAGATGCAGTAGATAAAGCTTTACAAGCTGCCCTAGCTTCTATTAACCAACTTCAAGCGACTCCAAAAGAGGATCCAAAACCAGAAGAACCAAGCAAATCAGAAGAGTCTAAAGTGGACCGCCATAAGGCGATTGCAGAATTGGCTGCAGCAGTCGAGAAAAAAGCTGCTGAACTTGTCGATGATGTAGCTGCACAGGAAAAACTGGTTGAACTTGGAGAGCAATCCCTTACTGCCATCAGAGACGCTAAGACACAGGATGCAGTCGATAAGGCCTTACAAGCAGCTCTAACTTCCATCAATCAACTTCAAGCGACTCCGAAAGAGGATCCAAAACCAGAAGAACCAAGCAAACCAGAAGAGTCTAAGATTGACTATGATAAGGCCATGGCAAGTTTGGCAGAGGCTATTCAAAACAAGAGCAAGGAACTAGGTAGCGATAAAGAAGCTAAGAAGAAACTAGTTGAGTTATCAGAACAAGCTCTTACAGCTATCCAAGAAGCTAAGACTCAGGATGCAGTAGATAAGGCTTTGGAAAATGCTCTAGCTGGTATTAATCAGCTTCAAGCGACTCCAAAAGAGGATCCAAAACCAGAAGAACCAAGCAAACCAGAAGAGTCTAAGATTGACTATGATAAGGCCATGGCAAGTTTGGCAGAGGCTATTCAAAACAAGACTAAGGAACTAGGCAATGATAAAGAAGCTAAGAAGAAACTAGTCGAGTTATCAGAACAAGCCATCGCAGCGATCGAAGCAGCCAAAACTCAGGATGCAGTAGACAAAGCCTTGCAAGCAGCTCTAACTTCTATCAACCAGCTTCAAGCGACTCCGAAAGAGGAAGTAAAACATTCAAATCTTCCGACTGAAGGAGATAATGTCTTAATTCAAACGCAACCAAGCCTTGAAGTAACGACAGAATCAATCGCCTTTAATACTGTTCGTCGCGAGAATGCTTTCCTAGCCAAAGGCAAGGAACAAGTTGTTTCAGAGGGCAAAGTAGGTCAAATAACGACTTATGTAGAAGTAGATGGAGACACACGTAAGACAGTTAAGGTTGAACGTGAAGAAGCTCAAGATCGTGTCATAGAAGTTGGTACTTTTGAAGGAACATCTGTGCCAGGTGAAGGTGTTAAAGAATTGAGCTTTAGTCAGCCAAGTCTTGAAGTTGTTGAAGAAGCTCTCAGCTTCAAGACAGTTAAGCAAGATGACCCAACTCTGTCAGAAGGTGAAACTCGAGTAGCTCAGGCCGGTCGTGAAGGCAAAGAACGTATCATCACCGAAGTAGCATTGGATGGAAGCCGTACTGAAAAACTTCGCGAAGTTGTTGAAGAACCACAAGATGAGATTGTACTAGTCGGAACTAAGAAATTTGAAACAGGTAAAACAGATCCAGCGATTCATGAAGTAGCAGAGTTCACAGGTGGTGTCAATGGAACAGAAGCAGCTAGTCATGAACTTCCAGAATTTACTGGTGGAGTAAATGGCTCTGAAGCAGTTATTCGTGGAGAAGATCCAGAGTTCACAGGTGGAGTAAATGGTTCAGAAGTGGCTAGTCATGAACTTCCAGAGTTTACTGGTGGTGTCAATGGAGCAGAAGCGGCTAGTCATGAACTTTCAGAGTTTACTGGTGGTGTCAATGGAGCAGAAGCGGCTAGTCATGAACTTTCAGAGTTTACTGGTGGTGTCAATGGAGCAGAAGCGGCTAGTCATGAACTTCCAGAGTTTACTGGTAATGTCAATGGAACAGAAGCGGCTAGTCATGAACTTCCAGAGTTTACTGATAATGTCAATGGAACAGAAGCAGCTAGTCATGAACTTCCAGAATTTACTGGTAATGTCAATGGAGCAGAAGCAGCTATCCATGATGTTCCAGAGTTTACTGGTAATGTCAATGGAACAGAAGCAGCTATCCATGATGTTCCAGAGTTCACAGGTGGTGTCAATGGAGCAGAGGCAACTGTCCATGAGCTCCCAGAATACAAGGATGAGCAGTCACATGTAGCTCAGGCTATGTCACAAGAAAAGACTTATCAAGCACCTGCAAATCGTCAAGACATTCTCCCTGAAACAGGAGCAAAAGAAACTGCTACCCTTGCAAGCTTGGGAGCTGTAGGAGCACTTCTTGGCTTAGCAGCAATGGGAAAGAAAAAAGAAGACGAATAGAATCTGTCAAACTCAAGAAACACTTTTGAGAAAGTATAGATTTCGTGGGAAGTTATTGCAGAATAGTAGCATTGTTTAAAGAAACTGCTGTAATAACTGTCCAAACTTTAGAGATTGAAACCAATAACTAATCTCAATTATAAAAAGCGAGCAAAACGAGTTTTCTGAGAGTCAGAATTCCGTCTTGTTCGCTTTTTTATATCAAGAATTAGGTGTAGAATTTTATGTTCATAAGTCATTAGTTATAGGATTTGAGCAAACTAATACTCAATGAAAATCAAAGAACAAACTAGGCAGCTAGCTGCAGGTTGCTCAAAGCACAGCTTTGAGGTTGCAGATAAAGCTGACGTGGTTTGAAAGTATAAAAACCAGCGACTTTAATCGCTGGTTACTCATATGATTATTCGCTTGAAAGGGATGAAGGCTTATCTAGATCTTCTATTTCTACGATAGCCATTTAGTTTTTTATTTTCCCAATAACTGTTAAAGATTTTTTCTTTACTCTCACGGTCAATTTCTAGGAAATAAGCATAGAGTAGATCAATTAAGATCAACATAGGAAGTTGGGCAGAAATGCGTTGGATATAGGAAGCCTGACTCTGGCTTGCTACCAGTACAGTTTCTGTAAATTCCTGAGTTTCCTTGCTAGGCGTACTAGTAAAAAGAACAGTTTTAGCCCCCATATCTTGAGCGTCTAGTAGACTGTCAATGATGGATGGAGTTGTTCCTGAAAGGGAAAAGCCAAAGACCAAACATTTTTCATCGATGATACTGGTTGTCCAGGCGAAACCATCTGGATCTGTCAAAGCCTCACAAACGACTCCAAGTCTCATGAAACGCAATTTCATCTCACGTGCAACGAGGCCAGAACTTCCAGTCCCAAAAAAATAGACGCGTTCTGATTGATCAATCATTTGGGCAATGCGCTCCAGTTGGTCATCATCAATCAATTCTTGAGACATTTCACGGATATTTGTATAACTTCTCAAGACTCGTTGAGTCAAGGGGTTCATATCCTGCTGAGGGACTGAAAGGTTGTCAATTTGTTGTAGGTATTTGAAAATGAACTCTCGATAACCCGTAAAGCCACATTTTTTGGCAAAACGAGTGAGAGCCGCCTGAGAAATATGAAGTTTTTGAGTGACCTGCTGAGAAGACAAGTCATCGTGAATGGTATCTGCCTGCAAAAAATAGCGGGCAATCTCTTGCTCTAAATCGGTCATTTCTTCAAAGTGAAGATCAATAATCGTAGAGATATCTTGCTTGTTCATGGGCCTCCCTTGTAGTTATTGGTTAAAATTTTTATCAATGAAATCTATAAAATAGCGCTTACTTTAATTATACCACAGTTGCTTTGTTTTTTGGATAAAAAGGAAAAGTCTTTTCTTTTTCCATAATTTTCTCTTTAAATTATGGTACAATGAAGAGTAAGATTTTGATTAGAAATGAGACTACTTTGTATGAGAAAATTTAATAGCCATTCGATACCGACTCGGCTTAATTTATTGTTTGCAATCGTTATTTTGCTCTTCATGACCATCATTGGTCGCTTACTCTATATGCAATTCGTAAATAAGGATTTCTATGAAGCCAAGTTAGCGTCTGCTAGCCAAACTAGGGTAACAACGGGTTCTGCTCGTGGAGAAATCTATGACGCGGCTGGAAAACCCTTGGTAGAAAATACCGTCAAACAAGTCGTGGCTTTCACACGAAGTAATAAGATGACGGCTACAGATTTAAAGGATATTTCTACTAAACTTTTAACGTATGTAACAGTTTCCTCTCCAAATTTGACAGAACGTCAGATGGCTGATTATTATCTAGCGGACCCAGCTGTCTATAAAAAAACGGTAGAGGCTCTTCCAAAAGATAAGCGTTTTGACTCAGATGGTAATCAACTTTCTGAATCGGATCTTTATAACAATGCTGTTGAGAGTGTTACCTCTAGCCAAACTAATTATACAGAGGATGAAAAGAAGGTAATTTATCTCTTTAGTCAGCTCAATGCAGTTGGAAATTTTGCAACAGGCAATATCCAAACGGATCCCTTAAGCGATACTCAGGTCGCTCAAATTGCTTCTGCCTCTAAAGAGTTACCTGGGATTAGCATCTCGACTTCGTGGGATCGCAAGGTTCTTGAAACCTCTCTGGCCTCTATCGTAGGAAGTGTTTCAAGTGAAAAATCAGGCCTTCCAGCTGAGGAAGTAGATGCCTATCTTAAAAAAGGTTATTCCCTCAATGACCGTGTTGGAACCTCTTACCTTGAGAAACAATATGAGGAAGTCCTACAAGGGAAACGTACTGTTAAAGAAATCCATCTCGACAAACATGGTGATATGGAGAGCGTAGAAAACATTGAGGAAGGTAGCAAGGGTAAAAACATTAAACTGACCATTGATTTGGCCTTCCAAGATAGTGTGGATAGCCTCTTGAAAAGCTATTTTAATTCTGAGCTTGCTAATGGAGGTGCCCAATATTCGGAAGGTGTCTATGCGGTTGCCCTCAATCCTAAGACAGGAGCTGTTCTAGCCATGTCAGGGATCAAGCACAATCTAGAATCTGGTGAATTGACTCCAGATTCACTCGGAACTGTCACCAATGTCTTTGTTCCAGGATCTGTTGTTAAGGCGGCAACCATCAGTTCAGGTTGGGAAAATGGTGTGTTATCAGGCAATCAAACGCTAACAGATCAACCAATCGTCTTTCAAGGTTCTGCACCAATTAATTCTTGGTATACCCTTTCTTACGGTTCCTTCCCGATTACAGCTGTTGAGGCTTTGGAATATTCATCAAATACCTACATGGTCCAGACAGCTCTTGGAATCATGGGGCAAACCTATCAGCCTAATATGACAGTAGGAACCAGCAATCTTGAGTCTGCTATGGCGAAATTACGTTCAACCTTTGGTGAATATGGCCTGGGAGCTTCTACAGGAATTGATCTACCCGAAGAGTCAACAGGATTTATCCCTAAAGATTATGATTTGGCGAATTATCTAAATAACGCCTTTGGACAGTTCGATAACTATACCCCGATGCAGCTAGCTCAGTATGTAGCAACTATTGCCAATAATGGTGTTCGCTTGGCTCCTCGTATAGTAGAGGGAGTCTATGATAATAATGAGCAAGGCGGTTTAGGAAGTTTGATTCAGCAAACAGCTAGTACCGAAATGAATAAAATCAATATTTCCGAATCTGACATGTCCATCCTACAACAAGGTTTTTACCAAGTATCACACGGAACCAGTGCCCTTACTACAGGCCGTGCCTTTTCAAATGGGGCAACAGTCTCTATCAGTGGTAAGACGGGTACAGCCGAAAGTTATGTCAATGGTGGTCAGAAGGCTAATAATACCAACGCAGTAGCCTATGCCCCAACCGATAATCCTCAGATTGCAGTTGCAGTTGTCTTCCCTCACAATACCAACCTAACCAACGGTGTCGGACCTTCGATTGCGCGCGATATTATCAATCTTTACAACCAACACCATCCAATGAACTAGAAAGGAAGCCATGCTTTACCCAACACCTATTGCTAAGTTGATTGACAGCTATTCTAAACTTCCAGGTATCGGGATTAAGACAGCGACCCGACTGGCCTTTTATACCATTGGGATGTCTGATGACGATGTCAATGAATTTGCTAAAAATCTTCTAGCAGCTAAACGAGAATTGACCTATTGCTCTGTTTGTGGACGTCTGACGGATGATGATCCTTGTTCCATCTGTACTGATCCTAGCCGTGACCAATCAACTATCCTAGTATTAGAGGATAGTCGAGACGTGGCGGCTATGGAAAATATCCAAGAATATCACGGACTTTACCATGTCTTGCACGGCCTCATTTCACCAATGAATGGGATTAGCCCTGACGATATCAATCTTAAAAGTCTCATGACACGTCTCATGGATAGCGAGGTTTCAGAGGTCATTGTAGCCACCAATGCAACTGCTGATGGTGAGGCGACTTCTATGTATATCTCTCGACTTCTTAAACCTGCAGGGATCAAGGTTACTCGTCTAGCACGAGGTCTAGCAGTGGGAGCTGATATCGAGTATGCGGATGAAGTAACACTCTTAAGAGCCATCGAAAATCGTACCGAACTCTAGTCTATGAGGTTCAATCGCTAAATAATTAGCTAGCAGGTATAAAATTTTAAGAACACAGAGACTGGACCATTTTTCTTCCAGTCTCTTTTCTTGTTTTATGCTATTCAAGTTTAAAAAAATAGACAAATGTGATATACTAAAAGGCGAGTATTCTAGTAGAAATAGGACAATCATATGAAACAAACAATTATTCTATTATATGGTGGACGCAGTGCAGAGCGTGAAGTGTCTGTCTTGTCAGCTGAGAGTGTCATGCGTGCGGTTAACTATGATCGTTTCACAGTAAAAACCTTCTTTATCAGCCAGTCTGGAGACTTTATCAAAACCCAAGAATTTACCCAAACTCCTGGGCAGGAAGACCGTCTCATGACCAATGAAACAATCGATTGGGACAAGAAAATTGCTCCAAGTGCTGTCTACGAAGAAGGAGCAGTAGTCTTTCCAGTCCTTCATGGACCGATGGGAGAGGACGGCTCTGTCCAAGGTTTTCTAGAAGTCTTGAAAATGCCTTATGTTGGTTGCAACATCTTGTCTTCGAGTCTTGCTATGGATAAGATTACTACCAAGCGTGTCTTGGAGTCTGCTGGGATTGACCAAGTTCCTTACGTAGCTATCGTTGAAGGGGATAATTTGGCTTCTAAGATTGCAGAAGTAGAAGAAAAATTAAGTTACCCAGTCTTTACCAAACCATCCAATATGGGCTCTAGTGTTGGGATTGCTAAGTCTGAAAATAAAGAGGAACTCCATCAAGCTCTCGAACTTGCCTTCAAGTACGATAGCCGTGTCTTGGTTGAACAAGGAGTAAATGCGCGTGAAATCGAGGTTGGTCTCTTAGGAAACTATGATGTCAAGAGCACGCTTCCTGGTGAAGTTGTCAAAGATGTAGCTTTTTATGACTATGATGCCAAGTATATCGATAACAAGATTAGTATGGACATCCCAGCCAAAATCAGTGATGACGTGGTAGCTGTCATGCGTAAAAATGCAGAAACTGCCTTCCGTGCTATCGGTGGACTTGGATTGTCGCGTTGCGACTTCTTCTATACAGATAAGGGAGAAGTTTTCCTAAACGAGCTTAACACCATGCCAGGCTTCACCCAATGGTCTATGTATCCCTTGCTTTGGGACAATATGGGAATTAGCTATCCAGAACTAATCGAGCGTTTGGTTGATCTTGCTAAGGAAAGTTTTAATAAGCGTGAAGCGCACCTATTGTAAAGACAGACATAAGGGCGGGAAGAGACTTCTTGCCCCTTTTTAAAGGAGTAAATATGAAACTTACGATTCACGAAGTTGCGCGTGTCGTCGGTGCAAAAAATGATGTGACTAGCTATGTGGATAGTCCACTAGTTAAGGCAGAGTTTGATAGTCGATTGATTTCTGAGGGGGATTTATTTCTGCCACTCAAGGGGGCGCGTGATGGTCATGACTTTATCGAGACAGCTTTTGAAAATGGCGCAGCTTTAACCTTATCAGAGAAAGAAGTAGAAGGTCATCCTTATATCTTGGTAGAAGATGTTTTGACAGCCTTTCAAAATCTTGCGGCCTATTACCTTCAAAAGACTGGTGTCGATGTCTTTGCTGTTACAGGTTCGAATGGGAAGACTACTACCAAGGATATGTTGGCTCATTTGCTTTCAACAAGCTACAAAACCTACAAAACACAAGGGAACTATAATAACGAGATTGGCCTTCCCTACACGGTTCTCCATATGCCGGATGATACCGAAAAGCTGGTCTTGGAAATGGGACAGGATCACCTAGGAGACATCCATCTCTTATCTGAACTAGCTCATCCAAAGACAGCTATTGTGACCTTGGTAGGAGAAGCTCATTTGGCCTTCTTCAAGGACCGTTCTGAAATTGCAAAAGGGAAATTACAAATCGCTGATGGGATGGAAAAGGGTGCCTTGCTTTTGGCACCGGCTGACCCCATTGTAGAGGATTATCTACCTGCTGACCAAAAAGTAGTTCGTTTTGGTCCAGGTGCAGAACTCGAAATTACAGAATTGATTGAGCGTAAGGATAGCTTAACCTTCAAGGCCAATTTCTTAGAGCAGGCTCTTGACTTGCCAGTAACAGGTAAGTACAATGCGACTAATGCTATGATTGCATCTTATGTTGCTCTTCAAGAAGGAGTGACTGAAGAGCAAATCCGTCAAGCCTTCCAAAATCTTGAATTGACCCGTAATCGTACCGAGTGGAAAAAGGCAGCTAATGGAGCGGATATCTTATCAGATGTTTACAATGCCAACCCAACTGCTATGAAGTTGATTTTAGAGACTTTCTCTGCCATTCCAGCCAATGAAGGTGGTAAGAAACTCGCAGTTCTGGCGGACATGAAAGAACTTGGAGACCAGTCTGTTCAACTTCATAATCAAATGATTTTGAGCATTACACCCGATGCCCTTGATACCGTAATTTTCTACGGTGAAGACATCGCTGACTTGGCTCAATTAGCCAGTCAAATGTTCCCAATCGGTCATGTGTACTACTTCAAGAAAACAGCTGAAGAAGACCAGTTTGAAGCTATGGTCAAGCAGGTCAAGGAAAGTCTTGGCGCACATGACCAGATTCTGCTTAAAGGTTCGAACTCTATGAATCTAGCCAAGCTAGTAGAAAGCCTAGAAAATGAGCACAACTGATTTCGCCAAAGCTATTCAGAGAATGTTAGCTATCACTGATACTGGCTTGACCTATTCAAAGGATCCTTATGACCGTGAACGTTATGAGGATTTACGTCAGATTTTATGGAGTGTCTTGCAGGATCAAACAGAGCTTGATCAAGAGGAATTGACTGCAATTTTAAAACCGACAGGTAGCTATGCAACTCCCTTGATGGATGTAAGGGCATGGATTGTTCAAAATCAGAAGATTTGTTTGGTTAGAGGGCAAGGAGAGGATACTTGGGCCTTACCTGGTGGCTTTGGCGAGGTAGGATATTCTCCCAAGGAAAATATCCGAAAAGAAGTTCAGGAAGAAACAGGCTTTTCGGCAGAAGTAGGCTCTTTATTAGCGGTTTTTGATACCAATCGCTTTCAACTTCAGAACAAACAGTATGCCAAGTTCGTCTTTGACTGTCAGTTATTGGATGGACAATTTCAAGAAAATCAAGAAATTGCAGAACTTGAATTTTTTGATATCAAGAATCTCCCACCCCTATCTGAAAAACGAATAACCCAAGAACAAATGGAAATTCTATGGCAGGTCTATCAGGGTGAGCGGGAACAATATATCGATTAGAAGCTTTGCTTTATCTTAAGACCGATAGCTTCTTTGGAACACAAAAATATAAGAAATAAATGTAAGCTAGGCTCTATAAAAATCAGTAAGAGATTGGCTTATATGAAAATGAGGAAAGTTACATGAATGTTTGGGATGCTTTATTTAGCACGCAGCCGACGGAGCCACCCCAATTTGACCTTCTTTGGTATGGAAGTCTATTTACCTTATTGGCATTGACTGTATTTCTTGCCTACCGTTATGGTGAGAAAAAAGTCTGTCAGCGATTTTTCCAGATTTTACAGGCGGTACAGCTAATCCTGCTCTACGGATGGTATTTAGTAAATCAGATGCCTCTAACTGAAAGTCTTCCCTTTTATCATTGCCGTTTAGCAATGTTTGTAGTGCTTTTGACCCCGGGTGTCTCTAGAGTCAAACAGTACTTTGCTGTTCTCGGAACCTTTGGGACTTTGGCAGCCTTTGTTTATCCAGTGCCAGATCCCTATCCCTTCCCACATATTGCCATTTTGTCCTTTATTTTCGGACACTTAGCCCTTCTTGGAAATTCCTTGATTTATCTCTTGAAGGACTACGATGCTAATTTATTGGATTTCAAACGAATCCTAATCATCACATTTTCGCTTAATGCGCTGATCTTTATGGTTAATCTAATGACGGGTGGAGATTATGGCTTTTTGACAAAACCACCATTGGTTGGCGACCACGGTCCTTTGATCAATTATCTAGTCGTTACGCTATTCTTGACTTGTGCCATTTATTTAGTCTCTAAAGCTTTTCAGACCATGCTTGAGGAGAAGGGGGAAAGAAGACTACGAATCTGGCAGAAATAAAAAAATATTTTTCCAACCTCTTGACTTTTATCTGAGATTTTTGATACAATAGTAGGCGGTATTGTTTACCCCATTTGTAAGGCCCCGGAACCTTTCAAATAACTTGCGGACCGGAACATCCGCCCTGTAAACAAAAACGACATTCATATAGGAGAAATCATGAACAAAACTACATTCATGGCTAAACCAGGCCAAGTAGAACGCAAATGGTACGTTGTTGACGCAACTGATGTACCTCTTGGACGCCTTTCAGCAGTTGTTGCTAGCGTACTTCGCGGAAAAAACAAACCAACATTCACACCACACACTGATACAGGTGACTTCGTAATCGTTATTAATGCTGAAAAAGTTAAATTGACTGGTAAAAAAGCAACTGATAAGATTTACTACACTCACTCAAACCACCCAGGTGGATTGAAATCAATCTCTGCTGGTGAACTTCGTTCTAAAAATGCAGTACGTTTGATCGAGAAATCAGTTAAAGGTATGCTTCCACACAATACTCTTGGCCGCGCTCAAGGTATGAAATTGAAAGTATTCGTTGGAGCTGAGCACACTCACGCTGCACAACAACCAGAAGTTCTTGATATTTCAGGACTTATCTAAGGAAAGGAACAATAAAGTATGTCACAAGCACAATATGCAGGTACTGGACGTCGTAAAAACGCTGTTGCACGCGTTCGCCTTGTTCCAGGAACTGGTAAAATCACTGTTAATAAAAAAGATGTTGAAGAGTACATCCCACACGCTGACCTTCGTCTTGTAATCAACCAACCATTCGCAGTTACTTCAACTGCAGGTTCATACGACGTTTTCGTTAATGTTGTAGGTGGTGGATACGCTGGTCAAGCAGGAGCTATCCGTCACGGTATCGCTCGTGCCCTTCTTCAAGTAGACCCAGACTTCCGCGATTCATTGAAACGCGCAGGACTTCTTACACGTGACTCACGTAAAGTTGAACGTAAGAAACCAGGTCTTAAGAAAGCTCGTAAAGCTAGTCAGTTCTCAAAACGTTAAGAATCAGCTACAATACAGCATTTACAACACTTCATGGTTCACACCATGGGGTGTTTTTTTGATGATTTTTAGTAAAATTCACACCATTTTTTACACCAAATTCACACCATTACTTTTTTAGGGAGCGATAAGCAATCTCTCCAACAGCCATTGGAATGATATTAGAAGTATTGACATAAGTCTTTGTTGTAATCGTGTCACTATGTGTTAGAGCCTCAGATATAGCTTCAATAGATGTTCCAGCCTGTTTTGCTAATGTTGCCCCTGTATGTCGTAATTTATGAGGTGTAGCATGCTTAAGTTCTGGATGACGACGTTTGACAGATTTCATCTTATTATTGAGGTAGTCAGAGTGTAGTGGGCTATTAACATTTCCTTTCATATCGATATAAGTAAAGACATACTGTTCATTGGATTGGATAATTCCAAATTTTGCTAGTTCATCTTTTTGCTGTTTTTTCCATTCTTTAAGTAAGTTGGTCAATTCAATAGGGATTCGGAAAGTTGTCTTTTTATTCCCTTTGGTAGATTTTGGTTTTTTGTATTTATCTAGAGCTTGTACTAACTGGATTTCCTGCTTACTTGTATTGATATGTTTCCATTGTAGAGCATAACTCTCTGATTTCCTGTCTGCTAAGAAAAATGTAGTATAGAATAAGACATAGTCTTTGAATAGAATTTTTTCAGCCTCTAAATCTTTTTCAAAAGCTGTAAACCATGCTTGAAGTTCTTCTTGAGATAGAAATAAATCTTCATCATTTTTAGATTCCTGTAGCTTGATTTTCTTAGTTGCTTTGATACGACTTATTGTTTTAGATAGACGGTTAGTTTCGATATACTCTAGTTCTTCTGCCCAGTCAAAGATAGAATTAACGTAGCTCCTGATAACTTTGAAATTTGCATATTCTTCAGCCTTTTGAGTCAATAGATTCAGTACAACTTGTTTATTTTGATTGAGAAACTCAATAGAGTAGTTACCAAGCATAGGTAGGATGTGTTTTCTAAAAGCAATTTCTGTTCCAACTATAGTTGCTTGAGAAGGTGGTTTAGCAGTAGAAGTAGTTTGACCTGCTTTGTAGGATTCCCACCAAACGTTCTGATAGAAATCTGAAAAAAGAATAGAACCGTTATTTTCCAATGAAGCAGAACCTCCACTAATAAGTTTATCAATCTTGTTTTGAAGTTCTAGTTCGTATTTTTTTGCTTCACTCCTTGTCTTGAACCGTTTCTCAATCACTTTCTTATCAACACCTAGTGAAGACTTAACTTCCTCAGGAATGTAGATTCGTAAGCGATAAGTTCCATTTTTAGTTTTTGTAATTGACATAGTATTCTCCTTTTTAATTGAGCTAGAAAAATACCGTGATTTCATTATAACAAACCACGGTAGAAATGCTACTGATTTTGTAACCAGCGATTGATTTCTGCTCTATCAAAGCGAATAGTTTTTCCGACTCTAATGTGAGGTAATCCTTTCTTGATCCAACTATCTAGAGTATTGTTTGAGATGCCTAGATAGTGGCAAGCCTGCTGTTTGTTTAAAAAAGGGCTTTCAAGGTTATTATGGTGCAGTTTCTTTTCAATTTCTTTTGTGATAAGTTCAGCAAGTAGACGCTGAATTTGTTGAACTTGTTCATCTGGTAAAATGACTTGCATGTATTCCTCCAATGTATGGTATAATAGAGGTATCAAGAGATACCCTATTTACTTTTCTTGATTATCTTCCACCTCGTCCTTGCTCGCCAAAGTTTCGGACGGGGTTTTTATTTTGTTATAATCCCAGTGCTCCCATTTATTATATAGTCCAACTGTAGATACTAACATGGATAGTAATTCTTCTTTACTTGTCGCTTCGTTGTCAGTTGTGAAATCGTATGATAACGATGTCGTTTGGTCAGTGCCTGGAATTTTCACAATTCTGTCTATAGTTCGTTTAGGTTGTGATTCATGGAAAGTAATGTTATCGCTATTTCCCCTTAAGGTTACTAGATGAGCGATTCTTCTAATGTATTGTGATAAATCTTCACGATTATTGCCTTTGGTGTGGTAGAAGAAGGTCAAAGGATGTTTAGAACTTGTGATAATAATGACCTTAGCAGCGCCTATTTTATTTTGATAACGAGCTGAGATAGGGCTAATATTATAAGGGTCTAATAGTTTCAGCCAGTCTGAAGCGGTTAAACTATCTCCTCTAACATCGTCAAGAAAAAGAATCTCTTCTCCGTTTACTTCATCAAACATATTTGTACCTGCAGTCAAGACTGATTTCCAGTTTTGATTATTCAGTTTTGCTAACTGAATAAGACTTTTTGCTATCTCTTTTGCAAATGTTGACTTGCCAAGTCCAGAGGCACCATGTATGAATAGGATTGTCTTCTTGAATTTCTTGTTTTCCAGTTCATGCTGTGTCATAGTTCCTTTGATTTCTCCAATGGTACGAAAGGTATCGTTTATCTTAGTTTTGTGGACTGCATAAAGCATGTGATAGTCTTTATTCAGAAGCATTTCCTTTTTGGTGATGTTTCCGTTCAGAATGTTATCGATTAGCAAATCAATATCTTTGTAGGTTTGTTTTACCTCTTTTTTGGCTTTACCTTTCAGCCAGCTTACATGTCTTTCGTGATAAACTTCTAAATAGTTTTTACCTGTTAGAGTAATCACTTCATCAGGGCTGTATTGATACTTATCTTTATCTTTGGCATGAATTAAGTAAGCTAACAAGTTATCGTAGCCATATCTACCGGATTTAGCTTTCTCAAGATACTGAGGTTCTAATCCGATTTTTACTGCTAAATCGGTAAGTGTAGCACCTTTTGAAAATTTTAGTAAGGCATGGATATGAGGTTCTTTTAGTTTGGAAATTGTTGTTCTAGTTACACTGTCATAAGCAAGTGATGTATCCTTGTCATGCTTGATTGCGTATGCTTCGGAAACAGTTGCGACATCACTAACTCTTTTTACTATTTCCTCAAGAATTTTTTCAATATTTGCAGACTTAATCAGTTCTTCATCCCAACCATTCTTCCAATAAGTCGTATCAAAATATTGTGTAATTGCTACAGAAGTCAAAAGTGCTTCTTTTTTCTTTGTTGCCATGTATAGTTAACCTTTCTTTTTTAACTATTATTTAATTATTCTTTTAACTATTCTAGTGTTAGACCGTTGACAAGCCCAGTCTAACACGCGTTAGGAATAATTAAGAATTAAATTTAACTCTTCAAATCCCAGCCTCTCCTGCCCGATGGATTCCCATCGAACCGAAAACGCTTGCCAATTCAACAAGGGACGGGGTAGTATTTTTTGGCGCTTCACTCCCTGCCTTCGGCATCGTTGCGCTTAAAAAATCTCCACCCCTCAAGCCCTTGTGAATAGGCATTTTTCTGCTGGTAATGTCGTGCCGACACTAAACCGATGAAATCCCTAGGTAGGTCAGTGTCGCATCAAACAAGTGTAGCAGAAAAAGCGCTAGATATATCTTGAAAATAGCTCCTGCATCCGTTGATTTAAACGTTCCTCGTCTCTTACTTGAATAGTACGAAACATCTTGACAGGTTCTCCCTCAAGTTGAAAATAGCCATATCCTCGCGGTTTTACTATGACTTCATCTTTTTCCATATCAGGAAAAAGGAGTTGTCTGTTGTGTGTTGCTAGCAGAAAGCTAGTTGATAAGGATATAACACAATTAAAATTGTAGCGCCCTGGAAGGTCAGACATCAAGAAACGTTGACTAGATAAAATGATTCGTAAACCTAGACTTCTACCCATGCTATTCATCATCAACATTTTCGATAAAACATCTTTGTGTTTCTTCTTATCAGTTTGTTCGAGATATGCAAGGAAAGCCTGCCATTCATCGAAAATTAGGTAGAGATTATGAGCAATATTTTCTTGTTTATTTAGTCTAGCTTCAAAACGTTGGTAGACTGTTTCAAAAAGTTCTAGACAGTAAAAGCCTCTTGCGACATGGTTGCCAGTCATTGGAAACATTGCTTCATCTGCTTTAAAATCGAGAAAGTAAGCTTCAGCATCTGTATCATAAAATGAAATGAGACCTATAATTCTTCTTAAAAACGTACTCTTCCCTGAGCCTGACGGGCCTGCGATTATTAAAGCGAAACATCGGTTTATGTCAATGTTGAAAGGGGTAGGTTGTCCCCTACTGTTGACCTCGAAAACGTTTTTAATCATGCTAGAAGTCCTCTTCTCTTTGATTTTTTTGCATTAGCATCATGTCATTGGTTGACACTAAACGAACCTTGACTGCAAGAAAGGGCTCACGCTTAGAGCGACTTACAACGCAATCTGTAGAATCGTTTGACATAGTTTTTACAACTTGTCTTACTTTTGTTTCAAAGTTTCCAAGGGATTCATCAGAGATTTCTTTGTCAATATGAACAAAGTAAATACCTTGTTCCGTAACTTCGACACCTTGTGTGTAACTTAGTGAAGAGATTGGTAGTTCTGTTACACCAACTTCTGTTAACCAGTTATAGAAGCTATCAAATAAAGGATTAATAGCAGTTTGACTTCTTTGTTTGTATCGATGCCAAGCTAGAGAGAAAATTTCTCCATCTGTCACAAGCCACAGGAACAACAAAGAACCTAATATAAATGGAACTATCCATAGCAGAAACTTAAGAAGTAGTGCTATTAAAACAAAGGTAATTGACGCTATGAAAATCTGATAGTACCACTCTAATTCCATGATTTCTCTTAAGAAATTTTTCATAAGCCACCTCTTTTCTATTTGAGAGCAATATCAGCAAGCTCAGCTACAAGAGCGATGCCGACTGGCTGTTTCAATTTGTCAAGTACAAATGACAAGTCATACTTGTTAAGTACGATGTCAGCGTTTATCAAACCATCCAAGTTTTCGTCTTGATAGTTTCTGAGCTTAATTTTAAAGGATGGGCAAAAATCTGTCTGACCAATACTTTCAAACTGTTCGTAGAGTTCGACATCTACACATGTAAGAGATGCCCATGAACGTTGATTTTCTTGACCTTCATTAATGATTCCGTTATTTGTATCAATTACTTTGATCTCTGCTGGGATATCAACAGAAGTTGATAAAGCATCTAAAAATGCTTTCGCGCTGTTGTAGTTGCCGACGATTAAATTTTTTTCTTTTGACATGTTAATTCCTCTTTGTCTTTTCGTGGTCAGACTTTTTAGAATGCTGACAAGTAATTTTAATCTTTGATGATAACAAGTTATCAAATGTTATCAATTTAACTCAAATAGTACATTTTTCATCACCCCTTTTCTTTGAGTATTCACTTACTATATCGGTAGGGGATTCCTTCAGCTACGTCATTTTAATATTAAAAATTAAATTATCTCAAAAACACGCCATTGTATAAATATTATAGTATAGGTAGTCAAAAATTTACGCCAGTGGATATATATTATAGTATGATGCTGTTCTAAATTTTCGTCAGACTCTTCTTATTTTGCTCAGGTAGTTAGACCTCTTCGCTGGGATACCCATTTTTTAAGTTGTTTTGATTAGTCATTTTCGGTAGGGAGAAAGAATTTGCGCTAGGGTCTTAGAAATTTTTTAACCATAGCGAAGAACATTCGGTTTTTATTTACAGGAGAATAAAATAAAACCAAGTCATTTTTTTTGTGACTTGGTTTATGCTTCTATTTCGTCAATAAGCTGTATCATTAGCTTGAGAACTCGTTCTTGTTTACTAGGTGTTAGTTCCTTAATTTTATATATTAGCTGATTTATTAAAGGATTACTTTCGGTTACGGATATATCGAAAAAAGTCTCTATATCTGTATCAAGTGCATCCATAATTTTTTGTAATGTTTTTATTTTTATATTAGGCTCAAGATTTTCTAATTTGTAAGTATATTTTAGTGGCAGGTCCGCCAGTTCCTCTAGTTGCTGTTGAGTTAAATTTTTTTGAAGTCTCAGTAATCGGATTCTCTTACCTAGATAAGATTGTAGATTTGTTTTTGTCATATCAGTACCCCTTAAATCCTATCATACTCAATTTTATAGTCTTAAAAAACTACTATAAAAGAGAAATGCTATATAAAATAGTTTTAAAACACTACAATATGTGATAAAATAGGACTATAAAACTATCAAAAGGAGATTTATACGATGGAATTACAAAAAGATTACGGCAAGAAATTGCGCACTGGTGCAGTCGTTTCTACTTTAGCACTTACAGCCTTTGGGGTATCTACTGGGGTATCGGCTAGTGAGACTGAGGTAGCCGTTAATGAGCCTGCAACTAAGGTAGTTGCTAAAGACGAGGTAGTTGCTAAAGTTCCTAGTCAAGCTGATGTTGATAAGGCTAAGGCTGAATCAGATAAAGCTAATCAGGATGTAGCTAAGCAAAAGGAAGTTGTTTCAACTACTGAAGCAAACATTGCTAATACTGAAAAGACTATCGCTGATACTACTAAAAAGTTAGAAGAAGCTAAGTCGGTTACACCTGAAAAGGTTGCTGAGGCTAAGGCTGACGCTGAAAAGAGAGCTAATGAGCTTGCGACTGCTGAAAAGACTGTAGCTGATGCTGATAAGTCTGTATCTGCGACTGCTGAAAAGGTAGCTGACCAAACTAAGGTAGTATCTAATGCTGAGAAAACTGCCACTGATACTGCTAACAAGGTAGCTGACGCTCAGAAAAAAGTAGATGCTCTTTCATCTACTACTGATGTTGCTCCCCTTGAAAAAGAGGTAGCTACTCTTACTGAACAAGTTAGTGCTGACACTCAGGCAGTAGAGACTGCCCAAGCTAACCTTGACAACGGTAAAAAGGCTCAATCTAACAAAGAACAAGCTATCAAAGACGCTCAAACTGGGGTATCTCAAGCTGAATCTAACCTCAGCCAAGCTACTACAGCCCTTGCCTCTGCTAAAGCTGACCAAGTCAACAAAGATAAGGCAGTTACTTCTGCTAAAGCTGACCTCGACCGTGCCAAAGAAGATCTTGCAGACGCTACTGAAGGTCAAGCACGTTTCACAGTAAGTAGAGAGTATGTTTCACTTCTTAAAGAGTATTCTAAATCTCAAAGTGCATCTGTATCTGACCGACTTAAGGCTCTTGGTAAGAAAGAAATGGAAAAATATGGGTATCTTGGAGACACTGAGAACAACCCTAATCGTTTCAAAGCTAGCAATAAAGACAGTAACGTTAATGTTGATGTAGCTAACCTTACTCCAGAGGTAGAGCGCGAAATTAACTTGTTCACGGCTGACCTTATCAACCAAATCCGTGATGCCTTTGGCACTCCACGTGCTATTGTGACCGAAGATTCTATTCGTATTGCTCGAGAAGTTGCAAAAGCATCTAAAGAACAAGACGACCATGACTTCAAGGCTCTTGAAAGTGTAGAAGAGAAAAATGGTGTGCTTATTCCAGAAAACCTAGGGTTCAGTAACACAGGGGTATCTACATTAGCAGGGTTGAAGGAAGATATTTATGAGAATCTTATTGCTATGATGTTCCTTGACTTTGGACCTGACTGGGCACACGCAGTAAGTATTGCAAGCCTAGACAATACAAAACCTAATGTTGTGTATCAACAATACATTGGGGTAGGTATTCAACCCAAAAAGAGTGGTTACTTCAATATCCATATCGATGGAACTTCCGATATCAGTATTAAACCTACTTCTAAGTTTGACAAAACCAAAGTAATCTATGCCCCAAGCACAGCCGAAAAAGTTGCCAAATTGCAAGAAAAACTAGACTTGGCTCAATCAACTTATGACAACGCACTCAAAGCCTCTCAAGAAGCTAAATCAGTAGTCAAGTCAGCCCAAACTGCCTACACTGACGCTGAAACAGCTCTTGCTAATGCTCGTACTAACTTATCTAACTTGCTAGGTAACAAGATTGATGTTCCAGCGCTTGAAAAGGCTCTTGCTGATGCTAAAGACAAACTAGCACAGGACACTAAAGCTTTGCAAACTGCTAAGGAATCGCTTGCTCTAGCTAAATCAAACGCTACTGACAAAGCTAAGGCTCTTGCTGAAGCTAAAACAGCTCTTGAGACTGCTAAAGCTGAACAATCAACTGCTGACCAATCCCTTGCAACTGCCAAAGGTGAGTTGGAAGTCCTTACTAAGGCTCATGATGTAGCAGTCTTGGCTCGTAAGTCAGCTGGTGCAGACCTTGCTCGTAAACGTGAAGCATCTAAAGAAGCTAGTGACACTTATGAAGTCCTTGCTCTTTCCCTTACTGAGCGTGATAAAGTCCTTAAGGCTTTAGAAACAGAGCTTACTGGTATTAAATCTAAGCTTGGAGTACTTCGTGCTGAGTTGGAGACTGCTAAGGAAGAGTTGGCTCGTCTTGAGGGTATCGCAGAAGCTAAGGCTCGTAGATATGAGAACTTCAAGCAACTCAAAGCTGACCATGACGCATACCTTGCTGAACAACAACGCTTGCAAGCTTTGAAAGACAAAGAAGATGCAATCCGTAACGCAGGTGGTCAACCTAAGGAAGTCACTAACGCTGACGGTAAAGTAGTTGATATCGTAGATGCTAAGGCGCAAAATAAGGTTGTAAATGTGGCTACAGTGGGAACTAAAGACGATAAAACATATCAAGCTCCTGGAAAAACTACAAATGCAAAAGCAGAATCGAAGAAACAACTTCCAAATACAGGAACGAAGGATTCAGGACTTTTAGCATTGCTTGGAGCAAGTGTTGGACTATTTGCTTTAGCAAGAAAACGAAAATATAATAGATAAAAAGAAAGAGAGCGGTGGCTCTCTTTTCTCTATTACAGTTTAGTTATATATAAATTTTATATGGTGTGAACTTTTTGGTAAAATCTAGCTCAATTCGTGTATTTTTAGGGTAAAATTCACACCATTCAAATGAAATTTATTAAAATTTAATGAAATTCTATTTTCTGAAAAAGTGGAAAAACATTGATTTTAAGCATTTACTGAAGGTTATTCAAATCATAGTTTTTCCAACCAGGTCTTAAGAAAGCTCGTAAAGCATCACAATTTAGTAAACGTTAATTCGAAAGAATTACTATACTTACAAAGAGCACCTTTCGGGGTGTTCTTTTTTAAATTTTCTTACTAAATTGGTGCAATTGACACAGTTGTTGCGACTTTAGTCGCTTACAAATGTGGCTGCAATCTGACAAAGTCAGTTGCCTCAAAACGTTAATCAATACGATTATATCAACGTTTCAAAGCACTCAAGAGTTTACCTCATGGGTGCTTTTTTTATGTTTTTTGAAAAAGTTCACCTCAAAGTTTACCTTATTTTCACCTTATTGTTTTAGAGACTTTAAGGCAAATTCACCGACTGCCATAGGAACCACATTTGAAGTATTGACATAAATCTGTGTTGTACCTGTGTCGCTATGTGTTAGAGCTTCAGAAATAGCTTCTAAGCTCATTCCTGCTTGTTTAGCAAGTGTCGCTCCTGTGTGTCGCAGTTTATGAGGTGAAATGTGTTTTAACATTGGATATTATTTTTCTTCATAGTATGTTGTGTTATAATGTAGATACGATATGAAAAAATTAAGATAGCTCTGTAAATTCTGTAAATGTCACTTTGTGTGAACATGAGTAAATTTGAGTTTAGAGAATGATAGGAGATGGTTTAGAATGATAAGTTTAGAGTTGATGTCTGAAGAAAATAGCATAGATGTTTATTCTTTTGAAAAAGAAAATCGGGAGTATTTTGAGCGAAGTTTACCTCCTAGACCAGCCCACTATTTTGACTCAGAAGGTTTTAAAGAACTTACAAGGGAATTGTTAAGGGAACAAGAGAATCATGATGTCTACATGCATCTTATTAGAGATGCACAAGGCGCTATGGTCGGAAGAATCAATTTAAGTGTTTTAGGGAAGGATAGGAAAACAGCAGAACTTGGATATAGGATTGGAGAAAATGTTACTAATTTAGGTTATGCAAGTGAAGCAGTTAAACTCGTTTTAGAAAAGGCCTTTACTACTTATGGTTTACATAAGATTATCGCAGGGACGGCAACGGACAATCTGGCTTCTCAGAGAGTGCTTTTAAAAAACGGTTTCACCTTTAGTAAAATCATAGAGAATGACTTTCAAATGCATAACGAGTGGATTCATACGGCAGTATTTGAGATAAGGAATCTATAGCATCATCATTCCCAGTCGTTTGCCAAAACTCAACATTTCTAGTAGACATTCGTCTGCTTTTATACGGAAAATATAGTAGAATGAATCTAGAACAGTACACCAAGGCTGCTAAAAATGTTTTAGAATCTATATTGTATTACTCTAAGTTCAATCCGCTATAGCATTCTTTGTTCTTGTTTTTAGTTCTCTATCGTCATGATTACAAGCCAATTTGTATCTATAATACTTCTTTATTAGCCTTGTTTCTTGTCAAACTTTTTAATCCTCAGATCAAGACGAATATCTTATCAGCTAGTTTTGCTAGGGGATTTAATATTCTATTAAATTCTTTAATTTTCTTTTATCTTTATTTTTTTGAATTAAGGAATCTTAGTTTTAGTCTTTTCTTATTCTTTTGTTTACTATATTTTATAAAAATTTTTATCATTCCTTTATGTTTGGTTTCTAGTCAAAATTCTAAGTATGGTCCTTATCTAGTCCATAGTAGTTTCTTTAAGGGGAATGCTTCAGATGTAATTCATGTTTAATTTTATAAAAATGATGACTTTCTACTTTTTGGTAGGAAGTTTTTTATTATTTCCATATCGAAATAGTTGACAGATGTAATTCAGAGTGTTACAATAATTAAAAGGTTCGATATAGAACAAAAAAGGAGACAAAATGCACAAAATGTTAGGAGGCTACCAAGCTCTACAGATTCGATTGTTAAACGGGCGTATCTTTCAAAAACTCTTGAGCAAGCAACCAGATGCTCAATATAGAAGTGAACAAGGGAAAATTTTAACGATTTTGTGGAAGCAAGAGTTGGGGTGTGCTACTGCGACCGATATCGCTCTCGCGACGGGTCTAGCCAATAATACATTGACCAGTATGGTTAAGAAATTGGAAGAACAAGGTTTGGTTACGATTCAACCTTGCACGCAGGATAAAAGGAAAAAATATATCTCTTTGACAGAACTCGGTTGGGCACAAAAAGAAATTGGAGACCGTGTCAGTGAAGAACTGGGAGAGATTTTCTACCAAGGCTTTTCTGATCAAGAAATCCGAGAATTTGAAGCTTATCAAGAGCGAATTATCTCCAATCTAAAAGCTAAAGAAAATGATATGTAGGGAAAGGAAGTAACAGTTATGATTGGAATAACAGGTGTAACAGGGAAATTAGGCTCTTATGTGGCTGATCTTGTCGATCAGCAAAGAATTGCTTCTATCCATCTGGCAAGAAGCCCAGAACGTGCAAAAGTCTACGCGTCAGCGGAAATTCGTAAGATGGTGTATGCCAATACTCCAGAGGTGGTTGAGGCCTTAAAGGGTATCGATACCTTGTTGATGGTATCTGCTCGGGAAAATCCAGAGCGTGTCAAGGAGCACAAGGAGTTTTTAGATGCTGCAAAACTAGCAGGGGTGCAGCATATTGTTTATACCTCCTTTTATGGGGCAGATGAGAAGGCAACTTTTACCTTGTCTCGAGATCATGCCCAGACGGAAGCCTATATCAAGGAGTTAGGGTTCACCTACACTTTTTTGAGAGATAATTTTTACTTGGACTTTCTGATTGATATGGCGCTTGAAAATGGAGAGATTCGTGGTCCGGCTGGCAGCGGCCTTGTGTCAGCTGTTGCCCGTAAGGACACATCTAGGGTTGCAGCAGAAATTCTTTTAAATCCTAAGGAGTGGGAAAATCAAACCTTGAATTTGACAGGGCCAGAGGATCTCTCCATGGAAGAAATCGTAGCACTTCTCTCAAATCAGACCGGTAAGGACATCACGTATATAGATGAATCAGTAGAAGAAGCCTATGAGTCACGAAAAAAATGGCCAGCACAAACTTGGGAGTACGATGCCTGGGTCAGTACCTATACAGCGATTAAAGCTGGCGAACAGGCTGGGGTTTCAACAGATATCGAAAAAGTCCTAAGGCATCCAGCAAGCAGCCTTTTGGATATTCTTAGAGATAGAAAACTTATTGAGGAAAAAAATGATTGAATACAAACATGTAGCCTTGCGCTACACGGATAAAAATATTTTAAAAGATGTCAATCTCCGCATTGAAAATGGAGAATTCATGGTGCTAGTGGGTCCTTCAGGATCTGGTAAGACCACCATGATCAAGATGATTAACCGACTCTTGGAGCCGACAGATGGCAATATCTATATGGATGGAAAACGCATCAAGGATTATGATGAACGGGAGTTGCGTCTCAGTACTGGCTATGTCCTCCAAGCTATTGCCCTATTTCCTAACTTGACGGTTGAGGAAAATATAGCATTGATTCCTGAGATGAAGGGTTGGAGCAAGGAACAAATTGCCTCTAAAACCGAAGAACTCTTAGCCAAAGTGGGGCTTCCTGCGGCAGATTATGCTCATCGTTTACCAAGCGAGTTATCTGGTGGTGAGCAACAGCGGATTGGCATTGTACGAGCCATCATTGGGGAACCAAAAATCTTGCTGATGGATGAGCCCTTTTCAGCCTTGGATGCTATCTCTCGCAAGCAGTTGCAAGCTCTCACCAAGGATTTGCACAAGGAGTTCGGGATGACCACCATCTTCGTTACTCATGATACGGATGAGGCTTTGAAATTAGGGGATCGAATTGCAGTTTTGCAGGATGGAGAAATTCGCCAGGTGGCAGAACCTGAAACAATTTTACAAGCGCCTGCGACAGACTTTGTAGCAAACTTATTTGGAGGTAGCCTTCATGTCTAATTTGATTTCAACCTTTCAGGAGCGATTTAGTGAATGGGTAACAGCTCTGGGTCAACACTTACAATTATCGCTTTTGACCTTATTGGTTGCTATTTTTCTGACCATCCCACTTGCGGTTTATCTAAATGGTCACAAAAAAGCAGCGACCTGGGTGCTACAAGTTGCAGGTATCTTCCAGACTATTCCTTCAATGGCCTTGTTGGGGCTCTTTATTCCTTTCATGGGGATTGGAACCTTACCAGCCCTTACAGCCCTTGTTATCTACGCTATTTTCCCGATTTTAGAAAATACAATCACAGCGCTGAATGGCATTGATCCTAGTCTTGAGGAGGCAGGAATTGCTTTTGGAATGACCAAGTGGGAGCGACTCAAGAAGTTTGAAATTCCACTTGCCATGCCTGTCATTGTATCGGGGGTTCGAACAGCGACCGTTATGATCATTGGGACAGCGACTTTAGCCGCTCTTGTGGGAGCTGGAGGATTGGGCTCTTTTATCCTTTTGGGAATTGACCGTCGGAATGCTAGTCTCATTTTAATCGGCGCAATCTCATCAGCCATCTTGGCCATTCTCTTTAATGTCATTCTCAAATGGTTGGAAAAGGCAAAGTTGAGTACGATTGTTTCGACCTTTGCTATCATGGTCCTTGGTTTGGGAGTTAGTTATGTTCCAAGTATCATTCCACATAATGAGAAAGACAATCTCGTCATTGCTGGGAAGTTGGGACCTGAACCTGAGATTCTCATGAATATGTATAAACTTCTCATCGAGGAAAATACGGATATGACGGTGACGGTCAAGCCTAACTTTGGGAAGACAGATTTCCTTTATCAAGCGCTGAAAAAAGGTGACATTGATATCTATCCAGAATTTTCTGGAACAGTGACAGAGAGTCTCCTCCAATCATCTCCACAAATTGGGCATGACCCGGAAAAGGTTTACGAGGTGGCTCGTGATGGTATTGCCAAACAGGATCAACTAGCCTTTCTTAAACCCATGGCTTATCAAAATACTTATGCTATAGCAGTTCCTAAAAAAATTGCGCAAGAATATGGGCTTAAGAGGATTTCAGACTTGAAAAAAGTAGAAGGACAGCTCAAGGCGGGATTCACTCTGGAGTTTAATGACCGTGAGGATGGAAACAAGGGCTTGCAGTCTGTTTATGGATTGAATCTTAATGTGGCAACCATGGAGCCAGCTCTTCGCTACCAAGCCATCCAGTCAGGGGATATTCAAATTACAGATGCGTACTCAACAGATGCTGAAATTGCTCGCTATGATTTAGTGATTTTGGAGGATGATAAACAACTCTTCCCTCCATACCAAGGCGCTCCACTCATGAAAGCTAAATTACTCGAAAAACATCCTGAGTTGGAAGCTATTCTTAATAAACTAGCTGGTAAAATCACCGAGAGCCAGATGAGTCAGATGAACTATCAGGTTGGTATTGATGGTAAGGATGCTTATACTGTTGCACATGATTTCTTGGTGGAACAGGGATTATTGAAGAAATGATGAGGCAAGAAGAAATACAAGAGACTCTTTTGCGACTCTGTAAGCACTATGGAGAACAAAATTGGTGGCAATCGGATAACAAGCTTGAAGATCTGGTATCGACTATTCTTATCCAGCGAACATCTGAGAAAAATGCTAAGTTGGCTTTAGCTGGTCTTATGGATGTCATGACAGTAGAGGGTATCCTAGGGTTATCACTAGAAGATTTACAGGAACGTATTCGACCTGCTGGATTTTTTAAGCAAAAGTCTCAAACGATTAGGGGACTTCTAATCTGGCTAAGAGAAAATGGTGGTTTTGAGGTTCTTGCTAGGATTGGAACAGAAGATTTACGGAAGCAACTTTTGGAGTTAAAAGGGATTGGACCAGAGACTGCAGATGCACTTTTACTATATCTTTTTGATCGTTCAGTTTTTATTTCGGACGAATATGCTAGAAGACTTTTTCGACGATTAGGATTTGGAAATTTTGATACCTATAATGAAATGCATGCTGTTTATTGTAATGTATTGGAAGGACTCACTCTCAAACAATGCCAAGAGATTCATGCTGTTATTGATGAACATGGGAAAGCTTTTAGCAAAAGTAAAGGCCAGTTAGACGAAAGTTGGTTACGATAAAAAAATTCTAAGGCTCCTTGTCTTAGAATTTTTTTAGTTAATGTACTTGCTTAAAAAATCATAATTTGATCAGATTACTAAATAGAAAGTAGAGGCAAAATATTCATGGTGAATGGAATATTTGAATGATAGAATGTTGACAGGTATTTTTCTTTTGAGTGGATATGAAATCTATAGTTGTGTTTGCTACTTCATCCCCATGACGTCTAAGTAAAATCTCACTACTTGATCCTCCGTGTAAGAGTTCCCCTTTTTCAGCCACCAGGTCAATGTTTCGATAAAGTTAGTTACAACATAGTGTTTGAGATAAGAAGCAGGAATATTAGGATAGGAAACTTGCAAGTCCTCTGCGACCATAGGATAAACATGGTGTTCCAATTCTTTCTGCAATTGACGGAGGAAGTAGTCGTTTTTAGAGAAAAGAAGACTGGTGACGTGGTCCTGATTTTTCTTAAAATGTGAAAAGATATGTGTCAAGTAAGCATTTGTAGTTATATTTTCCTCACGTTCAAAAAGATGATGAAAGAGATAACGGCAGAGCTCGTCTAGGAGTAATTCCTTGCTCTCATAGTGACTGTAGAAGGTGGAACGACCGACATCTGCTAGGTCAATAATCTCCTGAACAGTGATGGATTCAAAATTTTTTTGATTTAGTAATTGTAAAAAAGCAGTATAAATAGCTTTTCGAGTCTTGGTAATGCGACGATCTTGAGCAGTCATATGGACACTTTGAACAAACTGTTCATTAACTTACAAAGTAAACAGTTTGCCCCTATCCTTTCTTTTCGGAGTAAGAGATAATACTAGTAAAGGAAATAATTATACTACAATTATACCAAAGGAGGATGGGAAAATGTCAACGAAAGGTGCTGTTTGGTTAGCTTTTTTCTTAAATTTGAGTTATGCCATTATTGAGTTTATCGCAGGAGGGATTTTTGGTTCTAGTGCTGTGCTTGCTGACTCCGTTCATGACTTGGGAGATGCAATCGCAATTGGGGTATCAGCCTTTCTAGAAACAGTCTCTAATCGTGAAGAAGACAGCCACTATACCTTGGGCTATAAGCGCTTTAGCCTCTTGGGGGCCATGGTAACGGCTGTGATTCTAATAACAGGGTCTGTTCTCGTTATTTTAGAAAATATAACGAAACTCTTTAATCCACAACCGGTCAACGATGAGGGAATCTTATGGTTAGGAATCATTGCTGTTAGCATTAATGTGCTGGCAAGTCTAGTAGTTCGTAAAGGAAAAACCAAGAATGAGTCTATTCTGAGTCTTCATTTTCTGGAAGATACTTTGGGTTGGGTGGCCGTCATCCTAATGGCCATTGTTCTGCGATTTACCGACTGGTATATTCTGGATCCGCTCTTATCTCTTGTCATTTCCTTCTTCATTCTGTTAAAGGCTATTCCACGTTTTTGGTCTACTCTCAAGATTTTCTTGGATGCTGTGCCAGAAGGAGTGGATATCCATCAAGTAAAGAGTGATTTGGAGCAACTGGACCACATAGCTAGTATCAATCAGCTCAATCTCTGGACCATGGATGGTTTGGAGAAAAATGCTATTGTCCATGTTTGTCTAAAAGAAATTGAACAGATGGAGCTTTGCAAGGAATCGATTCGAACCCTACTCAAAGATTGTGGTTTCCAAAATATCACCATTGAGGTTGATGCAGACCTAGAAACTCACCAAGCCCATAAGCGAAAGGTCGAAGAGTTGGAAGTAGATAAAAGTCATGAACATCATCATCATTAATGAGACGTAGTATAAATGAGCGAAAGTTTGCTAAAAAGTGTATACTAAAGGTAGTTAGATAGAGAGAGGAAATTTTATGAAATCAGCAGTTTATACTAAGGCAGGTCAGATTGGTATTGAAGAAGTCAAGCGTCCAAGTATTCAAGAATCAGATGATGTTATTATCCGTGTAGTTCGTGCTTGCGTTTGTGGTTCAGACCTTTGGAGCTATCGTAATCCAGATATCAAAGCGGGTCATAAAAATAGTGGACACGAAGCGATTGGAATCGTTGAAGAAACTGGAGAAGCCATTACAACGGTCAAGCCCGGTGATTTTGTGATTGTACCATTTACTCATGGTTGTGGGGAGTGTGATGCCTGTCGTGCAGGATTTGATGGTTCTTGTGACAATCATATCGGAAATAACCTAGGAGGGAATTTCCAAGCTGAATACCTCCGCTTCCACTATGCCAATTGGGCACTTGTTAAAATCCCTGGACAACCGTCTGACTACACAGAAGGGATGCTTAAATCTCTCTTGACTCTAGCTGATGTCATGCCGACAGGCTATCATGCAGCGCGTGTGGCAGATGTGAAACCAGGGGATAAAGTTGTCGTTATTGGCGATGGGGCTGTTGGGCAATGTGCTGTCATCGCAGCTAAAATGCGTGGCGCTTCACAAATTATCCTCATGAGTCGTCACGAAGATCGTCAAAAAATGGCCTTGGAATCAGGAGCGACAGCTGTTGTAGCTGAACGAGGAGAAGAAGGCATTGCCAAGGTGCGAGAAATTCTCGGTGGTGGAGCAGACGCCGCTCTTGAGTGCGTCGGTACTGAAGCGGCCGTCGACCAAGCTCTCGGTGTTCTCCATAATGGCGGGCGTTTAGGTTTTGTCGGTGTACCACACTACAATAACCATGCCCTTGGTTCGACCTTTGCCCAAAATATCTCAGTGGCAGGTGGAGCAGCCTCAGTTACTACTTATGACAAACAAGTTTTGTTAAAAGCAGTTCTTGACGGTGATATTAATCCGGGTCGTGTCTTTACTTCAAGCTATAAACTGGAAGATATCGACCAAGCTTATAAGGACATGGATGAACGCAAGACTATTAAATCTATGATTGTGATGGATTAATACTCTTCGAAAATCTCTTCAAACCACGTCAGCTTCACCTTGCCGTAGATATAGGTAACTGACATCGTCAGTCTTATCTACAACCTCAAAGCAGTGCTTTGAGCAACCTGCGGCTAGCTTCCTAGTTTGCTCTTTGATTTTCATTGAGTATAAAAAGAAAAACCTAATAGGATTTGAGAATCTCTATTAGGTTTTTTTATGTTCAAGTGTTGTACTTAATGCATGGTACTCTCTCTTAAAGTTAGTTTGGTTCCTAGCATAGTAAGGCTTGGAATTTTACGTCCATGAAGGACTTCTCTGTTCAAAATATCCATTCCTGTGCGTCCCATTTCTTCGGTGTAGACTGTAATACTGGAAAGTGGTGGGAACACTTGCTTGGTTAGAATAGTATCATTAAAGGAAATAATGCTGACGCGCTCAGGTATGCTGATGCTGGCTTCTTGAAGGGCTCGAAGGGCACCAATTGCCAGGCTATCACTGGCTGCAAAAAAGGCCTGTGGAAGCTTCTCTCCTAATTTTTCGATAGCCTCCTTCATCAAGTCATATCCAGATTGGGCAGTAAATAGACCTTGAAAAATGAATTTTTCGTTATAAATTCCTTTTTCTTGCGTATAGGATATAAAGTAATCTAAACGCTTATCTGAGATAACTTCTTCATGGTCAGTAGTAGTTTCAAGACCGGATAAGATACCAATCTTTTTAAGCCCGTGGTCTGTAAAGTAATCAACGACCTGTCTAACTGCATTATAGAAATCCGTAATAACACAGGTATGACCAAGGGCAATTGTATCACTATCTAAAAATACTAGGGGTTTGTGGTATTCCTCAAATGATGCAATCTGTGCTTGGCTAAATTTCCCAATACAAAGAATCCCAATCACTTCTTCGCTAAGCGTAAAAGGTTGGTCATTAAAATAGCGCAAAATGTCGTAATCTAATTCTTGGGCTCTATTTTCAATTCCTAGTCGAATCTGGTAGTAGTAGAGATCTTCTAACTCTCCCTGTTCACTGACCCACTGGATGATAGCGATTTTCTGTTTGAGTTTATGTGATTCACCTGTTTTGAGATGTTTGGTGTAGCCTAGTTCTTCGGCAACGGTTAAAATACGATGTCTGGTTTCTTCTGTCACAGATAGACTCTGATCGCGATTGAGGACACGGGATACAGTTGCGATCGAGACAGATGCTAGCTGAGCAATATCTTTGAGTGTAGCCATAATTCCCCTCCTTTTTAGGTTATTATAGCATATTTTTCTTCCTTTTTACTCATAGTTTAGTAAAATATCGGTAAAAATGTTGACCTAAGCAAAACCCTTGGGTACAATAGAAGAAAACGATTACAGGATAAACTTTTTTACCTAATATTTCGTAAAAGGAGAATTCATATGACACAACATCTTACTGCTGAAGCACTTCGCAAGGATTTTCTTGCTGTTTTTGGTCAAGAAGCAGACCAAACCTTCTTTTCACCAGGGCGCATCAACTTGATTGGGGAACATACTGACTATAACGGTGGTCATGTTTTTCCAGCAGCTATTTCACTCGGAACCTATGGGGCTGCTCGTAAGCGTGATGACCAAGTTTTGCGTTTCTACTCAGCCAACTTTGAGGATAAGGGCATTATCGAAGTGCCTCTTGCTGACCTCAAGTTTGAGAAAGAGCACAACTGGACCAACTATCCAAAAGGTGTTCTTCATTTCTTGCAAGAAGCTGGCCATGTGATTGATAAAGGTTTTGATTTCTATGTATTTGGAAATATCCCAAATGGTGCAGGTTTGTCTTCTTCTGCATCTTTGGAGCTTTTGACTGGTGTCGTGGCAGAATACCTCTTTGACCTAAAATTGGACCGTTTAGATTTAGTAAAAATCGGGAAATTGACAGAGAATAATTTTATCGGTGTTAACTCTGGTATCATGGACCAATTTGCTATCGGTATGGGGGCAGACCAACGTGCCATTTATCTGGATACAAATAGTTTAGAATATGACTTGGTTCCCCTTGATTTGAAGGACAATGTTGTTGTTATCATGAATACCAACAAACGCCGTGAACTTGCGGATTCTAAGTATAATGAACGCCGTGCTGAATGTGAAAAAGCAGTAGAAGAACTCCAAGTGGCCTTAAATATTCAAACCTTAGGTGAATTGGATGAGTGGGCTTTTGATGAATACAGTTACCTCATCAAAGATGAAAATCGTTTGAAACGTGCTCGTCACGCCGTTCTTGAGAATCAACGTACGCTTAAAGCACAAGCGGCTCTTCAAGCAGGAGATTTGGACAAGTTTGGTCGTTTGATGAATGCATCTCACGTTTCTCTTGAGCATGATTATGAAGTGACTGGCTTGGAATTAGATACCCTTGTTCACACTGCTTGGGCTCAAGAAGGTGTTCTCGGTGCTCGTATGACAGGAGCTGGTTTTGGTGGCTGTGCGATTGCCTTGGTTCAAAAGGATGCTGTTGAGGCCTTCAAGGAAGCTGTAGGCAAGCACTACGAGGAAGTAGTTGGCTACGCTCCAAGTTTCTATATCGCTGAAGTGGCAGGTGGAACTCGCGTTCTTGATTAGTCAGAAGGAGGGTTTCTAGTGACCTTAGTAGAAAATTTTGTGACCAAAATCATTGCAGAAAGTAGCTTTGAAGAGTTGGATCGTATCTATCTGACCAATCGTGTTTTAGCACTGGTGGGAGATGGAGTTCTTGAAGTTGAGACTGACCAGGATGATTTGATTGAACTAAAAGATCAGCTTGTCGAGGAAGCCGTTCGATTGGAAACAATTGAAGATAGTCAGGCTGCGCGTGAGATTCTCGGTGCTGACCTCATGGATTTGGTAACCCCTTGTCCAAGTCAGGTTAATCGTGACTTTTGGGATACCTATGCCCAGTCACCAGAGCAGGCAATTGCGGATTTCTACCAACTCAGTCAGAAGAATGACTACATCAAACTAAAGGCTATCGCAAAGAATATTGCTTATCGTGTTCCGTCTGACTACGGTGAACTAGAGATTACCATCAATCTCTCTAAACCTGAAAAGGATCCAAAAGAGATCGCGGCAGCCAAGTTAGTCAAGTCGAGCAACTATCCTCAATGTCAGCTTTGTATGGAAAATGAGGGCTATCATGGTCGTGTCAACCATCCAGCTAGAAGCAATCACCGGATTATACGTTTTGATATTTCTGGGCAGGAGTGGGGCTTCCAGTATTCGCCTTATGCGTACTTTAATGAGCACTGTATCTTCCTAGATAGCCAACATCGTCCAATGGCCATCAGTCGCCAAAGTTTTGAGCATTTGTTAGCAATCGTAGAGCAGTTTCCAGGTTATTTTGCAGGTTCAAATGCTGACCTACCAATTGTGGGTGGCTCCATCCTGACGCATGATCATTACCAAGGTGGGCGACATGTCTTCCCAATGGAAGTGGCTCCTTTACAGAAAAGCTTTACCTTTGAAGGTTTTGAATCTGTCAAAGCAGGGATTGTTCAGTGGCCTATGTCTGTGATTCGATTGACGTCGGATTCAAAAGACGATTTGACCAATCTTGCTGAGAAAATCTTACTGGCTTGGCGTCAATACTCCGATCCAAGTGTGCAGGTTTTGGCGGAAAGCAATGGAACTCCGCACCACACCATTACACCGATTGCGCGTAAACGAGATGGGCAGTTTGAGTTGGATTTGGTCTTGCGGGACAATCAAACCTCTCCAGAGCATCCAGACGGCATCTATCATCCCCACAAGGATGTCCAACATATCAAGAAGGAAAATATCGGCTTGATAGAGGTTATGGGCTTAGCAATCTTGCCACCACGCTTGAAGGAAGAAGTAGAGCAAGTAGCAGCTTATCTAGTCGGAGAGGATGTTTTAGTAGCCGATTATCACCAAGAATGGGCAGATGAGTTGAAAGAAAGTCATCCTGGATTGACTGATAAAGACCAAGCTCTCGAAATTGTCCAAGAATCTGTGGGTAAAATCTTCGCTCGGGTATTGGAAGATGCAGGAGTTTATAAGCAAACAGAAGAAGGACAGGCAGCCTTTATGCGTTTCGTGGAGCAGGTTGGGATTTTACCTGAATAAGTGCTTCTCCCTTGCACAGAGTCATGAAAAGTAGTATCATAGTGTCGTTTGAAACATCAGGAGGAACGTATGAAAGATTTTCACTTTGACGCTATATCTGCCTTTGAAAACTATGAAATTGAAAAAATGAGAGATGGTCACGTTGTGGTAACGACAAAAGTAGTGGACTCCTCACTCAACTATTATGGGAATGCCCATGGAGGCTATCTATTTACCCTTTGTGACCAAATCAGTGGTCTTGTGGTGATTTCGCTTGGCTTAGATGGAGTGACGCTCCAGTCTTCTATCAACTATCTGAAAGCTGGAAATCTAGGGGACATTCTCACTATCAAAGGAGAATGTGTCCATCATGGACGCACCACTTGTGTCGTCGATGTTGATATCACTAATCAAGATGGCCGAAATGTCTGCAAGGCAACCTTCACCATGTTTGTCACAGGCCAACGATCTGAAGATAGACAGGTGAGGATATAGGAAATAATAAAAAGAGGCTCATGCCTCTTTTCAGATTGAAGACAAAGTCCTTAGAACTCAAGTTTCTAAGGGCTTTTCTTTGTGTAAAGTCGTATAATAGAGGTAAGAAGAGTTGTGAGGTAATCCCTATGTTTCACAAAGAAAAACCTGATTAT
>NZ_JASHGH010000017.1:0-49815 GCF_047460405.1 Streptococcus infantis | reverse complement strand
CCCTTATATATCAAGAAAAAGAAAACCAGTGGAAGTTAGTCTAAGACGAATTTCCACTGATTTCACGCGTTTTTCTCATACTAAAAGCTAGGTTGTAGGAAACTGGAAGTTAGTTTTAGAAGTTACCAAAAATTAAAAAACACTAATAGATATTGTTCTCCCGCATTTCACTTAGAGTCAGCTTTTCTCTCCGCTTTTTGATATAATAGAAAACATCTTATCTGAAACTAGATTCGGGAGGATCTTATGACCCAAAAAATGATTGCCGTCGACTTGGACGGAACCTTACTTAATGGCGAAAGCAAATTATCGGATTTTACCAAGGATACTATCAAACAAATATCTAAAAAGGGCCACCATGTCGTGATTGCAACAGGTCGCCCTTATCGTATGGCTAAAGATTTTTATGACCAGCTTGAACTTGAAACGCCTATGATCAATTTCAATGGTTCACTCACTCACTTGCCTGGTAAGGTTTGGGAGCATGAAAAATGCCTGACTGTTGATAAAAAGTATCTCTTAGATATGGTTCAACGAAAAGAGGAAATCGAGGCCGACTTTATCGCAGGTGAATACCGTAAAAAGTTTTACATTACAGCTCCAGACAAGGACATTGCCGACCCTAGGCTATTTGGTGTTGAAAACTTCAGACCTGAAAATCAGTTTAATTCTGAACTTGTCACCAAGGATCCTAACTGCATTTTATTGCAGACTCGCGCAAGTGACAAATATGCCCTAGCAGAAGAGATGAATCAGTTTTACAAGCACCAACTCAATATTAACACTTGGGGTGGTCCTTTAAACATCCTCGAATGTACTCCCAAAGGAGTTCACAAGGCCTTTGCCCTTGAATATCTTCTCACGGTCATGAATATAGACAAACAGAATTTGATTGCCTTTGGTGACGAACACAATGACCAAGAGATGCTTTCTTTTGCAGGTAAAGGCTATGCCATGAAAAATGCTAATCCTGCTCTGTTACCTTTCGCAGACGAGCAATTACCATTGACCAATGAAGAAGATGGCGTCGCTCAGTTTTTACAAGAACGATTTCTTTAATTTCACTCATTCTATACTTTTGTGGTAGACATTAGCTACCTTAAAAGTATGGAATTTTTTTGAGCTCAAAGTCAACGAAAAAGGATTTGAATCCGTCTTTTACAGATCCAAATCCCTACAAATGATGTCTATTTCTTTAAAACGATACGATCTGAAGCCTCGCGGTCCATGTCATCGATAATAATCTGTTTCTCTTCTGCCACATAAATCTTGATATCGTCTCCAATAAAGACTCTCTGATTTTCTGGTTCGAAGGTCACCTTCTTAACCTCTTGATCTCCGTCCGCTTCAACTTCTGTCCACGTTCCGGTATTTCCAGTGACTATAAGAGTAATGCTATCACCCTCGTCTTGCCCCTTGTAGGTCCCATCTATATTAGTAGTTGTGTCAGTCTTTGCACTAGTAGTAGAACTAGAAGCACTGGTTTCTGATACTTGACTAGTGCTCGCTTCAGAGCTAGTGCTTGCTTGGGATGAAGGTGTCGACTTAGTTGTTGACGAGCAAGCAACTAAAAGACTAAGACTTGCTACAGTAGCAAGAGAAAGTGTAAATATTTTTAGTGACATAATGTCTCCTTTCTTTCAGGAGATAAAGGCAGAAAAACTGCAGAACTATTCTACTTATACTATATCAAATAAAGGAAACAAGGTCTATCAAGCAACTATGTTTTTATAAGGTAGGCACGAACTTCAGATATAAAATAGAGGGAACCTGTAACAAACAGTATGTCTTTCTCCCCTGCAGACTTTTCAAAATCATCTATAAAGTCTCGATAGGAAGCAACTCTATGATAGCCGCTCAAATCCTGCTCCTCCAAAGATCCCTGATAGTCAAAACTCGTCACATAGAGAGCTGTATCAGGTAAATGATCTGTCAGATAAGCAAGCATGCCACTGTAATCTTTACGCTTTAAAGCTCCAAAAAGGATTTGGGGATGATAACCTTGCTGAATTTTTTCCTGGATAAATTCAACCAATCGTTCTAAAGCCGGTAGATTATGGGCACCATCTAGATAAATGTGCTCCGTAACAGCTTCTAGACGCCCAGCCCATCTGGTTGTTTTCAAAGCACACCGGACAACTTCCTCATTGATCTTTTCACCTCTCGCTGCCATAAACAACAGAAATGCCTGCAAAGCTAAAGCAGCATTCTCCTCTTGATAAGCTCCTTCCAAACCCAGTTTTAGTCGGGTCAAATCCGCTAGAGAAGAAGAAGAAAAATGTCCTGATTTGAAAGAAAAATCTCGGTCAGCTTGATAGAGAGTGACATCTAAATCTTCTGCTATCTTTTGACAAACGAGCTGGGCTTCAGGAGCTAAGTTTGCAATCACTGATACCTTTCCTGGCTTAAAAATCCCTGCCTTCTGTTCTGCGATTTCTTCCAGACTATTGCCCAAGGTCTCCTGATGATCTAGGCCGATTGATGTAATAACTGCGATCTCTCCAGTCACCACATTGGTCGTGTCAAGCAAGCCACCAATTCCAACTTCCAATAGAACTAGGTCCACCTCTTGTTCTTTAAAATAAAGCAAAGCAATCACAGTTAACAATTCAAAAAAAGATAGCTGATCGTGGGTTTCTAGAAGTCTTTGCTCCATTTCCTTAACTTGATTTGCTAAACGGATAAAGTCTACGTCCGATATGGGTTGACCATTGATACAAATCCGATCATGAATGCTAACAATGTGAGGGGAAGTAAAGGTTCCCACATTCTTACCATGAGAAACAAAGAGCTCTCTCATAAAGGCAATGGTTGAACCTTTTCCATTTGTCCCTGTCACATGGATAATAGGATAGGCTTGCTCAGGATTTCCCAGCAAGTTTACCGCACTCTGCATCCGCCCCAAACCTGATCTAAAATTCAAACCGATTCGACTATGAAGCCATTTTTCTACTTCAAACACGCTTAATCTCCTTAATCCTTAACAAAAAAGCGAAGATTCTCTTCGCTTTTTACTTCATTAGCTAGTATTTAATTCTAGTGTGGGAGAAAAATGTCCCCCGGACGTTCCAACTCTCTCCAGTTTCTAGGAGTTGGGCTAAAAACGTTCCCCGAAATTACCAGTTCTCTCTTATTTTAAGGAACTGGGCTGATACAGTCTCCCAGACTGCCTGCGTTTCCAATTTCTAGCGCGGGGCTAAAAACCATCCCCGAACTCGCCAGCTCTCTCTTGTTTCAAGGAGCTGGGCTGATACAGTCTCCCAGACTTACTTACGGTCTTTATTTTTAGCGTAAGGATAAAAATGTTCACTGGACTGCCTGCGTTTCTAATTTCTAGAAGCAGGGGTAAAAACATCCACTGGATGTTCCTGCGTTTCTAATTTCTAGCGCAGGGCTGATACAGTCTCCCAGACTTACTTACGATCTTTATTTTTAGCGTAAGGGTAAAAATGTTCCCCAGACTACCAGCTCTCTCTTAATTCAAGGAGCTGGGCTAAAAACATCCCCCGGATGTTTTTACTCCTCCATAAAGCTGTTGAAGACTTCTTCAATCATGTTCCATTCATCTTCTGAATCTTCAGGGATTGGTTGCAATTCACCTTCTGTTCCATCTTCATTTTCGATGAATGAGTATGCTTGGATTTCAACTTCACCGTTTTCATCTTCTTCTGCATTAACTGGTACAAGAAGAACATAGTTTTTACCGAATTCTTCTTTTCCGTCAATAGTCAAAAGGATTTCAAATAAAGTTTCGTTTCCTTGCTCATCTACAAGTGTAATAAGTTCACGTTCTTCGTGATCGTGGTTGTGATCGTGTGACATAGTTTCTCCTCTGTCTTAAAATTTTCTATCTAAATAATTTTGCAAAATCAATTGAGCGGCTAATTTATCAATAACTTTTTTACGCTTATTGCGACTAATATCCGCTTGCTCAATCAACATACGCTCTGCAGCGACCGTAGTTAGGCGTTCATCTTGATACTCTACCGGTAGACCAAAGAGTTCTTCTAGTTTGTCTCCATAGGCTTGACTGGCTTCCACGCGCGGTCCGCTGGTATTGTTCATGTTTTTAGGCAAACCAACAACAAAACGGTCTACCTTATAAGTATCAACCAGTTCCTTGAGGCGTTCAAAACCAAACTCTCCCTGTTCTTCATTGATTTGGATGATTTCAAGCCCTTGAGCCGTAAATCCAAGTGGATCACTAATCGCTACGCCTACCGTTTTTGAACCAACGTCCAATCCCATAATTCTCATAGATTATAGATCGACTCCTTGTCCTTTTAGGTAGTAGCGGACCAATTCTTCAACGATTTCATCTCGCTCATACTTACGGATTTGATTTCGTGCATTGTTATAACGAGGAACGTAAGCTGGGTCTCCACTGAGAACATAGCCCACGATCTGGTTAATAGGGTTATAGCCCTTTTCATTCAAAGAAGCATAGACATCTGTCAATGTTTCACTGATTTCTTTTTTATTGGAATCGTCCAATTTAAAACGTACGGTTTCTTCAGTAAATCCCATTCTAACACCCTCTTTCCTTAGAATAGTACTATTATAGCACATTCGCGGTCGTTCTACAAATCACACAGTCTGATTCTGCTGATTTTCTCTGACTTTTTACTGGACTGTTGCCCCATTTGCAACACGATTAGAAATATAGTCCTCTGGTTCGTTTTTCAATAGATTTTCCAGTCCAACATTCTTCAAGTATTCGTTTTCACTGGCTTTTTTAATATCCATCGTTTGGAAATCATAGCTAGTCTTGGTTTCCATTTCTTTCTCATTTAAAAGAGTCGTTTCGATGGTAAAGCCTGAAATTTTTCGAGCTGCTTGCACAGACTCATCCTTATCCTCAGCTTCTTTAAGAGCTTTTTTAGCTTCATCTAATCCACGTTCAGAAATATACGTTTTTAAATCTTCTGATACAGGACGCTTTTGCTGAATGGTCAAGCTTAAAAATTGATTGCCTTTGTAAGTAATGATTTGAGTTTGCTGTGCTCCACTCTCATCAGCTGGCAAAACTAAGGTCTTAGTAACAACTGTATTCTTAGTTGCATTTTCTAATACGGGCAAGGTAGACTGTAGAGCTTCCTGAGAACTCTCAGTAGTTGAAGCTGCTGTTTCTTTTTTCTGACCACATCCAACGAGCAAAAATAGTGCTGCGAATGTTCCAATGACTAACTTTTTCATAAATCCTCACATGTTATCCAATTTAAATATTAGAGAAGGCCAGGAGTCGCTCCCAGCCTTGATGTTTTATAGAGCCGCACGTAAACGCGCTTCTGCATTTTCCACATTACGGACAGAGCGTGGCAAAAAGGCACGGATATCGTCTTCTTTATAGCCGACTTGTAGGCGTTTCTCATCTACAAGAATCGGACTTTTCAAGATACGTGGTGTTTCCATAATCAGGTTGAGCACTTCATTCACACTCAAATCTTCGATATCAACACCAAGGGCCTTTGCATAACGATTTTTTGATGATACGATACTTGCAATTCCATTGTCTGTTTTTGTCAAAATATCAAGTAGTTCTTCTCTCGAAATTCCTTCCTTACCGAGGTTTTGTTCTTTATAACTTAACTGGTGGGCATTGAGCCAGGTCTTCGCTTTTTTACAGCTAGTACAACTTGAGACTGTATAAATTTTGATCATGTACCTACCCCTTTCGCTACATGTTACTATCAGTTTAAACTATTATACCATAAAAAACATCGGACTTGCGACCTATTTTTAAAAAATTTTAACTTTTTTGGCAATTTTTGAACTTTTTTCTTGACAAAATACGAACTATAACCATTCTTTATACTTCTTAATGTAAAATTTCTTAATAACTGTAACGCTAAACATATACAAGAAAATAATACAGATTAAGAATAAGAAGTAAGGAAGCCCTAAGGGTGCTAGACGAAGGATATTTACTAGCGGTCCATAAGGTAGACTGGTTACGAAAAAGGCTGCAACCAGTGTCATCAAAATCACAAGCCAAGCTGGTCTGCTTTGTACAAAAGGAACTTTTGCTGTACGAAGCATATGGATAACCATAGTTTGAGACCACATAGATTCGATGAACCATCCTGTTTGGAACAAGATAATAAACTGAAGGGCAGATTCTGACCCATGAACATAGTGATGACCTGTTACCAAAGGAACAATGATAAAGTAGAGGAAGATAAAGGTCAAAATATCAAAGACAGATGAGATTGGACCCATCCAAACCATAAATCGCGTAATGGATTTTGCTTCCCATGTATGGGGTTGTTTGAGGAAGTCTTGATCCACATTATCAAATGGCAATGCCACACAGGACAAATCATAGACTAGGTTTAGGACAATGAGATGAACAGGAGCCATTGGTAAAAATGGCAAGAATATACTCGCAACCAGTAGTGAGAAGATATTTCCAAAGTTTGAACTAACGGTCATCTTGATGTACTTGGTCATGTTGGCGTAGACCTTACGGCCCTCAACGATACCAGTTTCAAGGACCATGAGATCCTTGTCCAGCAAAATAACATCCGCTGTTTCCTTGGCGATATCGACTGCTGTATCAACGGAAATTCCGACATCTGCCACCTTCATGGATGGAGCGTCATTAATACCGTCACCCATATAACCAACACCGTGACCATTTTTCTTCAATTGTAGAATAATTCGAGCTTTTTGGTCAGGAGACAATTTGGCAAAGACTGTTACTTTTTCAACCACTTCTGCCAATTCTTGGTCTGTCATTTGATCAATGTCAGCACCTAAGAGCATATGTTCAACGTCCAATCCAACCTTTTCGCAGATAGCTTGGGTTACTTTTTCGTTATCTCCAGTTAAAATTTTTGTTCTGACACCATGTTCAAGTAGGGCTTGGATAGCGGGTGCTGCAGATGGTTTTGGTGGATCCAAAAAGGCAAGGTAACCTGTAAGGATCATGTCACTTTCATCAGTCACAGCATAGGCATAATCTTCACGTAGACCTGACTTGTAACCAACACCTAATACACGTAAACCTTGACGGTTTAATTGACCAACTTCTGCCAGTACTTCTTGACGAATGTCTTCAGTAAGAGGAATCATTTCTCCTCGGTATTCTACATATGTTGAAATGTTCAACATTTCTTCCAAAGCGCCTTTGGTCACCATACTAACAACATTGCTGTCATCTTTGACGATAACACTCATGCGTCTACGCTCAAAATCAAAAGGCAGTTCATCTATTTTTTGGAAAATTTTATCCAAATTTTGTAGAATAGCATGTTCTTTGGCTTCTTTTTCTGTTCTACTGATAATGGCACGGTCCATCAAGTTTTTCAAACCTGTTTGAAAATGTGAATTTAGATAAGCTCTTCTTAAGACCGCCATATCCAAATCACCATGGATATCCAAGGGATATTCTAAGACAATCTCATCTTGCGTTAGAGTTCCAGTTTTATCCGTACAAAGGATATCGATTGCTCCTAAGTCTTGGATAGCATTGAGTTTTTTGATAACTACCTTTTCCTTGGCCATGATAATGGAACCTTTTGCTAAGCTGGCTGTGATAATCATCGGAAGCATTTCTGGTGTCAGTCCGACACCGACGCTCAAGGCAAATACTCCAGCCTCTAGCCAGTCTCCATCGGTCAATCCATTTGCGAAAAACACGATTGGAACCATGACAAGCATCAAGCGGATCAAGAGCCAAGAAATGCTGTTCATTTCACGTTCAAAAGAAGTTGGCTCATCATAGGTGTTGAGAGTTTGTTCGATGGCTCCCATCATGGTGTCATCCCCAACCGCTAGAACCATAGCCGTAGCACTTCCTGAGATAACGTTTGTCCCCATGAATGCCAAAGATTCTGCTTCTAAGAGGCTATCTACATTTTGACCAGTGGCTTTATTTAAAGCTAGCTTTTCAACTGCATCACTTTCTCCAGTCAAGCCTGACTGTTGAACGAAAAAGTCGCGGGATTCGAACAAGATGACATCTGCTGGAATCATGTCTCCCGCACTCAATTTCACGAGGTCTCCCACAACCAGCTCATCGATTGGTAACTCTTTCTCGTGACCATCACGAATAACAGTTGCAGTGTTGACAATCATTTTTGAAAGATTGGTTGTCGCCTTGTCGCTCCGCAACTCTTGGACAAAACGGATGCCTCCTGAAATCAAAACCAAGACAACGATAATAATAGAGGTCGTAGGGTCCTCTTGGCCAGGTTTGGCAAGCCAAACGTTTGTAACGAGAGAGATAAAGGCAATCACAAGCAAAATGATTGTGAAAGGATTTATAATGGACTCATAAATCTTCTTAAAGATGGAATCCTCTTGACCCTTGGTAATGGTGTTTTCACCATACAAGTCACGGTTTTCTTCGACTTGTTCTTGGTCTAAGCCTTTTAGACTTGTATGGTAAAAAGCTAGACTATCTTTTAATGGGGTTTGAATAGCTGCTGCTAGTCTTTCTTTTGTAGTTTTCATTGGTTTCTCCTATCTGTATGAATGATAATTTCATACACAGGAACCAATCGCTTTATAAGGACAAAACGACACAAATCAGCGATTGGCTGTGTATGCGCGGTTCTGGATGATCGTCAATTTGCATCGTTTGTCTCCTTTCTTCTAAAACAGCAGAAAGTCCTGCCATAAAATGGCAGGACTAAAAAACTTATTATCTGTTTTCGTTCAAGCTTTAACTCCATAGGGCGATGTAATGAGCTTAGTCTTGACCTTCGCGACCAGGACTGTTGACCAACGAGTAGTGTCTCCACTGCTTTGCGGTAGTCATCCGTATCCCTATGGTAGCCTCACCTACCGTTTCCGCCTTTCAGTATAAACCTTTAACTAGTAAAAGTCAACGATTTATCTCATTTTTCTTAGATTACGATTAATTCTTTTGGAGCAAGGGTTAATAACTCACAACCTGTATCTGTAATCAAGATATCATCTTCGATACGAACCCCGTATTTACCTTCAATATAAATACCTGGTTCATCAGTCAAGACCATACCAGTTTTGATAACTTCTTTGGAAGTTTGGCTAAAGTAAGGTTCTTCGTGAATATCAAGTCCGATACCATGCCCGATACCGTGAGTAAAATATTCTCCATAGCCTGCTTCCACAATGATATCACGAGGGATTTTATCAAAATCACGGAAACCTAAGCCAGCCTTAGCTTGGTCTATCAGAGCTTGGTTGGCCTTCAAAACCGTATTGTAAATCTCTGCTTGCTCGTCACTGACATGACCGAGATAAATGGTCCGGGTCATATCGCTGACATAGTGGTCATAAAGGCAACCGAAGTCCATGGTAATAGCTTCTCCCAGCTCCACTGGTTTGTGCATAGGATGGGCATGGGGTTTGGAAGAGTTGATACCGCTAGCTAGAATAGTGTCAAAAGACAAGCCAGATGCTCCCAACTCACGCATGCGGAAGTCAAGGAAGTTGGCAATTTCAATTTCTGTCTTCCCTGGCTTGATAAAGTCAAGAGCATCGTGGAAAGCTTGGTCAGAGATAGAGCATGCCTTGCGAATAGTCGCAATTTCTGTCTCGTCCTTAATCATACGAAGGGCTTCAACAAACTGAGTTTGAGGGAGCAATTCCAGACCTTCAAAGGCGGTTTGCATGCGATGGTAATAAGAAACTGAAATCTCATCTTCAAACCCGATACGAGAAAGGCCCATATCTTTTGCAATCTTTGCGATAGTTGCCAACTCATCACGTTCTGCAAAAATCTCAAAGCCGGTAACTTCTTGCTTAGCAGCGATAATATAGCGGGCATCTGTTACCAAGACTTGACGGTCACGACTGATAAAGACTGTCCCATTTGAACCCCAAAATCCTGTCAAATAGTAGACATTTTTAAGGTTATTGATAATGATTCCATCTAGTTCTTTTTCTTGCATTTTATCTAAAAATGCTTGTACACGTTTATTCATGATGTAACTTTCCTTTCAAATACTGTCCTGTGTAGCTGGCTTCATTGGCCGCTACTTCTTCTGGAGTTCCTGTTGCGATGATGGTTCCACCACCGACACCACCTTCAGGCCCCAAGTCAATAATATGGTCTGCTGTCTTGATAACGTCTAAATTGTGCTCAATGACGAGAACTGTATTGCCATCGTCTACAAAGCGAGCCAAGACTGTAAGCAAGCGAGCGATATCCTCTGTATGGAGTCCTGTCGTCGGCTCATCCAGAATGTAGAAAGATTTTCCTGTCGATCGTTTGTGAAGTTCACTAGCCAACTTCATACGCTGGGCTTCTCCCCCAGAAAGTGTCGTAGCTGGTTGTCCTAAGGTCACATAACCTAGACCAACATCTTTGATTGTCTGGAGTTTACGTTGAATCTTTGGAATGTGTTGGAAAAACTCCACCGCATCGTTGACAGTCATGTCCAAGACCTGCGAGATATTTTTTTCCTTGTAGTGAACTTCCAGGGTCTCACTGTTGTAGCGGGTTCCGTGGCAGACTTCACAAGCCACATAAACATCTGGCAAGAAGTGCATCTCAATCTTGATAATCCCGTCACCCGAGCAAGCCTCACAGCGACCACCCTTGACGTTAAAACTAAAACGACCCTTCTTATAGCCACGAATCTTGGCCTCATTTGTCTGAGCGAAGAGGTCACGAATATCGTCAAATACACCTGTATAGGTAGCAGGATTGGACCTTGGTGTTCTTCCAATAGGACTCTGGTCAATATCTATCAGACGGTCGATATGCTCGATTCCTGTAATAGTCTTAAACTTCCCAGGTTTGTCTGAATTGCGATTTAGTTTTTGAGCAATGGCTTTTTTGAGAATACTGTTAATGAGGGTCGACTTCCCTGAACCAGAGACTCCTGTCACCGCAATGAACTTTCCGAGAGGGAAGCGAGCAGTGATATTTTGTAGGTTGTTTTCACGCACTCCCGTCACTTCGATAAAACGACCATTACCGACACGACGCTCTTCTGGCACTGGAATGACACGTTTGCCTGACAAGTACTGACCTGTGATAGACTTGCTGTTGCGAGCCACTTGCTTGGGCGTTCCTGCGGCAACAATCTCTCCACCAAAGACCCCTGCACCAGGACCGACGTCGATTAGATAATCTGCCTCTCGCATAGTATCTTCATCGTGTTCCACCACAATGAGAGTATTCCCTAAATCTCTCATTTTTTTCAGACTGGCAATCAGGCGATCATTGTCCCTCTGGTGAAGACCGATAGACGGCTCATCTAAGATATAGAGGACTCCTGAGAGATTGGAACCAATCTGAGTCGCCAAGCGAATACGTTGGCTCTCCCCTCCTGATAATGTTCCTGCAGAACGAGAAAGGGTCAGATAGTTAAGACCCACGTTATTAAGGAAGGTCAAACGGTCCTTGATTTCCTTGAGAATTGGACGAGCAATAATCGCTTCATTTTCAGACAAGGTCAGCTGGCTCACCAAGGCCAAGTGGTCTGCGATAGACAGGTCTGAAATTTCTCCGATATGTGGGCCTTGCTCGCCACCCACACGGACAGACAAGGCCTGGTCATTGAGACGATAACCGTGACAGGTTCCGCAAGTCAGCTCATTCATGTAGAGGCGCATTTGTGTGCGGGTGTAGTCGCTATTGGTTTCATGGTAACGTCGCTTAATATTCCCTATAATACCTTCAAAAGGAATATCGATGTCACGAACTCCGCCGAATTCATTTTCATAATGGAAATGGAATTCCTTACCATCTGAACCATAGAAAATGAGATTCTTATCCTCCTCTGACAAGGCCTCAAAAGGCGTATCCATGTCCACTCCGAAGGCTGTCATAGCTTGTTCTAGCATATTTGGATAATAGTTAGAAGAGATAGGATTCCAAGGCGCTAAGGCTCCCTCACGAAGAGTCTTGCTAGCATCTGGTACGACTAAGTCCGTATCAACCTCTAGCTTGATCCCCAAACCATCACACTCATTACAAGAGCCAAAAGGTGCATTGAAGGAGAAGAGACGAGGTTCTAGCTCTGGAACCGTAAAGCCACATACTGGACAAGCGTAGTGTTCTGAGAAGAGCAACTCAGAGTCACCCATGGTATCGATAATGACATATCCTTCAGCAATACGGAGGGCTGCTTCAATCGAATCGAAGAGACGACTACGGATACCTTCTTTGATAATGATACGGTCTACCACCACATCGATGTTGTGTTGCTTATTCTTTTCAAGGTCAGGAATTTCGGTCACATCATAGACAACCCCATCGACACGGACACGAACATATCCATCCTTTTGAATCTTTTCAATCAACGTCTTGTGTTGCCCTTTTTTCTTACGAATGACAGGCGCTAAAATCTGCAAGCGCTGGCGTTCTGGCAATTCCAAGACCTTGTCTACGATCTGTTCGACAGACGAAGCCTTGATAGCCCCATGTCCATTTATACAGTAGGGTGTTCCCACACGCGCATAGAGGAGACGTAGGTAGTCGTTGATTTCCGTCGTAGTTCCTACAGTTGAGCGAGGGTTTTTACTAGTCGTTTTCTGGTCAATGGAAATGGCAGGGCTGAGACCATCGATAGAGTCCACATCTGGTTTTTCCATATTGCCCAAAAACTGACGAGCATAGGCTGATAAGCTCTCTACATAGCGGCGTTGCCCCTCTGCATAAAGGGTATCAAAGGCCAAGCTAGATTTTCCAGATCCAGATAGTCCCGTCACCACAACTAGCTTGTCACGTGGAATTTCCACGTCGATATTTTTTAAATTATGGGCGCGTGCCCCATGGATGACAATCTTATCTTGCATGTTACTTCTTTCTAGTCCATTGTTGCTTTCCATTATACCAAAAAAAGTGAAATTCTATTACCAAAAAAGCCTATTTTGTAGTATAATTAAAAACTTATTTTTTTATGTTTCCTTAGTGTCCCCTAACCCTTATATCACGCGCTTTTTAACAAAAAATACTAACATTACTATTTACTACTTACTCCCCCAAAGTACGCAAAAAGGGGAGCAAAAAAGCCCCACAAAAGGGCTGGGATTTAATGAGTTCAGCAGGCAAGAAACTAGCACGATCAAACGTGCTTTTTTTATTATTTCATATTCTCTAGGAGGGATAACAGCTAAAGTTTTATCTGTCTCCATTCTAGTAATAAGCATCTTTCAAAAATACTTTTGAATCTGATGAAGTTTTCTATGATTATACCGCTAGAGGATTTGGCAGATATCTAGTAGACTTGGTAAACAACTCACTTACTAAGTATAATCAGCAGAACGACATCAAATCAATTTGAAAAGATCGGTATTATTCTTAACATCATTGCTAATAATCTCAATATAGTTGCCTACTCCTCAACTAAAAAATAATATAAGAAGTAAAGCCATAATATAAGATAAAATCTCTTAGGAAAATCCGGGTGTATATATTCTACAATATATTGTGTTCATTTTTCAAGCTATCTCAAAATGTAGTGATTGACACATATGGTATAATAGAATAAAAGGAGGTATGGGTGATGGAAAACGCATTATTTGTGGCAAATTATATAATTGAATATTCAAATAACAAAAATTATGAAATCAATAATTTAAAATTGCAGAAATTATTATACTTCGTAAATGTAAGACATATCGTTGAAAATGATGTCGAACTATTTTCAGAAAAAATGGAAAAGTGGAAGTATGGCCCTGTTGTTCCTAGCGTATATCATGAATATAAAAGATTTGGGGCATTTACTATACCAAGTAGTGATATAGTAAATGAGTACATTGAATTTAGTACCGATTCTTTTGCCAATCTCACAGATATTAAAATAGAAGAATACAATAGAAATAAGATTAGCAATACTTATATTATTGAAGACACTGTTGATAAACTTTCAAATTTAAGTGCTTTTCAACTTGTAGATATTACTCATACCCATGATCCATGGAAAAAAGACGAAAATGACATCATGCATGGTATTCAAGGTATCAAATATACTAATGAAGAAATTAAAACTTACTTTACTAATCACCCAGAGGCTAAACTATGGGAAACACAGCAATATTAATAAAAATATTATTAGGTAAAAATTTATCGGAACTAGGAGATGATGATAAACAAAAAGTTTTAGAAGTATTTCGACAAATGTTCTCTGATAGTGCTCTCACAATACCTTATAATGATATTGCAGACTTTGTATATAAAAATGAGAACAGTGATGAGGATAATGAGGTTTTAAACGAAAACATCCGCCTTATTTTAGATGGAAGTCCTAATGAAACAAAAGAAATTTTGTCAAAAAATTTAGATAAAATCAAGACGAATTACTCTCTCTCTCAAGTTCAAAGAGAATATATATTAAGAAATTCAAAGCAAGCCCAAGATACTGTATCGGAATTACATCATTTTGTAAAGGAATTTCGTCCTTTAATTACAGAAGTTGAAGAGCAAATTAAAGCTTCAAAGGAATCGATGAACAAGATGAATTTAGATATAGCCGATATAACAACTAGGATTACAGAAGTTAGAGATATGAAATCTGGAATCTATACTGACTTCATTGCTATTTTAGGAGTGTTTTCTGCATTTGTATTCGTTATGTTCGGTGGTATTGAAATATCGAGAGCAGTATTTGATGTTGGCGATGATCTTCAAACAATGGATCTATCAAAAATCATTACAGTATCTAGTTTAATGATGATTGCGATTTTAACTTTGATGTATTCGTTATTACTTTGGATTGCCCGAATTACAGGTAAAGAATTCGGGAACTGTATGTCATGTGATAAAGGGTGCAAACACAAATGGAAACATCTTTTTATGAGACATTCTTTTTATTTCTGCTTATTAATTCTTTTGGGTATCTCAGCTTTTATTGCTTCTACTTTTTTCTAAAACTTCTTTGAAATTTTCCATCTCCCCTTGAAACAGATTATTCTGCGGTAGGAGGTAGGACACCTCTATTTATTTTTTAAGTCAAAATGAGTTATAATTAAATTAATAAAGGAACTGGTTTGGCACCCAATGGCCTATTTTAGGTCGGCGCCTAAGTCAGTTCCTTTTACTGTTTCGATTACCCCAAAGGATAGGCCTTTAATATTCTTGCGTCAGTTAGTTTTTTAGGTTATAATCTAAGCAATGAGAGTTACTACCTCCTACATTAAACGCTTCGGCTGTGGGGGGTGTGTACTCTCTTTTTTCTTTCAAAAATATCTATGATTTCATCACCTACTACCAAGAAAATATGATCATCTCACTTCTGCTAAGTTTTTTATAGCTGCCTGCTTTATTCGATATACTGTTACATCCGATTTATTTATTTTCTCAGCCACTTCCCAAATTTCAAGACTGTTTAAGTAATAAAATCTTAAGACTGATCTCTCCATAGGATTGGCTAATCTATCAATCAAGCTAGACAGTACCATTTTTTCCTCTGTAAACCTCTCAATTCTCTGTAGTATATCTTCTTTTATCTTTAGAACACTAATAAGGGTATTTTCTGTACTATTTACCTTGCTTGTTTGTACTCTAGTAGTGCTTGGTTGCTGACTTTTGATGATCCCACTCTCCATGGCTTCCAATTCCAAATACGAGCTTTCTATTTCTTTACTTATCCATTTCACGCCTTCTAGCTTTTCTTTTACCTGCTCTGGTGTCATGCCTTGGCCTCCTGTATGATATAATAATAGTGTTGGAATTATAGCTGAGGTGTGAAAACGGAGAAAGACAAATCAAGCCCGAAAAGGCTCAGCAACTTGCTGACTATTTTGGTGTTAGCGTTGGTTATCTATTGGGATATGATACAGACAACATTTCAGAAGTTGCTATCAATTTCAATAACTATGTCATCGAACGATGGATCAAAAAAGCGTTTGTTGGATTTTTAGACTTTATTCTCTGTATGATATTGTTTTATCTGATAAACAAATAGATATGATTTTCAAGCAGTTACAAGATTTATCTGAACTAAATATTAGATATAAGAATACCGAAACAGATAACAGGCGACTCAATTCAATGTACTCTGTAAATTCGAATTACACACCAACAAAAGTATTACTAGAGATAACCAATGAACTATATAAAGGTGATACGATAGAAAAACAATTTGAACAATATAAAAAAATTATTGACTAATTTTCTTCTGTGATTATAACTGTATAAACCAACAAAACTAAATTTTGTATATGGCTTTATTTAATAACAAAACTAAGCAATAACATTTTTCTTTTAGGGAGTCCGAAAAGTCCAATTATAATAACAAGGGCGCGTGATTTCTCTATTAGATTAAATATGTAAGCCCTTATCCAACAAAAACCGATATTTAATAAAAGGAATTCTCCTCATGAAAAGCACAAGAAAAAAGAAACTTTCTTTGAAGAAAAAGAAATTTAGAATATTTATATCATTTATAATTTATTCTCTATACCTTTTGCTTCTTGCTCACGCTGCATTAAAAAATGAGTATCTTAAGATTATTCTTGAAACAATTCTAAGCCCACTTATGATTGGATTTATTCTTGCATTTATGGATATTTTAAGAAGAGATTATGACGAGTATTATAGTAACCTTGCTGATGATTATGAAAAAGAAAGAGAAAGAAAGCGACTAAACAAAAACAAATCTTTTTAAGGCTTATAGAAAGCCCTACACGCGCTTTCTATAAGCAGATATATAAATTTACTGTCTAACTCCTTAAAATTGAATACAGGGCAATCTGTGAAGCCCTAGCATGATTTAAACCACACTCTAAAACCTTTTTAATAATAGCTTGCCTGCTGATGTATTTTAGAAAGGTATAAATCATGAAAATAACTGAAGTTACAAAAAAAGACGGTAGTAAAGTCTACCGTGCTAGTGTTTACCTAGGAGTTGACCAAGTAACGGGAAAAAAAGTTAAAACCAAAGTAACAGGTCGGACACAAAAGGAAGTTAAGCAGAAAACTACTCAAGAAAAAATAGATTTTCAGAAAGCAGGATCTACTAGACAAAAAGCTAGTACCATAACAGTCTATCAAGACTTAGCCAATCTCTGGTGGGAAAGTTATAAGAATACTGTTAAGCCAAACACTCAAGGCAATGTTAGAAAGTTGCTTGATAATCATGTATTGCCTATTTTCGGGGTTTATAAGCTCGATAAGCTCACTACTCCACTTATCCAGTCAATTATCAATAAACTTGCTGACAAGGCCAATAAGGGCGAAAAGGGGGCTTTCTTGCACTATGACATGATACACGCGCTTAATAAACGTATCTTACAGTATGGTGTAACTATGCAGGCGATACCGTCCAATCCTGCGCGTGATGTTATTTTACCTCGTAACACTCAGAAAGCAAAGCGACAAAAAGTAAAACACTTTGATAATGAAGAATTAAAGAAGTTTCTTGTTTATCTCGATAATTTAGATAGCAATAGATATCGTTATTACTATGAGACAACGCTCTATAAGTTCCTATTGGCTACTGGTTGTCGCATCAATGAAGCTTTAGCCCTTTCCTGGTCTGATATTGACTTAGACGGTGCCATTGTACACATCACCAAAACACTAAATCGGGATCTAGAAATCAATAGCCCAAAATCTAAGGCTAGTTATCGGGATATAGATATAGATTTAGCTACTATCGACATGCTGAAGCAGTACAAACTACGACAAACTAAAGAGGCCTGGAAGATAGGGCAACGTGAAAGCGTGGTATTCTCGGATTTCATTCATGAATATCCTTGCAGTTCAAAACTTAAAAGAAGATTGCTAACACATTTTAAGCGTGCTGATGTTCCTAACATTGGCTTTCACGGATTCCGTCATACTCACGCTAGTTTATTGCTTAACTCTGGCATTCCTTACAAAGAACTTCAGCACCGTTTAGGTCATTCTACTTTATCCATGACTATGGACATTTATAGCCACCTCTCAAAAGAGAACGCAAAAAAAGCAGTCTCATTCTACGAAACTGCACTAAAAGCACTATAAGGGGAGCAAAAAGGGGAGCAAATTCCAAAATCAACTTTTTAAGACAAAGTAAAAAGCCAATAACAACGGTACTTTTGTAAGATTTTATTTGAAAAAAGCCGATTTTGTAGTATAATAGTACGGTGCTAAAAATCACTTAAACACAGAATAGATTAGGAAAGGATCGGAGATATGAAACAAGTCTTTCTCTCAACAACAACTGAATTTAAAGAGATCGATACGCTCCAGCCGGGCACTTGGATCAATCTCGTCAATCCTACTCAAAGCGAATCGATGGAAATCGCCTCAGCCTTTGATATTGATATCGCCGATCTCCGTGCACCGCTCGATGCCGAAGAAATGTCTCGTATCACCATCGAAGATGAATACACCTTGATTATCGTAGACGTCCCAATAACAGAGGAAAGAAATAACCAGACCTACTATGTGACTATTCCCTTGGGGATTATCATCACAGAAGAGGCTATCATCACTACCTGCTTGGAGCCTCTACCACTTCTTGATGTCTTTATCAATCGTAGGCTTCGAAATTTCTATACCTTCATGCGTTCGCGCTTCATCTTCCAAATCCTATACCGCAATGCGGAGATTTACCTAACTGCCCTCCGTTCGATTGAACGTAAGAGTGAGCAGATCGAGAGTCAACTTCACAAATCTACTCGAAACGAAGAATTGATCGAACTCATGGAGTTGGAGAAGACCATCGTCTACTTCAAAGCCTCTCTGAAGACAAACGAGCGCGTGATTAAAAAATTGACCAGCGCAACTAGCAATATCAAGAAATACCTTGAAGATGAAGACTTACTGGAAGATACCTTGATTGAAACGCAACAGGCCATCGAGATGGCGGACATCTATGGAAACGTCCTTCACTCTATGACAGAGACCTTTGCTTCTATCATTTCAAATAACCAGAACAATATCATGAAAACCTTGGCACTTGTGACTATCGTTATGTCCATCCCGACCATGATTTTCTCAGCTTACGGAATGAACTTTAAGGACAATGAAATCCCTTTAAACGGAGAACCGCACGCTTTCTGGCTCATCGTCTTTATCGCCTTTGCTATGAGTGTTTCTCTCACTCTTTACCTCATCCATAAAAAATGGTTCTAAACAGGAGTTATTATGTCACAGATTGATTTAAAAGAATTAACAAAGAAAAACCAGGAATTTATCCATATTGCAACCCAGCAATTTCTCAAGGACGGAAAAACAGATGCTGAAATCAAGGCTATCCTTGAAGAAGTCATTCCTCATATCCTTGAGGAGCAACCAAAAGGAGTGACAGCACGTTCTATCTACGGAGCACCAACTCACTGGGCTCATAGTTTCAGCGAAAAAGAGCAGTACGAAAAAGAACATCCAAAAGAAAACGACGATCCAAAATTGATGATGTTGGATTCAGCCCTTTTCATCACAGGACTATTTGCAGTAGTTAGCGCCTTGATGAGCTTCTTCTCAAACCAACCTGTGGCCTACGGCTTGGTAACACTTATCAGTGTAGGGGCCTTTGGTGGAGTCGCCTTTTACCTGCTCTACCACTTCATCTACCGCTACTACGGACCAGATACTGACCGTAGCCAACGCCCTCCATTCTGGAAATCACTTTTGGTTATGTTAGCAACCATGTTTGCCTGGGTTTTCATCCTCTTCTTGAGTAACTTCCTTCCACAAGCCATCAACATCAGCTTACCACCTCTTGTTTTGTTGGTGATTGGAGGAGCTCTCCTTGCCCTACGTTTCTACCTCAAAAAACGGTTCAACATTAAGAGCGCAAGTGCAGGACCAGCTAGATATTAAGATAAACAATAAAAGTAGTGTGTTTTGTAGACAGACTACTTTTTTGTAGTTCCAAATCATTTTTTGATTCTCTAAAGAAAAGTAGACGCAACGTCTAAAAAGATTCTAATGTAAAGTCCTCCCTTAGAATCCCAAGGTTTTACCCTTGAATCCAAGCTGTTTTTCTGTTATACTAATAAAGTAATAAGGAGAAATATATATGACTAAACAGAGAATTAATCAAATTGTCGGTTCAATTGGTGCCTTTATCGGGATTATTGTATTTATAGCCTACATCCCCCAAATTTTTGCCAATTTACAAGGGAACAAAGCTCAACCTTTCCAACCTTTATCAGCAGCAGTCTCTTGCTTAATCTGGGTCATTTACGGATGGACAAAAGAGCCTAAGAAAGATTGGATTCTAATCATTCCAAACTCGGCTGGGGTTATCCTTGGCGGACTGACCTTCCTTACTGCTCTATAAGAATGCAACTACTACAAAAGCAACCACACAATTGGTTGCTTTTTTACTACTTTCTTGATCTAAAAGCCTTCTTCTGACTCTAATTCTTGTTGTTTCCCCTCTTCTTTTGTGATACAATAGCATCAATTTATTTCTAGGAGGATGAGATATGGTTTCTACTATTGGTATTGTTAGTTTGTCTAGTGGCATTATTGGAGAAGACTTTGTCAAACACGAAGTGGACTTGGGTGTCCAACGTCTCAAGGACTTGGGACTCAATCCTATCTTTTTACCCCATTCGCTAAAAGGCTTAGACTTTATCAAGGACCATCCTGAAGCCCGTGCGGAAGATTTGATGCAGGCCTTTTCTGATAATAGCATCGACATGATCTTATGCGCCATCGGTGGAGACGATACCTATCGTTTATTGCCCCATCTTTTTGAAAATGACCAGCTAGAAAAGGTTATCAAGCAAAAGATTTTTCTTGGCTTCTCGGATACGACCATGAACCATCTCATGTTGCATAAACTAGGAATCAAGACTTTTTACGGCCAATCATTTCTAGCAGACATTTGTGAGTTAGACAAAGAAATGTTGGACTATAGCCTTCACTACTTTAAAGAATTGATTGAGACTGGTAGAATCTCGGAAATCCGCCCTAGTAACGTTTGGTATGAGGAACGGACTGATTTTAGTCCCAAGGCTCTGGGAACAGCTCGTGTCAGTCATGCAAATACTGGTTTTGACTTGTTGCAAGGAAGTGCTCAGTTTGAGGGAGAAATTCTCGGCGGTTGTCTTGAATCTCTCTATGATATCTTTGACAACTCTCGATACGCAGACAGCACGGAGCTCTGCCAAAAGTACAAACTCTTCCCTGACTTGTCAGACTGGGAAGGAAAGATCCTACTGCTAGAAACAAGCGAAGAAAAGCCTAAGCCTGAAGACTTCCAAAAGATGTTGCGGACTTTAAAGGAAACTGGTATATTCGAGGTCATCAGTGGACTCTTGGTCGGAAAACCTATGGATGAAACTTTCTATGACGACTATAAAGAGGCACTATTGGATATCATTGATAGCAATATCCCGATTGTCTATAATCTAAATGTTGGTCATGCAACTCCAAGAGCCATTGTTCCCTTCGGAGTCCAAGCCTATGTAGATGCAAAGGAGCAAATCATTCGCTTTGACTATAACAAATAAAGCTGAGATAGAATTCTCAGCTTTCTTCTATATTCTCAGATGTTCTAGACATCTAACGTCACTTATTTCCACTTTTCCATTCACAATCATTCTCATGGTCATCAACTAGCCCTGCAGCTTGTAGAAAGGATAAAACAGCGACTGGTCCTGTGAACTTGAAGCCAAGTTTTTTGAGTTCCTTGGATATTTTTTCAGACAAAGGCGTTTTGGCTGGTGCTTGACTGTAGTCCGGGATATCATTAACGATGATTTTCCCATCTACAAAAGACCAGAGATAAGCATCAAAAGAGCCATACTCTTTCTGAACTTGTAGAAAGGCCTGGGCGTTGGCACGCGTCGCAAAAATCTTAGCTCGATTTCGGATGATCGCTACATTGTCCATTAAATCTTCCAATTCTTCATCAGTCATGTCTGCAACACGTTGAAGGCAATAACCATGAAAAGCTTGACGGAAGGCTTGACGTTTATTGAGCACTGTTTCCCAAGAAAGACCAGCCTGATAGGTCTCCATACAGAGCAACTCAAAAAGTGCTCGGTCATCATGGAGGGCCTGGCCCCATTCCTCATCGTGGTAGGCTACATATAGAGGGTTGTTCATTTTAACCCAGCCACAGCGTTTGGGCATAGGAACCTCCTATTTTACCAACATCTTAAGGGCAGACTTGATATAATTCTCTGCTGTATCAGTCGTTCCTTCAAAGAATTTCTTGATTTTCTTGAGCTCGGTCGCCTTGTAGCCCAATGCCAACATGGCTTCCATGGCTTCTTCCAATTCTTGGTTGTCACTACTAGATGGAATTGTAGCCTTAGCAGGGAGATCGTCTCCTGCCACAACCACCTTACCTTCTAGGTCCAAGACCATCTGTTGGGCTGTTTTCTTACCGATTTTAGGGAATTTAGTCAAGTAGGTGATGTTCTTGGTTTCGATGGCTTGAACCAGGCCAGCATTGTCATCTGCTGCAATGATAGCCAGAGCTGATACAGGACCAATGCCCGACACCGAAATCAAGCTGAGAAAGAGTTTTTTCTCGTCTTCTGAACGGAAACCGTAAAGGAGATGAGCATCTTCGCGAACGACTTGATGCACATAGATTTGCGCTTCTTGATTGACTTGTCCTGAGTAAGCATAGGGATTGGCTACATGCAAGATATAACCGATACCGTTGGTTTCAAGAACGATATATTTGGCAGTGATTTTGGTAATGATTCCTTTTAAATATTCGTACATAATTTTCCCTTCAATTTATACTCAATGAAAATCAAAGAGTAAACTAGGAAGCTAACCGTAGGCATAACTTGAGTTAGGCAAGGTAAGGCTGACGCAGTTTAAAGAGATTTTCGAAGAGTATTAGTATTTTCCTAGTTCTCGTAGACTGGTGTGATTTTCCTGAATACGACGGAACATCTTTTCCATGTCCGACTTGGTAAAGTGAACCAAAACAGGACGTCCGTGTGGACAGTTATAGGGGTTGTCACATTGGGAAAGTTGGTATAGAAGCTGTCTAGCTGAATGGTCATCGATACGATGATTGGCTTTGATTGAGCGTTTGCAGGACATCATAATGGCTAACTCTGCTCGGTATTTCTTGATAGAAACCTCCTTAGTCAAGAGCAACATATCGCACATCTCATAGATTCCTGACTCGATTTCCTCCTCTGCCATCCAAATCGGATGTTCCCGTAGGATAAATTGATTTTCCCCATACTCTGCTAGAAAGACACCAACTTCCTCTAAAAGAGACATTCTTTCCTTGAGACGAAGGACATCATCTGCAGGGAATTCAAAGATGTAAGGTACTAGGAGTTGCTGCTGACTCTGGTCAACATTACCAATGCTTTCACGGTACTCCTCGTACTTAACCCGCTCTTGGGCTGCGTGTTGGTCTATGATGTAGAGCCCATCTCGACCTTGGGCAAAGAGATAGGTTCCGTGCATTTGCCCGAAAAATTCCAACTCTGGGAAGCTCGAAGATTCTTCTCGTTCTAGCTTGTCATAAGCCTTATCCAAACTAGCCATATCTAACTCTGGATGATCTAGTTGGTCGTAGCTGACCGATTTTCTCTCTGCAAAATGCAGTTTAGCTGGCTTGGTCAACTGATCCAATGTTTCCTTAGCAAACAGGTTCAAATCCTGTTTCTCTTCTGTCAAGTTTACCTGATGGTCTGCCACCTCAGCTTGAGTAGGTCTAGTTTGTTCCGTTTTTTCATAGTAAAGCGTATTTTCTCTCAGCGGCAAGGTGGTTTGCTCTACTTTTTCACGATTACGAACCGTAGACTTAGCAAGATTTTCCAAAGCATCTGGAATCAAGGTCTGTTCCTTTAGACTCTTTGCGATAGCTTCTGAAACCAGCGCCATCAGTTCTCTTTCCTTGGAAATCCGCACTTCTTGCTTGGTTGGATGCACATTGACATCTGCTAGATACGGATCGATCTGGATGTGAATGACAGCCAGCGGAAAACGCCCCACCATGAGCTTGCTACCGTAACCATCTAAAATAGCACGATTGAGCAGGAAATTTTTGATATAACGGCCATTGATAAAAAGACTGATGTAGTTACGATTAGCCCGTGTCAATTCAGGCAATGAGACAAAACCTGAAATCTCAAAGTCTAGGTCCGAATTCTCAATCTCAACCATCTTTTTGGCACTAGCTAAACCATAGATTCCAGCAATGGCTTGACGCAGTTGACCCGTACCAGCTGTTCGTGTCATTTCCTTGCCATCGCTAATCAGGCTAAAGGAAATCTCAGGATGAGCAAAGCCTAGACGATTGACGATATCGATGATATGAGACAACTCTGCCTGCTGGCTCTTCATATACTTGAGACGGGCTGGTGTGTTGAAAAAGAGATCCTCCACACAAACCTTGGTCCCAACAGGACTGGTCGCAGGCACAACTTCTTCTACTTCTCCCCCACGAGCCACTAACTTGGTCCCGTGACTTGCTCCATCCACCGCAGTCAACAAAGTTAAAACACTGACAGATGCGATCGAAGGCAGAGCTTCACCACGAAAACCGAGGGTCCGAATCCGAAAAAGATCCGCTTGATTCTTAATCTTACTGGTAGCATGACGGCGGAGAGCCAACTCTACCTCATCGTGGGCAATCCCGTGACCATTATCTGTGATTTGGATTTTCTTAAGACCAGCTTCTTCAATCTCAACGATAATCTGGCTTGAGCCAGCGTCGATAGCATTTTCAACCAACTCTTTAACTACACTGGCAGGACGTTCGATCACTTCTCCTGCTGCAATCTGGTTGGCCAAGACTTCTGGCAATTCAATAATATGAGACATCTTTCAGCCCCTTTCTTAACGATTTTTATCTATTTCTCTGAAAATAAGCTAGTGCTATTATACCATATTTCACTCGTTTTCAAAAAAGTCCAAGTAGCAACTTTCTTCCCGATTTTACTAGGTTATTTGCCAAGTTTGTGGTAAAATAGGTAGAAACAATATTTTATAAAGGAGAAAAGACACATGCACATTTTTGATGAGCTAAAAGAGCGTGGTTTGATTTTTCAAACGACTGATGAAGAAGCTTTGCGTAAAGCCCTAGAAGAAGGTCAAGTTTCTTATTATACTGGCTACGATCCAACTGCTGACAGCCTTCACCTAGGCCACCTTGTCGCAATCTTGACAAGTCGTCGCTTGCAGCTAGCAGGTCACAAACCTTATGCGCTCGTTGGCGGTGCTACAGGTCTCATCGGAGATCCGTCCTTCAAAGATGCTGAACGTAGTCTCCAAACAAAAGACACAGTAAATGGCTGGGTCAAGTCTATCCAAGGACAACTTTCTCGTTTTCTTGACTTTGAAAATGGCGAAAATAAAGCTGTCATGGTCAACAACTACGACTGGTTTGGCAGCATCAGCTTCATTGACTTCCTCCGTGATATCGGAAAATACTTCACTGTCAACTACATGATGAGTAAGGAGTCTGTAAAAAAACGGATAGAAACAGGAATTTCTTACACTGAGTTTGCCTACCAAATCATGCAAGGTTACGACTTCTTCGTCCTTAACCAAGACCACAACGTGACGCTACAAATCGGTGGTTCTGACCAATGGGGAAATATGACAGCTGGTACTGAGTTGATGCGCCGTAAGGCAGACAAAACTGGTCATGTAATTACTGTTCCACTCATCACAGACGCAACTGGTAAGAAATTTGGTAAATCTGAAGGTAACGCTGTTTGGCTCAACCCTGAAAAGACTTCTCCATACGAAATGTACCAATTCTGGATGAACGTTATGGACGCTGACGCTGTACGCTTCTTGAAGATCTTTACTTTCTTGTCACTTGATGAGATTGAAGATATCCGCAAACAGTTTGAAGCAGCGCCACACGAACGCTTGGCTCAAAAAGTTTTGGCTCGTGAAATTGTGACTCTTGTTCACGGAGAAGAAGCTTACAAAGAAGCCCTTAACATCACTGAACAACTCTTTGTAGGAAATATCAAAAACCTTTCTGTCAAAGAACTCAAACAAGGACTTCGTGGCGTGCCAAACTACCAAGTACAGGCAGACGAAAATCACAACATCGTTGAACTTCTCGTATCTTCTGGCGTGGTTAACTCAAAACGCCAAGCCCGTGAAGACGTACAAAACGGAGCTATCTACGTTAACGGCGACCGCATCCAAGACCTTGACTATGTCTTGAGTGACGCAGATAAGTTAGAGAACGAACTCACTGTTATCCGCCGCGGGAAGAAAAAATACTTTGTATTGACTTACTAAACTATTCAACATTTATCTATAAACAAAGGAGTTACCCTCGAGAAAGGTAACTCCTTTTTGCTGTGAATAGTTCCCACCTATCCCTTAATAGACAGGCTACGCAGTACAATGCGTAAGGTTGTTAGATTATGTAGGATAGAGAGGTTTGAAGGACTGAGCCAATTAAACAAGCCAAAGCCAATCAAACTACTATTTACGACAACGGTATCTTGAATATTCTTCTTGATAAGTGTTTGCAAAGATGATGATAGCCAATCCAACTCTTGGAAGAAATCCAAACGATTATCTAACAATAAGATATCACTCATCTGCTTAGAAATATCTGCACTCTCATTCATCACCACACCGATATCTGATAGGGTTAGAGCCGCTGAGTCATTCAAGCCATCTCCAACCATCAAAATAGTGTGACCTGCTTTCTGCAGTTCCTCTACTAACTCAAATTTCCCATCAGGTTTCAAGTCTGTATAGACATGATCAAAGGGCAAATCTTTGACTAATTCCTCTGTTCTAACCAAGGTGTCCCCTGTTGCCAGAATCAATTTTTTCCCTTGTGCCTTAAGTTTCTCCAAGGCTGCTTTTGCTTCTTTTCTCAAAGGAGTATGAATGCAGAACATTCCAATCAATTCATTCTGATAAGCCAAGAATAAGAGATTGTAGTGACTCTTGTACTCTTCAATTAAGGCATTTTGTTCCAAACTGATATGAATCTGCTCATCCTGCATCAAGACATAATTTCCAATAAGAACTGGTTGACCATCGATATGGGACTTAATTCCCTTGCTTGCGATATATTGGAGTTTCCCATGCATTTCCTCATGTTCAATCCCCTCTATCTCAGCTTGCTTGACGATGGCATTAGCAATAGGATGATAAATGTGTTCCTCAAGGCAGGCACTGATTCTGAGAATATCTTCCTCACTATAGTCCCCAAAAGGTAACACCTTTTCAACTATAGGATAACTAGTTGTGATTGTTCCCGTCTTATCAAACAAGAAAGTATCAACTTCCAGGTATTTCTCCAGAACATCTCCATCCTTAATCACCATTTCACGGTTCAACCCCTCCTTGATAGCTGTCAAATAAGCTACAGGAGTAGAGATTTTCAAAGCGCAGGAGAAATCGACCAATAAGAAAGAAATGGCCTTCGAAAAAGAACCTGTCAATAGGTAAGTCAGCCCAGCCCCCAAGAAATTATATTTGACGACCTTGTCCGCCATCTTGATGAAATAGCGTTGTTTCGTTTTCTTGTTTTCTTCAGATTTCTTCATCAACTCAATCAGCTGTAAAATACGGCTGTTCATCTGATTATCGGTTACACGAATGCGTAACTCTCCAGTTTCTAATACTGTATTTGCACAAACCGAATCAAACTCTCTTTTTTCAACTGGAAAACTTTCTCCCGTCAAGGAGCTTTCGTTGACCATACCTAAACCTGAAACTACTTGTCCATCAAACAGAATTTCATTTCCTTGAGATAGGACCAAGACATCTCCTATTTGAACATCGGAACTCTTGATACTAACGACCATATCCCCCTGTACTAAGAATACGTCGCTCTCTTTTGCAAGAAGGCTTTGTTCTAAATCTGTTGCAGTTTTTTTCAAGGACCACTGATCTAAATGATTCCCCAAATCAAGCATAAACATGATATTGCTAGCTGTCTTGGATTGGTTCATAAACAAGGACAATAAAATCGCCGAACAGTCCAAGACCTCCATCGTTAGTTCCTTACGCGCTAGTGTTTGATAGGCTTCTCTAATATAACCCAAAGCCTGATAACAAGTCCATATATAGCGAATAGGATACGGCACAAAACTACGAAAAATCATACGCTTAATCGCTGCACCTGAAACAATAGAATAAGCACTCTCTTCTCTACGAATGGGAAGAGTCATCAACTCAGAAACTTTCCCTTTATCAATTCTTTTTAAAAAGGCTTCTGCATTGTCTAATACAGAGAAGCCTTCTTTTATGCGTAGAGTAAAGTGCTGTTGATCCATGTAAAACTGGATAGACTCAATCCCCTTTTCATCTCTCACCAAGGAACGAAGATAGTCTTGAATATCCAAGGTGAGTGAAAAAGAAGATGATAGTCGGATATGTTGGTATCCTCTATGTAGCACTTTAAAAGACATACTATTCCCCTATAAGGCTATCTAATTGCTCTTCTTTTTTCTCTTGCTCATACAAATATTTGGCATCTTGCAAGACATCGTCTCCATGTTGTTTCACAACAGAAACAGATGCATCTAGCCCGTCTTTCAACTTGTAAGCCTTAGCCAAAGCTTTAGAATAACCTTTTTTAGCTTCCTTACTTGCTAAGATTTTCAAACCAAGGGTACCAAATGCGACACCACCTAAAAAGAGTGATGATTTTTTCGCAACTTTTGCAACGGTTAATACTTCTTTTAACATACTTATTTCCTCCTAGATATTATTATATAGCAATTTAGATATAAAAGCAATTTAATTTTGGTACTTTAAAAAGTAATTATACTACTATTTAATTCTATTACAAATCATCCTAAAGTTGCTTTCATTTGCCTCTTTTGATACACTTAAACTATGAATACAAATCTCAAACCTAAACTCCAGCGTTTTGCTTCTGCGACTGCCTTTGCCTGCCCTATCTGTCGAGAAAATCTGACTCTGGTAGAGACTAGTCTCAAGTGCTGCAACCGTCATTCTTTTGACTTGGCGAAATTCGGCTATGTCAATCTGGCACCTCAAATCAAGCAATCTGCCAACTACGACAAGGAAAACTTTCAAAATCGCCAACAAATCCTAGAAGCTGGCTTTTACCAAGCTATTTTAGATGCTGTATCTGACTTGTTAGCAAATTCAGAAACTAGCACCACAATCTTAGATATCGGTTGTGGCGAAGGTTTCTATTCTCGCAAGCTCCAAGAAAGTCATCCTGACAAAACCTTCTATGCCTTTGATATTTCCAAAGATTCCGTTCAAATCGCTGCCAAGAGCGAACCCAACTGGGCAGTAAATTGGTTCGTTGGTGACCTGGCTCGTCTTCCTATAAAAGACGCTAGCATGGATATCCTGCTTGATATCTTTTCGCCTGCCAACTATGGAGAATTTCGTCGCGTTTTATCCCAAAACGGTATCTTAATTAAGGTCATCCCGACTGAAAACCACCTCAAAGAAATCCGCCAAACCGTACAGGATCAGCTGACAAAGAAGGATTATTCCAACCAAGAAATTAAGGAACATTTCCAGGAACATTTCATCATCCAATCTATCCAGACTGCTTCCCTGACCAAATCCATCACAGCAGAGCAAAGGCAAGCCCTGCTTAGCATGACACCCCTCCTCTTTCACGTTGACCAAAGCAAGATTGACTGGAGCCAACTGACAGAGATCACCATCGAAGCAGAGATTCTGGTCGGAAATGCACTGTAAATAAATTTTTGAGATATTACAAAACCCGCACCTCTTCTTGAAATGCGGGTTTAAAACACGATTTTTAACTGTCTTTCCGAAAAGTATAAAAAATTATGACCTCTCCATTTATTTTCGATTCGAAATGACAAATTTATCAATAAATAGCAAGTGATATAAGGCAAGTGATACCCCATAACAACATCCATGAAAAGAGATTTCTTGATGAGTAAGTGGAAACGAAGAACTATTACCCGTCAAGAGACATGCTAAAATAACAAAAAGAATCCAAAATAAATCAGTCCATTTATATTTTGAAAAATATTTTTTCCACATAAGAACATCCTCCTTCTTTACTACAATACTATTATAATACTGTTTGTAAACGAATACAAGAAAATTGAGATGATTTCTAGGTAAATTCTGAGGATTAAAGGTAGTAAAACCAGCCTTCTCAGTGTTCTCTAGGTCTGATTTTTAAGTCTAGAAATGATTGACAAATTATTTTTTCTTTTGTCAAATCCATAACATTCAAAAAAGCGAATTTCAATTGAAACTCGCTTTTTTACAAAATGTATTAGTATAAATCTTATATCTTAGTTCAAGTGCCAGATATCTTCGTTGTACTGAGCGATTGTACGGTCAGATGAGAAGAATCCTGCTTTAGCAATGTTGACGATCACTTTATCCAACCATGCGTCACGGTTTTCGTAGTCAGCAAGCATTTGCTCTTTGACTTTGATGTAGTCTTCCAAGTCAAGAAGAGTCATGAACCAGTCTTTGTTGATCAATTCATTGTAAAGACGTTCCAAGCGTTCAATCTTACCAACTGCAAGAACAGCGTCGCTCACGATAAAGTCAACCAATGGTTTGATCGCTTTACGAGCGTAGAATTCGCTTGATTTGTAAGCTGATTTTGCGTAAAGGTCGATAACAGTTTCTGAATCTTCACCGAAGATGTAGATATTTTCGTCTCCAACCAACTCAGCGATTTCCACGTTAGCTCCGTCCATAGTACCAAGAGTCAAAGCTCCGTTCAACATGAATTTCATGTTACCAGTACCTGAAGCTTCTTTAGAAGCAAGTGAGATTTGTTCTGAGATATCACATGCTGGGATAAGGAAGCTTGCTGCAGTAACGTTGTAGTTTTCAACCATAACTACTTGCAAGTGTGGAGCTACTGCTGGATCATTAGCAATAACTTCTGACATGCAAAGGATTAAGTGAATGATGTCTTGAGCGATTGTGTAGGCTGGAGCTGCTTTACCACCAAAGAAGATTGTGATTGGGCGAGCAGGGATGTTACCAGCTTTGATGTCAAGGTATTTGTGAATCACGTACAAAGCGTTCATTTGTTGGCGTTTGTACTCGTGAAGACGTTTGATTTGGATATCAAAGATAGAGTTTGGATTGATTTCCACACCTTGGTGTTCTTTCAAGTGACGAGCCAATTTACGTTTGTTGTGAGCCTTGATGCTTTCCAATTTTTCTTTGACAGCTGCTTTGTCTTCATAAGACAAAAGTTTTTCAAGCTCATCTGCTTCATGGTGCCAACCTTCTCCAAGAATCTCATCCAAGTAGTGAGACAATCTTGGGTTAGCATGCATGAGCCAACGACGGAAAGTGATACCGTTTGTTTTGTTGTTGAATTTTTCTGGGTAAAGGTCGTAAAAGGCTTTCAACTCAGAGTTCTTCAAGATTTCAGTGTGGAGTGCCGCTACCCCGTTAACACTGTATCCGTAGTGGATATCCATGTGAGCCATGTGAACACGTCCGCTCTCATCGATAATTTGAACAGCTGGGTCTTTGTATTCTGCTTTAACTCGACGGTCCAATTCTTTGATGATTGGTACCAAGTGAGGAACCACTTCTTCCAAGAATTCAAGAGGCCATTTTTCAAGGGCTTCAGCAAGGATTGTGTGGTTAGTGTAGGCAGTCATGCTACGAACGATAGAGATTGCTTCATCAAGCTCGATACCACGTGCTGTCAAAAGACGGATCAATTCAGGGATAACCATTGATGGGTGAGTATCGTTGATTTGGACAACTGCGTAGTCAGCAAGGTCATGCAAGTTGCTTCCTTTTTCAATTGCTTCGTCGATGATCAATTGCGCACCGTTTGAAACCATGAAGTATTGTTGGAAGATACGGAGCAATTCACCTTGACGGTCACTATCATCTGGGTAAAGGAAGAGAGTCAAGTTGCGAGCGATATCTGTCTTGTCAAAGTTGATACCATCTTTAATGATAGAAGAATCAACTGAATCCAAGTCAAACAAACGCAAGCGGTTTTTAGTTGCTGTCTCATAACCAGTAACATCAATATCATAAAGAGTTGATGTCAAAGTAAAGTCTGCAAATGGTACTTGGTAGCTACGGCTTGAGCGAACCAACCAGTTTTGCTCTGTCAACCATGCATTTGGAATTGTTTCTTGTTGGTTGTTTTTAAGAACTTGTTGGAAAAGACCAAAGTGGTAGTTAAGACCAACACCGTCACCGTTCAAACCAAGAGTAGCAATTGAGTCGATAAAGCAGGCAGCCAAACGTCCCAAACCACCATTACCAAGAGATGGTTCCAATTCAACTTCTTCAACTTCAATCAAGTCTTTACCTGCAGCTGCAAGTTCTTTTTTAACATCGTCGTAAAGACCAAGGTTGATCAAGTTGTTTGACAAGAGTTTACCAATCAAGAACTCAGCTGAGATGTAGTAAACTTTTTTCTTACCAGTGTTCACTGGTTTTTGGCTGCTTGCAAGCTTGCTGTAGTTAAGAAGAGCAAGGTAGAGCTCTTCATTGCTACATTCTGCGATAGATTTATTGTAACGATTTTGTACAAATTCTTGTAGTGATAACATGTTTAGTTGTCTCCTGATTATTGTCTTATTTCTTTAATTCTACCAAATTTTCATTGATACGGCGATAAATTGTAGTCAAGTCAAGCAAAGTTTCTTCGACAGCAGGAGTCAATTGTTCCTCTGTCATACGCCATGACCAGTTTCCACCAAGAGTAGATGGGAAGTTCATACGAGCTGAACCATCCAACTCTAGCAAATCTTGCATAGTGGCAATCGTCATGAAACTTACTGATGCGAAGGCTGTACGAAGCATAGCATGCACCACTGTTTCGTACTCTTTACGGTTTGTGTAGCGAGCCATATACTCACGAGTTGGATCATCAATCTCATCACGGTACCAACCAAGAACAGTGTTGTTATCGTGTGTTCCTGTATACATAACTGAGTTTGCTGGTGCCAAGTGTGGGCTGTCGATACTTTCGTGTTCTGGATTGAAAGCAAATTGAAGGACTTTCATTCCTGGGAATCCAGTGCGCTCACGAAGCTCGATGACTTCATCAGTCATGAATCCAAGGTCTTCTGCGATGATGTTCAAGTCACCAAGTTCTTCTTTAACAGCTGCAAAGAGTTTGTAATCAGGTCCTTTCACCCATTTACCAGGTGCCGCTGTTTCAGAACCCGCAGGAATTTCCCAGTAAGACTCAAATCCACGGAAGTGGTCGATACGCACGATGTCGTAAATCTTAAAGCTTTCACGCAAGCGTTCAATCCACCATTTGTAACCATCGCGATCCATTGCTTCCCAGTCATAGATTGGGTTACCCCAAAGCTGACCAGTCGCAGAAAACTCATCTGGTGGGCATCCTGCGATGCAAGTTGCTTTCCCGTTTTCATCTGTTTTAAAGAGGTGTGGATTTGCCCACATATCGCTTGAATCTTCCGCTACATAGATTGGCATATCACCGACAATCTCGATGTGGTTTTCGTTAGCGTATGCTTTCAATTTCAACCATTGTTTGAAGAAAAGGTATTGGGTTACGCGGTGGTAAACAAGCTTGTCAGCTAATTTCTCACGGTAGCTTTCAAGAGTTGAAGCTTTACGAGCACGGGCATCTGCATCTGGCCATTCTGTCCAAGCAAGATTATCAAAATGCTCCTTGATAGCCATATACTCTGCAAATAGTTCAAGCCATGATTGATTTTCTTGAGCAAATTTTTCGAAGTCTTTGACATCTCCGACTTCAAGGAAACGTTTGACAGCTTTCTCTAGAAGTGGACGACGTGCATAGTAGATTTTAGCGTAGTCAACTTCAGTTGGGTTGCTACCAAAGTCCACACCTTCAAGATCACTTGCTTCCAACAGACCTTGCTCCACCAAGATATCAAGATCGATAAAGTGAGTATTACCTGCAAAAGCTGAGAATGATTGGTAAGGAGAATCTCCATAGCTAGTTGTTCCCAATGGAAGGATTTGCCAGTAGCGTTGCTTAGTGCGAACCAAGAAGTCAACGAAATCATAGGCGCTTTGACCAAATGATCCGATTCCGTAAGCCCCTGGAAGTGATGAGATGTGCATCAACACACCACTTTGACGTTTTTTCATAATAGCACCTCAAGTGTTTGTAGTTAAATATTTCATTTTTACAAGCGCAAACGTTTGCGCCAAGTAAAGTATAACCCATTTCAAAAAGAAATGCAAGCGTTTCAACAAAAAACTTTTCAATTTATTTACTTTATAGCTTTTTTAAAAAACTATATTCTTATTTTTTCACCTCTACAAAAACATCTACAAACTATGCAAACGTTTCCCTTAAATTATTCTTGAATTGAAATTTATATGATTTCATCCTTTCCTTCCTATTATATAACCAATTTTAGAGATTAACCAGTTACAAGCTTTTTAAATTTTTTTCAAAAAACGCTTGCAACCGTTTTCTGTTTGTGCTATACTAAGTTCATAAGAGAAAACGTTTGCGTTTCCTTGAAATCAAAATTTGTTATTCTTTAGGAGGAATACACTATGTCAACTAAATTCATGAAGAGCGCAGCTGTACTTGGTACTGCTACTCTTGCTAGCTTACTTTTAGTAGCTTGTGGAAGCAAAACTGCTGATAAAACTGCTGACTCTGGTTCATCAGAAGCGAAAGAAATTACTTTCTACGTTGAAGATCAATATAAAGCTTTTGCAGAATCAGCTGCCAAAGCTTACGAAAAAGAAGCTGGTGTAAAAGTTACTATTAAAACAGGGGACCAATTAGGTGGACTTGACAATCTTTCACTTGATAACCAATCAGGTAAAGCTGCTGACGTCATGATGGCACCATACGACCGTGTAGGTAGCCTTGGTACTGACGGACAACTTTCAGAAGTTACTTTGAGTGACGGTGCTAAAACAGACGATACTACTAAATCTCTTGTAACTGTTGGTGGTAAAGTTTATGGGGCTCCAGCCGTTATCGAGTCACTTGTTATGTACTATAACAAAGACTTAGTGAAAGAAGCTCCTAAGACATTTGCTGACTTGGAAGAACTTGCTAAAGATAGCAAATATGCCTTCGCTGGTGAAGACGGAAAAACTACTGCTTTCCTAGCTGACTGGACTAACTTCTACTACGCATATGGACTTCTTGCTGGTAACGGTGCCTACGTGTTTGGACAAAACGGTAAAGACCCTAAAGATATTGGTCTTGCTAACGATGGTGCTATTGCAGGTATCAACTATGCTAAAACTTGGTATGACAAATGGCCTAAAGGTATGCAAGATACTGAAGGTGCTGGAAACTTGATCCAAACTCAATTCCAAGAAGGTAAAACAGCTGCTATCATTGATGGACCTTGGAAAGCTCAAGCATTCAAAGATGCTAAAGTAAACTACGGTGTTGCAACTATCCCAACTCTTCCAAACGGTAAAAACTACGCAGCCTTTGGTGGTGGTAAAGCTTGGATCATCCCATCAAGCACTAAGAACCTTGAAGGAGCTCAAAAATTCGTAGACTTCCTTGTTTCAACTGACCAACAAAAAGCATTCTACGATGCAACAAACGAAATCCCAGCTAACACTGAAGCTCGTACTTACGCTGAAGGTAAAAACGATGAGTTGACTACTGCTGTTATCAAACAGTTCAAGAACGCTCAACCAATGCCAAACATCTCTCAAATGTCAACAGTTTGGGACCCAGCTAAAACAATGCTCTTTGACGCTGTAAGCGGTAAGAAAGATGCTAAAACAGCTGCAAATGATGCTGTAACATTGATTAAAGAAACAATCCAACAAAAATTTGGTAACTAATTGATTGATTCAAGGGGGATTTAAAACTTATCCCCCTTGATTTTTAGATATTAACAGAACTCAGCTTGACGTTCACATCTTATGAAAGGAGTACTCATGGAACAACAACCAAGAAAAGCAGCCTTGCTTTCATTGATTCCTGGGTTGGGGCAAATCTATAACAAACAAAAAGCCAAAGGTTTTATCTTCCTTGCTGTAACATTAGCTTTTGTCCTCTATTTTATAGTACTTGCAGCACCTGAATTGAGCAACTTGATCACACTCGGTGAAAAACCTGGCCGTGACAACTCTCTCTTTATGTTGATTCGTGGTGCATTTCACTCTATTTTTGTAATTGTTTATCTAGCATTTTATATTCTCAATATTAAAGATGCTCATACCATTGCAAAACGTATCAATAATGGCATTCCTGTCCCATTGACACTTAAGGATATGATTAAAGGTATCTATGAAAATGGATTCCCATACTTGCTCATTATCCCATCTTACGTTGCCATGACATTTGCCATCATCTTCCCAGTTATTGTAACCTTGATGATCGCCTTTACTAACTATGATTTCCAACATTTACCACCTAATAAATTGTTGGACTGGGTTGGATTGACCAACTTCACAAATATCTGGAGCTTGAGTACCTTCCGTTCAGCCTTTGGTGCCGTTCTTTCTTGGACTATTATCTGGGCTTTGTCTGCATCAACTTTACAGATTGTAATCGGTATCTTCACAGCTATTATTGCTAACCAACCATTCATCAAAGGAAAACGTATCTTTGGTGTTATCTTCCTTCTGCCTTGGGCAGTTCCAGCCTTCATCACTATCTTGACATTCTCAAACATGTTTAACGATAGTGTTGGTGCTATCAATACTCAAGTTTTACCACTTTTTGCTAAAGTTCTTCCATTCCTCGATGGGGCACTCATCCCTTGGAAAACAGACCCTACTTGGACTAAGGTTGCCTTGATTATGATGCAAGGTTGGCTTGGATTCCCTTATATCTATGTCCTTACTCTCGGTATCCTACAGTCTATTCCAAACGACTTGTATGAAGCAGCTTATATCGACGGTGCAAACGCTTGGCAAAAATTCCGCAACATTACTTTCCCAATGATTTTGGCTGTTGCGGCACCTACTTTGATTAGCCAATACACCTTCAACTTCAACAACTTCTCTATCATGTACCTCTTCAATGGTGGTGGTCCTGGTAGTGTCGGTGGTGGAGCTGGTTCAACCGATATCTTGATCTCATGGATTTACCGTTTGACAACAGGTACAGCTCCACAATACTCTATGGCGGCAGCTGTTACCTTGATTATTTCAATCATCGTCATCTCTATTTCTATGATTGCCTTCAAGAAACTACACGCATTTGATATGGAGGACGTCTAAGATGAATAACTCAATCAAACTAAAACGTAGACTGACTCAAACCCTCACTTACCTCTACTTGATCGGACTTTCAATCGTCATTATCTATCCTCTTTTAATCACGATTATGTCTGCCTTCAAGGCTGGTAACGTTGTGGCCTTTAAACTCGACAGCAATGTCAACTTTAGTCTTGATAACTTCAAAGGGCTCTTTACAGAAACCTTGTACGGTACCTGGTACCTTAATACTTTGATCATCGCTTTGATCACTATGGTCGTTCAGACAAGTATTATCGTGCTTGCTGGTTATGCTTACAGCCGTTACAACTTCTTGGCTCGTAAACAAAGTTTGGTCTTCTTCTTGATTATCCAAATGGTGCCAACAATGGCCGCTTTGACTGCCTTCTTCGTTATGGCCCTCATGTTAAATGCCCTTAACCATAGCTGGTTCCTCATCTTCCTATATGTAGGTGGTGGTATCCCTATGAACGCTTGGTTGATGAAAGGTTACTTTGACACCGTGCCAATGTCTCTCGATGAATCTGCAAAACTGGATGGTGCAGGACACTTCCGCCGCTTCTGGCAAATCGTTCTCCCTCTCGTTCGCCCAATGGTTGCGGTACAAGCACTCTGGGCCTTCATGGGACCTTTCGGAGACTACATCCTCTCTAGTTTCTTGCTTCGTGAGAAAGAATACTTTACAGTTGCCGTTGGTCTCCAAACCTTCGTCAACAATGCGAAGAACTTGAAGATTGCCTACTTCTCAGCAGGTGCTATCCTCATCGCTCTTCCAATCTGTACACTCTTCTTCTTCTTGCAAAAGAACTTCGTTTCAGGACTTACAAGCGGTGGCGACAAGGGGTAATATACCCCCGCCACCCTTTTTCATTTTTGAACTAATGCTGATATAGTCTGGTGAGAAACAAGAGATTATTGAGAATACCCTCATTGTTAGTTGATAAATTTTATTAATAGTCTACTTTCAACAAGGATTCGTATCCCCTGCTTGAAATAAAACACATTTCTCTATATAATACTCGTATAGAAAAATGCCTATAGAAAGAGATTTATGTTACCATATCCGTTTTCTTATTTTAATAGTATTTGGGGATTCCGTAAGCCCCTCTCTCATCGTTTTGGTCTAAATTGGTTTCAACTGATTTTTACCAGTATTTTCTTGATTAGCTTGTCTATGGTTCCTATTGCCATCCAGAACAACTCTCAGGACACCTATCCTTTAGAAACCTTCATCGATGATGTCTATGCTCCTCTGACGGACGATGTCGTACAAGATTTAGCTGCAAATACTCAGATTAATAACGGGAAGCTAAGCTATACGGGTTCAACTCCTCATCAAGTTTCTGTTCAAATCGGAGACGCTTCTAGTGCAAACTTTCCTGAGGAACTACTTCTTAACTTTGAACCTGAGCAACTCGTCATCAGTAAGCAAGGAAAAGAATTGACTAGTATTCGCTATCATGCGATCACGACCGAGAGCTTCCAGAGCAAGGAAAGCTTAACACAAGCCATTTCTAAAGACTGGTATCAACAGAATCGTGTCTATGTTAGTCTCTTTCTTGTGTTAGGTTCTAGCTTCCTCTTTGGACTTAATTTTTTCATCGTTTCTCTAGGTTCTAGCCTCTTGCTCTACTTTACGAAAAAATCACGTCTCTTTTCATTTAAAAGCTATAAAGAGTGCTATCATTTCATTTTGAACTGTTTAGGATTACCAACCTTACTTGCCATGATTCTCGGTCTCCTAGGCCAAAATATGGCAACTTTAATTACTGTTCAAAACATTTTATTTGTTCTATACCTGGTCACTATCTTTTACAAAACGCATTTCCGTGATCCAGACTACCATAAGTAGGAGATTATTATGCCTGTTACGATTAAAGACGTGGCCAAGGCTGCAGGGGTTTCACCCTCAACCGTAACCCGTGTTATTCAAAATAAATCAACCATTAGCGATGAGACTAAAAAACGAGTTCGAAAGACAATGAAAGAGCTCAATTATCATCCTAACCTCAATGCCCGAAGCTTGGTTAGTAGTTATACGCAGGTCATTGGTTTAGTTCTTCCAGACGACTCCGATGCCTTCTATCAAAATCCTTTCTTTCCTTCTGTCCTACGTGGTATTGCACAAGTTGCTTCAGAAAATCACTATGCCATCCAGATTGCAACCGGAAAAGATGAAAAAGAACGCTTAAATGCAATTTCACAGATGGTCTATGGAAAGCGTGTAGACGGTCTTATCTTCTTGTATGCCCAAGAAAATGACCCCTTGGTAAAATTAGTCTCAGAAGAGCAATTTCCTTTCCTCATCCTTGGAAAATCCTTATCCCCTTTTATTCCACTTGTTGACAACGATAATATTCAAGCTGGTTTTGATGCAACCGAATACTTCATTAAGAAAGGATGTAATCGAATCGCTTTCATCGGTGGAGCCAAGAAACTCTACGTTACGCAGGATCGTCTGACAGGTTACGAGCTAGCTCTAAAACAACACCAACTTCCTCTCGATACTAATCTGACTTACTTTGCTACTGAATTTCTTGAAGATAATGGTTATCGCTTTAGTAGACTTCTCTTCAAACACAATCCAAATATTGACGCTATTATTACCATTGATAGTCTCCTTGCTGCAGGGGTCTGTGATTACATCGCAAAACACCAACTGGATGTCCCTGTCCTCAGCTTCGACTCAGTCAATCCCAAGCTTAACTTGGCGGCCTATGTCGATATCAATAGTTTGGAGCTTGGTCGTGTCTCCTTTGAAACTATTCTCCAGATCATCAATGATGCTAAAAACAACAAACAAATTTGTTACCGCCAGTTGATTGCCCACAAAATCATTGAAAAATAAAAAAGCCCAACTCTGACAATGTGTTCAAGAGTTGGGTTTTTCGTTCTATTCATTGTTATAAATAACTATTAGTAAACTAGAGCAAGGTATCACTAATGGAATTTGAACTTGTCATAAAAAATTTTAGTTTTCGACTTCGACAAATCGTCCGAGGATATGGACATTTTCCGAAACAGAAACAAAGGCCGTCGGATCCACTTGTTTCATAATCAGTTTAAAATCATTGAACTCTGCACGAGTGATAACCGTAATCAAAACAGCCTTACGCTGGTGATTATAAGTTCCTTCCGCATCATGAATGATAGTCGCTCCACGGTGTAATTTATGGTGGATTTTTTCAATCACTGCATCGGGATTATTGGTCACAATCGTCGCCTGCATCCGTTTTTGTTTGGTGAAAACTGCATCTGTCACACGACTGGAGACAAAGATGGTAATCATGGAATAAAGGGCATATTTCCAGCCAAAGGTCAAACCTGCAATCAACATGATAGTCCCATTTACTAGGAAGGAAATGCTCCCAACGTTACGACCTGTCTTCTTGCGAATAGTCAGACTGACAATATCTGTTCCACCACTGGAGATGTTATGGCGTAAAGCAAAGCCGATTCCTAGTCCCATGACGACTCCCCCAAAAAGGGCATTGATGATTGGATCCTCTGTCAAGACCACTACTGGCACAAACTGGATAAAGAGCGAGCTCATGGATACCGTGATAAAGGTAAAAATCGTAAACTTATGTCCAATTTGGTACCAGGCTAAAATCATCAGCGGGATATTGATAGCGTAAAATGCTACCGAAATTGGGAAATAAAAGCCAAACCAGTGATTACTAAGCGCAGAAATGATCTGAGCCAAACCTGTTGCTCCACTTGAATAAACATGTCCTGGTTGGAAAAAGAAATTGACCGCTACTGCTGATAAAAAGCCATAGACCAGAGAAGCTGAAATCTTCTCATCATATTTTTCCTTTGAAATGCTTTGTAACACACGCAGCATCTTTATCTGATAAGCAAAGCGGCGCAGATAGTAGCGCCACCGCTTAGTTCGCTTCGTTTGTTTCATCTTGTTCTACTTGTAGATTGAGTTCTTCTAGTTGTTTAAGGGCTACTGTTGATGGGGCTTGCGTCATTGGGTCGCTAGCCTTGTTGTTCTTAGGAAAGGCGATAACTTCGCGGATATTTTCTTCTCCTGCTAAGAGCATTACAAAACGATCAAGCCCAATAGCCAAGCCACCATGTGGAGGGAAACCATAGTCCATAGCTTCCAAAAGGAAACCAAACTGGTCATTGGCTTCTTCAGCTGAGAAGCCAAGAGCTTTGAACATACGTTCTTGAAGTTCTTTTTGGTTGATACGAAGACTACCACCACCAAGTTCATAACCATTCAAGACGATATCATAAGCAATAGCACGGACATTAGCCAATTCACCTTCGAGTTCATGAGCAGTTTCTGCTTGAGGAAGGGTAAATGGATGGTGGGCACTCATGTAACGGCCTTCTTCTTCAGACCATTCAAACATTGGCCAGTCAACAACCCAAAGGAAGTTGAACTTGTCAGTATCAATCAATCCTAGTTCTTTAGCAATACGTCCACGAAGGGCACCAAGTGTTGCATTGGCTACTTCAAGCGTATCTGCCACGAAGAGAACTAAGTCCTTATCTTCAAGACCAAGTGCTGCTGTCAAGTCTGCTTGAATACCAGTCAAGAATTTAGCAACTGGACCGTTTAAGTCCCCATCAACAACCTTGACCCAAGCAAGACCTTTTGCACCATACTGCTTGGCTACTTCTGTCATCTTGTCGATGTCTTTACGTGAGTAGTTATCTGCAGCACCTTTGACTACGATGGCTTTAACGGCAGGAGCTTCTGAGAAGACTTTGAAATCTACACCCTTGACAATATCTGTCAAGTCTTGGAGCAACATCTCAAAACGAGTGTCAGGTTTATCAGAACCATAAAGTGCCATGGCATCATCATACTTCATACGAGGGAATGGCAGCGTCACTTCGATTCCTTTTGTTTCCTTCATCACGCGCGCAATCAAGCCTTCTGTGATGTCTTGAATTTCTTGCTCAGTAAGGAATGAAGTTTCCAAGTCGACCTGAGTAAATTCAGGCTGACGGTCACCACGCAAATCCTCGTCACGGAAACATTTGACGATTTGGTAGTAACGGTCAAATCCCGCATTCATCAACAATTGTTTTGTAATCTGTGGACTTTGAGGAAGTGCGTAAAAATGCCCTTTATTGACACGTGATGGCACCAAATAGTCACGTGCCCCTTCTGGTGTTGACTTAGAAAGGAATGGCGTTTCCACATCGATAAATTCCAACTCATCCAAGTAGTTACGGATAGAATGTGTTACTTTGGCACGAAGTTTAAGATTTTCCAACATTTCTGGACGACGAAGGTCAAGGTAGCGGTAACGTAGACGTGTATCGTCATTTGCCTCAATCCCATCCTTAATCTCAAATGGTGTTGTTTTGGCTGTATTAAGCACAGTAAGAGCTGTTACATTCAGCTCAACTGCTCCAGTCGCCAACTTATCATTTGCTTGCTCACGTGCTACAACATGCCCAGTAACCTCAATGACAAACTCACTACGAAGGCTTTCAGCCGTTGCCATAACTTCTGCAGAAACTTTCTCAGGATTAATGACTAACTGCATGATTCCTTCACGGTCACGAAGGTCGATAAAGATAAGACCTCCTAGGTCACGACGGCGAGCAACCCATCCTTTCAAGGTAATTTCTTGTCCAATGTGCTCTGCACGAACACGGCCAGCATACATACTACGTTTCATGATTTCTCTCCTCTATTATTCTTTTACTATTTTACCATAAAAGCGCAGGCTCTTCATGAAAATCAGCAGAAAAGTTTGAGAGAATCCATTTTAAAAAGAAAAAATCCAGCGAAGTCTTCACTGGATCCAATTTTATTTGCTATTTCCTTCTTTTTTACCTTTTTCAGCGATTTCTGCTGCCTTTTTGGGCAAAACAATCTCTGTCACATAAGCCGTCGCAAATCGTATAACTCCTGCAAGAGGAGCAAAAAATACTGCTAGATTGTTATAAAAGAAATCCCCTTTAAAGACATAGCCAAGTGCCCCCACGATAAAGAAGAGAACTACGGTCTGAACCACTGCTAATAATATTACTCGTTTCATGACTTCCTCCTGAGTCTATTATAGCATGAGAATCATTAAAAATCCGATTAAATTATTTAAAGCATGTAAAGCAATGCTGTATGCCAAACCACCTTTGCTGACATAAGCTAAGCCCAAGCTCAAACCTAGGGAACCATACACTAGGAATTGTTGAGGAGTGCCAGGGAAATGAACAAGTGCAAAAATGATAGTACTTACAAGAAGAAAGAGCACTGTCTGCTTGACGTTATCCTGCTGAGGGAAGACATAACGAGCTAATATACCTCTAAAGGTCAACTCTTCTGTCAGGGGTGCAAAGACAACAATCATGAAGAAAGAGAAGAGAGGTTGATTATGAGTCAATTGTTCTGCTGTCTGTTGACTGACAGATGGATCATTTGGTAAGAAAGTTTGTGCAACAATGATAAGGACCCATACCAAGGCAGGCAACCAGATGTATTTGTTAAGGGCCGTTTTTTCTATCGTAACAGTTCCTGTCTTATACCACTTGTATGTTAAGAAGGTAAAAGCTCCTGCTAATAGAATATAAAGCGGAAGAACACCGATTATAGGTGCACCTGAACCAAGAGCAATCAGAGGTAAAGTCTGAATAAAACCGTAGATAAACAAAAATGATAAGAAAGCAAGAACAAACCAGCCGATGTTTTTAAGTAATTTCATAAAAGACTCCTATTTAAAATAACGTTTTGTTTTTCGTAATTGTGTAATAGTTATGTAAAGATGGATGACGACTAAAAGAACTAAGGCAACCACTTGTATTTCTCGTAAAACAACTGATAATACTATCAATAAAAAATAGAGCAATGGCAGTAAAATCTGATTCAACCTAAACAGAGTTAAATAGGCACTTTCCATCTCTGCCTGCTTTTCTCCCTCATCATAACTGTTAAGATAGGCTAAAATATCTTTTGGAGTGTAATAAACAGACAGTTTATAGTGTCGAACGATAAAAATAGTTCGCAGCAAGTAATTGGCAACAATAATGTATAAGCATAATAGAATAAGAGCAGGAAGAATTAGCAAGGTATTCTTAAATATCGGAGAAATCAGTATGATCCCACTAGTCATCATTGCTATCATCAAAACATTGGAAGAAACTGAACCATAATCCAAGTAACGATAAGCTCTTACATAGGTCTGGTCACTATCTTCTTCCTCTGTCGCCCTTTGATAAAGAGTATAAATTTCGCGACTTTTACCAAGATAATACATGGCTAAAACGAAGGAAAGTCCTCCAATAACAAGAGCGATTCCATAAATAGTAGGTAAGACTTGTTCCATTTGAATCTGTTCAACTATCCCTCTAAGAGTGTAGGCAAAGGCTACTACAAAAGCACTTAACATACACATTACTACTCTCAACCATCTACGATTATTATTCATTTTCTGACCTCTATCTAAACTAGTCAATAACCTTAAGTAGTTTCAGTGATCTTTCCTATTTGAAATAACGTTTCACCATAGGTAACTGCATCACATTGATATAAATATGGATTGCTCCGACAAACAAGAAGGCTAGTAACTGAATCTCTCCTGTCAGTAAAGAAAAGAGAGCAATCAGAAAGTACAAAGCTGGCAAGACATACTGATGTAATTGGAATAAAATCCGAAAACTCTGTTCCAAATTAGCCTGGCGCTCCCCTTCATCGCAAGAATTGACATAACCTAAGATATCCTTTGGCATAGAGAAAAATACCATATCAAACTGGCGAACAATCGCAATGGTTTTATAAAAATATTTTTGAGCATTAAAAGTCAACACTAATGCCAAAAAAGAAAGAGATAAGGTTAGATTGCTTCTATTTAGTATAACCACTTCACTTGCTGAAATGAAGAGAGCCAATAAAATCGCTACACTTGCACTATTAAAAGCAATACTTCCAAACTCAAGATTCCGATACATTTGCACATAATAGCTTTCATTCAGATCATCATCCATTTCCTCTTGATACAAGGAGTGAAATTTTCTGCTTTTCTTTAAGAAATTGAAAGTTAAAAGAATGCTAATGAAACCTATCAGTAAACAAATAGCTGATATCCAGGGTATCAAGACTTTTACATCTAAAATAACTTCGTAGGATTCGGCACGTGCCTTAAACATCCCTACAAAACCGCCCAAGAACCCTCCAAAGACAACAGCTGCTAAAAATAATAATAATCCACGTTTCTTTTTCATTTTCATCCCCCTCTAAACTAATCCAACTAACCACTGACCAAAGACTTTACCTGATTCATAAATTGCTGTCAAGCCCTCTGTTCCAAGTGATACTAAAATTAAACAAACAGCAAACAAGAGAATAGCTTGGTTCCTTGCTTTTTTCGCCCCTTCTCCTAAAGGATCTCTCCCAAGCCAGCCTGCTAGATAAGCATATAGGATGACTGTTAAAATCCCAAACTCTGTTGACCAAAGAAACAGCAAAATGGCTACCAAACGGATGACGTTAGTCTTGATATTAAAATAATTTCCTAAACCTGCACAGACACCTGCAAGTTCTTTTTGTTCTGTATCTACTTGAAATCCTGCTAAAAACTCTTTCATAATTTTTCTCCTTTTACGATCTCTTTAAACTTTATCTTTCTCTCTACCCATCTAAAGACCAATAGTAGAACTAAATTTATACAGAAGAGATATTTACTTTCAACGATAGTAAACCAACCAAATAGGATTCCAATCATGGCCAAAAGATTAACGATAAACACAACTATACATAGATAATAAATCCCTTTATACTTGTTCATCACTCATCCTCCTCCAAGCGAAAGACTGACTCGACAGGCTCATGGAATATCTGAGCAATCTTCAGGGCAATGACGATGGATGGCGTGTACTCATCTCGCTCCAGTAGACTAATGGTCTGCCTAGACACGCCAGCTAGTTTGGCCAGCTCTGTTTGATTCAGACCATCGCGAGCCCGAAGCTCTTTTAGACGATTTTTTAGTTGCATGTCACACACCTACTTTCCGTCAAATTCAACGGTTTGGATATCCTCAATGCGTTGTAGTTTGAATTTTTCTTTTCCTTTTTTATTTACACGGCGTAGCTTGACCCACTCCTCATCAACATCTACAACTTCCCAATTGTCTGTCCCAAAAACTTGTCCAAAGATTGTTGGTTTTTTCCCAATCAATTCTTTTAATAATCTTGACATTTCTTTATTTCCTTTCAGTTTTTGCTCAATTCTTTTGATTTTATTCTCTAGTTTCTTGACCCTTTGGGTATGATAGAGATAAAACATAAACACAAGAGGTACAAATCCTAATGCCCACATAATTGTTCCTTTCTCCTTTTCTCTTAACTTGATTATATTGTAACACATCTTTTTCTTTTTGACAAACATATTTGTCAAAAAGTTTATGATTTTTGTCATTTTGCAAAAGAAAACGGTCAGGAGTAAAATCCTGACCAGTTTATGTGTTATTAAAATCCTAGTTTTTCAAAGGTTTCTGAGAAATTTTGACTGATAGCACCAAGCGAAACTTGAACTTCTTCTCGAGTTTGGTTATTCTTAACTGCCACTTGTCCGCTTTCGACTTCACTCTCTCCTAGGGTGATGAGGGTCTTAGCCGCAAAGACATCAGCTGACTTGAACTGAGCTTTGAGCTTACGGTTGAGGTAATCACGCTCTGCTTTGAATCCTTGTTGGCGAAGAGCCTGTACTAATTCCAAAGCCTTGACATTTGCCCCTTCGCCCAAAACTGCGATATAAACATCTAGGGCGTTTTCGATAGGAAGTGCTACACCTTGTTTTTCAAGGACTAAAAGAAGACGCTCAACACCAAGTCCAAAACCAAATCCAGCAGTCTCAGGACCGCCGAAGTAAGCAACCAAGCCATCATAGCGACCACCTGCACAGACTGTCAATTCATTGCCCTCGATTTCTGTGATAAACTCAAAAATCGTGTGGTTATAGTAGTCCAAACCACGCACCATGTTGGTATCGATGATATAATCTACTCCGAGATTTTCCAACATCTGACGAACAGCATCAAAGTGAGCTTGACTTTCTTCATCAAGGAAATCCAAGATAGATGGTGCACTCTCCACTGCCACCTTGTCTTCTTTCTCCTTAGAGTCCAAGACACGAAGAGGATTTTCCTCCAAGCGACGTTGGCTATCCTTAGACAAGGTCTCCTTGAGCGGTGTCAAGTAGTCAATCAAGGCCTGACGGTAAGCCGCACGGCTCTCAGGATTTCCAAGAGTGTTGAGGTGCAATTTAACACCTTGTATGCCAATTTCTTTCAAGAAGTGGGCTGCCATAGCGATAGTTTCTACATCGGTAGCTGGATTGCTAGAGCCAAAGCACTCCACACCAATCTGGTGGAATTGGCGTAAACGACCTGCTTGTGGGCGCTCATAGCGGAACATTGGCCCCATGTAGTAGAACTTACTTGGTTTTTGAACTTCTGGTGCGAAGAGTTTGTTTTCTACATAAGAACGAACGACTGGAGCAGTTCCTTCTGGACGGAGGGTAATATGACGGTCTCCCTTGTCGTAAAAGTCATACATTTCCTTGGTTACGATATCAGTTGTGTCTCCAACAGAACGACTGATGACTTCGTAGTGCTCAAAAATAGGAGTACGCACTTCTGCGTAGTTGTAGCGTTTGAAGATTTCACGCGCAAAGCCTTCAACGTACTGCCATTTGGCAGACTCAGCAGGTAAAATATCCTGCGTTCCTTTTGGTTTTTGTAATTTCATAGGGAATCCTCTTTATAACTTAATAGTCCTATTTTACCATAAATGAGGGGATTGGGACAGTGTGAAAAGAAGACTAACACCTAAATTTCATGTTTGAGATTAAGACTAGCTAGGAGAATCGCAAGCAAGGAAAGCCCAACAAACAGAGCCCATGTTAACTGTATATCCCATACTGCCACCAGTGAAAAACAGGCTGTCCCCACTGGTATAGATAGAGTAAACAACAAACCTAAAAAATTACTGGTACGAGAGAGAACCTCTGGAGCAAGATTTTTCATGAGCAGAGCACTAATCTTTGGAGAAATTTTCCCAGAAACATACATGGTAAAAAAGACGAAAAGCATCCCGAGCAAGACTTGGTTTAACAAATTAGATAGACCAACTAGACTGGCTCCTAATGTAACCCACATCATCAATCTAGGTAGAGATTGCTTCCCAAAATAATCATTGCCCGTAAGGCTACTGATGATAACTGCTAATAAGGTAATCAATTGTAAGATAAACAAGGCATCCTTGTAGGAAAAATTCAGTAAGGAATGATTTAAAAGGAAGATGTTATAGATACCACCTAAGGCACCACCCAAAGCATTGATAATCAAGATAGCAAAGAGCATAAAACCAAAGTTTTTCTGTCCACTTTTAAGAAAAACGAGGCGTAAGTTTCGGTAAATCGTTAAAAATTGATCTTTGATAGAAAGTTTCTCATTTTTCAGTGATTTACTATCAACAAGTGGAGTTGATAAGCCTAATTCAGCCCTTCCTAAAAAGAGAACGAGAGCTGACACTAGGAAAAATATGGCATTGATTACCGCTACGAGCGAAAAGTTCTGTGTTGACACCCCTAATAGCCAAACTCCAAAAGCTTGGCCGCCAATCGCAGAGATGTAGGTAATAAACTGAGAAAAGGAATAGGCCTCCATCAGATCTGACTCTGCTACCTTTTCTTTAACGAGAGGCATTCGCAAGCCACCCGCAAAATCACTGGCTACATCACTAATGACATTGATGAGGCAAAGGGTCGAAAAGGCAAAGAAACTAGCTTGCTGAACAACTAGGGCTGCTAGAAAAAATAAAACCGCCTGAAATAAACCGACATAGGTCATCCATTTGACCTTGTCCTTGGTATAATCTGCACGAATTCCTACAAAAACTGTAAAAAGAGTTGGAAGCATCATCACAACATTCGCCATAGCAACGGCAACAGAAGCCTCTGGCAAAGTCGAGGCATAGACCACGAATACTAAATTAAAAATGGAAGCACCAAAAGCATTGAAAAAGCGTGATAAGCTCAAAACTCTGTATGCTTGATTTCTTAGTAATAGTTTCATATAGATTCCTTTCTTTCTCACATTCTACTTTTATGGTAGTTCTAGTATAGCATCAAGAATCCCTCGAGAATACTTTTTTGAATATATGCAACAAACTAAACGAATAACGAAAACGCTAGAATTTTCTACTACTAATAAGTATCTTCACAGTCCTATCGTTTCAAGTTATTTTATCTAGTTGCAGATATTCAACACTCCATGGCACTTCTATAATAGTCAGCAGATCTGCTACAACCAATCATCTCAAAAATACGAATAGCATCCTCCATCTTTCTCTGCCCTTCCTCTACTCTTCCTTGCTTACTATCAAGCAAACCTTCTGCCCATAGGTAGACTATTCGAAAATAGGTTTCATTTTCTTCAAAGAAGTTCTTTTCAATTTGTTTTTTAAAATAGAGGGCATTGGTAAAATCATCAACTTCAATACAGGCCATAAAAGCATTGAGGAGCAAGGTATGCATCATATTTCGATTTTTCCCAACTCCTTGCAAGAAATCTGACTTCCGCAACATTTCTCGAGAGTACTTTGTAAAAAGCTGGACTGATAAAAGCGGAGAGCAGGAAGAAAAGAACAACAGTTCATAGTGTCCCCAAATTTCGACAGAAAATAGATAATCATGTAGGACTCTTTCTTCCTCAGCGGTCAATGTAACCATCTCATCAATGGCTTTCATATAGGATTTTATTAAAATAGCATTGAGAATGTGTGAACTGCACCCCAAAAGTTAGACATAAAAATCTAACTTTTGGGGTGTTTTTATTATGAAATTAACTTATGAAGATAAAGTTCAAATATATGAATTAAGAAAGAAAGGAGAGAGCTTTAGACAACTT
>NZ_JASHGH010000016.1:0-69652 GCF_047460405.1 Streptococcus infantis | reverse complement strand
GGTCAGACTTCCGTCCATTGCCGAAGATTCCCTACTGCTGCCTCCCGTAGGAGTCTGGGCCGTGTCTCAGTCCCAGTGTGGCCGATCACCCTCTCAGGTCGGCTATGTATCGTCGCCTTGGTGAGCCATTACCTCACCAACTAGCTAATACAACGCAGGTCCATCTGGTAGTGATGCAATTGCACCTTTCAAGCAGATATCATGCAATATCTACTGTTATGCGGTATTAGCTATCGTTTCCAATAGTTATCCCCCGCTACCAGGCAGGTTACCTACGCGTTACTCACCCGTTCGCAACTCATCCGGAGAAGCAAGCTCCTCCTTCAGCGTTCTACTTGCATGTATTAGGCACGCCGCCAGCGTTCGTCCTGAGCCAGGATCAAACTCTCATTAAAAGTTTGAGTTCTCACTCATTTCTGTCACTGACAGATTTATTGTTTTTTTCATTGTTCAGTACTACAACCTTAGTTGTAGTGCCCTACACATTGGTTCGTCTTGTTCAGTTTTCAAAGGTCTTTGTCACTCACTTCTCTCAAGTGACAACTATATTAGTATATCACAGTCGCTTTCGCTTGTCAACACTTTTTTGAAACTTTTTTTAATTTTTTTCATCTAGTGTTTCATCTGCTTCATACTATAGTCCGTACGGGATTCGAACCCGTGTTACCGCCGTGAAAAGGCGGTGTCTTAACCCCTTGACCAACGGACCGGAGTTGTCATTTTCAACTCTTACTATTATACCGACTTTTCTTACTTTGTCAACACCTTTTTTTAACTTTTTTTCATTTCTCCTGAATTACTTCCTTCAGCTCTCTGAGAAGGGCTTTGCGGCCTTTAAATCGTTCGTCTGCCCAGAGGCGTTCGTAGGCTTCTTGCTTATCTTGTGGTAACTTTCTTCTATAACTATTCAATAATTCATGAAGGGCGTAGTAATCATCCAGCCACAATCCTCCTTCTGGTAGGCGATGGCTAATTTCTCCTACTTCTTCATAGGCCATTCGGTCTAGGCGACGTTTTTGACTCTCTTGTTTTCTGACACTATCAAGGATTCGATTGCGAAATTTTGTTTTGAAGTAGACGTAGAGTTTCTTTTCTTCTTCCACCAGTTCTGGATGCTTTTCTAGAAGTTCATGGAGACAGATCATGCCTTCTTGATCCCAATCCTCTTTCTCCCACAGGTGGAGATAGTAATCTTTTCGACATCTATGGACAATTCCTTTTACCTTCTCATAATACTTTTCAAGCATTTGCTTTCCCCCTTTCTCTGCTTGTAGTATAGCAGAGAAAGGCGGAAAGAAGGGCTTTGGTTTCTGTCTTGTGCTTTTTTTACTCTCTAATGTTATGGATTATCAGTTTGTAATTCACATAAAGCTTGCTAGTTTTTCATAGTCTAATTTTCAGACAAAACAAAAAGCCCACTGTTGTAGGCTTTCTGTAAGATATTTCTTAAAATTAAAGCATTTTGTTGTAGAATTCAACGACAAGTGCTTCGTTGATTTCTGGGTTGATTTCGTCGCGTTCTGGCAAGCGAGTCAATGAACCTTCCAATTTTTCAGCGTCGAATGATACGAATGCTGGGCGTCCAAGAGTAGCTTCTACTGCTTCAAGGATTGCTGGAACTTTCAATGATTTTTCACGAACTGAGATCACTTGACCTGGAGTTACACGGTATGATGGGATATCAACGCGTTTTCCGTCAACAAGGATGTGACCGTGGTTTACGAATTGACGAGCTTGACGACGAGTAGTCGCAAGACCAAGACGGTAAACAACGTTATCCAAACGACGTTCCAAAAGAAGCATGAAGTTGAAACCAAGGATTCCGCCTTTGATTTTTGTAGCTTGTACGAACAAGTTACGGAATTGTTTTTCACCTACACCGTAAGTGAAACGAAGTTTTTGTTTTTCAGCCAATTGCAAACCGTATTCTGACAATTTAGAACGGTTGTTTGGTCCGTGTTGTCCTGGTACGTAGTTACGACGTGCCAATTCTTTACCTGTACCTGTAAGTGAAAGGCCAAGGCGACGAGCTTGTTTCCAAGATGGTCCTGTATAACGTGACATGTGAATGTCCTCCTGATATAAATAATATTTCGGTGGAAATAGTCACTTAGAAAGCCCTGATTCGTGCAGATGCCCTTCGCCTAAACAGCCAAGGTTACTTATTATAAGACACCTGTTGACGAGCTTCATGCTTTCCTGCTGATATTTCACACAAAATCCATTTTACCATGGATCGCTGGATTTGTAAAGGGGGGTTAAGCTTTATTTTCACTACCAGAAAGGTTGAGAAGGAGGGTAAAGGTGCTTCCTAGGCCGTACTGGCTGGTAACTGTGATTTCTCCACCTAATTGATGGGCTAATTCACGCGCAATCGCAAGACCTAAGCCATGACCACCTGTTTTCATATTGCGCGAAGTTTCGACACGATAAAGGCGTTTGAAAATATTCTCCAAATCCTCTGGGGCAATGCCCTGCCCTTCATCGGTCACACTGATTGAAAGCTGGTTCTTCTCCAGCTTAGCCACCACTTCCAGCTTGGTTCCTGGAGCTGAGTATTTAAAAGCGTTATTGACCAGATTCACCAAGATGCGAGAAAGTTTGGCATAATCTCCTTCAATCCGGGCAGACTCTGGAATCACCTGTAAGTGGACATCTCGCTCCTCCTGCTCAATCAAGAACTGAAATTCACTCATACACTCAATCAAGAGCTGATCCAGAAAAATGCTGTCTTTACTAGTCGTCTCTGCCTGATTTCTAGCTGTATTTAGGGTCAAAAAATTCAACTCTTCAACCAGTTTATTAAGCCTTTCGGTCTGGCGTCCAATGGTTGCTAGATAATGGGCTTGTTCTCCTTCCTTGATAACTCCGTCCAAAATTCCTTCTACCGTCGCTTGAATAGAGGTGATGGGAGTCTTGATATCATGCGAAAGCTGGGCAATCATCAAGCTCTTTTCTCGTTCACTTTCTTCCAAGGAATCAAAGGTCGCCTGTAAATCATGAGACATTTCATTGAAAGCTTGCCCTAACTGCTGAAATTCCACAGGCCCTTGAACCTCAAGATTTGAAGGAAAATCCTTGTCCGCTACTCGCTTGGCATGTTCCTTGAGTTTACCCAATGAAGTAAAGACTGGTGATAGGAGATAGAGACTAATCCCAGCACCAACAAAACTTGCCATGAGAGTCATTCCCACTAGGAAATAAATCTCTCTTTCGTCAATTAACATTCGCTGGACTGCCCAAAAAACTACAATAATCGTTAGGAGTGTTGAAATGATATAACCCACTAGAATATAACTTTTTAATTTCATTAACTACCTCGTGCTTTCTCAATTTTGTAGCCCAAGCCCCAAACGGTTTTGATGGTGGGAGTTTCTGCACTGGCATGTTTAGCCAACTCCTGTCGAAGAGCATGAATATGAACATTCAATGTATTGGTATCATCCACATAATCTTCTTGCCAGACCTTTTCATAGAGGTCTGTCTTAGAGAAAACCCGCTCTGGATTACTAGCTAAAAGCCATAGAAGTTCGAAGGATTTGACTGTCAAATCAAGCGCCACATCTCCAACTTGAACCTTATGGCTACCGTGATTCATCCGTAAATCCCCGAGACTGACGACCTCTGTCTCACCTCCACGATGAAGGCGACGTAAGATATTGTGGACACGCAAAACCAGCTCACGTGGGCTAAAAGGCTTGGCAATAAAGTCATCTGCCCCTAAGCTTAGACCGTAAATCTTGTCCTGCTCGCTAGTCTTAGCCGTGATAAAGAGAAAAGGCTGATCTGGAGATTGATACTGGACCTCACTAATCAAATCATAACCATCCATCCGAGGCATCATGATATCTGTAATAATCAAATCAATCGCTTTTCGTTTGAATATTTCCAAGGCCTCTACTCCATCATGAGCCACCAAAACCTGATACCCTGCCTGAACCAGATAGCGTTGATGAATATCTGTGATTTCTACCTCGTCGTCAACGAGTAAAATTGTCTTTCCCATCTGTCTCTCCTTTGAAAAAAACAGTGCTATACCACAATAGTATAACACTATTTTAATCGCTTTACGAACATTCTAATCGCTATCTGGATTTTTCAAATCCTAGATAGAAAGTCTGTAGCTAGACTAGTCATTTTCCTCTTTTTTAGCTTTCAAACCGAGACCACCCAGCAGTCCAGCCAAGGCGAGTCCAAAGAATCCAATAGCAGACATTGATGTTTGGGCTTCACCAGTATATGGAAGCATGTCTTTTTGGCCTTTCATTTTATCAGCCATCATTGGATTTGACGCCTTGTTATTAGCTGCCATCTTGCCTTCATCAGACATTTTGCTTGAGGCTGCTGAAGCTTGGTCTTGCTTCATACTTGGAGTTGCCATTAGCTGACTAACATTCATGGTTTTGTCTCGCTCTTTGTTAGGCATCATCTTATCCTGGCTAGCAGCTGGCATTTGAGCTTTCATCTTAGAAGCACCTTGATGACTATTCATCATTGGAGTCGGCATAGCTGAACCATTAGAAGATGAAGCAAAGCCTGACTGCATCGGAATAAGAGACTGATGTCCATTCAAGTTTACTGTCAAATCTTTAGTCGCTACGAGATTGCTCAAATCAGCCTTGCCATCTTTAGCACCGTACACTTTAATAGTAGCTTTATAACTTTGAGTGCCGTTTTGTTTCAAGAAATCAAGAAGCTCTTTATCAGATTTTCCTTGAGTACCGGCCAAATCTACTTCATAGAAGTAGAGGCCTTTGCCCAATTTCTCTACTGGTGGAAGGGCGGGATTTTTGGCTGAACCATTGTCTGACCATGGAGCCTTGTCTGAAGCTTTCAAAATCAGGCGAGTCAACATGCCGTCTCCAGCAAAGAATTCATATGGAATGACTTGGTTGACTCCAGCTGTAAACGGGCCAGGGAAATTGGCTTTGTCCAAGTATGTAGCTGGAACATCTACTGTGTCTTTAGTATTGTCAGCCACACCTTTTTGGACTTCAGCTGGTGTAGTCAAGCCATTCAAATTGATATCCAAATCCTTAGTCGCTACGAGATTGCTCAAGTCGGCCTTGCCGTCTTTGACACCGTACACTTTGATAGTAGCTTTATAACTTTGAGTGCCGTTTTGTTTCAAGAGGTCTAGAAGCTCTTTATCAGATTTACCTTGGGTGCCGGCCAAATCTACTTCATAGAAATAGAGGCCTTTGCCCAATTTCTCCACTGGTGGAAGAGCAGGATTTTTAGCTGAGCCATTGTCTGACCATGGAGCCTTGTCTGAAGCCTTCAAGATCAGACGAGTCAACATGCCGTCACCAGCGAAGAATTCGTATGGAATAACTTGGTTGACACCAGCTGTGAATGGACCTGGGTAATTGGCCTTGTCCAAGTAAGTGGCTGGGACGTCTACTGTGTCTTTGGTATTGTCGGTTACGCCTTTTTGCACTTCAGCTGGAGTAGTCAAGCCGTTCAAGTTGACATCCAAATCTTTAGTCGCTACAAGATTGCTCAAATCGGCCTTGCCATCTTTTGCACCGTACACTTTAATAGTAGCTTTATAACTTTGAGTGCCGTTTTGTTTTAATAGGTCAAGCAGTTCTTTATCAGATTTTCCTTGAGTGCCGGCCAAGTCTACTTCATAGAAGTAGAGACCTTTGCCCAATTTATCTACTGGTGGAAAGGCGGGATTTTTGGCTGAGCCGTTGTCTGACCATGGGGCCTTGTCAGAAGCTTTCAAGATAAGGCGAGTCAACATGCCGTCACCAGCGAAGAACTCGTATGGAATAACTTGGTTGACGCCAGCTGTGAATGGCCCTGGGAAGTTGGCTTTATCCAAGTAAGTAGCTGGTACATCTACTGTGTCTTTGGTATTGTCGGCCACACCTTTTTGTACTTCAGCTGGAGTTGTTGCTGGTTGAGCTTCATTTGCTTCACGGTCTTGTCCAGAAACTATAGGCGCAGGATTTGTCGAAGGTTTAACTGCATCTTCTGTTTCTTTCTTAGATTCTGGCTTTGCTTGCACTTCTTCTTTTGGCGCTACTACTTGCTCTTTATCAGCAACATCCACTTTTTCTGAAGAGCTTGTAGTACCCAAGCTTGCTTTAGATGTTAAGTCTGCCTGTTCTGAAGGAAGAGCTGTATCAACTGCTTCTTTGAGTAGCTCTACTGGTAAATCGCTCTTTGCACTCACCGCATCTGCATCTGGCAAGACTTGAGTCGGGGTTGGATTGACCACATCGGCACGTACTGAACTTGGTTGACCAACTAGGACAAAGAAGCCACTAGCCACAACAACTGAGGCAACACCGACACTAAGACGGCGGATAGACCAACGAGTATATCTCTGATTTGGATTGAATTTCATAGGATTCTCCTTAGAGTTTTTCTTTATTTGATGACTCTAGTATAATCTCCTAAAATTAAAAAGGATTAAGAAAAAGTTAAAATTTTTCTTAAATCCCTCTTATAAAATACTTATATTGACTCAATAGTCGTTGAAAAAAAGAATAGTCATTCCTCTTCTACTCACTAAGGCTTGCTAGGGTATCCAAATATTGGTTATTAATCACCGCCATGATATAGGTATCCGGTTTTAATAAATCATTTGGTCCAAACTGTACATCTAAGGGAGCATTTTCGTAGTCACGAAAACCGAGGATATTGAGATTGTACCGTCCTCGAAGATCAAGTTGACTTAGGCTCTTACCTGACCACGATTGTGGAATTTTCATCTCGACAATTGAGACATTCTTGTCCAACTGAAAGACATCTACACTGTTATTAAAGAGAATCGTCTGTGCCAACGAACGACCCATCTCAAACTCTGGTGAAATGACTGAGTCTGCACCGATTTTTTCAAGGACTTTTTTTGCTGTATGGCTTTTAACCTTAGCAATAACAGTCGGTACCCCTAGACTCTTGCAATGCATGACTGCAAGAACACTAGACTCTAGATTTTCACCAGTTGCGACGACTACGGTATCGCAGGTATCAATTCCTGCTGAGAGCAAGAGCTCTTCATCTGTTATATCTCCAACAACTCCACGTACCAAGACTGGTTCGAACTGATTGATTCGCTCCTCATGGTCGTCAATGGCGATTATATTTATATCATGCTGAGCGAGAGCAGTAAGTACACTACTTCCAAAAATACCCAAACCTAAAATTCCAATTGTCCGATCTGACATAGTTTATCCTTTCTTATCCTATGGTAATATCTGCTTTCATATAGTGGATCATATCTTTCTTATCTGGTTGATACTCAGCCAAACTAACTAATAGCGTCAGCGGCCCAATTCGTCCGATAAACATCAGTAGCATGATAATGCTAAGAGCTAATCTGCCTAACTCTGGTGTCAAATTTGCAGTTACTCCGACCGTAGCAAGGGCAGAAATTGTTTCAAACATAATGTAGATAAAGCGCGGATTCCCCTCAGCTGTTATTCCTACTAAGATTAAGCCCGCTAAAAAAGTTATCAAGAAGATGATAAAAACACTGAAAGATTTTTGGACTGTACGAGGTTCAATCGTTCTTCGAGCCACATTGGCATGGGGCAATCCTAAAAGTTCACTGCGTGCAAAGACCAATAAGACAAAGAAGGTTGTGATTTTAAGCCCCCCGGCTGTTCCACCAGGCGCCCCACCCAGAAACATCTGCAAAATATAGATCATCAAGGTAACAGGCCTAGCCTGAGTAAAATCAATAGAAGCAAATCCTGCCGTCCGCATGCTGACAGTTTGGAAGAAACTAACCAGCAATTTATCTGGGAAACTGAGATTGCCAATCGTTCCCGAATTGTTCCACTCTATCAAGAGGGTTGAAACTGTTCCAGCAAATAAAATCCCCGCTGTTAAGAAGAGGACTAGCTTAGTATGGAAACGAAGACGACGCTTTTTCTTCTTTCCTAACTGGGTAGCCAAGTCGAACCAAACCATGAAACCTAGACCACCCGTAATAATCAAGCCTGCTATCACTAAATTAATCAAAGGATCAGTTTGAAAAGCTACTAAACTTGTACTTCCAATATTATCAAAACCAGCATTACAGAAAGCTGAAATAGCTACGAAAATGGAAGTAAAAATTCCCCGTCCCCAACCAAACTCGGGGACAAAACGAAAACTTAGCAGAAAGGCTCCGAATCCTTCTACTAGAAAAGTCGTCACGAAGATGGAACGTAGAAAATCCCTCAGAGACTGGGTTTCTTCGAAACTAAAGCTCTCCAGAATCGTTTCTCGACCTCGAAGACTGAGTTTTTGCTTGCCCTGGATATAGAAAATTCCGATAAAAGTCATGAGACCCAAACCACCAATCTGAATCAAGAACATACAGATCAGCTGCCCCCAGACATTGTAGGTCGAAGCGACAGGTAAGGTAAAAAGTCCTGTCACACAGACCATAGATACGGCTGTAAATAAATGATCAAAGTAACCGGCATGAGATGTTGGAGATTGTACAAATGGCAGACTCAAAAGGAAAGACCCAAAGAGGATAACCAAAGCAAAACTTAAAAAGATTCTCCGAGCGGGTGATAAACGCCCTAGAATGGTATTTATTTTTTCAACAATTGATTTTAATAACATAGCTACATTGTACCACAAAAATCTGAGAATACTCACATATGACTAACGATCTCAAGGCAGATACCTAGCGCCTTATCAAAAGCTTCTGCACCCCAATCGCGTTGGTCATAGTTATCAAGATCTGCCAAAGAATCTGCCGTAAACAACAACTCACCCCAAACTGCTCCGCGAAGCTGAGCTACTGCCGCAAGAGCTGCACACTCCATCTCCACAACTACGCAGCCTTCTTCCTTGCGATAGGCAACTTTTTCAGCTGTTTCTCGGTAAAATCCGTCTGTCGACCAAGTCATGACTTCTTCGTAAGGGACACCTAGTTGTTCCAAGACTTGCTCGATAGCAGAAATCGCTTCTACATGTACATCCATATAACGAGAAGGTGACGCATAATGGTAGCTGGCTCCTTCATCACGCAGAGCACGGACTGGAACTAGAAAGGCATTTTCTTCTATATCGGCTAGGACTCCACAAGTACCAGTGGAAATGATTTGCTCCACACCATAGCCAATCAACCAATCCATAAACTGGGCCGCAGGGGCAGAACCAACAGGAGCCTGAGCCAGACACACTTCCTCACCCTTGTAACTCATGACATAAACAGGATAGGTTTTAGTGGCAGACACAAACTCCCCAACGCACTCCGCCCCTACTTCCTGAGCGTAGCGGTCAATCTCCTCTTCCAAAAATGCATAGATGCACTTCTTTGGCAACTGTAAATCTAATCCTTCGTGATTTGGCATGATGACTGCCTGAGGATTATCATCAAACTCTAAAATAGGAATGGCATGTTTTTGAATCATAGAGTACCTCCTCTAAATTTGTACTATTATAACAAAAGCAAAACGAAAGTCAAGACGGAAGCCTAAGTCAAATCAGAAAAAACCTACCTTAAGTAGGAAATAACAATTAAATGCTTTTTTCGTCATAATAAACTTGCTATAGCTTAGGAATTATCTTATAATAGATTGAATTTGAAAAAGGGAGAAATCTTATGAAATTCTATTCCTATGACTATGTGCTCAGTCAGATTAGTCAACAGAATTGGGTCATGATTATTGTGTCGACGCTCTTAGTGATTGTGACTGGATTCTTTGCATTTAAGGCTTTTCAAGATAAGAGAGGGAGTAAGTTCCGTGAATTATCGCTCATTTCTATTTTGACCTTAATTGCTTTTGTATTGATTAGCATTACGAATCTTCAAAACAACCAATCCAATGATAATCAATTTCGTAGTTCCTTGCACTTCATCGAAATTGTATCAAAAGAGTTAGGTGTTGATAAGAAAAATGTTTATGTCAACACATCAGCAGTGACTGATGGGGCGATTATTAAAGTAGGTGACAATTTTTATCGTGCCATTAGCGGGACTGACCAAGATAGCTATTTATTAGAAAAAATGGAACTCTATAAATCAGATGTTGAACTCGTGGAGGTTGAAAAATGATAAGCTTTTTTGCTACGATTGCAATTAAATTGGCTTTGGGGCTTCTTTCTCTTGTTTTTGTTATTAACGTAACAGGTAAAGGAAATCTAGCACCAAGTTCTGCAGTGGACCAAATCCAGAACTTTGTTCTCGGGGGTATTATCGGTGGGGTTATCTACAATAGTTCTATTACCATCATCCAATACATTGTTATCCTCATTATTTGGACTATTCTCATTTTACTCCTTAAATGGTTGAATACCAATATTTCCTTTTTCAAACACTTAATTGACGGGAAACCTACTATTATCATTAAAAATGGTAAATTAGATCCAGAAGCCTGTCGCTCAAAAGGTCTTGCAGCCGCAGATGTAGCTCTTAAATTGCGCTCTCAAGGAATCTTCCAACTGAAGGATGTCAAGAGAGCTGTGATTGAGCAAAATGGACAGCTGATTGTCGTAAGAATGGGCGATGAAAATCCTAAGTATCCAATTATTACCGACGGTGTTGTCCAAGTTGAAATCCTAGAAACCATTGGCAAATCCGAGGAGTGGCTAACTGAGAAATTGAAAGAAGAAGGTTTCGAAGAAGTCTCAAATATCTTTATCGCTGAATATGATAAAGGTCATTTGAATGTTGTAACCTATTAAAAAAATAAACTGATGCTTTTCGTATCAGTTTTTTGCTTTTTTGCATAAAAGGGTATATACTTAAATTAATATCTGATGTAATTTAGATAATACAAAAAATTAACGGAGGTATCCCCCATGTCAATCGAAGAAAAATTCAACCAAGCTAAAGGTTCTGTCAAAGAAGGTTTTGGTAAACTAACTGGCGATACAAAAACTCAAGCAGAAGGAGCTGCAGAAAAGGTAGCTTCAAAAGCTAAAGAAGTTGCTGAAGATGCAAAAGAAGCTGTCGAAGGTGCAGTATCTGGCGTAAAAAACATCTTTAAAAAAGACGGAGAATAATTCTTTCTCGTCCTAATAACATAAAAACTCTCCCTTCTCTTTCGAGGAAGGAGAGTTTTCTTTTATGGTTGACCACCAGGGCCACCATTTCCTTGAGGGCCACCACCAGGTGCTCCTCCGCCTCCAGGCATAGAATTGACGATTTCAGTTTGTTTTTCACCATTAAGGTAGATATCTCCACCTGTATAGGTCGCTGTTCCGTCAAAGTCAAATCCTGTTTGACCTGTCATTTTGATGGTTCCGCCAGTGACTGTAATGTTTCCATTTGAGTCAATTGGATCTGTGTCCCCTTGACCAACTTCAACTGTCAAGTTCCCACCATTCATGGTGAAGAAAATTTCACTTTGTTGAGCATTTTTGTTGGCTGCATTGACACCATCATCTGTTGAGTAGATGGTAATATCCCCACCGTTGATAGTGATAGACTTACCTTCAAGCCCTTCGGTAGAATTCTTAACGGTGTAGGTTCCACTATCGATGACCAAATCACCTGATGCATGGATACCATCATCACCTGCAGTAACGGTTATAGTGTTATCAGAGAGATACATGGTTCCAACAGATGTATCCTCATCATTATCGACCTTGACTCCGTCTTCCTTGGCATCGATAGTCATGGTTGTTCCAGTGATGTTGAGCTCATCATTGACATTAAAGGCATCTCCAACTGCTGTGATGTTGTAGGTTCCACCTGTGATGTGAAGCGTGTCGTTAGCCTTGATAGCATTGTTTTTCTTGCCATCTACATTGAGAGTCCCTTTACCGTTGATGGTCAAGTCCACTTTAAAGAAGAGGGCCGCGTCAGCCTTGTCATCACTATTTGAAGCTGAATCTGACAGGCTATTAGTTGTGCCGTCTGCTAGAGTCAAGTACACATGACCAGCTGATATGGCAGAAATAGCTGCATTGGCATTGGTCATTGTTACACCATTTAGAACGATGTGTACGTCATCTGAACTTCCAGCTTCAATCTTGATTTGAACTCCGTCGGATTGACCAGAAATTACATAGGTTCCTGACTTAGAGATTGTAACGGTAGAACCTGATACAGCCACACCATCACCTGATACCGTCGCTGTTGAGCCTGATAGAGTTACAGTTGCTGCTGTCTTTTCATCATAAGAAGTATCATAGTCCTTATCTGTAAAGTAACTAGATGTTTTCTTATTGGTAGTTACTGTTGTCGTTGCAGTACTATTGCTAGCTGTTGTATTTGAAGTTGACTGGGTACATGCTGTTACCAGTGCTAGAGTTGTTATACTTGTTAATAGGAATGTCCATTTTTTTGCTTTCATGCTCGTTTCCTCGTCTTTCATTTTACATGCTCTTAGTCTACGGGTCTTTCCTAAAAGAAGCCTAAACTTTTTCTGAAAGTTTTCTTAAGTTTAGTTTCAATTAAGTTAAATTTAACAAAAGTTTTAGAAACCCCCTCTAGAATTGTAGACAAGCAAGTTCACCTTGTTTAAAAATAGTATAACTGAAAGAAAGAGGAGAAAGACTTATGAAACCATTAGAAACAACTTTTAAGCGGATTGAAACCAAATATATTATCTCCAAAGATAAACTAGACAAACTGATTCAAGATTTAAAGGAATATCTAGTAGAAGACGACTATCCAATTTCAACTATTTCAAACATCTACTTTGATACGGAAGACTTTGATGTGCTCCAAGATGATGATTTTGGAAATAAGCGAAAAGAAAAGGTTCGGATGCGGACCTATCTCAGTCAACCTAAAGCAGATAGTCAAGTATTTTTAGAAATCAAAACCAAGGACCAAGAAGGAGTTGGTCGCAAGTTTAGACTACTCTCAACTCCTACTTCTATCCTTAATTTTATGACCAAAGGGCACTTGGATGCTAGCATTACTGATACAGTCGTCATTGAAAAAGTGAAAAAGCTTCATCAGGATTACAAGCAAGCAATCCAGCCTCGTATGTACATCTACTACGATCGTTATTCATTAAAAGAAAAAAAATACATCGAGGGCTACGACTATAATAAAATTCGTATCACAATTGACCAAAATCTAATCTATAGAGATGAAAATGTCAGTCTCTTCGCAGGAAATCAAGGGGCTCCTCTATTGGATGACAATACTGTAATTATGGAGATTAAAGCTCCTGGAAACAAACCTCAGTGGTTACAAGACATCCTAGACAAGTATAGTTTGATGGAGCACAAATTTTCAAAATACAGTTGTGCTTACCACAAATCTCAAGGGCTTCCTTATGCACCACGTCCCAGTATAGAAAGCGCAGGTACCGCTTATGCTTAATCTATTTAACTCAATTTTCAACAACGCCACTGCAAGTGCAGATCCCTTCCAACTACTGCTGGCACTTCTAGTCAGTCTAGTCCTAGGTTTGGCACTTACTTGGACCTACAAATATCGAACCCTCTACACCAGAGAATTTGCTATCAGCTTGACTCTGCTTCCCTGCCTTATGACCTTGGTTATTTTTCTGGTCAATGGGAGCTTGGGTACTTCAATTGCTGTAGCCGGAACCTTTAGTTTGATTCGTTTCCGTTCTGCAACTAGTGGTTCAAGAGAACTGATTGCAATTTTCCTAGCCATGATTATCGGTCTGGCTTGTGGAACAGGCTATCTCTTCCTAGCAATTCTCTTCACGCTCTTTATCTTGGGCGTTTGGTTCCTTTTGGAAAATCAACAAGTCAAAACTGACAATCAACGCCGTAGACTTTTGACAATCACGGTAGCTAATCAGGAGAAGGTACAGGAAGCTATCCAATCAGCTCTTGACCAATTCTGCTCAGAAATTGACATGATTACGATCAATAGCACAAATGCAGGGGACAACCTTAGCATTGTCTATGAAGTCGAGCTAAAAACAGAGGCAGATGATTTCCAAGTGACTAGCTATCTTACACAAAATATTGATCAATGCGATGTGGCATTGACTAAAAAAGCTAAAAAGAGAAAAAATCTCTAAAGACGAAAAACGAGGCTGGGATAAAAATTCCGACCTCGTTTTTTGCTAGCAATAAGTTTTTGACACTGAGACTGGTTAGGCTTTTCGATTCCAAAGAGCTCTTGTGAAAAAGACTTCATTTTCTCTATCTCAACCTTTAATTTCCTTTGACTGGAATCTCTTTGATAACTCGCGCTGGATTTCCTGCTAGAACTACATTGTCACCAAAGGATTTTGTAATGACCGCTCCTGCTCCTGCAACGACATTATCCCCTAAAGTAACACCCGGTAGGACAATGACACCACCACCTGCCCAAAAGTTCTTACCAATCGTGATGGGTTTGCCAAATTCTAGTCCTGAGTTTCGTTCGTCGGGGTCCAGCGGGTGAAGGGGTGTTAAAAATTGACAGTTGGGACCAATCATAGCATTGTCACCGATGGTTATAGGACAAACATCTAGCATAGTTAAATTCCAATTGGAATAGAAATTTTCTCCCAGATGAATATTGACCCCGTAATCTACCATCAAGCGAGTGTTGATGTAGAGATTTTCACCAGTAGAACCAAACCATCCTTTGATGATTTCCATACCTTTTACTGGATCGACTTCTTCATTAAAAGCTGCTTGCTTTTGTCGCGCTTTTTGTGCTAGAAAACGGAGGTCTGGGTCGAATGGGTGATAGGGTTCCCCCGCGATCATTTTTTGATATTCAGTTTTCATATCTTGATGTCCTTGTTTTTTATACTCAATGAAAATCAAAGAGCAAACTAGGAAGAGAGCCGCAGGCTGTACTTGAGTACGGCAAGGTGAAGCTGACGTGGTTTGAATTTGATTTTCGAAGAGTATTAGATGATTGTAGCATAGTTTTAAATCTAGAGCAAGTTATAGTGAAATGAAATAGAATCTGAACAAATTTACCAGAGTAGTTAAGTCAATTTCTAGCATTTTTTAGAATTCACAGTGTACCGTTTTGTATAGTGGATTGAAATAAGATATGAACAGAGAGATTAGGAAAGTCAAACTAATTTCTAGAAATATTTTTAGCAGTTGTAGTGTACTATTCTAGATTCAATCCACTATAAAACACAAGCCTAACCTTAAATAAAAAAAGCGAGCAAAGCTAGTTTTCTGACAATCAGAATTCTGCCTTGTTCGCTTTTTTATCTAGTGGATCCTTCTTAAGAATCTATCGTGAATGATTAATCTTTTCATTTCAGACCTTAAGCAACACCTACTTATTCGCTTACTTCAACAGTTTCAACGACTTCTTCTACAGTCGTATCTACTGAAGTTTCTTCTTGAGAAGATGCTAGGTAAGACTCTTCATTGATAGCTTGTGGTTCAAGGTTACGGTAACGTGCCATACCTGTACCAGCTGGGATGATCTTACCGATGATAACATTTTCTTTAAGTCCAAGGAGATGGTCTTTCTTACCACGGATAGCCGCGTCAGTAAGGACACGAGTTGTTTCCTGGAAGGAAGCCGCTGACAAGAAACTGTTGGTTTCAAGTGAGGCTTTTGTAATTCCCATAAGGACAGGGCGACCTGTCGCTGGAACTCCACCTGCGATAAGGACATCTTTGTTGGCATCTGTAAAGTCATTGATATCCATGAGGGTACCCATGAGAAGGTCTGTATCTCCTGGATCCATGACACGGACTTTACGGATCATTTGACGAACCATTACCTCAATGTGTTTGTCACCGATTTCTACCCCTTGGCTACGGTAAACTTTTTGTACTTCACCGAGAAGGTAGGTTTCAACTGACAAGACATCACGTACAGCAAGGAGACGTTTTGGTTGGATAGAACCTTCTGTCAATGCTGCACCACGAGAAACTTGATCGCCGACTTCAACACGCATACGAGCTGTAAACGGAACGACATATTCACCTTCGCCAGTTTCACCCTTAACAAAGACTTTCTTAGTACGAGTTGATGCATCTTCTTCAATAGCTGTAACTTGTCCTTTAACCTCTGTGATAACCGCTTCCCCTTTAGGATTGCGGGCTTCAAAGATTTCTTGGACACGAGGAAGACCCTGAGTGATATCGGTATTTGAGGCAACCCCACCCGTGTGGAAGGTACGCATTGTAAGCTGTGTACCAGGTTCCCCGATAGATTGGGCAGCGATTGTACCAACTGCTTCACCAACTTCAACCGCATCACCAGTCGCCAAGTTGATACCATAACAGTGACGGCAGACACCGTGACGAGTGTTACATGTAAATACAGAGCGGATAGTCACTTCTTCCACACCAGCGTTGACAATTTCACGCGCCTTGTCTTCTGTAATCAGCTCATTTGGACCGATAATAACTACACCAGTTTCTGGATGTTTAACAGTTTTCTTAGTGTAACGACCATTGAGACGTTCTTCGAGAGATTCGATCATCTCTTTTCCTTCTGCGATAGAACGGATCAAGAGACCACGGTCTGTTCCACAGTCATCCTCACGGATGATAACGTCTTGGGCAACGTCAACCAAACGACGAGTCAAGTAACCTGAGTCGGCTGTCTTAAGGGCCGTATCAGTCATACCTTTACGGGCACCGTGAGTTGAGAAGAACATTTCCAATACCGACAAACCTTCGCGGAAGTTTGAAAGGATTGGCAATTCCATGATACGTCCGTTCGGAGCCGCCATCAGACCACGCATACCGGCAAGCTGTGAGAAGTTTGAGATGTTACCACGGGCTCCAGAGTCCATCATCATAACGATTGGGTTCTTAGGATCTTGGTTGGCAATCAAGCGTTTCTCCAATTTTTCACGGGCAGCACGCCATTCAGCTGTAACGGCATTGTAACGCTCGTCGTCTGTGATCATACCACGACGGAATTGTTTTGTGATTTGTTCTACACGTTTGTGTGATTCTTCGATGATTTCAGCCTTGTCTTCAACAACTGGGATATCGGCAATACCCACTGTCAATCCTGCAAGAGTTGAGTGGTGGTAACCGAGGTTCTTCATACGGTCAAGTAGGGCAGAAGTTTCTGTCGTACGGAAACGTTTGAAGATTTCAGCGATGATATTTCCAAGGTTTTTCTTCTTGAATGGAGGGTTAAGCTCAAGTTTGCTGATAGCTTCCTTGATATCTCCACCTAGTGGCAAGAAGTATTTATCTGGAACACCTTCTGTCAAGTTAGCATTATTTGGCTCTTGCAAGTATGGTAGCCCCTCTGGCATGATGTCGTTGAAGAGGATTTTACCAACTGTTGTGAGCAAGACCTTATGTTTTTGCTCTTCTGTCCAAGGCTTGTTGAGGCTGTCTGTTGCGATACCAACACGTGAGTGGAGGTGAACATAACCATTACGGTAAGCCATAACCGCTTCGTCACGGTCTTTGAAGACCATTCCTTCACCTTCACGACCAGCTTCTTCCATGGTCAAGTAGTAGTTACCCAAAACCATGTCCTGAGATGGAGTAACAACTGGTTTACCATCTTTCGGGTTCAAGATGTGCTCAGCAGCGAGCATGAGGATACGAGCTTCTGCTTGAGCTTCTTCTGAAAGCGGTACGTGGATGGCCATTTGGTCCCCGTCAAAGTCGGCATTGTAGGCTTCACAGACAAGTGGGTGCAAGCGAAGGGCCTTACCATCAATCAAGACTGGCTCGAATGCTTGGATACCCAAACGGTGAAGGGTCGGTGCGCGGTTCAAAAGTACTGGGTGTTCTTTGATCACTTCTTCAAGGATATCCCAGATACGCTCATCTCCGCGTTCCACCAAGCGTTTAGCTGCTTTGACGTTTTGCACGATATCACGCGCAACGATTTCACGCATGACAAATGGTTTAAAGAGCTCAATCGCCATTTCACGTGGCACACCACATTGGTACATCTTAAGCGTTGGACCAACGGCGATAACGGAACGTCCTGAGAAGTCAACACGTTTACCGAGCAAGTTTTGACGGAAGCGTCCTTGTTTACCTTTAAGCATATGGCTCAATGATTTCAGTGGACGGCTACCTGGTCCTGTGATTGGACGACCACGACGACCATTGTCAATCAAAGCATCAACTGCTTCTTGAAGCATACGCTTCTCATTTTGAACGATGATACCCGGTGCATTCAACTCAAGCAAACGAGCCAAACGGTTGTTACGGTTGATAACACGACGGTAAAGGTCGTTCAAATCAGATGAGGCAAAACGGCCACCATCCAACTGCAACATTGGACGAAGATCTGGTGGGATAACCGGAAGGATGTTGAGGATCATCCATTCAGGTTTGTTTCCAGACTTGTAAAAGGCATCCAAAACATCCAAACGACGGATGGCTTTGACACGTTTTTGTCCAGTCGCTGTTTTCAACTCTTCTTTGAGTTCAGCAATTTCTTTTTCAAGATTTACTTGTTTCAAAAGGTCTTGGATGGCTTCGGCACCCATTTTGGCAACGAATGAACCATAACCATACTCACGCAAGCGCTCACGGTATTCGCGCTCTGTCATGATAGACTTGTGCTCAAGTGGTGTATCCTTCGGATCAATCACCACATAAGCCGCAAAGTAGATCACTTCCTCGAGGGCACGAGGGCTCATATCAAGGGTCAAGCCCATACGGCTTGGAATCCCCTTGAAGTACCAGATGTGAGATACAGGAGCTTTCAACTCGATGTGCCCCATACGCTCACGACGAACTTTTGTACGCGTTACTTCAACTCCACAACGGTCACAAACAATCCCTCTGTAACGAATGCGTTTGTACTTACCACAAGCACATTCCCAGTCTTTTGTAGGACCAAAGATAACTTCATCAAAGAGTCCTTCACGTTCTGGTTTCAACGTACGGTAATTGATTGTTTCAGGTTTTTTGACTTCTCCATAAGACCATGAACGGACTTTACTTGGAGAAGCTAGGGTGATTTGCATACTTTTAAAACGATTTACATCAACCACTATTTCTTCCCTTTCTATTCTAAGTGAACTGCTTATTCTTGTTCAGCAGCTTCTTCTGTTGCTTCCGCTTTTGTTGCTTTCTCAGCTTCTTCAGCTTCAAAGGCTGCTTTAGCCTCTTGGGCTGCTTTTTCGCGGGCTTTTTCAAGGTCATCTACGTGGATGACATCTTCGTCCATTCCTTCATCCAAGTCGCGAAGTTCCACTTCTTGGTCATCTTCGTCTAGGACACGCATGTCAAGACCAAGAGATTGCAATTCTTTTACAAGAACTCGGAAGGATTCTGGAACACCTGGTTTTGGAATTGGTTTTCCTTTTGTAATGGCTTCATAAGCTTTCAGACGTCCGTTGATATCGTCAGACTTGTAAGTCAAGATTTCTTGAAGGACATTTGATGCACCATAGGCTTCAAGCGCCCAAACCTCCATCTCACCGAAACGTTGTCCACCAAACTGAGCTTTACCTCCGAGTGGTTGTTGGGTAACGGTTGAGTATGGTCCGACTGAACGAGCGTGCAATTTATCATCAACCATGTGGTGGAGTTTGATCATGTACATGACTCCAACTGACACACGGTTATCAAATGGTTCACCAGTACGTCCATCGTAAAGGATCGTCTTGGCATCGCTATCCATACCTGCTTCTTTAACAGTTGACCAAAGATCTTCTGAACTTGCTCCGTCAAAGACTGGTGTTGCGATGTGAATACCAAGGGTGCGAGCTGCCATACCAAGGTGGAGCTCCATAACCTGACCGATATTCATACGTGATGGCACCCCAAGTGGGTTCAACATGATGTCGACTGGAGTTCCGTCTGGAAGGTAAGGCATGTCTTCTACAGGAACGATACGAGATACAACCCCTTTGTTTCCGTGACGTCCGGCCATCTTATCTCCAACCTTGATTTTACGTTTTTGAGCGATGTAAACACGAACCAGCATGTTAACACCTGATTGCAACTCATCTCCATTTGCACGTGTGAAGATCTTAACATCACGAACAACTCCATCGGCACCGTGTGGTACACGAAGGGAAGTGTCACGAACTTCACGAGATTTGTCTCCGAAGATAGCGTGCAAGAGACGCTCTTCAGCTGAAAGATCTTTTTCACCCTTAGGTGTTACTTTACCTACAAGGATATCCCCTTCTTTAACCTCAGCACCGATACGGATAATACCCATTTCGTCAAGGTCTTTAAGGGCATCTTCACCAACGTTTGGAATTTCACGAGTGATTTCTTCAGGCCCAAGCTTTGTATCGCGAGTTTCTGATTCGTATTCTTCAAGGTGGACAGATGTGTAGACATCGTCTTTGACCAAGCGTTCGCTCATGATAACGGCATCCTCGAAGTTGTAACCTTCCCATGTCATGTAGGCAACGATTGGGTTTTGTCCAAGCGCCATTTCTCCATTTTCCATAGAAGGTCCATCTGCGATAAAGTCGCCTTTTTCTACAACGTCACCAACTTTAACAAGCGTACGTTGGTTGTAGGCAGTACCTGAGTTTGAACGACGGAATTTTTGGATATGGTAAACATCCAATGAACCATCTTCACGACGAACTTCTACCTTGTCAGCATCGGCATAAGTAACTTTACCATCATACTGAGCAATTACAGCCGCTCCAGAGTCATGGGCTGCTTGATATTCCATACCAGTACCAACGTAAGGTGCTTTTGGATCAATCAATGGTACAGCCTGACGTTGCATGTTGGCACCCATGAGGGCACGGTTGGAGTCATCGTTTTCCAAGAAAGGAATACATGCTGTCGCAACGGCAACTACCTGTTTTGGAGAAACGTCCATGTAATCAACACTTGAAGCTGGGTATTCTTGGTTAACCCCTTGGTGACGTCCCATGACAACTTTTTCAGCAAAAGTGCCATCTGCGTTCAATTTAGAGTTAGCCTGTGCTACTGTGTACTCATCTTCTTCATCGGCTGTCAACCAAACGATTTCGTTAGTTACTTTTCCAGTTTCACGATCAACCTTGCGATATGGTGTTTGAATGAAACCATACTTGTTGAGGTGCCCGTATGAAGACAAGTTGTTGATCAAACCGATGTTTGGTCCCTCAGGTGTCTCGATTGGACACATACGACCATAATGAGTGTAGTGCACGTCACGCACTTCATATCCAGCGCGGTCACGTGTCAAACCACCAGGTCCTAAGGCAGACAAACGACGTTTGTGTGACAACTCAGAAAGCGGGTTGTGTTGGTCCATGAACTGTGACAATTGAGAAGAACCAAAAAATTCTTTGATTGCTGCAGTTACTGGACGGATATTGATAATTTGTTGTGGTGTTAGTACTTCGTTATCTTGAACAGACATACGTTCACGAACGTTACGTTCCATACGTGAAAGTCCAAGACGCACTTGATTGGCAAGCAATTCACCAACAGCACGAATACGACGATTTCCAAGGTGGTCGATATCATCCACACGACCAATACCTTCTGCTAAGTTGAGGAAGTAGCTCATCTCAGCCAAGATATCTGCAGGCGTTACGATACGAACCTTGTCATCTGGATTTGCATTACCGATGATAGTTACAACACGGTCTGGATCAGTTGGTGCAACAACCTTGAATTTTTGAAGAACAACTGGCTCTGTTACTACAGCAGCATCATTTGGAATGTAGACAATCTTGTTCAAATCGCCATCCAAATGGCTTTCAATGCTCTCAATCACGCTACGAGTCATGATTGTTCCAGCTTCTACCAAGATTTCACCAGTTTCAGGGTCTACCAATGGTTCAGCAATTGTTTGGTTAAGCAAACGTGTTTTAACATTGAGTTTTTTATTGATTTTGTAGCGACCAACTGCAGCCAAGTCATAACGACGTGGGTCGAAGAAACGAGCTACAAGCAAGCTACGTGAGCTTTCAGCAGTCTTAGGCTCACCTGGACGAAGGCGTTCGTAGATTTCCTTCAAAGCTTCGTCTGTACGAGAGTCCATTGGGTTCTTGTGAATATCTTTTTCAACAGTGTTACGAACAAGATCGCTGTCACCAAAGATATCAAAGATTTCATCATCGCCTGAGAAACCAAGCGCACGAACCAAGGTCGTAAATGGAATCTTACGAGTACGGTCGATACGAGTGTAGGCGATGTCTTTTGAGTCGCTTTCAAGTTCCAACCAAGCTCCACGGTTAGGAATAACAGTTGAACCGTAACCCACTTTACCATTTTTGTCTACCTTGTCATTAAAGTAAACACCTGGAGAACGCACCAACTGTGATACGATGATTCGTTCACCACCGTTGATGATGAAAGTACCCATCTCAGTCATGATTGGGAAATCACCAAAGAATACTTCCTGTGTCTTGATTTCGCCAGTTTCTTTGTTAATCAAGCGGAAGGTTACAAAGATAGGTGCTGAGTAGCTAGCATCGTGGATACGAGCCTCTTCAAGCGTATATTTAGGTTCTTTGATTTCGTAGCCAACAAATTCCAACTCCATTGTGTCTGTGAAGTTTGAAATTGGCAATACATCTTCAAACACTTCCTTCAGACCATGGTCTAGGAAATCTTTGAATGAATCAGTTTGAATTTCAATCAAATTTGGTAAGTCAAGAACTTCTTTGATTCTTGAAAAACTACGACGGGTACGATGTTTCCCGTATTGAACGTCATGTCCTGCCAAGATGATTCTCCTTTTTAAATAAAGTTCCAAGCTTAGTGATCTAAGCTAGTAATTATCGTTAGATGGTTCTAAAAACCCTATCAACTTATCCCCCTCGACTAATTTTCAGAATCTTTAAATCTTTGTTACAAAGGTCGAAAAAACTGAAAAAAAGCACAAAAAGAGCAGCTAAATCCGACTTTTTCAGGAGATTTAACTGCTGTGAGCCTTGCCTGGACAATATTTCAGACAAAACCTACGACAAATGATTATTCATATTATACCTAATTTTCTTTGATTTTTCAAGGGATTTGAACGATTTTTTTGCCTGAAATATTGATAGGGCTTGTTTTCAGAAAAGAATGTTTTCATTGGTTCGTTCTTGAATAATTAGAATCACTTGTATGATACATCCTGACGACCAACTGAAAAAACGGTTCTCCCTTGTTTGTAGTGCATCATCTAACATACTGGAAAAGCACAAAAACTTTTCTAAATAAGAAAGAATGCTTGTCAATTCAACTTTCTTGACAAAAACTATACTTAGTGGTTTAATATACCCCATAAGGGTATATTTGGAGGTACCTATGTTTCATTTGTTTACAAAAATTGACAGTATTTCTACTAGCGAGTTAAAAACCAAACTCAAAGAACCCATTCAGCTACTGGATGTTCGGACGCCTACGGAATTTGGCAGAGGCCATATCGAAAGCGCCAAGAATGTTACCCTGACTGAAATCGGTTCTTATGAACCAGCGACAAAAGAAACCTTATATCTCATTTGTCAGTCTGGTGTTCGCAGTAAGATGGCTGCGAAAAAACTACAGAAAAAAGGCTACCATGTCATCAATGTTCGAGGTGGCATGAAGACTTGGAAGAACTAGACAGGAACAAAACCTACATTGTTAGCTGCCACAGTAGTCTTGGTAGCTTTATCGCTAAGCCAATCCTCAAGTAAGCAAGCGTTGCCGTCCAAAAGCTTGACGGCGTTTCCTATACAAAATGACTAACCCAGAAGGAGTCAAATATGAAAACTAGTATCAGCATGGCTGACTTTTATGAAAAGTATCAGAAACAAGAACTCAATCTTATCGACGTACGTGAAGTACATGAATACCAAGCAGGACATGCACCTAGTGCAAGAAATCTGCCACTAAGTAGCTTGGAGCAAGACTACAAGGAACTCAAAGACGATCAAGAATACTATATCATTTGCCAAGGTGGAGCTCGCTCCGCATCTGCCTGCTCCTTCCTTAGTGCCCAAGGACTTAAGGTCACAAATGTAGAAGGTGGCATGAACCACTGGCCAGGCGAAGTAGGATCAGCACAATAGGTTGGATGAGATTAATACTCTTCAAAAATCTCTTCAAACCACGTCAGCTTCGTCTTGCCGTACTCAAGTACAGCCTGCGGCTCGCTTCCTAGTTTGCTCTTTGATTTTCATTGAGTATAAAATGGAAGTGAAAACTCAGTACACTTCCTCATCATAAAACGCCTACTATCAAGTTTTGTCAACACTTGATAGTAGGCGTTTTTCTGATTTTGAAGACTTGATAGTCATCCTCTTTTGAGCTTTATAATTCAATGATATGAGCTTGATAACCAATGTCTTCTAAGAATTTCAGTAAATCTGTCCTATCTAAAAAGAGGGTTTTCTCGTTAGTATTAGGATGAAAACTCATTCGTCTTTCCGACATAATTTCTTTGTCGAAATAAACTTGAATATCTTTGTCAGCATTGTTAAGCAAACCAAAGGGAGAAACAACTCCTGCTGGAAGCATCATTTTTTCAAAGAGACTCTCAGAAGAAGCCATACGAATCCTATTGGCCCCTATCAAATCCTTCAATAACTCCATATCCAGACGTTTTTTATCATCCATAATGACAAGATAAAAAGCTGTTTTCTTTTTGTTAGTTAGAAACATGGTTTTGGTGCGAACACCCTCGATTCCTTCGATAAAACTATCTGCTTGCTCAGTCGTTAGGGCAGGCTCATGCTCCACAACTTCAAAGGGAATAGCTAACTCTTCTAGCTTTGCCACTACTTTACTGTACAATTCCATCTTGCTACCTCCTAAGTGCATGTTTGTAGCTACAACTGGATTTTAAGGATTATCGGTTTCATTTACACTTTTAACAAAAGGACTTTTTAAGACTTAAGCCATGATTTCACGGCTAATGACGAATATACCTTCCATCTACCTTTAGCCTCTGTCCGTTCCATCACAAAGCCTCTAGGCAAATCCGCAACTTGATTGATAGACTCATCTATTTGAAATGCTTCAGCTAGGGAAATAAGACGGACGTCCTCTAGGATATGATCTTCTGAACACAAAAATTGCCACATCCCATCCTCTTTATCATGGGAGATAAAGGTAATCGGATTTTTCCCATCCAAAACATGTTGGCAAACGATACAGGCTGTTTCGGGTGCATCTTTAAAAGCAAAAGTCATCCTGGGCTCGCTCCTTTAATCTACTAGCAATTACATATTTTTAGCATAGTCAAAGCGCTGATTTACTTTTTGACTAAGGGTGATAAGGCTTGACAAAGCTCTTACTTGACACGGAAAGAGGACATAGCTATCGCTATCAATGTCCATAGCTGCTAGACAGAAGCCTCGCGACTCCCACTCTTGATCCAGAGTTTGCGCCCACAGCGGAATATCACCATCCTCTTTGATCCACTCCTCCTGCAGAGGGAGCTTGTATTTCTTAACCAAAGATTCTAGCTCATAGAGAAAATCTTCCTTCTCCGTCTTCCAGTCTAACTCCACAAAACTACCACTCTCTAGCAACTCATCCGCTAGGCCAATCCATTGGAGCCTTGCCTCGTCATCCTCTGCATCAATACAACGTTCATCATATCGATCAGCATGCTCTTGGAAATAAGTTTGCGGTGTCTCAAAACAGACTTTCAAACTTTCTAAAATTTCCTGATTACTGGTTAATAGTTGAGCGATTTCTAAGTAGGTTTCACTTGTTCTCATATCTGTTCTAACACTCCAATTTTTAAAATCCGGCAGTATGCTCTGCTCTAAGATGGCTTGTGAATCACGAAAAACAATACTTCCACATCCAAGCCTGTTTTTCCATAAATGATCGTATGGATTTGTAACACTAATTTCACAAGAAAGTCTATCTGCCCCTTGACCCTGATAGATTTGCACAAAATCCAGTCCCAATGGTCCAGCTTAAAACTTGATTAGCTCATCTGAGATAAGAATCGTATCATTTGCTATTTGCCAAGATCCTTTCAAATGAGTCTATCGAATCTCCTCAAGCAACTTCATCTAAGTTGCTTGAAACAATGATGCTAGTAGTTTATTGACTTCTGTAAAGAGCCACTTCTTATATCTGTGTATTCACTACTATTATATCATAGAAGGAGCAGTTTACTTACGTTTAATCAAGTATTGAACAGCTTTTTCTAAACGTTCCTTCTGTGCTTGGGGATCCTCTAGAGGGTCATTTATACAAGCCGTTAAATTTTCCGTAATGATTAACTCAATCACACGATCAACACTGGATCGAACTGCTGTTAATTGAGTAAGGATATCGACACAATCACGCTCCTCCTCTATCATTTTTTGGATCCCCCGCAATTGACCTTCAGAACGTTTAAGGCGAGTAATATACTTTGATTTTGTCATCTCTTTTTCCTTGAATAATTTTTCCTCATTATATCTCTAATGAAAACCCTTGTCAAAAGTATCTCTTTCCCTAAAGCTAAAACCTTTTAGCCCTCCACCCTCACTCGAGTAACAATGCCGTCTTTATCAGTCATGCTGAATTCTGAAGACGAAAACCACTGAGTTACCGCTTCGCTACTTTGAGATTGAGCGAATAGCCTCAACATTTCTTCTTTATTCTCAACTTCAACCACATAGTAGGCTAGGCCTGTCAATCCATGCTCACGAGGAGCTAAGTTTTTACCACCCCATTCATTGACAGCCAAATGATGATGATAATCCCCTGATGCTATCCAACTAGCATGTGGAATCGTGAATTTATCCTCAAGACCTAGAGACTCTTGATAAAAAGAACTCGACTCTCGACTATTTTTAACAGATAGGTGAACATGGCCCATGCGAGTGCCTTCTGCGATCACAAAATGCTCTATGTCTCGTCCTAGTTCATAGATAGCTTGGGCAGATAGCTCTTCTGTCACACCAATAATTCGCCCATCCTCACGAATTTCCCATTCTGCCACAGGCTTGTCTCTATAGAGCTCAATGCCATTGCCCTCTAAATCTTCTAAATAGATGGCTTCACTATAGCCATGATCAGCTCCACCAACTAATGGAATCTTTAAGTCTAACAAGTATTTAAAAACATTAGCCAAATCTTCACGAGTCGGCAAAAGAAGTGCCATATGATAAAGACCGTAACTTTGCTTAGGATTGCTAATGTCATCTGTCTTAATTAGCCGAACTAGCGGTTTCCCACCGGCACCTAAAAGAACTTCTTTTTCCAATTGATTCAAAATCTCCAACCCAAGCAACTGATGATAAAATGCTGTCTGACTTTCTAAGTCCTTGACATTTAAAGCTACTTCAGCCAAATAAATCTGACTATTATATTCGTAAACCATAGAAACCCCCTCTTTGTTGTAACTTTCTCTATTACAACTATTATACAAGCTTATCTGTCAATGTCAATCCAGATGCTTAGGGATGAAAAAATAAGAAAAATCCTCCCCATGTAGGAAGGATTGTTTGGATTTAATGAGCCAACATTTCTTGAGCAATCTCTTGACCTGATAAGCCATCTGGATAGTAGGTTGGCCAGTTGTCCATCTCTTCAAAGAGGGCTTCTTGGCTAGTGCCTCCAAAGAAGATATGGAAATGCTCTGCCTTGACCGGAGCGATATTGTGGTCGCTAAACTGAACATACTTGAATTGTCCAGCGTCTGCATCAGTCGCTTCAAAGAGGAAGCGTACTCCACGATTCCCTTTCTTATAAGTCAAGATTTTCTTGCCGACATACTTGTAAGTATATTTCTTACTTTGGCCACCTTGGATGAATTCCATAGTGTTATCCGTGATGTTAATCTTGGTTACATCTGTTTGGTAACCTTTTTGATAGTAGGCTTTGTATTCATCCTTAGTCATCTTACCAGTCAATTTAGCCTTGTAGTCAAAGACTTGGTCTAGAGTACCATTTTCAAGGAAAGGATAGACTGACTGCCAGTTACCAGCATAGTCACTCAAGGTACGATCCTTGACATTGGCATCTTCAAAGTAACCATTTTGAACGGTTTTAGTTTCCTCTGCTTTTTCTGGTTCAATTTCTGCCCCTGCCTGGTCAGTTGTTTGCTTGAGAGCTTTGAGATTTTTCTCCATGACAGAGATATAGTTTTCTCCAGCCTTCATGTCCGCTTCGGTCAAGCTTTCAAGAGGATTCAGAACATCTAGCTTCACTCCTGTTTCTTTTGAGAGAGTATTGGCTAGGGCTTGAGAGGCATTTTCTTCAAAGTAGATATAAGAAATCTTATTCTTCTTGATATATTCGGTTAATTCTGCCAAACGACTTGCTGAAGGCTCCGCATCTGGTGAAAGACCTGAGATAGAGACTTGATTGAGTCCGTAATCCAAGGCTAGATAACGGAAGGCAGCGTGTTGAGTCACAAAACTCTTTTGTTTAGCATCAGAAAGTCCTTCAGTATAGGCCTTGTCCAAGGCTTGTAGTTTTTCGATATAGGCTACTGCATTTTGTTCAAAAGTCGCCTTCTTATCTGGATAGTCAGCTGAAAGACTATCACGGATATGTTCTACAAGTTTGATTGCACGCGCAGGAGACAACCAGACGTGAGGATCATACTCGTGATGATGACCTTCTTCACCATGGTCATGGTCTTCCTCTTCTTCACTTCCCGGAAGAAGCAACATATCTCCAGTAGCTTTAATCGTTTTTACTTTTTTCGCATCTAGGGATTCTAATAACTTAGGAACCCAAGTTTCCATATTTTCATTCTCATAAACAAAGGCATCAGCGTCTTGGATTTTGGCAACTGCCTTAGCGGATGGTTCATAGTCGTGGGGTTCTGTACCAGCACCGATTAGGAGTTCTACATTTGCGGTATCTCCCGCGACTTGCTTGGTAAATTCGTAGACAGGATAGAAAGTTGTAACGATATTTAATTTCCCGTCTGCTTGTTTTTGATTAGAACAAGCAACTAAGAAGACTGTCACAAGACTTGCCAAAAGTAGGCCTAGTTTTTTCATGTACTTCTCCTATTTGATAAAACGTTTGAGTAAGCTGACTAACAAGAAGACAACTACAAAGATAATGGTAATACTTGCACTTGGTGGTGTCTCTGCATAGTAGGAAATATAGAGCCCCGCAACCATGCCTAGAAAACCAATAACACTGGCAAGAATCATCACAGAACTAAAGTTTTTACCTAGACGCAAAGCAATACTTGCTGGTAAGACCATGATAGTCGATACCAAAAGTGCTCCCGCAGCTGGTATCATGAGGGCAATAGCCACACCAGTTACCATGTTAAAGAGAATAGACATGGTACGCACTGGAAGACCATCGACAAAAGCTGTATCCTCGTCAAAAGTTAGAATATACATAGGCCTTAAAAAGAGGAAAGTCAGGATTAAAACAACCGCTGCAATAACAAAGAGGCTAATGACCTGCTCTTGACTAATAGTCACGATAGATCCAAAAAGATACTGATCCAGACTCATCGAACTAGAACTCTTCCCCTTACTCATAACAATAAGTGAAACTGCAAGTCCTGTAGACATGAGAATGGCTGTCCCAATCTCCATAAAGCTCTTATAAACCGTACGCAAGTATTCAAGAAAGATCGCCGCAATCAAGACAATAGCAATAGTTGAGATGGTCGGAGAAATCCCCAAAACCAAGCCAAAGGCAACACCCGAAAGCGAGACGTGACTGAGAGTGTCGCTCATGAGACTTTGACGGCGCAAGATTAGAAAAGTTCCAAGAACTGGTGAAAAGAGACTCATGGCAATAACTGCCAAAAAGGCTCGCTGCATAAAATCATAAGACAGTAGATTAAGCATGGTCCACCTCCTGATCACTTTCATGGACGTTGAAGCAACGCCATGGCGAATCTTGGTCACGAACAAGGTGGATATTACGATCTGCGTAATCCTTGACTTCTTCAGGATCGTGAGTAATCATCAAAACAGCCTTGCCATGATGGTGGGCACTATGGTGCATGAGCTCATAAAATTCATTTTTGGTACCAGCATCCATCCCTGTCGTTGGCTCATCCAAGATAAAGATATCTGGATCTGAAGCAAACATACGTGCAATGACCGCTCTTTGCTTTTGCCCACCAGAGAGAGAACCAATCCGTTTATCCCGATGTTCCCACATGCCTACCGAGTTCAGACTAGCCTTGATGTGTTCTTCATCATGGGCATTCAAACGACGGAACCAGCCCTTTCTTGGGTAGCGACCTGATTTGACAAATTCATAAACAGTACTTGGAAAGCCTGCATTGAAACTAGCAATTTGCTGAGGAAGATAGGCAATTCTTAATTTTTTCCCATGAATATTTGTCTTTGAGATGGTTACTTTCCCAATTCTCGGTTGTAAAATACCTAGACTAGCCTTGATAAGAGTCGTCTTGGCTGCTCCATTTTCTCCTGTCAGTGTGACAAACTCCCCACTATCAACACTGTAATTGATATGCTCAAGCACAGGTTCCTTGTCATAATAGAAGGACAAATCCTCTACTGTGATGTATCTCATTACTTGATTTCTCCTACTAAAGCAGTTAAAAACCGCTGGATAATTTTTTGTTCGTTTGGTGTGAACTGAGTGGCAACCTGCTCATAAGTCGAGAGGGTATGTTCATGATGATGCTGGTGTTCCTCAGCAATTGGTCGTGCTAAGTCTGTCAATCGATAGAAGATAACGCGCGCATCCTTGGGATCCTTAGACGTTTCTAACATTCCCTCCTTAACCAGGGATTTGATAGCCTTGGTAACGGCAGCTTGACTAACATTGAGACGACGCGCCAACTCAGAGTTGGTGAGCGACTCCTCTGATAAAAGCATGAGAATATGCTCCTGGGTATTCGTCAAGGCCACATTACTGGTGCAATGACCAATGAGAATTTCATGTTGGTTTTCCGCCTTGAGAATAATCTCATTTAAAAAACGATCGATATCTTTTGCCAACTGTCTCATGATTTGCTCCTTTCTCAGAACGGAATTTCTATAAATACAAGGTTTTCATACTCTTCAAAAATCAAATTCAAACCATTCCTTTACTAGTTAAGTATATCACATCCAAGCAAGGAGTCAAGAAAAAAGATGAAAACACCTGAGATGTTTTCATCCTTTAGAATTATTTTTCTTGTTTACGGCTAGTCCAGAGGGCTGTCGCTCCAAGAATCATACCAAGTAGCATCATGAAAATAGATTGCTCACTACCTGTATTTGGAAGTAGTTTCTCTGAGACTACTGTTTTCTTAGCAAACTTATCTGCAACCTTATAATCAACTTTTACAGTAGAAGGTTGAGTCGGTTTTGTTGCTTGGTCTTCTACTGGTTTAGCTGGATCTTGCTCTTTACCTTCTTCAGGAAGTTTAAATGTTTTTGAGTCCACAGAAATCGTGCGTGAATTTGGATTTACCTTTTCATACTGAGTCAAATCAGCTGTTTTTAGATAGTCTTCAAAAGCAGCATCCATTGAAGGACCTTCTTCTCTAGCACCACCAAGCATGGTATAACCGTCACCACCTGCTGCAAGGAAGTCATTGGTTGCTAGGTAGTAGACTTTCGCCAAATCTAGTTTTTCATAAAGACCAGTTGCACGATTCTTCACTTGAATAGCCAGGACGCGTTTACCTGCGACTAGGTTTGTATCGTAGTAGACCTTGGCTCCTGAAATCTGTAAGAATCCACCACTTGGTTCTAGCAATGGTTGACCATTTTCATCCAAGACAGTTTTTCCTGCCTTATCAACCTGCAAGATAGATCCGAGTGATTTTTCAAACATATCCAGAACTTGCTGACCAGTTACTTGGATTTGTGAGATTGTGTTCCCAAATGGTAAAACTGCAATGACATTTCCTTTTGTAATTGGTTTATCCTTGGCAATTGTTTCACGCAAGCCTCCACCATTTGTCACAGCAATATCTGTTGGATGACTAAATCCTGTTTGACCGTACTGGTAGAGAGAATCTGCGACGACATTTCCAAGGTTGGTTTCGCGGACACGGACATTTTCACGGTCACCGTTCAATTCAACTGGGCTATTTGAAACAACTTCTACAGCATTTTCAGCATCATATTTTTCTTTGATTTCTTTGACCATGGCTGCAATCTTTGGATTGGCTTCTAATTTCTTAGCATCTGCAGCAGGTACCTGGCTTGGATTTCCTAATAATTGACGAGAGTTGTAAGTGATTTTACCAACGTTATGGAGATAGCTTCCTGTCTGGTTGTAAGTCACATTGTCACCATAGGTAGTAGATTCTACTGTATGAGAGTGACCATCAATCACTGTAACACGCTTACCTTTCAACAAAGGATTTTTTGAAAGTGCTTCTGCAAGTGTTGAACCACGCCATTCTACAGGTGTTGTTGTATCAACTCCCAAGTGAGCGAGAACAACATAGTGTTTGTAGTCTTTGCCTTCTGCCAAGGCTTTAGCTTGAATTTCTTCGATAACCTTGTTAACCTCTGCAATCGGTTCTGTAAAGGTTACGCCTTTAACATTTTTAGGGTGGGTCTTAGTAGCTGTTTCAGGTGTTGTCACACCGATGACGACAAACTCATCACCTTCAACATTCTTGTTCTTATCAACAATTGTTGCTGCTTCAAATAGACGAGCTCCGTTTACATAAGTATTTGAGCTAAGCAGTGGGAAGTTCAAGATTTCTTTGTATTTTTTAGCTTCGTCAAGTCCAAAGTCAAACTCATGATTTCCTACAGCCATAGCATCGTAGCCCATCTCATTTAGGATTTTGGCACGAGCTTCACCCTTTGTAGAGTTTGAAATCGGCAGACCCTGGAAGGCATCCCCTGCATCTACTACTAGAGTCGTTTGGCTGCCCTTTTCTCGCTCCTTCTCAATAACTGTCGCGAGCTTGGCATCTCCGATTACTCCTTTTTCTTCTACGATACGACCATGCACGTCATTGGTGTGCAAGATAACAGTATCTTTTTCTTCTTTTTGAGTTGCAGCCTCTTCAGCTGGTGTTGCCGGACTTGTAACAACCTCAGGAGCCGCTGCTACTACTGGTGCTTCTGCAGTACTCACAACTTCTGGAGCTTCTGAAGTACTAGTACTTTCTTCAGCATAGACTTGTCCAGCTAAAAAGGCTGGAGCTAATAGGGCTGTCGATAGGACAGGCAACAAAAAACGTTTATTCATATTGAAATCCCTTTCTCTTCTTTCTTTTATCATTATACGCTATTTAGCATCATTTTAAAACTTTTAGCCTTATTTAGGATAAGCTATCCGACATTTCATAAAAAAAGTCTGAACAAAAAGTTCAAACTCCTTTTCTATATTATTGAAAATCTTTAATATTCCCATCGTAATTTGCCCAATCCTGGCTAAAGAAACGGTCATTCATTTGGTAATTAGGTGCTGTTATCGGATTGCTCAAAAAGGGATTTACCACCTTATCAAATGCTAACCAGCCTAACCAACCAATATGAATCGTATCCTTAACAAAGTAGGGATCTCCACCATTTTTTGAAAAGTCAGCGATATTAGTGAAACCCTGACTTTCCAACTGGTAACGAATTTTTTCAATAGAGTGTTGATACATTTCTTCGCTCAAACCTGTATAGTTCATCCATTTTTGATTGACAGGTTGAAAGACAAAGAGCACATTAACCTTAGACTTGGCAAATTGATCGAGCACTAGCTGCAAATCATTGTACTCAGTTGATTGGAGAAAGTTATAATTCTTTTGATAGCCTTCTAAATTTTTTAAGTCCTTCTTTAGTTGAGTGGTATAAAAATGATTTTCCATTCCCAAATCATTATTGGTCGTATTTTCTTCTGCATCTTTACGTGCAATATTTTCCAATTCTTCATAAGAAAATTGTTCTGGGAGACTGCTCAAATATTTCTCAACATGATCTTTGTACTTTAATCGACCATGAATGGAGAATTGACCAAAAAGAGCAGCTTGTCTTTCATTGAACTCGGCAGAGAGATTAACCATCGTTTGATCAAAGTCTGACAATTGTTCATTCTTGGCCAGCTTCTCAACAATCCCCTTCATCGGTACTCTTGGATTTTTCTTCAAGAGTCTAGTAGCCGCATATTGAGCAGCCAGATCTCCGGATTGATTTTCCAAAAAGGCCGTCAACTGGTCATTATTAAAAAAGCTTTGAAAAGTAGGCGCATCGTGCTCCTCTTTTGTAAACCATTGTGGAGAGATTACAAATACCGCTTGTTTGTTTTCAAGCTCAGATGTGATTTGTTGTAGTCCAAAGTACTGACTAAGAGAAGCTGCTCCTGCCTGCCCCATAAAATAAGGACGATAGGAGCGATTATACTTTTCAGCTAATACTCCTGGATGCATGCTATCAAAACGAATCCATTCACTCGAACCCAAAAAGGGTATAAAACGCATATCAGGATCCGTAAGAGCTCTTACTTTTTGACTTCTTTCCTTAAAGCTTTCTGCACTTATCGAAGCGGCAGAGTATTTTTCCTCCATAAGATTATGACTTGGACTACTTGGATAGAAACAGATAAGAAGGCACACCAGCAAGCCCGCTACAAAGACAGGCCCGAAAATCAGCCACAAGCGTTTAAGCATTCTTTAACTCCGTAATCCCTGCTACGATTTTACTAGCTGTATTCCAGTCATCACGACCAAATTCTGTAACAGGGACACGAATATCAAAACGGTTTTCAATCTCCACAATCAACTCAACCGTTCCCATACTATCCAAGACACCTGCATCAAAAAGATCTTCATCCATCATGTCAGAAACATCTTCCATAAACAACTCATCAATAATTTCAATAACTTCTGATTTGATATCCATATTTTATTTCCTTTTATTTTTTAAACCATAAATCATTCAAAAATCCAGAAAAGATTAAGAATGACAGCATGACGACATGGAAGGTGATAACCATGCCAAGCAACTGAATCCAGCGATTCTCAGGTAGAGCAGCTTTCCCTGCTTTTTTCCGTTCCTTATTGAGCGTTTTTTTCTTACGAATCCAAACATCATTAATAACCAAGCCTAATCCATGAAAGAGGCCATAGGCGATATAGTACCAGGTCACTCCATGCCAAAATCCCATAATCAGCATATTTACAATATAGGCCACACTTGAGGTTACATTGCGATTCTTAAAGACCTTCTTTCTGGTCAACACCATGACCATTCGCATAAAGACAAAGTCACGGAACCAGAAAGACAGACTCATGTGCCAGCGATTCCAAAACTCTTTTAAATCCCTAGATAAAAAAGGCTTGTTAAAGTTGATAGGGCTACGGATTCCCATCAAATTTGAAATGGCTAAGGCAAACATAGAGTAGCCTGCAAAGTCAAAGAAAAGTTCTAGACCAAAGGTATACATAACTGCCAAGGCATAGTGGTTAAAAAAGCCACCTGTCTGCAGGGCTAGATTCTTCAGAGGAGGGAGTAAGGTCTCTCCTAAAACATGAGCTAGGATAAACTTATACAAAAAGCCCCACATGATATAACGAACAGATTCATCCAGCATATCCATCAACTCATCCCGCTCAGGAATGGTCTGATAATTTTCATTAAACCGTTTAAAGCGGTCGATTGGGCCACTTGAAAAAGTCGGCATAAAGAGAAGAAAGCGGAGGAATTCCCAGAGGGTGAAATCCTTAATCACTCCATCTCTCAGCTCGATGATAATCCCAACCGAACGAAACGTCAGGTAAGAAATTCCCAAGAACCCAAGCAAAGACTGCGTTCCATTGATAGCTGGTTGCACCTTGACAAAGATAATCGGAAATAGGGACAGAAAACTGACTAAGTAGAAGACCCACTTGCCATCCTTACTTTTTCGATAGTGCTTGTAGAAAAGTAAGAGCAATATTTCCCAGCACAGATAAATACCCAAGGCAGCCAATTGATTAGTCTTCCCACCTACCAACATAGTGACGATAAAGAAGAGGCTAACCAGCACTTCATACCAGGCAAAGCGTTTCTTGAAAAAGAGACCGATAAAGATGGGCAAGGTTGCAGCAATCACATAAACAAAATACTGAGGATTCCCATATGGCTCTAAATGAGGAAGCTGTTGAAAGAACTCCATCATCTCTTATTCACCTCGTTAATCAATCCTTTGATGTCAATTTTTCCATTTGGAGTCAGTGGCAAACTGTCTCGATAAAGGAATTTAGACGGCATCATGTAGGACATCATGATATCTGTTAAATCTTCCTTGATAGCCTTGGTAATATCAATATCTCGCTCAAACTGCTCACGAACACCGTCTTTCAAGATGACATAAGCCAATAGATTTTGCACCTTGTGGTCTTTATTATAACGTGGCACAGCTACAGCAGACTCGATAAAGCGAGACTTATTGAGGTTTTGAGAGACATCTTCTAACTCAATGCGGTAACCGTTGAACTTAATCTGGAAGTCCATGCGTCCGCCGTAGAGAAGTAAGCCTTCATCTGTCATAGTTCCCACATCTCCTGTATGGTAGGCTGGTAGACCTTCAAACTCAAAGAAGGCTTCTGCCGTTTTTTCAGGATTGTTCATATAACCTTTTGAAACGGCTGGTCCAGAAACAATGATTTCTCCCTGTTCGCCATTTGGCAATTTATTGCCTTCCTCGTCAATGATAAAGGTTGGAGAATCAGCCTTGGTATAGCCGATTGGTAGGCGTTTGAGAGTTGCCAACATCTCGTCTGTCACAGCAACAGCTGACAGGGCTACTGTCGCTTCTGTTGGACCGTAGGCATTGATAATATGGGCATTGGGGAAACGCTCACGTAGTTTTTGAGCCGTTTTGACCGTCAATTCTTCGCCATCAAAGTAAAAATGCGTGATACCTGGCATTTTCTCGCTGTTGAAGTCTTCTGATAACATGGCCATATCCGCAAAAGAAGGCGTTGATGTCCAGATAGCGATTGGCAATGAAAAGATGGTCGCAAAGAGTTGCTTAAAATCCTGAGTAATGGCTGAAGGAAGAGCGAAAAGCGTACCACCCAGTGCCAAGGTCGGTGCCCAGTACATGACAGACAGGTCAAAAGAATAAGGTGGCTGAGCCAGCATTTGCGGACGACTTGGCGTCGCAAATTCCTTATCCGTAATCATCCAGTTGGTAAAGCTGAGGAGGTTATCATGTGAAATCTGCACTCCTTTAGGCTTACCAGTTGTACCAGAAGTAAAGATAATGTAGTAGTTATCATCTCCCTTGACTGGATGCGTGATCTCATAACTAGACCCTTGAGCAAAGGCTTCTTGAACCTGAGCTAGAGTCATCATCGGTGTAGAAACCTGCTCCAATGGAAAGTCTGAGATGGCAATAATCAAACTTGGCTCCGCTACTTCTAAAATAGCCGAAACTCGCTCCAAGGCTGAATGACTGTCAATGGGAATATAGGCATGTCCTGACTTAGTCAAGGCTACAAAGGTTGCCAACATTTCATACTCTTGACCACCAAAAACGACTACTGGAGATTTTTCAGGTAATCCTAGCTGATCAATGGTTGCAGCCAAACTATCTGAATCAGCCTTTAAATCACCATAGGTACGTTCCTCACCAAGAACATTATAGACTGGAAAGGTAGGTTGAGTTTGGGCGAAATATTCAATCGCTTCAATCATATCTTTTATCGGCTTATTAGACACGATGATTTTTCTCCTTTAAACTAAAATTCATTGTAAATAAAGCTTCCCTGACTTTGTCCTAGGTAACTAAAAAAGTAAAGCAAACCAAGTAGAACAATAAAATACAGGACCGTTTGCCCTAAAAAAACATAAATTGGTTTCTTTTTATCCATAATTAACTTCTTTTTGTAAATTTTCAATAATTTTATGCAAATATACAATTACTATTTTTTCTTGTTCCCATTTTACCACTTTATTCCCTCTATTTTCAACTGTTTACCATAACTTAAAAGTTCGTTTTAGGTTATTTTAAGACAAGTTAAAATATTAATGTTTTGCCCTCAAAAAACAACAAAGTTTGAGAAGCCAATCTCAAACTTTGTTACAAATAGCTCTTTTATCTTAGAAAAGTGAGAATACAAGCACGGCCAAGGCTGCACCGATAACAGGTCCCACAACTGGAATCCAGGCATAAGACCAGTCTCCATCTCCCTTATTTGGAATTGGCAAGATGCTGTGCATGATACGAGGACCAAGGTCACGCGCAGGATTCAAGGCATAACCTGTTGTCCCACCTAATGATAGACCGATACCGACAATCAAAGTTCCCACTGCAAAGATTCCGATACCAGGCTGAAGGTCATAAAGCCCCAAAGCAAAGATTGTCAACACCAAAACAAAGGTTCCAAGGATTTCACTGATCAAGTTAGAAACTGTATCCTTGATGGCTGGCCCAGTACTGAAGGTTGCCAGGATATTGCCTGCATTTTCTTCTGCATCATAATGCGGTTTGAATTGCAACCAAACCAAAATCTGACCGAGCATAGCTCCTGCAAACTGGGCTAGGATATAAGGGAATACTGATGCCCAAGGCAGGCCACCTTTTAAGGCCACACCAATGGTCACAGCTGGGTTTAAATGAGCTGGACTGAGCTTGCCAGACACAAAGGCTGCGACAGCAACGGCAATCCCCCAACCCATAGTGATGACAATCCATCCTGAATTGTTACTCTTAGTTTTGGGAAGAACTACACCTGCAACAACACCATTTCCTAGAAGAATCAGGATTAAAGTTCCCAAAAATTCTCCAAATAATTCTTTCATCATATCTTTGTCTCCATTTAAAAGAAGGAGAGAGAAAGCAAGGAACGCTTGTCTCCCTCTCTTCTAGTTTTTCTTAATTTTTTAATGCTGCCAAGTCATTTTGAGCAAGAGCTGCTTCGACATCAACACGGTAAGTTGTTTTCTCTTCTTCTGTCCAGTCATAGAATCGTCCCATTTCATCCAAAACTGGCTCAACGATGCTATCCAAGCTATCACGCATAAAGAGCATATGGTTGGTACGACGAAGAAGGAAGTCAACTGGGCTAAGAGCCAACTCATTGCGCATTGCATAGTGAAGGGACAAGGTGTCTGCCAAACTGAGTCCTGGAGCTTGTTCCAAGCTGTGAGCAAGGGCAAAGACCTTTGGTGCATTTGAACCGTAAAGATTTGCCAGATAATGTGCTTCCTTGCTATCCAAACCACGTGATACTCCAAGTTGCGCAAAGGCTTCGATTTCTGAATCTACATTTGCTGGATTCAATTCTCCACCTGAAACAGGATAAGTCTTAGAGTTGATGAGTTTAAAGCTGCGGTCAAACTCTGCTTTCAAAATCTCAACTACGCGCTCCATAGCTCCTTCTGCCATCTTACGGTAGTCTGTGATTTTACCACCAGCAAGGGTCAAAAGGCCATTGTCATCACGGTCCAAGCTAGAACCACGAGAAACTGCAGATGGATCCAAATGTTTCTCAGATGTACTGCTTTCAAGCTTGCTGACAGCAGATTCAACATCTTCACGCGTTTTTTCTTTCGATAGATATGCTTCGACAGTCGCAATCAAAGTATTAAAGCTTTCATCACTGATGGTTCCGTTATTTCCTCCATTGTAGTCAGAAGCGCTATTGCCTGCGATCAATGGACGAAGACCTGCCCAGCTACTTTCGATATCATCAATGGTGATGTTGACTTCTGGGAAGCGGTTGTTGACAATACCAAGTAGATAATCTACATCTTCCTGAGTCACTTTTGGATGTTCCAAATCACCTGTGTAGTCTGTATCAGTTGTACCGAAGTAGGTCTTGTTTTCACGTGGGAGAACAAAGACCATACGACCGTCACCCAAACCTGTGTCAAAGTAAACTGGCTGTGAAACCTTGATCTTGCTTGAGTCCACTACCAAGTGAACTCCCTTAGTTGGACGCATTTGTGAGAATTGTGTTCCCTTATTAGACAAATTGCGTACTTTGTCGCTCCAAGGACCTGTTGTGTTAATAACCAGACGGGCCTTGATTTCAGAGACTCGGTCTGTCAACAAATCACGAGCTACGACACCAGTAATCTTGCCACTTTCGTCAAAGAGGAAGCCTTCTGCCTTCACGTGGTTGGCAATGAGGGCACCGTCTTGGTTGGCACGTTTGATGTTTTCAATCACAAGACGCGCATCGTTGTTACGGAAGTCAAGGTAAACTCCACCTCCTACCAAGCCTTCTTTCTTCAAGTTTGGTTGACGTTCCAAGACTTCTTCCTTGCTCAAGACCTTGTTTGCAGCTGGTGTGTTGTTAACTCCTGCCAAAAGGTCGTACAAATCCATAGCTACTTTCAAACGGAAGAGGCTAAAGGTCGCTCCATCTTCTTCATAAACTGGTAAAAGCATTGGATCTGGCTTTGGAATATGTGGAGCGATTTGTTGAACCACTGCACGTTCAGAAACTGTATCTGATACCACTTCTACGTCGAATTGTTTGAGGTAACGTAGACCTCCGTGGACCAATTTTGTTGAACGGCTAGATGTTCCTTCTGCGAAGTCCTGCATTTCAATCAAACCAGTATCTAGACCACTAGCTGCTGCCTGTAAAGCTACACCAGCCCCTGTGATTCCTCCACCAATAATCAAGAGGTCCAGGGTACGTTCCTGCATTTTTTTAATTGATAATTCACGTGTTTTCTTTGAAAATTCCATATTTACACACTTTCTAACTAAGTCGCTTTATTCTTCCGGTATTAGTCATCTACTTCCGCAAAGACTTGAGTCGCTTTCACAGCCTTCTTCCAGCCCTTGTAGAGTTGTTCCTTGCGAGATTCGTTCATAGATGGCTCAAAAAGTTCCCCAGTCTCGTTCAAGAGCTTCAACTCATCCAAGTCTTTCCAGTAACCTACTGACAAACCTGCTAGGAAGGCTGCTCCTAGAGCAGTTGTTTCCAAGTTTTTGGCGCGTGCGATGTCGATTCCTAAGATGTCCGCTTGGAACTGCATGAGAAAGTTATTCATAGCTGCACCGCCATCCACCTTCAAGACTTGGATAGCTGTCTGAGCATCCACTTGCATGGTATCAATGATATCACGCACTTGATAAGCGATAGATTGCAAGGTTGCCTTGATAAAATCTTCTTTGCTTGTTCCACGAGTTAAGCCAAAGACAGAACCACGAGCATTTTGGTTCCAGTATGGAGCACCTAAACCTGTAAAGGCTGGAACGACATAAACTTCGTCATTATTGTGAGAGTCACGAGCATATTTTTCAGACTCTGGTGAGTTTTCAACCATGCGAAGTCCGTCACGAAGCCATTGAATGGCACTTCCTGCGATGAAGATAGAACCTTCCAAGGCATAGTAAACCTTGCCGTTAATACCATAACCAATGGTTGTCAAGAGGTTGTTTTCAGACAACTGCATTTCTTCACCAGTATTCATGATGATGAAAGAACCTGTTCCGTAAGTATTTTTGACCATACCAGGCTCAAAAGCCAACTGTCCAAAGAGGGCTGCCTGTTGGTCCCCAGCCATACCTGAGATTGGCACTTCACCGCCGTAGAAATGGAAAGGAGCTGTCTTACCGTAGATTTCAGAGTTAGAACGAACTTCTGGAAGCATAGCCTTCGGAATGTTGAGGATTTCCAAAATCTCATCATCCCATTTGAGTTCTTTAATGTTATAAAGCATGGTACGGGCTGCATTTGAGTAGTCGGTCACGTGAGCCGCACCATCAGTCAATTTCCAAACCAACCAAGTATCGATAGTACCAAAGAGCAACTCACCCTTTTCTGCTCGCTCTTGAGCGCCTTCTACATGGTCCAAGATCCAACGAACCTTGGTCGCAGAGAAGTAAGCATCGATGATCAGACCAGTCTTCTCATGGAATTTCTCTACATAACCTTGTTTTTTTAGTTGTTCAGCCAAAGGCGCTGTCTGGCGAGACTGCCAAACGATGGCATTATAGATAGGGAGACCTGTCTTTTTATCCCAAACAACTGTCGTTTCACGCTGGTTGGTAATCCCGATAGCTTGGATTTGATTTGGCTTGATACCGCTTTCGATAAAAGCCCCAGCGATTACTGACTGCACAGAGTTCCAAATTTCATTGGCATTGTGCTCAACCCAACCTGCTTGTGGAAAGATTTGTGTGAATTCTTTTTGACTTGAGCTGACCTTTTCCCCTTTTTTGTTAAAAATAATGGCACGAGAACTGGTAGTCCCTTGGTCAATGGCCATAATGTATTTTTCTTGTGACATGTGCTGTCCTCCTGATAAAGATCTTGAGGTTATTTCCTCTTTACAGTAACTAGTATACAAAATAAAGCGCTTTCTTGTTTATCAAGTTTTTTAAAATTTTAAAAAAAATTGATAAGGATTGTGAGAATTTCACAAAAAAGACCTGGATTCCCAAGCCTTTTAAGCAAATAGTATCTGACGAATCGCTGCCAAATCTTCCATATCTAAGTCGTTTTTTAAATAATATACTGGAGTCTGGTCTTTTTTATGAATAGGATTATTGGTAACCAGCAAATCGTAGTGCCGACTAGGGTCATAGGCTTCAATAGTAATAAAACGATTGTATTCCAAATAGCGTTTCAAGATAGCAGTCATTCTTGAAAAGACAAGAAAACCCGCTGTTACATCTAGACCAATCCGCATATGATGACCGTCATTTTCTGCCATGTATTCCATCAATTGAAGCAATTCCCAAAGTATTTTTTTATCCAAGTCCGTCCCCTGCTGAAAGGCAGGTAAAGCATGAAAAATCTCCTCTGCTATCTCTTTAAAATCATGTTCCATCAGCAAATAAGGATGACGATTCTCTAACTGGTACTTGTAGCGATCCTGTAAAATATAGCCCTTATAGAGATAGACTTGAGCACAAAGCTGACTGAGTTCATAGGTAACGTGATCCTCTGTATAATCACCCAGCAAGCCCTCTTTCTTCATTTTTTGAATCAGTTGCGTCAACAAATCTGCCAGCCGCCCTCCAAACCCAAGGATATACTCCATGGTATGTAGGGGCAAAATGCGATGAGAAAGAAGAAAAGAGAAGAAAATCATCATCTCACCATCCTCAGTTCCCAAAGGAATATGTTGCCCAGCAAAAAAGGACGGTGTCTTTCTCAACAAGCGAAGGTAGAAAATATTGTCAAAATAGCCTCGCATTTTATCTTCTATGATTTGAAATTGACAGGCATTGACACGTAAACGTTGTTGGCTGATATGATTCCACAAAATCAAGTCTAACTTCTGCCCCGAAGACAATTGAGCACCACAGATTTCTTCTAAACTAGCAATCTCCCGCCTTCTCTCAGGCTTTTGCATTTCATTTCCCCATTCCTGACTGGACCAGACCTTGCGGAAAAGACAGAAATAGAAATAGCGAATCTGATGCTCTGGACCTCGCCAACGTCCATTTTGGATGGATAAATCAAATTCTGACAAAATCTGATTTAAACCAGCTAAGTGACGGCCAAGCGTAGCCTCGCTAATCATCAATTCTTGAGCCAGCTGATGGGCTAAAAACTGTTGGTGGTAGAGAATATAGACCAAAATCTGGTATTTAACAGCATTCTCCAAAAACAGGCTCCGAATATCTCTCCCCTTGGTAGCTGCACCGATCGACAGGCGCAGATTTTCATCTTCTAAGGAGATGTTCAGCTCTAAGCCACTATCCAAAGCCTTTTCATTAAGAAGGATGACATATTTGGTTAGGGTTGCTTTTGAAAATCCTGTTTCCTCCATTACAGCCTTGACAGTCGTCTGAGGCTCTTGTAATAGAAAGGAAAGGATTGAAAATTGGCCAGATTCGGCCTTTTCCATCAAATCTCCTAAATACATTTGTTACCCCTTTCATTTTCTACCTTAAGCATAGCATAAATCTTACAAATGCTGAAATAATCTGTTTCTCTTTTTATTTACCTGCTGATTTCCTGATCCATTATCCTGAAAATCAGCAAACACACGGCTCCCCCTTTGGGCATTTTTATGCTAAAATAGTAGCTATGGATAAAATTATTAAAACTATATCAGAAAGCGGAGCCTTTCGTGCTTTTGTCCTTGATAGCACAGAAACCGTCCGCACTGCTCAAGAAAAACATCAAACCCAAGCCAGTTCAACCGTCGCACTTGGTCGCACCCTTATCGCTAGCCAGATTCTCGCAGCTAATGAGAAAGGAAATACCAAACTAACAGTTAAAGTTCTTGGAACGAGCTCTCTCGGTGCCATCATCACAGTCGCAGATACCAAGGGCAACGTCAAAGGCTACGTTCAAAATCCTGGCGTTGACATCAAAAAGACTGCAACGGGTGAAGTCCTAGTCGGTCCTTTTGTCGGCAATGGCCAATTTCTCGTTATCACAGACTATGGCACTGGAAATCCTTACAACTCCATGACTCCTCTCATCTCTGGGGAAATCGGTGAAGACTTGGCATACTACCTGACTGAAAGCCAACAAACGCCGTCAGCAGTTGGTCTAAATGTCCTTTTAGACGAAGAAGACAAGGTCAAAGTAGCAGGTGGCTTCCTTGTTCAAGTTTTGCCAGGAGCCAAGGAAGAAGAAATCGCTCGTTTTGAAAAACGCATCCAAGAAATGCCAGCTATCTCAACCCTTCTGGAAAGCGACGACCATATCGAAGCTCTTCTTAAAGCCATCTATGGTGACGAACCATACAAACGCTTGTCTGAAGAAGAGATTCGTTTCCAATGTGACTGCAGCAAAGAACGCTTTATGAAGGCTCTTTCTAGTCTCCCAAGCTCAGACTTGCAGGAAATGAAGGACCAAGACCACGGGGCAGAAATCACTTGTCAATTCTGTCAAACAACTTACAACTTTAACGAAAATGATCTGGAGGAACTCATTCGTGACAAATCTTAATACACCTTTTATGATTGGCAATGTTGAGATTCCCAATCGTACCGTTTTAGCACCCATGGCCGGCGTGACCAACTCAGCCTTTCGTACCATTGCTAAAGAACTCGGAGCTGGACTCGTTGTCATGGAAATGGTCTCTGACAAGGGAATCCAATACAACAACGAAAAAACTCTTCACATGCTTCATATCGATGAAGGCGAAAACCCAGTCTCTATCCAACTTTTTGGTAGTGATGAAGACAGCCTAGCACGCGCAGCAGAATTCATCCAAGAAAACACCAAGACCGATATCGTGGATATCAACATGGGTTGTCCAGTTAACAAAATCGTGAAGAACGAAGCCGGCGCTATGTGGCTCAAGGATCCCGACAAGATCTACTCTATCATTAACAAAGTTCAATCTGTCCTTGATATCCCACTCACCGTCAAAATGCGTACAGGTTGGGCTGACCCATCTCTAGCTGTGGAAAATGCCCTCGCCGCTGAAGCTGCAGGTGTCTCTGCCCTCGCCATGCATGGCCGTACCCGTGAGCAAATGTATACTGGTCATGCTGATCTTGAGACCTTGCACGACGTAGCCCAAGCTCTGACCAAGATTCCCTTCATCGCCAACGGCGATATCCGTACGGTCCAAGAAGCCAAACAACGCATCGAAGAAGTCGGTGCTGACGCTGTTATGATTGGTCGAGCTGCCATGGGAAATCCCTACCTCTTCAACCAGATCAACCATTACTTTGAAACTGGAGAAATCCTTCCTGATTTAACCTTTGAAGATAAGATGAACATCGCTTACGAGCATTTGAAACGCTTGATTAACCTCAAGGGAGAAAAGGTTGCGGTCCGTGAATTCCGTGGACTCGCTCCTCACTACCTCCGTGGAACATCAGGTGCAGCTAAACTCCGTGGAGCTATCTCACAAGCAAGCACATTAGCCGAGATTGAAGCCCTCTTGCAATTAGATAAGGCTTAAACTTCTATACTACCTATAGAGTATTAGTTTGACTTTCCTAATCGATTTGTTCATACCTTATTTTAATCTACTATAATAGCCACATAACACAAAAAATCTCTTAGATTCATTTCTAAGAGATTTTTTCTTTCTCCTCACAACCAGCCTTCTTCTTCAGCGGTTTTGGCTGCTTCGGTTCGGTTGCTGGCGCCTAGTTTGGAGAGGATATTGGTCATGTAATTACGGACGGTGCCGTTTGAGAGGTAGAGCTTGTCAGCAATTTCTTGATTGGAGAGCCCTTGAGCCACTCCATGTAGAACAGCGACTTCCTGCTCGGTCAATGGATTGGGGTGAGTCATCATGACTTCCATCAGCTCTGGAGAATATTCCTTGCGCCCCTCTAACACCGTATGCAGGGTTTGCATGAGCTCAGCGATGCTTCGCTCTTTCAAGACATAGGCATCTACTCCTGCTTTGACTGCTCGTTCAAAATAACCTGGCCGTTTAAAGGTCGTAACGATAACCACCTTGATTTCAGGCACTTCTTCTTTGATCCACTCAAGTGCTTCTAGTCCCGTCTTGACTGGCATTTCGACGTCAAGGATGGCAATATCTACTGCTTCTTTCCCCAAAACCTCGATAGCCTCGGCTCCATTTTTCGCCTGCAAGACAGCCTCCACATCTGGTTGAAAGCTTAAGAGCTGGCACATAGCATCTCTAAGCATACTTTGATCTTCTGCGACTAATACTCTCATCTACTTTCTCTCCTTATAAGGCAGATGCACGCGCACCTCTGTGGGATCTTCCAAACTGACCAGCTCTACTTGACCTGAGAAGGCCGCTGCACGGTCACGGACTGTATGAAGTTCATTTCCTTTTACAGTTGCAAATCCTTTCCCGTCATCTCTAACTGTCAATAGCAATTCCTGATCTGTGCGTTCCAGTTTTAGATAGGCTTTTTCAGCGCTGGCATGCTTGATGATATTGGTCGCAAGTTCTAACAAAATCATAGCAGCCGTCGACTCGACATCCTGGGTCAAACTAGCCTTGTCCAACTGATTGTCAACCTGAACTTCAATCCCAGCAATTTCCAGCATCTTCTTAACAGTCTCAAGCTCGGAAGCTAGGGTCCGTGATTTCAAATTTTCCACAATGGTTCGCACTTCATTCATGGAATCCTTGCTGATCTGGTGAATTTCTTTTAATTCCTTTTCCACCTGTGGATAAGCCTCCATCTGAAACAACTGCAGGGCCAGATCTGTTTTGACACTCAGCATAGCAAAGGTATGTCCCAAGCTATCATGCAAATCCTGACCGATACGACTGCGTTCATTTTCAGCTAGCAATAGATTTATCTGGGCATTTTGCTTGGCCTGCGCTTCTTTCAAATCCTCTACAATACGAATCCGAACCAAACCAAAAGTCATCAAATCGACAAAAGCAAGAATTACAAGTAGATAGAATAGAAACCCAACTTCGATTCTCTGAATAATCAACAGTTGCCCCACCACAAGCACTTGAGCAAGGAGAAAAGTCCGGACATGTAAAGAATTAAAACTACGTACGCCAAAATGATAAATTAAGAGATTGGAAAGGAAAAAGAAGAACCAGATATAATTTACAGCAACAAAGGCGGTGTTCCCAGCTACATAGACCAGCATGATGCTCCAGAAAAGCCAAGATAGGCGCTGATTCTTAGTTGTTAAAACACCCAAATACGCCACTACAAATAGAATATCAATCAATAAATGCCAGACAGCAAGCTCCCCAATCACTACAGGAAGGATGGGAAAAACCATAAAAATCAAACTGGCCCAATACATATAGTCTATGCTCTTCAGTCTTTCAAGCATTAAGCATTCTCCTTATGACCTTGAAGGTAAATGGTCAAACCAAACAAAACTGCTGAAAAAACAAGTAGATAAACTGTGGCTGATAAATTGATGCCACCCTCATTTAAGAAGGTCTTGATCAATTCCATCAACTGATAGCTTGGTAGACGCTTCCCGATTGCTTGCATCCAATCTGGAAATAAAGAGACAGGCATCCAGAGTCCGCCTAAAACAGCCAAGCCAAAGTAAAGAAGATTGCCTACGACAGACATCAGCTGACTGGACGGTAAGAGAGTCAGGGTTAAGCCAAGTGCTACAAAGGCAACACTTCCTACTATCAGCAAGAACGCAGCCCCAATCCAGTTTCCAAGAGACATATCCACACCTCTTACAAAATGCCCAACTGAGAAAACAACCAGGATTGAGACCAAATAATCAACCATCATACTTGTTATCTTTGATAGATAATATTCTACCATATTTACAGGGCTATGACGTAATATTTTCTGCCAGTTGTTGATCTTATCGGTATGTAAAACAACTGGGAATGAAAAGATAGCTGTCGACATCATGGAAAAAGCCGTCATGGAGATGAGGTAGTCGCGCATAAAATTAGCCGGTCCACCTGGTGTGTCCTGGTACATACCTGAAAAGAATAAATAGAAGGCTGTCGGCATCCCTACGGATAACAGATAATAGACTAATTGTCGTTTGGTCAATAGAAATTCTATCTTATTTAATGCGATCCATCGTTTCATCTTAGTCATCTCCTTTTTGTGTTTCTTCAAAGATTGTATCCAACAAGCTACGATTATTGACTTCAATTTCTTGAATCCTACATCCTGCTTGCACTAACAGTTGCCAAAAAGCATCCGCTTCACGTGTAACTACTTGCAGAGCATCTTGTTTTTGTGACCAGTTTTCAACCAAGTTAGACTGCTCAATGATTTCCTTGTATGCTAGAGGAAGGATAAAGTGCTTTTCAATCTCCTCACTGCGCATGGCTAGAGGTGTTGTATCGCGAATCAACTCTCCCTTATTCAAGACCAAAATCCGATCAGCTGTATGCTCTACCTCTTCGATGTAATGGGACGAATAGAGAATAGTTACTCCCTTAGCTTTTAGCTCCTGGATAATTTCCCAAAAACGTTGACGGGTTGAGGTATCCATGGCCGCAGTCGGTTCATCTAAAAAGACAAGCTTTGGTCGCCCAATCAAGGTCAAGACAAAAGAGAAGAGACGCTTTTGCCCACCTGATAATTTTTCTGCCAATTGCTCTTTTTGTTGCTGGTCAAACTGCAATAGTTGATCGATTTCCTGGTTGCTCAAGGGATTTGGGTAAATGCTTTGAAAGAAAGCAATCAACTCTTTAACCTTTAATTTCTGAACGATGACATTTTCTTGAGGGAGGTAGGATCTTGTGTAGTCTAACTGAGAGCTCGTCACTGGCAAGCCTTGGATGGATACTTGACCGCTGGTGACCAGTTTATCTCCAAGCAAACAGTCCAAGAGTGTGGTCTTTCCAGCACCATTGGGCCCAATCAAGGCGACGCATTCACCTTCAGCTACCTCAAAGGAAATATCCTTCAAAATAGCCTTGCCCTTGATGTTTTTATTTAGGCTTTCTACCTTAATCATGTTCATGATATTCTCCTTTCAGCCACTCCTTTCCCATCGGAAAGACGATAAAAATCATAAATCCTAATCCCCAGGCACCGCGAATGGCTTGGTGCAGGAAGGCTTGATCAAACCAACCTGTAAACATTTCTACCAACCATACCACTAGTGACAGTCCAATAAAAAGAAAGAGAATCGCTTTTTTCATTTTTCAAACTCCTTTTTCACATCTGAGACCAATTTCAAACCTTCTCGGATCAACCAAGACATGATTCCAAAACTTGCAAACAACTCCCAAGGAAAATGATAAAAGCCTTCATCCAATCCTGAAAACATGAGATAAGTCATGACTCCTGCTGCTACTAAACTCATTGCGACAATTACTTTATGTTTCATTTTTTTCTTCCTCCATTTGATACATCTAGTATAATTCTTTGAAGGTAGAATCACTAGAAGCTTCTGTCATGAGGAAATATGACAAATGTCACAAAAAGTTCAGTCAGCTACCAGCTCAAAAACTCATTGCAAACCAAAAAGATCGGGAATCTTTTCCCGACCTCTTTTTTTATTCTTCTTTAAATCCCTGTAATTTTAATGCAGCGAATAGTGCATTAGGCTTTTTAAAGTCTTCTATACCATCCGCTAGTGATTTAAAGAAATATGTGTTTTTTACTTTATCTAAATCTGCTTTTTCAAGATCGAGTTCCATAACGACTCTCATCTTTTTGTCCTCGGTGATAAAATATTCTACATTAACACCAGGCTCGTCCTTGATTTCAAGATACTCTGGACTATCTTCCATAGCTTCACGGAAGATTGCTTGGAATTCTTCAGGAGTAACTCCAGCAGGAATCTCCACGTTCATTTTTCCGAGCATCTCCATCTTGAAGTGTTTAACAACATCCGTATAAACAAAGGTCATAGTGACATCAAATTCATCCATTTTCCCTTTAAGGATTTTTGTTTTTTCTTCTTTTACCTGACTCGACTGACTAGATGAATCAATCGAACTTGCTGTACTACTTGACTCTGTTGTTGCAGTGTTGGTTTGACCACAGCCAGCAAGAGCAAGTAACGCTGCAAAAATCAATCCTAAAACTTTCTTCATTCAAAGTCTCCTATTCCACACTGAAAAGATATGGGTAAACTGGTTGTTGACCTTGGTGGATTTCTACTTCTACATCTTCGAATTCTTCTGCGATTTCTTGGGCGATTTGGTTAGCCAATTCTTCGCTTCCGTCTTCACCGATATAGAAGGTTACGATTTCACTGTCTTCATCCAACATATGTTTCAAAGTTTCAGTCAGAGTTTGGTGCATGTCAGGGTTTGATACGAGAATCTTACCATCTACCATACCAAGATTGTCATTTTCATGGATTTCCAAACCATCGATAGTCGTGTCACGAACGGCTGTTGTTACACTACCGCTGACCACATCACCAAGAGCTGCAGTCATGCGTTCTTTGTTTTCTTCAATTGATTTGCTTGGGTCGAAGGCAAGAAGACTAGTCAATCCTTGAGGAAGGGTACGAGCTTCTACCACTACTGCTGGTTGTTCTAAGACTTCAGCTGCAGATTGAGCTGCCATGAAGATATTTTTGTTGTTTGGCAAGAAGATGATGTTACGAGCATTAACTTGCTCAACAGCCTTGATAAAGTCTTCTGTCGAAGGGTTCATGGTTTGTCCACCTTCGATAACATAGTCCACACCTTGAGCACGGAAGATGTCTGCCAAGCCTTGTCCAGCTACTACTGCGATAAGGGCGTATTCTTTTTCTTCAGCTGGTTTGCTAACTTTAGCTTCTTTTTCCACTTGTGCTTCGTGTTGGTTACGCATGTTATCGACTTTAACCTTAACCAAGCTACCATATTTGAGACCTTCTTGCATGACAAGACCTGGATCTTCTGTATGGACGTGAACTTTAACGATTTCGTCATCATTAACAACAAGTAGAGAATCCCCAAGGTCATTCAAGTAGTTACGGAATTCATCGTAGTCAAAGTCTTTAGCATAAGTTGGACCTTGCTTAAGGGCAACCATGATCTCCGTACAGTAACCAAAAGTGATATCTTCTGTTGCCACATGTCCAGCTACAGACTTATGGTGTTCTGCATTGATCATTTCACTCATGTTGGCTGGAGTAGCGACAAAGTCCTCAGAAGCGCTGTATTCGCCAGTAAGAGCTGAAAGGAAACCTTCATAGATGAAGACCAAACCTTGACCACCAGAGTCCACAACACCAACTTCCTTCAAGACTGGAAGCATGTCCGGAGTCTTAGCAAGGGCTGTTTTAGCTCCTTCTAAGGCAGCGCGCATAACCTCAATGGCATCGTCTGTCTGCTCGGCTTTTTTCTTAGCACCGATGGCAGCACCACGTGATACAGTCAAGATTGTTCCTTCAACTGGCTTCATAACAGCCTTGTAGGCTACTTCAACACCAGATTGGAAGGCAAGAGCTAGGTCTTTCCCTGTTAACTCTTCTTTTGTCTTAATGGCTTGCGAGAATCCGCGGAAAAGCTGAGAAGTGATAACTCCTGAGTTCCCACGCGCACCCATCAACAGACCTTTAGCCAAGATACTTGCAGCCTCACCAACAGTTGAAGCTGGTTTGTCTGCTACTTCTTTAGCACCATTTTCGATAGTCATTCCCATGTTTGTTCCTGTATCTCCATCTGGAACTGGGAAGACGTTTAATGAATTGACATATTCGGCTTGCTTGTTCAAACGAGTAGATGCAGCCTGTACCATTTCTTGAAATAAGCTTGTAGTAATATTTGACACGATTATTCTCCTACAACTTTGATATTTTGAATGTAGACATTCACAGTTTGAGCAGTGATGCCAAGTTGGTTTTCCAAACTAAAGCGTACACGCTCTTGGATGTTTTTTGAGACTTCACTAATCTTAGTTCCATAGCTCAACACGGTATATACATCAACTGCAATGCTACCATCTTCGGCCGCTTTTACAACGACACCTTTAGAATAATTTTCCTTCCCAAGGAGGGCTTGGAAATTATCTTTGAGGGCTTTCTTACTTGCCATACCGACCACACCAAAAATCTCAGTTGCTGCACCGCCTACAACGGTAGCAATCACTTCATCTGTTAGTTCGATTTGACCATCTTTTGTATTAATTTTTACAGTCATTTTTTCTACCTCAACTAGTTGATACTCTATTTTATCATATTTCAAGCCAAGTGTAAAAGCAGAATACTGTATCGGCGGATATTTGCTCCTTTGACAAGGGATTTTGAGCTCAGAGCAAAAGAAAAAGACCTGATGGCCTTTTACTCTTTATTAAACGCGTTCTACTTTACCTGATTTCAAAGCACGAGCTGAAGCCCAAACTTTTTTAGGTTTACCATCGATAAGTACAGTAACTTTTTGAAGGTTTGGTTTTACGGCACGTTTTGTTTGGTTCATCGCGTGTGAACGGTTGTTTCCTGATACAGTCTTACGACCTGTAAAGTAACATACTTTAGCCATTTGTGTTTTCCTCCTATTAGATCTAATATAGCGGATGTGCTAGCACCACATACTGTACTATGTTATCACACTTTCTCTTTTTTGGCAAGGAGATTGGAATATTTTTTTTATTTAACGTAAACAACTCCCAATTTCCCAAAAGCTACGTCTCCACGGATAATCAAAGTTTTGCTGGTTGGGGCTACAGGAGCATCTGCCTTGGCCGCACCACAAAAAGTTTCCACCTTCAGGTCCACTCTCCAGTGTTGGGGCACATAGATAACTGCATTCCCAAATCCGACTTCGATATTCAGAGTAGCAAAATCACCTAACATCTCTGCATTGTCATAATAGATTTTGGCATTCCCAAATCCGACTTCAAACTCGTCTTCTACCAATTCTTGGTCTTGCTTGTAAAATGTACCCGCCCCAAAAGCGACTTCCTTGTCTGTCAGAATAGTCTTTTCACCGTCATACCACCATTTTTTCCCATTCCAAGTTCTGTTAGTATGAGTCAGCATACTTACTCCAAGCACGATGAGAACACTTGCCCAGAACAGTGACTGATTGGGAATCGGTAGAATGTCATAAAAATGATTAGCAATCATGAGGGCCACTAGGGCTGTAAAAGAGGCTGAAGTTAAGTGACGACGCAACAAAGCTTCAACTGATTGGTAAGCAAAAAATCCAATACCGATCAAGGGCCAAATCTGCCCTCCTAGAGAAGGAATTCCAAAATTTCCCTGCAATAATACTAAAGCTGCCAATACTAGCAATACAATACCAAATGCTTTCTTTTTCATGTTCTTACCTCATGTTTCTTAGATTTTCTTTTAGGAGGGATTGGTAGTGTCGTGACACGTGCACCTCCTTGTGGGTCTGATAAAAGGAAATAGTTCCTGTACCTGAGAAGGACTTGTCCACCGAGTAAACCTGCCGGATATTGGCAATGGTCGACTTGGATACCCGACTAAAATAGCGGGGGAGAATGGACTCCAACTCATAAAGCTTGAGTCGAACCTCGTAGGCTTCTTTCTGGGTATGAGCGTAAATCTTGCTACCTTCTGTCTCAAAAAAGAGAATTTCCGACAAGTCTAAGTAGTACTCACCCGTCCCCTTGTAAAAAATCAACCTAGGAGCTTTGGTTTCTTGCAAGAGTCGTTGCAAATCAGCTATCTCATCTGTCAGGGCTGCAGCCTTGATGACAATCTCTGTCTCAGTTAATTCACTATCAATCTCGATTCGTAACTTCATCCTATCTCCTTTCTGCATCTACTATACCAAAGCCTAAAAGACTTTACAAGGGCAAAAAAGCAAGTGGTCACTTTTGACCCGTAAGTGGTTACGAGGCCAAGCCCACTTGCTTTGCTTCTTACAAAATAAAGAAAAGAATTCCCAAAAGGAGGCCACAGGCATAGCCTACCAGAACATCCTTGGGATAATGAACGCCTCCTAAGACCCGCACAAGACCGAGAAGAGCTGACAAGATCAATAAAATCAATCCCACTGGTAAACTTGCGTGAAAACAAGCCATAGAAATGATAGTCGCTGAAAAGACATGGCGACTGGGCATTGAATTGCCAGAGCTGTCCTTGTCTAGTAGCGGAATAATTTCCCAAGTCTCATAAGGACGCGGTTGATTGATCCACTTACGAACAAGCGTCAATAGGACAAAGCCAGAAGCTGGCACTAAGATATAAGCATAAAGGTCGTTCCCAATTCCTTTACTTACAAAGTTTGTCCCCAACAAGGTCAAGTAAGCCAAGGGCATCAGAACTGTCATCATGCGATTAAAGACTCGCATCAATTGCAATAATTGTGGATGTCGAAGGAGACTTGATTTCCTCTTCTCGTACCATTCTTGATAGTTTTTCATGTCTATTTCTCATACTTTTCTAGGACCTGCTGAGTTGTTTTACCCTTGGCAAGCCAGTCCACTAATTTGTCCAGACGGCGGATTTCCTGCATCAGAGGGTCCTCAATTTCCTCAATACGAATCCCACAAATCTTACCTGTAATCGCAATCCGTTCAGGTACATAAGACGGTGCCTGTCGAAAAAAATCTCCATAAGTAAGGTCCCTATCCAGACAAGCAAGGATCTCACTCACTTCATAACCTGTCAGCCAACTGGTCACTTGGTGAACGGACTCTGCCCTTCCACCCTTTCGCTCAACCTTTGCAATCAAGGCTGGATAGACAGCAGAAAATTTCATATTGTATAATTTTTGACTCATACTTTCCTCTTTCTATTATACCAGTATAAAGAAGAAAAAGAAGGCCGTCAAGCCTTCTTTGGGTTTATTCTTCTACTTCATCTTCTGTAAATTGACTATTGTAGAGGTCAGCATAGAAACCACCCTGAGCCATAAGCTCTTCATGATTGCCTTGCTCGATGATATTTCCTTCTTTCATGACCAGAATCAAGTCAGCATTGCGGATCGTTGACAAGCGGTGGGCAATCACAAAGGATGTGCGTCCCTCCATCAAACGGTCCATGGCTTTTTGAATCAACTCCTCCGTACGAGTATCGACTGAGGATGTTGCTTCGTCCAGAATCAAGAGCGGAGCATCCTTGATCAGAGCACGAGCAATGGTCAAGAGTTGTTTCTGTCCGACTGACAAGGTCACTGTATCATCCAAAACAGTATCGTATCCATCAGGTAAGGTTGTGATGAAGTGGTGGATTCCTACTGCTTTGGCAGCTTCAATCACACGTTCATCACTGATACCTGTTTGATTATAGATGAGATTGTCTCGAATGGTTCCTTCAAAGAGCCAGGTATCCTGCAAGACCATTGAAAAGGCATCGTGTACTTCTGAGCGCTTCATAGCCTTGGTATCCACACCATCAATGCGAATACTTCCCTTATCAATCTCATAGAACTTCATCAAGAGGTTAACAATGGTCGTCTTCCCAGCACCAGTTGGTCCAACAATGGCGACCTTTTGACCTGCATGAGCTGTCGCTGAAAAGTCGTGAATGATCGTTTTTTCAGGAGTATAGCCAAAGGCAACTCTGTCAAAGACTACTTCACCCTTCATACCAGTCAATTGTCTTGCCTTATGAGATTCGTCTTCCATCTCAGCTTCGCCTAGAAACTCAAAGACACGGGTCATAGCTGCACTGGCCTGTTGCAAACTTGTAATTCCTTGGGCAATCTGTGATAAGGGTTGCGAGAAGGTTCGAACATAAACCATGAAGGCTACAATAATCCCGATACTGATATACCCTTCAAGAGCCAAGGCAGCACCAACGATAATGACTAGAACATAACTAAAGTTGCCTACAAAGACCATGGCAGGCATCATAATTCCAGAGATAAACTGAGATTTCCAAATGCTATCATGTAGATTCTGATTCAAGCCTGCAAATGTTTCTTTTGTTGGTTCCACAGCATTATAGCTAGTCACCACATTGTGGCCAGAGTACATTTCTTCCACATAGCCATTTACAGCTGCTAGGTTGTTTTGTTGAGCTTTAAAGTAGCCTTGAGATTTAGCCATAATCACTGAGACCGCCGCAAATCCAATAAGGGTTGAAACAACGGTTACCAGTGCCAAAATCCAGTTCATACCAAACATGGTAATCAAAACAGCAATCAGTAAAAAGCTAGCTGAAAGAACTGTCCCAAGGCTTTGGTTAAGAGACTGAGCTGCTGTATCAACGTCATTAGTCACACGAGAAAGGGTGTCCCCTTGAGAATGACGGTCAAAATAAGCAAGTGGCAAGCGATTGATTTTCTCAGCAATAGCTGTCCGCAAACGTTTTGAGAAATGTTGGATACTAGTTGAGAAAATGTAGGCTTGCGTATAGTTCAGGATAATCCCAAGCACATAGAGGATAACCAAAAAGCTAGCAATACTTGAGACAGCCTCTAGATCAATCTCTGTCATTAACCCATCTGAAATCAAATTGGTAATTTCTTTGATCTTAGTTGGTCCATAAACCGTGATAATACTTGAACAGATAGCCGTCACAACTGCGATTAGTAGGGGAAGTTGGAGACCTGCTAGAAAAGGTCTACACTGTTTCCATAAGGACATTTTCTTATTTTCCATGTTCCAATTCCTCCTTCGATAGTTGTGAATAGGCAATTTCTTGGTAAACTTCATTGCTTGCAAGAAGTTCCTTGTGGGTGCCTTGCCCCACGACTTTACCTTGATCCAAGACTAAGATCAGGTCTGCATCCATAATGGTTGAAATGCGTTGGGCAACGATTAATTTGGTCATGGATTGTGTTTTTTCAGCTAATACTTGACGCAAGATACGATCTGTCTTGTAGTCCAAGGCTGAGAACGAATCATCAAAAATGAGAATCTCTGGTTTACGAGCCAAGGCGCGTGCAATGGCCAAACGTTGTCTCTGTCCACCTGAGAAATTGGTCCCACCTTGAGCCACTTCTGAGTCAAGACCAGCTTCCTTATCCTCTATAAAGTTTTTAGATTGAGCCAATTCCAAAGCTTGCCACATGGCCGTTTCACTTAGTGGCGTTTCTTGACTCTTACCAAAGTCGAGATTGTCCTTAACATCTCCAGAAAAGAGCACAGCTTTTTGAGGGATATAGCCAACCTTATTACGCAAATCTTCCAAGTAGTAATCTTTCACATTGACGCCATCTACTAGAATTTCTCCCTCTGACACATCATAAAAACGAGGCAAGAGATTAACTAGAGTAGATTTCCCAGAACCAGTTGAGCCGATAAAGGCAATGGTTTGCCCTGCTTCTGCCTTGAAGCTGACATGTTCCACAACTGCTTCTGAGTTTTTAGAGTAGCGGAAGGTTACGTCGCGGTATTCCACTTGACCTTTTACAGAAGAGTTTGCCGTCTGTGGGTGACTAGGATTTTCAATAGAGGAATAAAGGTCCAAGACTTGATTGATACGACCTGCAGAAACCAAGGTACGAGGAAGAACGATAAAGAGAGCACCCATGAGTAAGAAGCCCATTACCACTTGCATAGCATAGGACATGAAGACCACCATATCGCTAAAGAGGGGTAGACGCTCTGTCAAGCTAGCATCGTTGATGATATAGGCTCCAATCCAGTAGATAGCTAGACTCAAGCCACTCGAAATCGCCATCATAATAGGATTCATAATCGCCATCAAACGGTTGACAAAGAGATTAAGACGAGTGACTTCCTCATTGGCTTCTTCGAATTTCTTGTCTTGATAATCCTCGGCATTATAAGCACGCACCACTCGAATCCCTGTCAAACTTTCACGAGTAATACTATTGAGTTTATCTGTCAATTTTTGAATGACAGATTGTTTCGGAAAGGCCAGAGTCAGGAGAACAGTTGTCATCAAAACATTGACGATAACAGCGATTACTACTGCCCAGAGCCAGTACTCAGACTTCCCAAGGATTTTTCCAATGGCCCAGATAGCCATGATTGGTCCACGAGTGACCACCTGGAGTCCCATGGTAAAAAGCATCTGAACCTGTGTGATATCATTAGTCGTCCGAGTCAAAAGACTGGGGATTGAAAAACGTTTGATCTCTGTCTGCGAGAAATCTAGAACACGATTAAAAATATCGCTTCGTAAATGAGTTGTGTAAGACGCTGCAACGCGAGCGGCAAAAAATCCAACAGTAACGGATGAGAGAAAAGCAAGTAGAGACAAGCCTATCATCTTAATGGCTGGTGACCAAAGATCTCCTAGCTCTGTGCCTGGTGTTCCAAGCAGTTCTGTAATTTCTGAAATGTAAGTCGGTACTTCTAACTCTAGATAGACCGAGAAACAGGTAAAGAGGACAGTCAAGAGAATCATTCCCCACTCTTTTCCTGTGATACGTTTAGCGAGTTTCTTCATTCTTACCTCCCATTTTATCTACATTAGCCTGTAGTAGACCCATGACTTCTTCAAAAACAGCTAGTTTTTCCTCAGAAATTCCATCAAGTAGACTACGGTCAATTCGATCAAAGAAAGACTTGATTGGCTTCATCTGAGAGCGTGATTTTTCCGTCAAATGAACAAATTTTGCCCGCTTATCACTTGGACTTGTCTCCAACTCCACCAAACCATTTTGCACCATGCGCTTCACTAGATTACTGGCGACTGACTTGGTGATATTGAGTTCCTGCTCAATATCCTTGATTAACACCGCCTGTTCAGACTCCTCACGATAGTCTAAAAATCGTATAACTTGGCCCTGCGGTCCACCCATAAATTCAATACCACAACGTTTAGCTTCCTGTTGTACCATAAGGTGAACCTGATGACCAAAACGTTTAAAAGCTAACATCGGCTTATCCATGATTGCTCCTTTTTACACATAAATAGTTCTCACGAGAACCAATTGGTTTTCATGAGAACTATTTTATCATTTTCAGAAAAGATGTCAAGAAAAAAGTTTCTATGAGAACTATTTCGATATAAATTGACAATAGTTGATAATTTATCTATAATAGGCACTAACTTGTCTGATTACACTAGAAATGGGAGAACTTTCAAATGAAACAAGAAGAGTATAAAACCTTAGGAACCCTTGCTGTTATTTTTGGAGCCCTGGCACTTCTTGGTTCTTGGATACCAATTATCAATGGTCTATCCTTTCTCTTTGGATTTGTTGCCTTGATCTTAGGAGTCATCGGCATTGGCCTCAATCTCCAAAATCAAAAAACATTAGCTATGATTGGTTCAAGCTTTGGCCTCATTTCCATTATCATTGTACTGATAAGCCAACTGCTGTTCACTCCTATCTTCGCTGATTTTATAAGAGGCTATCGTAGCTCTTCTAATTATCTCATGGAAGAACCAACCAATGAAGATTGGCCAAATAGTACCATTGATGAATATGAAGAGGAAGAAGAGATATTTACCTGGACTCAAGAACAGTTTGATGCCTTAATAGAGGGCGACCCTTCCAACCAAGGGCAAGGCGGTAGCAATTACAAAGACATTATCAGTGAACATGGGATTCCAGATTCTGAAGTAGATTCAAGTGACAGTGATTATGAAACCAAAAGAATCACCTATCTCTCCCTAGGTTCACCTAGTAAGGCAGTTGTTTTAAACTTTGTAAAGCAGAAAAATGGTCAGTTTCTTCTGATTCATAAATTTGCTGTCGGACTGGACCGAAAAGAACAATCTGATTCTGGAGTGAAAGTTTAACATAACTAAAAAGGTACTGGGAATAGCAATCGGTAGACCAAGCCTCGATTTCTAAATCCCAACACCACGATATTTCCACAATCCATTGGATTATGGACAATTATAGATTACTAATAACGTTTTGAGCAAAAGAAATTTTTGTCTCTTTCCTGCTCCTTTTGTCATCACAGGATAAACAAACCCCTTGAAAACACTGAATTTTCAAAGGGGTTATTTTTATTCTTAGAATCCGTCTACGTTTGTGTAGATTTTTTGTACGTCTTCGTCGTCTTCAAGGACTCCGTAGAGTTTTTCAAATGTTTCCAAATCTTCACCTGACAACTCAACTTCTGATTGAGGAATCATTTCTAATTCAGTTACTTGGAATTCTTCAATACCAGATTCACGCAAGGCAACGATAGCCTTGTGAAGATCAGTTGGTGCAGTGTAGACAGTGATTGTTCCTTCTTCTGCTTCTACATCATCTACATCAACATCTGCTTCAAGCAAGAGTTCAAAGATAGCATCAGCATCATCACCTGCAAAAACGATAACACCCTTGTTGTCAAAGAGGTAAGATACAGAACCTGAAGCTCCCATATTTCCACCGTTTTTACCAAAGGCAGCACGAACATTCGCAGCTGTACGGTTGACGTTTGAAGTCAAAGTATCAACGATCAACATAGAACCATTTGGTCCGAATCCTTCGTAACGTCCTTCTGTAAAGGTTTCGTCTGTGTTTCCTTTTGCCTTATCGATAGCCTTATCAATAACGTGCTTTGGCACTTGTGCTTGTTTGGCACGATCGATAACGAATTTCAAAGCAGTGTTTAGTTCTGGATCTGGTTCACCTTTTTTAGCTGCTACATAGATTTCTACACCAAATTTTGCATATACTTTAGAGTTAGCTCCATCTTTAGCCGTTTTCTTAGCTACGATATTGGCCCATTTACGTCCCATTAGGAATCTCCTTTTTTCACATTTTAATCTTTCTTATTATAACACAAGTCTATCCGATTTTCACTAGAGGAAACGGATTTTCTTTAGTAAATTAAGCTAGGATTTCCCGCCAGTAGCCAAGAGTTTTTTGCCTTCTTTGATCCATGGATGTTTGGAAAGTGAGAAGTAAAGTTGAGCAGTCATAACTAGCCAGAGAAGGGGCTCACATAGAATCACACCTGTATAACCTGTCCAAGGAATAATCCAAGCGACGAAAATAATTTTGCCCAAAAACTCGATAAAGCTTGATACAAGTGGCAAGAATTTTTGACCGAGACCCTGCAAGCTATTTCTATAGATCAATAAAAGACTCAAAAACGGATAGAATACCGAACTGATGCGTAGGTACAAAGCCCCATTTTCAATCAAGTAACCGTCTGTCGAACTTGCCAGGAAAGAAACTAGGCTAGGACTTGCAAAAAATAGAAATACACATGCAAAGCTTGCCCAAGCCATACTGATATAACTCCCTAGTCGAAGACCGTGGACAATGCGATCTGGACGTTTTGCACCAAAGTTTTGAGAGATAAAAGTAGTCATCGATGCTGAGATAGCCGTCATTGGCAATAAGGCAAAGGCCATGATTCGGCGTGCTGCTGTCTGAGCGCTGATAATGACTGCTCCAAAACTATTGACAGAGGATTGCAAAATAACACTTCCGACAGAGACGATTGAACCCATCAAGCCCATGGCTAGCCCCTGCTCTAAGAGATCGACATAGAGGGCCTTATTCCATTTAAAATCTTTCCACCTAGGAAGGAGCTCTGGAACACTCTTTCGGATATAGAGATAACAAAGGATAGCTGACAAGCCCTGGGAGATAATCGTTGCAAGACCTGCAGACTGAACCCCCAACTGCAATTGCGTAATAAAATATAAATCCAGGATGACATTAACGATGGCTGAGAAAATAAGAAAACCAAGCGCAGCAAGACTATCACCAACAGAGCGTAGCAAACCTGCAAAAAGATTATAAGCAAAGCTCACTCCCACACAGCTAACAATCATGGAGATATATTCATAGGACTGAGGGAGAATTTCTGCAGGTGTTTCTAGGTACTGTAAGAGTGGATAAAGACCAAAAAAGCCCATCAACATGACAAGCACACTCAAGATAATACCTAAAATCCAAGTTGCTGCGACAGCTTCTTTAATTTTAGCAAAATTGCGAGCGCCGTAGAGACGTGCAATAACAACACCCATTCCATTGCCGACTCCGAGAGCAAAACCGATAATCAAATCAAAAATGGCTGTCGTTGCTCCGACTGCCGCCAAGGATTCTTGCCCTAAAAAATACCCAACAATCAAAATATCAGCCGTATTATAAAGTTGCTGAAAGATATTGGACAGTAGAATCGGGAATGCAAAACTAATTAGCGCGGGAAGTATGGGACCATGAATCAGGTCCACCGTTGATTTTTTATTCATAAGGCTATTATATCAGCTTTCTAGTAGGGGAACAAGAGAGTTTGGATAAGAAAGCGTTGCCTAGTTACAAACAATCTGGTATAATCGTGACAGAAAAGGAGAGTATGTATGAGCTTAACCAGCCAGTTAATTACAGATGCATTCCCAGACCTTGAAAAAGTCGACCAATTAAACAAAGAAGCCTTTCCTGAAGAAGAACGCGTCTCTTTGGAAGAATTTTTAAGTTACCAGGATCGAGACGATGCCCACTTTTTCGCCTTTTACAACGAAGAGGAATTTGTAGGATTTGCCTTTGCCATTTCTAATCAAAAGGCTTTCTACATAAGCTTTTTTGCCATTATGCCTCATTTGCGTAGCCACGGCTATGGCAAAGAAATCATTGAAAAGCTGATTGATTTTTACCAGCGTACCATGATTCTTGAAGTTGAACGTTTGGATGAGGAATGCGATAACCTCGAACAGCGAAAAGCTCGCATGGAATTTTATAAACAAAATGGCTTCAAAACCGCCAATGCTTTTTTGGAGTACGAAGGTCTTAGTTTTGAGATTCTATATCGTGGTGACCACTTTGATGAAGAAGCCTACCGTGATATCTTTCAAAAATTGCAAGAAGAAAATTATTTCGACTTCCACATCGAGTACCGTCGTTTCAGCGACCACTAACCTATACTGCAGTCTTGAACTTCCCAGTAAGAAACTGCAAATTTCTCTACAATGAATACCCAATCACCTGCACTACAGGTGATTTTTTTGTGATTCCGAAATCAAATAGCAGAAAGTTTTGCTAAATCCATCAAAATATAGTAGATTGAATCTAGAATAGTGCATTACGACTGCTAAAAATATTCCTAGAAATAAGTTTGACTTTCCTAATCGAATTGTTCATCCCTTATTTGAATCTACTATAGTATTTTCTATTCAATCTGCTACACAACAAAATTATAGTAGATTGAATCTATAATAGTACATCACGACTGCTAAAAATATTTCTAGAAATAAGTTTGATTTTTCTAATCGAATTGTTCATCCCTTATTTGAATCTACTATAGTGTTTTCTATTCAATCTGCTACACAACAAAATTATAGTAGATTGAATCTAGAATAGTACGCTACGAATTCTAAAATATTTCTAGAAATAAGTTTGACTTTCCTAATCGAATTGTTCATCCCTTATTTCAATCCACTATAAATAAGGCTGAAACAATTTTGTTTCAGCCTTATCTTGATTTCTCTTATAAAAATGTCACTAAGTTTACGCTTTTGTTCCAGCTTCTGGCATGATGAGCCAGAGAATGAGATAGGCAAGAATTCCTGATCCACCTAGTAGTGTGAAGAGAATCCAAAGCCCACGAACAAGTGTTGCATCAATATCTAAATAGTCAGCAAGCCCTGCACAAACACCAGCAATTTTTTTCTCTTGAACATTGCGAACTAAACGTTTTTCCATACCAACAATCTCCTTGGTATTACTTTTATTTTCAATTTATTTTATCATCAAATCTTTTGCAATAGTCTTCCTCATTTTTACTGTGAAAATCTGTCATTCCTGCTCTCATAACCTTGTTTCTTTATTCTCATATAGCAAAAAAAGTGGGGATTCCTCCGCCACTTTTACTTTTTAATCTTCAATTTCGATTTCAAGATCATCGCCAAGGTCAAGAGTCACTTCTTGATTAGCTACTTCTGATTCCACAGGTGCAACTTTTTCATCAGCTACCGCATCATCTTCAATCAAGCCAAACTTGACACGAACTTGGTGGTCAATCTCGTCAAAGACTTCTGGGTGATCCGCCAAGTATTTCTTAGCATTTTCAGAACCTTGACCGATCTTTTCGTCTTTATAAGAGTACCATGCTCCTGCCTTCTTGATGATGTCAAGATCACTTGCAATCTTCAAGAGCTCACCAGTTCTTGAAATTCCTTCACCATACATGATTTCAACAAAGGCTTCTTTAAATGGTGGAGCCACCTTGTTTTTAACAACCTTAATCTTGGTTTCCTTACCTACGCTAGTATCTTTTTGGTCACCAGTTCCCTTGATTTGTGTGCTTCCACGAACATCTAAACGGACAGAAGCGTAGAATTTAAGAGCACGTCCACCAGGAGTTGTCTCTGGATTACCAAACATAACTCCTACTTTTTCACGCAATTGGTTGATAAAGATAGCAATTGTCTTAGTCTTATTAATAGAAGCTCCGAGTTTACGCATAGCCTGGCTCATCATACGAGCTTGAAGACCAACGTGGCTATCTCCGATATCTCCATCGATTTCTGCACGAGGTACAAGGGCAGCAACTGAGTCGATAACAACAAGATCAACTGCACCTGAGTCAATCAATTTCCCAGCAATTTCAAGACCTTGCTCCCCTGAGTCTGGTTGTGACAAGAGCAATTCATCGATATTAACACCAAGCGCTGCTGCATAGGCTGGGTCAAGCGCGTGCTCCGCATCGATAAAGGCAGCAATTCCGCCTTCTTTTTGGGCTTGCGCTACAGCGTGAAGGGCTACTGTTGTCTTACCAGATGATTCTGGACCGTAGATTTCGATGATACGTCCCTTTGGATAACCACCTGATCCGAGTGCGATATCAAGAGCCAAAGAACCTGAGCTCATCACTTGGACCTTTTGCTCTGCACGTTCACCCAAGCGCATGATTGATCCCTTACCGAAATCTTTTTCAATCAATTTAAGGGCATCGTTTAGGGCTTTTTCACGATCAGCACCAAATTTTTTGCCAATTTCGTCTAATTTTTTTGTTGGTTTTTTCGCCATTTTATTCTCCTGTATTCTAATAGTCCTTAGACCTTCTTCTATTATAACAAATCTCCAGCACTTAATAAAGCTTTGCGAACTAGGTTAAAAGCATGTAAGACTGCAATTTCTCGCACATCTGCACGACTTCTACCTGCGATATTGGCCTGGATAACTTCTGTCCCCGAAGCTTGCGCCAAAGCGATAAAGACTGTACCTGCTGGTTGACCTTCTAGGCTATCTGGTCCAGCCACTCCTGTCAAACTAATGCCAAAATCTGACTGAGTCTTGATTCGCGCCTGTTCAGCCATTTTTTCAGCAGTAAAGGCTGAGACGACTCCGTGTTTTTCCAATTCAGCATTTGGAATATCAAGCATCTTAGCTTTTTCTTCAAGGCTATAGGTCACAAAACCACCTTTAAAGATAGCAGATACACCTGAGAAATCAGCCAAAGTAGCTTGAAAAAGACCTGCAGTCAAGCTTTCTGCTGCAGTGATAGTTTTCTTTTGCTTTTTCAACTCTTCTACTACCAGGCTAGCCAAACTGGTTTCTTCCCCATAGCCATAGCAAATTTCTCGAAGTGAAACACCCTCAAAGGTTTCTCTTTCAAGGATTTTTTGTTCTAAAGTATCTAGAACACGATCCGCTTCTTCTTGACTCTTAGCCTTGGTCGATAAGCGAAGCGTCACTTCCCCAGTTTTAGCATAAGGTGCCAAGGTTGGATCCGTCTGTTGGTCAATCAAATCTGATAGAATGGTCACTAGCTGGCTCTCACCAATCCCAAAAAAACGTAGCACACGTGAATAGAGCTTAGATCCCGTTGTCAATCTTGGAAGCAACTCATTTAAGACCATAGGTTTCAATTCACTTGGAGGTCCTGGTAGAACAACGTAGGTTACCCCAGCCACCTCGATCATACCACCGACTGCCAGTCCTGTTTCGTTTGGTAATGGAGTTGAACCTTGAACGATTTGAGCCTGGCGTTCATTATTTGGAGTTCTAGCATAGTCTGGTCGATGAGCAAAAAAGTCATCTAGCTTAGCCTGAGCCTGAGGATCAAAAGTCAAGTCGCGTCCCAAAAATTGGGCCAAAGTTTGCTTGGTCAAATCATCTTCCGTCGGTCCCAAGCCACCTGTTAAAATGACTAGACTACTGCGATTCTGAGCAATTTCTAACAAGGATAAGAGACGAGCCTCGTTATCTCCTACAGCTGTCTGAAAATAGACATCTACACCGATTTCAGCCAATTTTTCAGACAAGAATTGCGCATTGGTATTGACAATCTGACCTGTCAAAATCTCTGTTCCAACAGCTATAATTTCTGCTTTCATTTTTTCCTCCTACTTACCTATTCGGATTTCTTTGAAAAAATCGCAGGATAATTCCTACGATTTGATGGATAGTTTCTTGTTATTCTGACTCCTCAGAAGATGGTGGCAAGTGGCCAAAAAGATTCTCGTACAAGACTATATTGGTCTCCAAATTCGTAACCTCTGGTTGTCCGAGCGAACGGCGTAAAAGATTTTGCATCTCTAGTATATGCTCACCAGAAACGATTTGGTAAGAAATCCCGTCAATCATTTCACCTTCACCACGTAATTGTTGGGTTTCGATATTTTTAAAGGAATCTTGATAACCCATCAACTGAGGAATGGTTGTCGTTGTAATCTCGATATTTGTCTGCATGTTGTCACTAAGAGCCTTCAGAATCTCTTGGTAGTGACTCACACTGTTCAAACTAAGAATTTTCTCGACAACCTTTTGAATCACTTCACGCTGGCGTTTTTGACGACCATAGTCCCCTTCAGGATCCTGATAACGCATGCGTGAATAAACAAGGGCTTCTTCACCATTGAGGGTTTGCTCACCGACTCCAATCGAAATCGTATTAAAAGGTTCCTGATCTTGAATAGAAATTGGGAAGCCGAGAGTGTTGTTGACTGTAATACCACCTACAGCATCAACCATTCTTTGAAGGCCATGCATATTGACCATCACATAACGGTCGATATGAATGTTCATCATCTTTTGAATCGTTGAAATAGACAACTCTGCTCCGCCATCAGCATAGGCAGCATTGAGTTTCGCTTCTCTAACACTACCATCTGGTTGCTGGATTTGTGTGAGAATATCACGCTCCAAACTCATCATGACCGTCTTCTTAGTTTTAGGATTCACTGTCACTAAGATCATTGAATCACTATTCCCAGCCCATGGGTCTGTACGTTCAACATTTCCTGTATCCACGCCCATAAGCAAAATCGTCAGAGGTTCGGTCGCTTCAATTACCTTGGTTTCTTCACCGATTTTTTTATAGGTTTTAGCTAAAGTTTGCGTACTTTGCTGATAAATTGTATAGGCATAGGCACCTACACCTAGCACAGTCACAAGGACCAAACCCAAAAACATTCCAATTATTTTTTTTACCATACTCTTATTCGTCTATCAGTTGACCCATTAGGTAAACATCTAGAAACTCTCCTCCTTCTATACAAGCACCACGTTCCTGTAATCCTTCTATGATAAAGCCCATTTTTTCATACAGATGCACCGCGGCAAGATTTCTTTTTTGAACTGTCAATTGTAACCGTCGAATACTACCACTTGATTTGGCCCATTCAATAGTTTCTTCCATCAAGATACTACCGAGACCATTTCCCCAGTAAGCTTTTTTTATTCCTAAAAAAACATCTCCAATATGACTGACTCGCGGACGTTGATCAGCTGTTGTATTGATGATTCCTACTAACTCATCATTCAAAAAAGCGAGTAGGGTAATTTGATTATCCGACTGGGCCTGCTTATCCAAAAAATGTTGCATCTCAGACTCACTCATTGCAATCCCATTTTCATCCAGACTGGTAAAATTAGACTCTTGACCAATTTGATCTAAGAGAGCAATGACCGCTGAAGCATCCTGGATTTCCGCTTCACGGATTAAAAGATCATACTCCATCCGTCAATCCTTTCAAAAGTTCTGTCGCTCTTTGGCCATGAGCATGAAAGACGATTTCTCGGCCCTCATCTTTTTTAAGGATTTCTAACTCCAGATAATCTGATGGAAGATTTTCCCCCAATAGATGTCCCCACTCAATAACCGTTACACCTGAACCAAAAAGAAATTCATCCAAGTCGATAGAATCTGCATCCCCTTCGATGCGATAAACATCTAAGTGATATAAGGGTAGACGTCCCTCATATTCTCGAACAATGGTATAAGTAGGACTTTTAATCATTTGATGAATGTCTAATCCCTTAGCCAGACCCTTTGTTAGCGTTGTTTTCCCAGCACCTAATTCACCAGTCAAAATCAACACATCATTTCTTTCTAACAAATGCCCTAGGTCTTCCCCAAGTGCAATCAACTCATCTTCATTTTTTGTGTACATGTACTTATTATACCAAAAAGTTTTATTTTGTGATATTTCCATCAACAAAAAAAGAGGAGACTCCCCTCTTTTTTTGTTTTTGTCATTAGTTAAGAGCCATACTGATGTAATTCAAGATAAACAAGGCATCCAAAATCCAAATCATGACATGCACATCTTTCACTTGACCTTTGACAACCTTCGTCAAAGTATAAGTTAAGAAACCAACGGCAATCCCTTGTGTGATTGAGTAACTGAATCCCATAAAGATAGATGTGAAGAAAGCTGGAACAGCTTCAGCCATATCATCCCAAGGAATATTTTTCAAGTTAGAGAGCATCATAATTCCGACAATAATCAAAATTGGTGCAGTTGCAGCTGTTGGAACGATTGCTAGAAGTGGGCTAAAGAAGCTTGATAGGGCAAAACAGATGGCAACAACCAAAGCTGTCAAACCAGTACGTCCACCAGCACCGATACCAGCTGCAGACTCAACATAAGTTGTAACGTTTGAAGTACCTGCAATAGCACCTACTGAAGTTGCCACCAAGTCAGAGTAAAGAGCCTTATCCAATTTAGCTGACTCATGGTTTTCACCACTTGTTGCAATGATACCAACTTTTTCACCAGTACCGATAAGAGTACCGATAGTATCAAAAATATCTGTCAATGAGAAGGCAAGAATGGCCATCAAGGTTTCTGGCAAACGAGAGGTGTTTGAAATCAGAGATCCCAATCCTTCTGAACCAAGAGCAGCACCAAACAAGGTTCCTAGATCGTTAACTGCTGATGAAAGATTATTGCTTGCAAAGTCAATGCTAGACAAATCAACAAGACCAACAGCAATCGCAAGAACTGTCGTTGTCAAAATAGAAAGGATGATACCACCTTTGATCCCCTTAACAACGAAGAAGATAGTAATGGCAATACCTGCAAGAGCTACCAAGACAGCTGGCGTGTTGAAGTCTACCAATCCTGGAACAGCTGCTGAGTTTGCAGTAAGTGCTGCTTGAGCCTTATCTGCTCCTTCACCTGCTACTGTATAAGTACCTGGGTCAATCGAGAATTTCAAGAGACCAGCATTCTTAATCCCAACATAAGCAAGGAAAACCCCAATACCTGCTGAAATCGCTGAACGAAGTGTTGTAGGAATAGACTCAATGATCATTTTACGAACATTGGTCAATGTAATAATCAGTGAAATAACTCCACAGATGAAGACCATCCCAAGAGCTTCTTTCCAAGTGTAGCCCATCCCAAATACAACTGTAAATGTAAAGAAGGCGTTAAGTCCCATACCTGGAGCTTGTGCATATGGCAAGTTAGCATAGAAGGCCATCATCAAAGTTCCCACAACAGAACCGATGATTGTTGCCAAGAATACACCCTGAACAGGCATTCCTGTTTGTGAAAGCATTTGAGGGTTTACAAAGAGAATATAACTCATTGCAAAGAAAGTTGTTAAACCAGCAAGAACCTCTGTACGGACGTCTGTCCCGTGCTCTTTTAGTTTAAATAGTTTGTCCATTTTTAATCTCCTTTGTCATTTTACGAACAATAGAACCATTATATCATCAATCATTCACCTTTTCAAGGTGTTTTTTTAAAAAATTAAAAAACGTAACTTCTCAAAGTAACTTCCATCTCTCCCCCAAAACTGGAAGTTAATCTCAGATGACGAATTATGCTAGAATTAAGTCTGAGACTTTTCGTGAGGAGGCACCTCATGACGAAAAAACAAAAACA
>NZ_JASHGH010000015.1:0-69841 GCF_047460405.1 Streptococcus infantis | reverse complement strand
ATTGTAAACTATATTGATTATTACAACAACAAACGAATTAAGGTAAAACTAAAAGGACTCAGTCCTGTGCAATACAGAACTAAATCCTTTGAATAAATTAATTGTCTAACTTTTTGGGGTCAGTACAAAAGAGAGTTGATACGATACGTTTTATAATGGGCAGATTTACTTAATTTTATCTTCAATTTTGATTTTGCTCACCCGAATCCTTCTTCTGTCTTTGAATATAGATTATCGATACCAACGAAAGAAAAATAACTCCAAGTCCGATAATCAAAAAGGAAGCTAAGTGCACACTTGGTAAAAATGTCATCACACCTTTTGCAATCGGCATAAAGAGAATTGCCAGTGTAAAAATGGTACTCAATACCCTCCCCAGATAGTCTCCGTCAACCTTGGTCTGTACCTGCGTAAAGAAGTGAATATTAAAAATCGTCATAAATAGTTCACAAACAAGGTTTCCTGAAAAAGTTAGAAAATTTGGCAGTGGCAAGCCCATCATGAAAACTCCTACTCCTGTGAGGATCAATAAGAACAAAAGTGTATTCATACTGGATTTAAATTTATTTGCTATCAGTGCTCCGACGATTGAGCCAATCGCACCCATGGTTAAGATAGTTGCATAGGCTCCGTCTACACCATAAAGTTTATTTGAAAAGGGTAGCAAAAATTCAAAAGCTGCAAAAAAGAAATTCACGCTGGAAGCCACTAACAAGAGAAAGAAAATTTCTTTTTGATGCCAGATATAGTGCAAGCCATCTTTGATATCTGCAAAAATATCTTTCCCTGTAAAACTCTTCTGCTCTTGAACCTTTGGTTCTTCTTTGGGAAGTAAAGCGACTAGGGCAAAAGCAATGAAAAAGGTCAAAGCATCTAATAAGAGCGTCAGATGGAGACTTGCAAATTGTAAAACAAGGAAAGAAAGCACCGGAGAACTGACTCCTACAACCTGTAAAACTAACTCCAAGCGAGAGTTATAGGTCACTATCTCGTCCTTTGCTACAACTTCCGTTATGATAGCTTTATTGGCAGTGCGAGAAAATGCAAAGGCAACTGCCTGAACAATATTAGCAAAAATCAAAGCGCCAATCATCAAGCTATCATTTCTTATAAAAGAAATAACTAGACAGAGAATCCCACAAACCAAGTCTGTTGTCATCAAAATCTTGCGACGGGAAAAACGGTCTGAAATCACGCCTCCAAAGGGATTAACTAGTATGGATGTAACGAGTTCAGAGATCTGATAAATCCCTAGAACGGTTTGCCCAATCGTTCCCATCGATGCCAACCAAACACTATTTCCATAATCATAGAGCATATTTCCTAATTTGTTAATAGCTCCGCGACTAATCAACTGTACTGCATATCGATTCATAAAAACTCCTCTCAAATTTTGAAACTATTGTATCAAAACTTGGAGGAGTTTCTCATTTTTCCCATATTTGGGAAAATTAATCTTTGACAAATTTCTCGTAGTGTTCCTGATAGTAGGCTACTTGCTCTGGAAGACCTAGTAGGTCAAAAATACGCATGGCTTCCTGCATTTGTTTACAACCTTCTTCTTTTTGCCCCTTCTGATAAAGAGCAAATCCCTTAAGAAAGTGGAAAACATTACGCTCATAGAGTTTGATGCTCTTACCTATAATTTTCTCTATATAAGCTTCAAAGTAGCTGGCATTTTCAAAAGCAAGATGTTCTAAACAATGCTGGTAACAATTAAGAGCTAAAATCAAGACCAGTTTTCGATGGCGACCAATTTCTTTGTAGAAATCTTCCCTCTCCATCACTTCTCTACCAAGGCGAGCAACATAGTCAACATCATAGAAGCTATAGAGATTGCCAAACAGAATCAACTCATACATGGTCCATTCGTCTGTTTGAAAAAGATAATCCGCCACCTTATCCAGATCTGTTTGCTTCATAGTGAAGCTAGCATCTCTTTGACAAATCAGACCTTGTAACAAAATCCAGTTCAGCTCAAAATAGAGGGGATTTGTTGAACTCTTAGCTTTTTCAAGTTGTTCTTCTTGAAGTTTTTGAAAACCTTCAATATCATTTGAGTAGTAAAGTGGAATAATCTGAGCCATCAAGCTGACATGCTCATGATGTTGAAAATTTCTGGCCTTATCCATGAAATTTTCGATTGTGACATGAATATTATCCAAAATCTCAAAGAAACGTGAGACTGCTAGATCAGACTCCCCAAGCTCAAAGCGAGATAACTGAGAGGTAGAGCAAGACTCCCCTGCTGCCTCCTTTAAAGAATAATTTCCACTTGTCCGAAATTCACGAAATACTTTTCCAAGATGTTCCATCTTTACACCTGCTCTGATAATTCTTCCCATTCAAGCATAGCTTCTTCCTGACGATGGCTGATTTTATCCAGCTCAGCCTGTAATTCCATCAGTTCGACGGCATCGTTTGTTTCCAACATTTGTTCAGAAATCGCTTGACTTTGACTTTCTAGCTCTTCAATTTCAGCTTCTAGACTTTCGATTTGTCGCATGAGTTTGCGAACTTCTTTTTGACTTTCTTTCTGAGCCTGATAGTCATTAACTGGGCTTGCTTCTTTTGCTTGATTGCTGGTTGAATCTTCCTCTATCTGACTGACTTCAATTTCAGTCTTTTTATCGACATAGTAGTCGTAATCTCCAAGATAGAGAGTCGAGCCATTCTCTGACAATTCCAGTACATGAGTTGCCACACGATTGATAAAGTAACGGTCGTGACTGACGAATAGAAGAGTTCCATCAAAGTCAATCAAGGCATTTTCTAGCACTTCCTTGCTATCAATATCCAAGTGGTTGGTCGGCTCGTCCAGAATCAAGAAGTTGTTGTTCTCCATAGACAATTTAGCTAAAAGCAAACGAGCTTTTTCGCCACCAGATAACATGCCGACTGATTTTTTAACATCATCTCCTGAGAAAAGGAAGGCACCTAGACGGTTACGGATTTCAACTTCCGGCGTCAGTTTAAAATCATTCCAGAGTTCATCTAATACAGTATTACTTGGTGTCAGCTTGCTTTGGGTTTGGTCATAGTAACCAATTTCAACATTAACCCCAAATCGCTTTTCCCCCTTGATAAAAGGAATCTGGTCCACAATAGACTTGATAAAAGTTGATTTGCCAATACCATTTGGACCGACGATAGCGACAGCATTCATCTTACGAAGGTCTAGGTTAATCGGTTGTGACAGGACTTCCCCATCATAGCCAATAGCTGCATTTTCAACAGTCAAAACAACATTGCCCGACGTTTTTTCAGACTGGAAGGTCATATTGGCTGATTTCTTGCCAGCTTCTGGCTTGTCCAAACGCTCCATTTTTTCTAGTTGTTTACGACGAGATTGGGCACGTTTAGTCGTTGAAGCTCGGACTAGATTGCGGTTGACAAAATCTTCCAGAGCGGCAATTTCCTTTTGTTGCTTTTCATAGTTTTTTGCTTCAGTAGCTAGCTTTTGCTCCTTCAGCTCAACAAAACGAGAATAATTGCCCACATAGCGATCCAAGGAATGCTTGGTCAAATCTAGCGTAATTGTCGCAACCTTGTCTAAGAAATAACGGTCGTGGCTAACAATAATGAGCGCGCCGCTATAGTTTACCAAGTAATTCTCTAGCCAAGCAATAGTTTCAATATCCAAGTGGTTGGTTGGCTCGTCCAATACCAAGAGATTTGGTTTTTCAAGAAGCATTTTGGCTAGAGCCAAGCGAGTGTTTTGGCCCCCAGAAAGCTCGGCAATTTTCATCTGCCACATAGATTCGTCAAACTTGAATCCATTTAAAATCGCTCGAATATCAGCTTCATAGGTAAAGCCGCCTGCTTGGCGAAAATTCTCAGATAAGCGATCGTAATCTGACATCAGTTTATCCAAATCCTCACCAGACTTTTCACCCATCTCCAGCTCTATCTGACGAAGTTGTTTCTCCGTCCGACGCAAGTCATCAAAGACATAAAGCATTTCATCGTAGATGATATTTTCAGACTCAAAACGGCTATCTTGGGCTAGGTAAGACAGAGAAATATCTTTTTTCTTATTGATTTCTCCACTAGTTGGCTCCTCTTCTCCAACCAAAATCTTCAAAAGAGTAGACTTACCTGCACCATTTTTCCCAACAAGGGCTATCCGATCACGTTCATCAACCTGCAGATTAATATTATCAAAAAGAACCTCTCCTGCAAAAGAACGTTCAATTTTATTAGCTTGTAAAATAATCATACAAGTAGTATAGCATGTTTCCCTAAGGCATTCAAGACTTGATAAACAGGCATATGTCACTACTTTTCTGAAAATTATGCTGCCGTTTTACTAAAACGCTAAAAAGTGCTATAATGTGAACGGTTAAAACAATTTACAAAAAGGAGAATTTTAATGTCTTACCAAGAAAATTACCAGAAATGGGTTGATTTTGCGGAGCTTCCTGACTACCTTCGTCAAGATTTGGAAAATATGGACGAAAAAACAAAGGAAGATGCCTTCTATACAAATCTTGAGTTTGGTACTGCAGGTATGCGTGGCTTGATTGGTGCTGGTACAAACCGCATCAACATCTACGTTGTTCGTCAAGCTACTGAAGGATTAGCTCGTTTGATTGAGTCTAAAGGTGGAAATGAAAAAGAACGTGGTGTCGCAATCGCCTACGATAGCCGTCACTTCTCACCAGAGTTTGCCTTTGAATCTGCGGCAGTTCTTGCTAAACACGGCATCAAATCTTACGTATTTGAAAGCCTTCGTCCAACTCCAGAATTATCATTTGCAGTTCGTCACCTCAACTGTTTCGCGGGTATCATGGTCACAGCCAGCCACAACCCTGCACCATTTAACGGTTACAAGGTTTACGGTGAAGACGGTGGACAAATGCCTCCACACGACGCAGACGCTTTGACTACTTATATCCGTGCAATCGAAAACCCGTTTGCTGTTGAAGTTGCTGATGTGGAAGCTGAAAAAGCTTCTGGCTTGATTGAAGTCATCGGCGAAGCTGTCGACGTAGAATACCTTAAAGAAGTTAAGGACGTTAACATCAACCCAGCCTTGATTGAAGAATTCGGTAAAGACATGAAGATTGTCTACACACCACTTCATGGTACTGGTGAAATGTTGGCTCGTCGTGCCCTTGCCCAAGCAGGATTTGACTCTGTTCAAGTCGTTGAAGCGCAAGCAACTGCCGATCCTGACTTCTCAACTGTAAAATCTCCAAACCCAGAAAGCCAAGCAGCCTTTGCCCTTGCTGAAGAACTTGGTCGTCAAGTTGGTGCAGACGTTCTTGTCGCAACTGACCCAGACGCTGACCGTGTTGGTGTTGAAGTTCTTCAAAAAGATGGTAGCTACCTCAACCTTTCAGGTAACCAAATCGGTGCTATCATGGCTAAATACATCTTGGAAGCCCACAAAAATGCTGGAACTCTTCCTGAAAATGCAGCGCTCTGCAAATCTATCGTTTCAACTGACTTGGTAACGAAAATTGCTGAAAGCTACGGGGCAACCATGTTCAACGTTCTGACTGGTTTCAAATTTATCGCTGAAAAAATCCAAGAATTCGAAGAAAAACACAATCACACTTACATGATGGGATTTGAAGAAAGCTTCGGTTACTTGATTAAACCATTCGTACGTGATAAAGACGCTATCCAAGCTGTTCTAGTCGTTGCTGAACTTGCTGCCTACTATCGTTCACGTGGTTTGACCCTTGCTGACGGTATCGAAGAAATCTACAAAGAGTACGGCTACTATGCAGAAAAGACAATCTCTGTTACCCTTTCAGGTGTCGATGGTGCTGAACAAATCAAAGCGATTATGGCTAAATTCCGTAACAATGCTCCAAAAGAATGGAATGCAACAGCTATCACGGTCGTAGAAGACTTCAAAGCTCAAACAGCTACTGCTGCTGACGGTACTGTTACAAACTTAACAACTCCTCCAAGTGATGTGTTGAAATACACACTTGCTGACGGTTCATGGATTGCCGTTCGCCCTTCAGGTACAGAACCAAAAATCAAGTTCTACATTGCAGTTGTAGGGGAAACAAACGAAGAATCACAAGCTAAGATTACTAATATCGAAGCAGAAATCAATGCTTTTGTAAAATAAGGCCCTATAAAAGATGAGACCAACCAATCTCATCTTTTTTTCGTATCAAATCTAAGCAATTTTAGAAACTTTATGGCATACTAGACATATCAATGAAAGCGAGGTAATCTCATGGAACAATTTTTAGATAACATCAAAGACCTTGAAGTCACTACAGTTGCGCGTGCGCAAGAAGCTCTTGATAAAAAAGAAACTGCAACCTTCTTTATCGGTCGCAAAACTTGCCCTTACTGCCGTAAATTTGCTGCTACATTGTCAGGTGTCGTAGCTGAAACTAAAGCTCACATCTACTTCATCAATAGTGAAGAACCAAGCCAACTCAATGAGTTGCAAGCATTCCGCTCACGCTGCGGAATCCCAACTGTACCAGGCTTCGTTCACATTGCTGATGGACAAATCAATGTCCGTTGCGACTCTTCTATGTCAGCACAAGAAATCAAAGAATTTGCAGGCTTGTAAAAAAGATATAAAAAAGAAGGTCAATGCCTTCTTTTTTAATTATTTTCAAAATAGGAATCAACCAACTCCTGAATCCTTCCTTCTTTAGCAGCAGGAATGGTATCTTCTAAAACAAAGTTCTTTCTACTAATATCTTGGGAGAGATTTCCAAAGATAAAATTAGTGGAAATGTTGTAGATAATTTCTGAAGGCGCAAATCCATAAACTTGATTTTCTAGGATATGTTTTAAGCGTTCTTCAGGATTTGGAAAGGCTTCTTGCATACCTACGCTATTATAGAGACGTTTAACCAATTCTGCAATATAGAGGCCTGATTTCATATACAAATCAATAAATGTCTTAGATGAATCATCAAAGATTCCTGGGTTTTCTTTTTCAAGATCATCCACCATTCTCTTTACCACTCGTTTAGGAGTGAAAATCTGATTGGTTTTCTGCGGTGGAATATAGTCAAAAATATCTTCTTTCTGATCTTTAAAATAATCTGCCAATTCCTCTTTCTTACGAAGAAATTCTTGAATGGCTTCATCAAACGTTGCTCGATCGAATAGATGTCCTGTAAAATCTTGCCCACCATCTCTCAAATATCTAAATTGATCAATCGTAATCCCTGTTACTTCATAAAAAACATGTTCAGGAACAAAGGTGTCAAAATTATCAAGTGTTAGAGATGGATCACCATAGGCCATAATAAAACTAGGAATTGTTCTTGCAAATCCTCGAAGGTGATCACGAATCTCATCCTGAGCGGATTGTTTCAACTGCTCCACACGTTTTATCTCAACTTGTTCGATAAATTTCTCAGGCATTTTTTCCACTTCTTTTTTGAGTGTTTGTTCTAATTTTTCTTTGTGAATGAGATTATTTTCTTCTAAACGTTTTTCAAGAACTTCTTGAATCTTATCTTTCTGTTCCTTATCATTTGTTTCCTTGAGCTGTTGTTGCAACTCTTCCTTGATATGAGCTTCAGAAATTTTACGTTCTATCTCATTTTTTCGAACTTCATTCTCAAATGTTTTGGAAATTTCTTTCTTGATTTGGTCTGTTTCCCGAGTTTTCAGATCATATCCAGCTTTCAATTCCCCTACTATCACTGAAGAAACTGTCTTGCTCAAGTCATTGACCAGCTGTTTTTGAGTTTTGTCTTCATTCTCAGTGACCAACTCTGTAACTGACTCACCCAGCGCATAAACTTTTTCACCAAAAAGTCGCATCTGCTGATTAACTACGATTTCATGGTCAACTACTGCATTGCCCTCATCATCGACTGTAACATCTGAAAAGTCTAGTAGTGCAGAAGGTGTTTGTAACTTGCCTTCCTTTTCAACTGGAAGCTCATTTAAAATATCTAGAACGGTTTGACTAGCTTGGAAAATTCCACTGATATTATCAAAAAGGAGATTGGACATAAAGCCTCGTTTGAGAACTTCTCTAGCTTTTATCTGACGAGGTATGGTTAGAACCGCCTTGGCATCAATTTCAACCATCTTACCTGCACGGTCTTCTGCTATAACAGGGAAGAAATTTAGTAATTCTCTAATATTTTCTTCACGAGTTGCGGAAGTTCCTCCACCTCCAGCAGTTGCAAGAGATAAGTTATTGGCAAACTCATCGAAGAGAATCAAGGTTCTTTCTGGCGCAAAGTCAAATACATAGGCTCTTTCTTTGCGGAAGTGATTTCCTTTGTTATCACTCCATGAATATGGATTCTGAGCACGAAAGGCAGCCTGCATATAGAGAGCAGGTGATTTCAAGTTTGATAACATCAATACGCCTGTCCATTCAGGGATAGTCACACCTGTCGTCAACTGACCGACTGATAGGGTAATGGTTTTGTCATTCTCTGCTATCGCTTTTCTAACCAAGTCTAAGGATTTGAGTTTGACCTTATCATCTTCCTCTGACATACGTCCGTCACCAGCAGCTAGAACAATCTCATAATTTTCATAGATGGGGTGTTCTTCTAGTAGTGCTTTTAAGGCCTTAGCTGAGGCTACACGCTCCAACAACCAAAAAGTATGCTTGAGTTCGTTCCGAAGTTCTTTGGTTGAAAATGGATACTTTTCATTGCTTGATAGAGTATCTAACCAATTTATAACATCTTGTTCATGGACAAATTTCCCTTTATCATCTGTAGCGAAAAATTCACTCAAGTCAAAAGCATAATCGATATTTTCACCATCTAGTTGAGCACCTTTTTCTAGCTCTTCACCAATCATCTGGGACATTTGATAGGTAAAGAGATTCAACTGAGGCAAGCTTTCATATGGATTTTCCTCTTCTTGTTCAGGAGACCAAGTAGATTTGGCAGACTGTTCATCCGCATAAGACCAGTTATAGATCTGCTCCTCTGTAAAATCTCCCTTAGCTAGTGCCTTAAATGGAGTTCCAGAAAGATGTAAAGTAAAATTCCGACGAATCTTGTTAAAGGCTTGATCTGTCTTAAAAGTATCAACTCCTTCATGAGCCTCATCGATGACCAACAAATCCCAATGTAGGTCAGTTACCCATTTGAGTTTATTATGCTCTCCACCTAGATAAGCAGAACCTTTCAAGTCTTGAAGACTGATAAAAGCAAGTTGTCGTACATCATCATCTAAAAGGCCAACAAATTCTTTTCGTGACAATGTTGGACGATTTTTAAGGCTATCTGACTCTGAAACAAACTTGTAAGTCGTTTGACCTGCTATGAATGTTTCGAAATCATCATACCACGAATTAGCAATGGCAGGTCTGTTTGTTACAATCAGGACATTGACAGCTTCCATCCGACGAGCTAGGTCATAGGTAGACAAGGTCTTACCAAAGCGTGGCTTGGCATTCCAGAGGAACTTACCTCCTGGGTGATTCTTGAAATAAGCTACCGTTTTAGCAACTGCTTCTTTTTGCTCTTGTCGCAGAGTATAGTCCTGTCCTTGGCCGGGCTGATACCCTGACAAATCATGCTGAACAAACTTATCAAAAAGATTTTTAGATTTTTCAGGAGTTCCATTAAAGTAAAACCATTCCGTCTTAGGACGACGCTCCACATCATGGAAAGAAAGGAAATGGTGGAAATCATGATCCTTAAAAGTTTTTCCTTTATCAGGTTCTTCCGTATATGCTGCAGCAGCCGTCCATAAGATATCTGTATCTATATGAGCAGTATGCGTTTGTTCTTTAATCCGTTGCGTTACATCACGCTCCGTATAACCAATCTTAATCCAGCCCTCATTACTGGTTACAGTCGGTGTAGTGTAAGCATAGATTTTAGGATCAATTTTCTTTTTTGTTTTAATCTCAACTGACATACGTGTTCCTTTTAAAATGAAATTAGGCTAATTTTTCCAACTCAGTTAAGTCGATTCCCATAGTCTTTAAAATGTCGTTAAATACTACTGTTTTGAATTCATCAGCGTACTGTTTAAATAAATGCATCAAAGCTTTATATAATCTTTGAAAATCTTTTTTATCAAGTACAACTTTTAAAAATAGAATGACCACTATGAAACGTTTATTATCATATCTGCTAATCCCAAAATGATTTGCTATCTGGGAAACTCTGACACTTCTTAAATTAACATTATACAGTCGTTCATCATGTGCACAGATATTTCTAACTAAGTTAACCACTTTCAAACAAGCGCTTAAATCTGCACTAGAAAGTCTAAATGTATGATCTTTATTTTGTGTTCTGTACTTGTCTGTATAAAACTTTGCAATGATATTCTTCATGCTATCCGTTAAAATATTGTAAAAATTAGCAATGTTTCCCATCGTAAGAAAATTAACCAAAACCCAAAGTGGGACTTCTCCATGCTCTTCAATGTAGTGCTTAATAGCCCCTGTCCTATCTACCTTATCATGAATAGTCTTTGTTAAGATAGAGATTTGTTGAAGAACCTTTTTAGGGTCATTATCGACAAAATTTGCAATATCTAAATAAGCATTCTTCCGAGAATATTTTTTGGAAAATTCATATGCAATCGTAGTTTTTATTGAGTTTTCGAATATCAATAAATATTTCAATAATAATATTCGTAATTCCCTGTCAAATAAAAATAGGGCTTTGAGTTCGTTAAAATGAGTATCTTCTTGATAAAGTTCAGGCTCAACAGGGAGATTATTGCTATCCTTTACTAAAAATAAATCTTTGTAGCCGTTTATAACATTGTAATAATTTTCTTGTTCTAAAAATCTCTTTGGTTTGCCATTCGTTGGGACCACAACTCCCCTATTTCTTAAAATCGTTAATTGTTGATTGAATGTTTTATGTTCCTTCAAACTAATCTCCTATAAAACAAAAAGGGTCAGGGCATCGTATGCTTCCTGACCTAATCCTATGCAATCTATTATAGATCATTGGGCGCTATATGTCAAATAAAAGTATTTTTCTAGTCCATCTCCCTTACATGGGTCTCAATAAAGGCAATTTCCTCAGGGGAAAGGTCATATTTTTGATAGAGCTGACGGTCAATGTCAGCCACTGATTGTGTCCAATCAATGTCCGAATTGACCGTAAAGTCTTGGAGTGGGACTTTAGCCCACTTATCACGTGTATTATCCTGAGTAACTTTTAAGACAGCGAGTAATACTCTAGCAAATTTACTCTTTATATATTTTAAACAGTTTAATGCTTCCTCTTGACTACTAAACTGACCAATCGAAATGTATGTTTCAGTAAAAGCTGAAAGAGGTTCTATAACAAATGGTTCTCCTATCAAAATTACAGAAGTGTTATTATTCGCAATGCCAGTTCCATACGCTTTTGGTAGTATAACTCTCCAATTCTCATGACCTAAAGGTTTGTTTATATAATCACTTTGTATATATCTATACACTCGATTGTTTTGATATCTACCATATACCTTAGTAAAATTTTCTTTCTTTTCATTAATCGAATCAAAGAAAATTATGTCAGTAAATTTATCAAATGCACCTGTACCAATATCATTTTTATGCCCCTTTGATTGTATACTTTCAATCTGAGGAAAATCCAAATGCGCTTTTTCTGTTAATCTATAGATACCTCTACCTGAAATAATATTATTCAAAGTTGATGGAGTGTTACTTTCTACTTTCTTTGAAATACTATTTAGCTCCGGATGACTGGTAAAGGAGCCTATAGGCCCAGAAATTTTATCTTCATTCCTATATAGAATTACAACACCTCCAGAAATGCCAACACCCGGAAATACTTTTGATGAGTCTTGCTCATAGAAAACAACCTTTAATTTTTCGTCTTCAAGCATTTTCTTATTCCATTTTTTAGGAGTAGATCCTGCATTAAATAGAAAACGAGCAGGGGTAATAAGTAGGTATTTTTTTGAAATCTCTTCAGCAGAGTCATAAAATAAATTATATATAGCATCATCACGAGCAGATGTCCCACTATCTATTTGATACGGCGGATTTCCTATCACGACATCAAATTTCATTTCACTTTCCTCACTAGATAGGCGCTCAAAACCTATCATCTTATTCTTTTTCCAGTCTTTGATTTGGGTTTTAGATTCTACTGCTTGTTCTACTTCCAGCTCATCTGAAAACAAGCTTAGCTGTTGAGATTGCTTTTGTGTACCTGAGTAAGGACTGATTTTATTCAATCCGTCCATCTGAAAGACGTTATAAGAGATAATGGTTGCAATTTCTTTCTTTTGCTCTAATGTTGGTTGATTTCCAGTCTTAGCTAGATAGTAATCCTCAAAGGTTGCTAAAAGATTTTCACGCGCCAAAAGCAGGGAATCTCCTTGATACTCATAGCCATAGGAAGCACGGTAAACTTCTTTTACAAGTTCATAGAAGGTGGCTTCTTCTGTAACCTCACGACTAATGCGCTGTAATTTTCTATCAACAAAACCAACTCGCTCAGACAGTGGAATTTCCTCTCCGGTTACTGTATCATAGCGGGTTACCATATAAGGAGCCTCACCACAGGTAATTTCTAGCCAGCGGACTTTGATATATTCTTCAAGCGCTAGAACTTCAAGTTCAGCTTCCACATAAGCATTTTGCTTTTCAACCAACCATGTAGGCGTAAATACTTCCGCTCGAATCTTGGTTCTATCTTTTTGCTCATACTTAGACTTTTCCGAACGAGGTTGAATCAAGCTTGCATAGGTTCCCGTCACCCTACTTGGAGTGATGCGATCACTTGGAGCAAATCCTTTTCCCAACAATTCATAAGAATGTGTCGCCCAAACAATATTTTTCTTTGTCGTTCGATCTTTTAAAAGAATTTTTAATAAGTCAGCCGACTCCAGAGCCAACTGTTCTTCACTAATATCTATTGTCATAAGCAACCTTTCTTATATTGTAAACCCTATTATATCATATTTTAGAAAATGAAAATTTATTTGGAAAAGAAATTCAAGAATTATCTCTACGATGACCTATTTCTAAAGTAGAGACTATCAGTTCATCATCTACAATGTGCACAATAACTCGATAATTACCAATCCGGTACAGCCATTGCCCACATGGATTCCCCACCAAAGCTTTCCCATGCCTTCTTGGATCCTCTAAAACGTTATTTTCTAGATACTTTTTAATTAGTATCTGCGTATAACGATCTAATTTCTTTAGTTGTTTGATAAATCGTCTTGTTGGAACTAGCTTATACAAGTTAATCTTCCTCCAGACCTAGATTATGCATCATTTCTTCCCAAGTAATGGGTTTAAGTCCTTTTTCCAAGTCTTCTAAATGCTCTTGATAAGCTAAATCTGCTACACGAGCATCATATTCATCCTCTAAAGCTTCTAAAGTTTTTGTTCGTATCAACTCGGATAGAGAAACTCCTTCAAACTTAGCCATGGCTTTCATAAATGTTTTATCTGCTTCGGAAACTTTTAATGTAATAGTCGGCATGTTTCTTCTCCTAGAATTATTGGTAATACCATTGTATTACTTTTTAAGAACCCAGTCAATATAAAAAGAACACCTCTCGGCGTTCCTTTCTATATATCAGTCAGTGGTGTTGCGGTGTCTGGTGAAGTATCGTAAACTTGAAAGTCTACTCCTACTCCCAGATCTGCCTGAGCTAACTGATTGACCATGGTCATGTGGGCCAGTTCCTTGATATTATTTTCCTTGGACAAATGGCCTAGGTAAATTTTCTTGGTACGATCACCTAGTGTGCGAATCATGGCGTCTGCTCCATCCTCGTTTGAGAGGTGACCAAGGTCAGACAGGATGCGTTGTTTGAGTCGCCATGCGTAGGATCCTGCTCGTAGAATTTCCACATCATGATTTGACTCGATCAGATAGCCATCTGCATTCTCGACAATGCCAGCCATACGGTCACTAACATAGCCCGTATCCGTCAGCATGACAAAGCTCTTATCATCCTTCATAAAGCGATAAAACTGGGGCGCGACTGCATCATGACTCACACCGAAACTCTCAATATCGATGTCACCAAAGGTTTTGGTTTTCCCCATCTCGAAAATATGCTTTTGAGATGAGTCAACCTTACCAAGATACTTACTGTTTTCCATAGCCTGCCAGGTTTTCTCATTGGCATAAAGATCCATTCCGTACTTACGAGCCAGAACGCCCACGCCATGGATATGGTCTGAATGCTCATGCGTAATCAAGATAGCATCCAAATCCTCTGGTTTACGATTGATTTCACTCAAGAGGCTTGTAATTTTTTTGCCAGAGAGTCCCGCATCTACTAAAATTTTCTTTTTTGGTGTTTCCAAGTAAAATGAATTTCCACTGGAACCCGATGCTAAAATACTGTATTTAAAACCGATATCACTCATTCTAGTCTTCTAGTTCATCCTCCCAAATCTCTTCTTTCACGGCATCCTTATCGTATGGAAGTACGATAGTAAAGGTAGATCCCTTGCCATATTCACTCTTGGCCCAGATAAAGCCTTTATGTTGCTTGATGATTTCCTTGGCGATAGCCAATCCTAGTCCTGTTCCTCCTTGAGCACGACTTCTAGCCTTATCAACCCTATAAAAACGGTCAAAAATCTTTGGTAAATCTTCTTTAGGAATCCCAAGTCCTTGATCTGAAATAGATAAAATCATCTGATCATCTGTAGTTTTCATGTTAACAGTGATTTTTCCACCATCTGGTGAATACTTGATAGCGTTATTCAGGATATTGTCAATCACCTGGGTCATCTTATCTGTATCAATCTCAATCCAAACAGAAGTAATCGGATAATCTCTCACCAACTCGTACTTCTTCTCCTCATCTTGACTTTTCATTTTATCAAAACGATTAAGGATAAAGGTGATAAAGGCCGTAAAGTTTATCAACTCAACATCTAAGTGACTAGTTGCGTTATCAATCCGTGATAGATGCAAGAGGTCCGTCACCATCCGCATCATACGGTTGGTTTCATCCAAAGAAACCTTGATAAAGTCTGGAGCAACTGGTTCTGTCAGCGCTCCTTCGTCCAAGGCCTCAAGATAGGATTTTACACTGGTCAAAGGTGTACGCAACTCATGACTAACGTTCGAAACGAAAAGCCTTCTCTCACGTTCTTCCTTCTCTTGTTCAGTCGTATCATGTAGAACTGCTACTAAACCAGAGATAAAGCCAGACTCTCTACGAATCAAGGCAAAACGAACGCGCAAACTGATATATTCGCCATTAAGATTCTGCGAATAAATCATCAGCTCAGGGCTCTGAGTAATAAGTTCTCTCAGCTCATACTCTTCTTCAATCTTGAGTAACTCTAAGATATTTTGATTAAGAGCATCATCCCTTTCAACTCCAAGTTGTCTCTTGGCCATGTCATTAATCATGATAATCTGACCACGACGATTGGTCGCAAGCACTCCGTCTGTCATGTAGGACAGGATACTATGCAACCTTTTACTCTCTTGTTCCAGATTTTCTTGAGTCAGACGAATGACTTCAGACAAATCATTAAGATTGTTAGTGATATTAGTTATCTCTGAGCTTCCTTGCATATCCAAAACCTGAGAATAATCACCATCAATCAAATCTTTTATTTTCTGATTGATCTGCCTCAAACGAATATTATCACGACGACTCTCAAGCAAGAGAAAAGACACTAACAGAATAAAGCCAATTAAGATGAGGATAAAGATAAAGTCGCTCGTCAAAATTGTTTGTCTAATTACTTCAATCATTATTTCTCATATAATATCCTACTCCACGACGAGTTAGGATGTATTCAGGTCTGCTTGGTGTATCTTCAATCTTCTCACGCAAGCGTCGAATGGTTACATCAACTGTACGGACATCTCCAAAATAGTCATATCCCCAAACGGTTTCAAGAAGATGTTCTCGGGTAATAACTTGTCCAAGATGAGAAGCTAAATGATGCAAGAGTTCGAATTCACGGTGGGTTAGGTCTAACTCTTCACCATATTTCTTAGCCACGTAGGCATCTGGTAAAATCTCCAAATCGCCAATCTGCAGACTTTGTAATTTCGTTTCAGGTTCTTGGCTATCAACTGAGACAAGATCTGTACGACGGAGAAGAGCTTTAACACGGGCCTGTAGTTCACGATTTGAAAACGGCTTGGTTACATAGTCATCCGCCCCAAGCTCAAGCCCGATAACCTTATCAAATTCGCTATCCTTTGCTGAAAGCATGATAATGGGAACACTACTTGTCTTACGAATAGTTTTTGCGACCTCAAGTCCATCAATCTCTGGAAGCATCAAATCCAAGATAATAATATCTGGTTGCTCAGCTTCAAATTGTTCAAGTGCTTCACGACCATTAAAAGCAGTTACAACTTCATAACCTTCCTTGGTCATATTAAATTTTATAATATCTGAGATGGGTTTTTCATCATCTACAATTAGTATTTTTTTCATTTAGTCACCTTTTTCCTTATCTCATTATACCAAAAAAAAGTAAAGAAGACACGCATGACCGATGCTAGCAGCTTCTTTTCAAGTAGGCTTGCCAAATCTTTTGCTGAGGTTTGGCTAGGGGATAATTGATAAATTCTTCTGGACTTAGCCAAAGGACTTCTCTATCTGCATATTCCTTTGTCTCAGCAACTCGGCCTGCAATTATCTGGATATGCCATTTACGATGGCTGAAAATGTGCTTGACCTCTTCAAAACGTAGATCTTGCCACTCAACTTTAAGATCATAGTCCTGTTCAAAACTCTCCTGTGGAGATGGTCCCAGTTCTAGAATCGGCTCCGCTACTTGACTAAAAAGGTCCAAGTCCTGAGTCTGGTCTGAGAATTCATCAACTTCAATCAAAGGAAAATGCCAAAAGCCAGCCAAGAGTTTTTCACTCTCATTCTTTTCCAATAGAAACTTCCCCTGACTATTTTGCACTACAAGAGCCTTTAGAAAAATAGGAATTGGCTTTTTCTTTGGAGCCTTGATAGGATAGTGAGCCATGGTTCCATGTTGATAAGCAGCACTGAAGTCCTTAACAGGACTCTCCTCCGGTCTTGGATTGACAGGAGCCTCAATATCTGAACCTAAATCCATCAAAGCCTGATTGAAATCACCTGGACGATCAGGATCTATCAGAACTTCCATCATCGCTTGAAAAATCTTGCGATTGCTAGGATTTCCAATATCATGATTGACTTCAAATAAACGTGCCAAAACACGCATGACATTCCCATCAACTGCAGGCTGCGGAAGGTTAAAGGCAATACTAGAAATTGCACCAGCTGTATAAGGACCAATCCCTTTTAAGCTTGCAATACCTTCATAAGTTGACGGGAAATTGCCTTCAAATTCATTCATAATCTGTTGAGCGGCTGTTTGCATGTTGCGAACACGAGAATAATAGCCAAGTCCTTCCCAGGCTTTTAATAAGCGCTCCTCAGGAGCATTTGCTAAGCTTTCGACGGTCGGAAACCAGTCTAAAAAACGTTCATAATAGGGAATGACGGTATCAACTCGAGTCTGCTGCAACATAATTTCAGATACCCAGATATAGTAAGGATTCTTACTCCGTCTCCATGGTAAATCCCGCTTATTTTCGTCATACCAGGCTAATAATTTTTGACGGAAAGAGAGAATCTTGTCCTCTTCCCACATGGTCACACCATATTTCTCCAAATCTAACATATTTCTAGTATAGCATAACCTTTAATGATACTCAAAAAATCAAGATAGACATTCAATAAAATAAAGACTAAAAGGAAGAAAAAGGAAATCTAAAGATTATCTTGTTTAAAATTTGAATAAACATATAGTTTAAAAAAGTTTATCAGAGTCTAGGATGTCCGGAAACAAAAGTAGAAAAGATTTATTCTATTCATAATACTCTAATTTTTATATAGCTACTTGTCAGTTTTAATTTTAAATGTTGACTTAAGTTAAATATAGTGGATTGAAATAAGATATAAACAAATTGATTAGGGGAGTCAAATCAATTTCTAGCAATGTTTTAGAAGTCGAAATGAACTATTCTTTATTTAGCCTACTATAATAATTATGATGATTCCCCAAACTTAAGCTAAAATACAAATAAAAAAAGAGTTTGAGAAAATCCCAAACTCTACTATTTTTTGATTTTATTTTCTAGCTATCTTTTCATCTTCTTCTAGTTGTTTAACTAATTGATCAACGCTATCAAATTTTACCATATCACGGATACGGTCCAACCAGGAAACGATGACAGTCTCCCCATAGATATCGTCGGAAAAATCAAAGATATGAACTTCAAAACGCTCTTCTTCGCCATCAAAGGTTTCATTTTTACCTAGACTTGCCATACCACGATAGACTTTTCTTTGGATTTCAACGTCAACGGCATAAACACCATCAGCTGGCATATATGTCCGATCCAAGTTGACTAGATTAGCTGTCGGGAAGCCAATAGTTCGACCACGCGCATTTCCATGAACCACTACACCTCTCGTTGGTAAAGGGAATCCCAAAAGTTTGCCTGCTTCTTTTACATCTCCTTCTAGAATGGCTTGGCGAATGCGCGTTGAACTAATTTTCCCCTTTTCGTCCTCAACTGGTGGAACAACAACCACTTCACCATGGAAGAGTTCTTTTAAATCCTCAGCTGTTTTTCTATCTGAACCAAGAGTATAGTCAAAACCAACTACAATGGTATCTGCCTTTGCTTCCTTGACGTAGGTATCAATGAATTCTTGGGCAGTCATATTTGCTACTCGACTAGTGAAATCCATCAAATATAAACTCTCAACTCCAGCTCGCTTCAATCGACGTTCACGTTCACTAGCATTCAAAATATGCAATAAGTGTTCAGGTGAGTATTGATTCAGAGTTAGTTTTGGTGATTCGTTAAAAGTTACTAGAGCTACTCCCTGGCGCTTTTCAGCAGCAATGTTAGAAGCTATATCAAATAATTTTTGATGTCCAAGGTGAACTCCATCAAAATAACCTAGTACAAGGACGTTTGGTCCTGGCGTTGCAATATCTTTTTCTGTTTTAATAGGTACTGTAATAATCATAGTATTTATTATACCAAAAAAATGGCGCTTTCAAAACAATTTAGGCTGAATTCAGTACATAAAACTTAAAGTAAACCTTCTTTGACTTCTTTACGGAGTTGCTCTAGACTATCAATACCATATTTGTCCATGACTTTTGGCAGATTTTCGATAATATCTGGACAAGAATATGGGTTGGTAAAGTTTGCTGTTCCGACTCCGATAGCTGATGCACCAGCCAGATACATTTCTAAGGCAGCTTCAGCAGAATCCACTCCCCCTATACCAATGATTGGAAGCTTAGTTGTTTGAGCTACTTGACGGATTAGTTTTAGAGCTACAGGAAATACTGCAGGTCCAGACATGCCACCTATCCCATTTGCAATAATCGGCTTTCTTGTTTTGAGATCAAAACGCATTCCTACAAGGGTATTGATCATGGTGATTCCACTAGCTCCAGCATCTTCTGCAGCCTTAGCAATGGTTACGATGTCAGTAACACTTGGAGTCAATTTGACGTAAACGGGCACTTCTGATGCTTCTACCGCAGCCTTCACCACATCATAGGCCAACTCAGGATCTTGTCCAATTAAAAGTCCATGATTCCCATGATCAACGTTAGGACAAGAGATATTGAGCTCAATGGCTTTCACGTTAGTTGCCTTAGAAATTCCATGAGATACGGCCGCGTATTCTTGTTTTGAAAAGCCAGCAACATTGGCGATAATAGGGAGATTTGGGTATTCTCTTTCAAGCCAAGGTAATTTTTCAGAGAGAACGACTTCTAAACCAGGATTTTGTAAACCAATGGCGTTTAGCATACCTGCTGGTGTTTCTGCAACCCTTGGAGTTGGATTTCCAAACCTGGGTTCTAGGGTAGTCGCCTTAATCATGATAGAGCCTAAAAGGTCTAAATCATAGTATTTGGCATATTCTTGACCAAAGCCAAAACAGCCTGAAGCAGGAATGATAGGATTCTTTAATTCTAAGCCTGGTAGAGAAACTTGTAATCGATTTGTAGTCATGACACTCTCCTTATAAAACAACTGTGCCTGTTTTAAATACAGGGCCATCTTCACACACACGTTGACTAACTGTTTCACTATCAGGCACTTTCAAGACGCAAGCGTAGCAAGCTCCCATGCCACAGGCCATACGGGATTCTAGGGATAGGTAAGCTCTTGGATGGTCGTAAAATGTTTGATTAATGTATTTCATCATACCTGGCGCACCGCATGAGTAGATTGCATCAAATTCTGTGTCAAATTCATTAATCACTACCGATACATTTCCTTTAATACCATAAGATCCATCATCAGTCGTTACAAAGACCTGACTAAATATGGATAATTCATCTTCCAAAATAACAGCATCTTTAGTAGCGAATCCTAGAACTGTTGTGACATCTACACCACGTTCATCTAATTGTTTAGCTACTTCAAGTAAAGGGGGCACACCAATTCCTCCACCGACTAGGAGAACATGACTCTGCTTATCTAAATCAGATAAGTCAAAGCCATTTCCTTGAGGTCCCATAACATCTAAACTATCACCTGGTTTCAAAGTTGAAAAAATTGCTGTACCAGAACCTTCGATACGATAAATAAGATGGCATTGTTTTTTAGCCTTATCTATAGACGAGATTGAAATTGGACGACGCAAGAGATGGGCGTCATCAGGAACACGCAAATGAAGAAATTGCCCTGCTTTCATCGCTTCAACCATGTCTCCTTGAAGTACTAGTTCAAAGATCGCTGGTACGATTTCCTTTTGAGACACTACTTTCATGGTTTCCAAGCGAATAGCACCCATGCGTTTTTTACAATTTGGATTCATAACTTTTCCTCCTTAAATTTTAAGGGGTTCAGAAAAAGAAAAACCTTGCAATCGCAAGGTTTCAGTAAGATACTTACAGAAAAGAATCAAATAAACTGTGTTTATTCGAAGTTTGTGTAATCTATTTTCTATCTGACACCTTGTGAGTCTCTCTGGACTTCCCTTAAAGGTTAAATTTTCACTAGTATACTGTATCAAACGTGAAAAGTCAAGTAAAAATAGGTAAGGTATCAGTTCATAAAATTTGATTACTTTTGTGAAGAAAGAATATTTTCTAGTTTTTGATAATCTTTAACACTGTCAATTTCGTAGATAGAGTTTTCTTCCAACTCTTCTACATATACATCTAGTTCTTTGATATTATCTTTAACCATGTTATCCCAGTAGAGGTCTACAAACTCACCGCTTGCATAAGCCTCACCGATAAATCCAACAATCTTTTCAGCTGTTGGGGCGTCCCAGAATGATACCCCACTCAAAATACGTCCATTCTTGCTATCAACGATGATATCTTGAACTTTGTAGTCATCTCCGTAAACTAGGAACCACTCATTGTCACAATCTTCACGATAAACACTAAAGTAAGTTGAACGTTCGATATCATTACGGAACATATTCTTGAAAAGATAGTTATCCGCATCGATAACGTAGCTGTTAGCCAACTCTTCTTTTACCAAGTAAAGAGAGTAAAAGTTGTTGTAATCAGCATACTTATCATTGAAGACCAAACGAACACCGTATTTTTCTTTAAGATAGTCGAATTGTTCTTCCAAATAACCTACAACGATGATAATGTCATCAATACCACGTTCTTTTAAAAATTCAATTTGATATTCAACCAAAGGTTTTTGATTGACTTTAACCAAGGCTTTGGGAGTATTTTCTGTCATGGGTCTCAAACGAGTTCCCAAACCAGCTGCTAAGATAATCGCTTTCACGCGCTTTCTCCTTTATTCTTTAATAATAATGTAAACACCAGCCATTACAACAAATGAAGTAATGATTGTTAAGACAGTCAGAGGTGTTCTCAAGAACATTGCTGCAAACAAAACTGTCCATACTACATAACTGACATTTAGACCAGTTGCCTTTGCTGGTTGCAATCGATTGATAGCAATGTAGTAGGCAAGGTAAGAAATCATATTAAATGCTGCAAAGACTATCAGTAAACCAAACAATTGCCCATTTGCTACTTCTGCAAACGTGTGATGCGAGAAGAGCACAATAACAAGATAAGACAAGAAGGATGTAACTTGCCGAATCAAGAGGGCTTCAACTTCACTGAGATCACTTTCCATAGCAAAAGAGCTAAGAACACTTTCACTGCCCCAAGCAAGGGCACAAATCAAAGCACATAAAATTCCGATATAGAAAGAATTCACTTGCTCTGCTTTATAGGTCTGAGCAATAATTCCTGCAATGATTAGAAGAATCCCAAAAACTGTATTTTTGGAAATCTTGTGCTTCAAGAAAAAGAAGGCAAGCAAGACTGAAACAGCAGGATAAATCGCCGAAACAGACGATGCTAGAGAACTTCCAATATACTTAACCGCATAGAGATTGGCCTGCATACCAATCGGTCCTGCCAGTAAAGCACCAAAAATAACACTAACATTTCGAATATTCAAGAAGATTGAAAAACGTACTTTTCCTTCCTTAACTAGAAGAAAACCTAGTAAGATAAAAATACTGAGGAAGTCGTGTGCTGCTGCTACTACAAAAGGTGATAAATCGGTAAATATTGAAAATATATAGGCACTAATAGTCAGACCTAATCCCCAAAACATCCCTGAAAGCAGACCAAAGGAAACTCCGTTTTTAGTCTTCATCAGAACCTCCCATAGAATCCAACTCTTTCACAGCTCTATTGTAACGAGAGACTCCATAATCTCCGAAATCTGCACCATTTTCTTCTTTGTAAATAGTCCAAAGACTCCAAATAATGTCTTGCAAAATTTTGTAGATACGAATTTTTTCTCTTGAAACGGGAGTCTTGTCACTCTTATAATGACTTAGAAAATCTTCTTCCTCTGCACTGGTAAACTCAGATTCTAGGAAGAGAGCTGCCAAATCCCACATAGGATCATTCATAGATGAATATTCCCAATCAATAAGATAAAGGTGACCATCTGGTCCTTCTATGAAATTTTCAGGAACCAAATCAATGTGACATGATTTCTTATCGATACCAATTTCTTCAAGCTCTTCTTTCAGAGAAAATACTAACTTTCTGACAGTTTCATAGTTCGGATAGGAAATCTCCCCTTGAATCAAGGTTTCATATTTTTTGATTTCCTCAAAAGGAGCAAACTCCCCTTTTAATTCCTTACCCGAAGCATGAACCGTTTGTAAAATAGGCGCAATCTTTTCAAACTTAGTCTTGATAGTAGTGGAATTAAGAGTATTCGCAGATTTAATGTACTGATTAACCTTGATACCTGCTTCAATATCGAAAAGATAATTTTCCACATCAAGTTTTAAATCTTTTAACAAGTCCAGATTAAATTTCTCATTCTGGCGGTTGATCAATTTATCTGTGCCTTTTCCGAAAAACTTAACGATATACTGATTTGAGGTTGTCTTAACCAAATAGTTTTGATTGGTCATCCCACCTAGTTGCTCAACACTGAGAATATCCTCTTCTTCCGATAATAAAGTAACAATCTTTTCTTTAACGATTTCCTTCACAATCATCCTCCATTAGACTTCCCACTTAAAGACTGTCTTGAAGGCAGTATTAAGGTCTGTTGCAAAAACTCGATGAATATCCTTAATCTCTCTTACAGGTTCTTCTAAATAAATGATATTCTTCAAACGATTGGCAAACTTCTTAATCTCCATCATTTGAATAGCTTTTTCAAAGTCAACTCGTCCAGAACGAGAAGAGCCGACTAGCAACAATCCTTTTTCCAATGAATCGCGAGTGTTAATATTAACTTTATACTCGCTAACCCCCATCATCAGAATAGTTCCTTGAGGTTTAATGTAGCGAATAAGATCATTAATAGCAGGTCCACTACCATCACCACCACAGCATTCGAAACCATGGTCAAAAGTCAGGTCCTCAGGGATATTATCCGTAATGTAGAGCTCCTTAGCAAATGAAAAGAGTTCCAATTTCTCCCAGTGGCGGCCAATGACAATAATCTCTGCTTCAGGCAAAGTGTAGTTGATAATATTGGCCATGACAAAGGCTAAACTGCCATCCCCAATAACTGCAATACGCTGACGTCTGCTATGTGAAACTGTCAAGAAGCGATTCATGGCGTGCATGCCCACACTGACAAACTCTGTAATGGCAGCAACTGTATCTTCGATGTCTTCGTAAGATACTACACGATCCTTAGGTAGAGAAACGAATTCTCGCATGAATCCATCGTAGCCACTTGATAAGAAATAGGTTCCAGTCATGTAATTTTCGTAGAATTCCTCATCACTTTGCATTGGTGGCTGATTTGGAATCATGACAACCTTCTGACCAACTTTGTAGGTACCAGTTGGATCAGAAATGACTGTACCACAAGACTCATGGATCATAGCCATTGGTAGTTTTTTCGCTAAAATTTTGGGATCGCGTTTCCCTTGATAGTAGCGTTGATCCGCATGACAAACCGCCATATAACGTGGTCGAATGAGAATATGATTCTCTTGGTCTATCTCTTCTTCTTGGTATTTGATATTGATAAATTTTGGTTTTGTCAGTTGATAAATTTGATTAATCATGTCTCTAGTCTTTCTCAATCATGCTTTTAGCAATCTTCAAGTCTGTAACTGTTGTGATTTTTAGATTTGAGTATTCACCCTTAGCCAAGGCTACATCTTTACCCTTAATGACAAAGATTTTACATGCATCTGTCAAAATTTCTTTTTCTTCTGCTGATAAAGAACCATACAAATCAATAAAGTCTTTACAACGGAAGGTTTGGGGAGTCTGTCCTTGGTATAGATGAGCGCGATTTGGAATATCTGTGATAAACTGACCATTTGTACTTTCAACGATGGTATCAACTGCTTCAACCACGGTATCAACAGCATCATGGTTTTTAGCGAGTTCAATATTATCTTGAATCATTCGAAGAGTGATGAAAGGACGAACGGAATCATGCGTCACCACAATATCATCTACGGTCAGTGGACGGTAAGCATCAATAGCTTCAATAATTTTTTCAATACTAGAATTACGATCCGCACCACCTTTTGTGATGATTATACGGTCCTTGTGGAGTGGTAGGAATTTTTCAACTAAATCTTCTGCGTGTGTAACCCAGTCACCATGAACTCCAACTACAATCTTTTCAATACTTGGTTCCAAAACAAATTTTTCAATAGTATGAATCAAGATTGGGCGATCTCCCAACTCAAGAAATTGTTTAGGTAAATTACTAATACCCATACGCGTGCCGGTTCCACCTGCTAAAATTCCAGCGTAAATCATTTTTATACTCCTTTAGTTCATTCTAAAAATCTTATTGCTAACTATTATATCACAATTTGGCTCTATCTTGAAAGAAATACAAAGACTTTATGCCTAGAAAGCGCTCTTTTTAAACCTTAATCTGAACATTATTTTTTCCTAGTGAACTTTCTTTTTAAAAATACAAATGATTATCTCATTTCTCCATTCAAGATTTAATCAATCCTATTAATATAGAGTTTTTCAGAATAGTATAGAAAACTTAAAGAAACCTTAAACCAAATAAAAAGAGTTGAGAATATTTGCCAGAGATAACTCCCTTCTAACAATTCTCAACTCTATTCAATCATTATTCGCTTATTTTTCTTCCGAATCCCCAAGGCCTTTAACGGCTTTTTTAAACTCAGCAAGCATTTTTCCTACTGATTCGCCTAGCTCTGGTAAGCGTTTTGGTCCAAAAATCAACAGTGCGCCAAGGACAATGACGATCAAGCCTGGTGCACCAATATCACGTAAGATTCCCATTTTTTTCTCCTTTCCTTTTTCTCTTAAAAATCCATTTACTAATAGCGATACTAACCTCATATAAAAGGATTAGGGGAACAGTCATCGCTAAATCACTAATAAAATCGGCCGGCGTCAATATAACAGCCAATACCAATAAAATGAAGTAGGCATGACGTCTATAAGCAACGAGTAGTCCAGGCCCAATTAAATCAATTGAGGTTAAAAAAGCAATGATAACTGGCAATTCAAAGATAAATGCTAGTGGTACAGTAGTTTGAAAGACAAAAGCTAGATAATTTTGTGCTGTTAACTGCGTCTCAAATAAGTTTTCACCTAATCCTAGTAAGACCTGAAGTATAGCTGGTGTGACAAAATAAAATCCAAAGGCTAATCCCAAGATAAAACAAAGGAAAGTTGCAGGGATATAAGCAAAAATCGCCCCTGCTTCTTCAGTTTTAAGTGCTGGTCGAACAAAACTCCAGACTTGATAGACCGTAAAAGGTAAGGTAAGGCTAAAGGACATTAAACTTGCTAAACGGAGATAAATCCATAAAATATCATTCGGCCCTAAGACCATCAACTTCTGACTAAAGCCTTGTGTGATAAATTGATAAACCTGATCAGCAAATAATAGTGAAACGCAGAATACTAGAAAGAAGCAAACAACTACTGCTAGCAATCTCTTTCTAAATTCTACCAAATGTTCAATAATTGTCAATTCCTTTTGATCCATCACTTTTCACCCTGTCTAATGGTAATTAGAAAAACTACGAGGATAAAGAGAGTCTGACCTGCTAACCCTTCCCAACTAGGGTAAATTCCCAATATATCAATACTTGGTATTCCTGAGATCAGATGGTTTGGAATCATATTTGTCAACTGTAAGGCATGGATACTGACTCCCGTCATCTTAAAGGCTAAGGCATAAATCATCCAAGTCAGGATAAAGAAAACCTTGTGAGGTAGGAAAAATTGACTGGCCTTGTTCATCACAAAAGCAATCACGACTAAGACTGAGAGGGCCAGAGAAATTCCTAGGACAAAATCAAAACTAGAAATCCTTGGCAGAATCCCCACATAGAATAAAATCGTCTCAGCACCTTCTCGGAATACGGCTAGAAAACTCAGAGCAAACATAGAAAGGAAAGATCCTGTTTTCGTGACAGTTTGCATTTGTGATTCCATAAAAGTATTCCATTTTTTAACAGAAGATTTGCTATGAAGCCAAATACCGATTAAAATCATCATGATAACCGCAAAAATTCCGACTGCACCTTCGATGATTTCACGGTTAGTTCCTGAGGTGACTGCTGGAAAGGCAATCTGTAGGATATAGGCAATTAAAAGACTGGCCACTATTCCCGCAAATGCACCACCATAGACCCACTTGAGGCCCTTTCTCATCTTAGCAGCTTTCAAAGTTGTCACAAGCGCCATGACAATCAAGAGTGCTTCTACACCTTCACGGAGCAAGATGAGCATGGCATCAAATGCATTATAGGAAGCGCTAGTATCAATTTGAGATAGCTCTGCAATCAAGCTAGAAAGCTTTTCTTGATATTCACTTTCCTTTCCCTTAACCATGATGACAGGACTTTCACTTTCAACCTTGGTATAAAGCGAAGGATTGGTTGTACTTACAGAACCTTCGATTGTTGGCCAAATTGTAATAAACTCCTTCATGGTTGCAGCTGCTTCACTATCTTGACCAGCTTGAAATTGGGTCAAAGCCTTCTTTAAAAGGTCTATCCCATCCTTCAGTGTCAGGTTGGATGATGTTGTCGCAACTTCTGTACCTTCAACAAAGTTAGAAATGGCTTTTTTCAAATCATTAAACGATGCCTGAATAGTATCAAAGTTCGTTGGTTCAGTCTCAATGCTACTACGCAGAAAGGAAATAGCTGTTTCCACTTGCCCATAATGAGCTGTACTATGGTCTCGAACCACTGCTTCATTGATGGTCCAGGTTGAATTCATTTTTTTATAGGCTTCTCTTACTGCTTCCAGATCTTGAGAAGCGATTGCCATGTCTAAGGCTTCAAAACGAGGTTCTAAACGTGAAACAAGTTTCTCTTTTTCTGCATCAAGGTCGACTGGATTTTGCTCTTTCTCAAATGACAAAAGGGCTAAAGAAATCTGAGTTAGCTGGTCTTCAGTAATATCACCAGTTAAGGCTAACTTTTCTTGAACTTGACGTCCTGCTTCAGAATCAGAATTCTCGACTTTCTCGAAATCTTTGGTAATTTCATCGATTAGTTTTCTTGCCTGATCTTGTTTGCCTTCTTTAACAGCTTTAGTTGTATCAGTTATTTTCACAAAGTAGGGACTCAAATTTTCCTTGGCTCCTACCGGAAAAATCAACAGAAAGAAACAAGCAAATAGGAGGATGATACTTTTAGGATTCCAATAATTTCTGCCCAATGTAACCTCCCTTCTCCACTCCACCAAAGCAAGCAAAAAGACCACTACCTATATGGGTAACATATTCGTTCATTTTATCCGTAGCACCCAGATTGGTCTGCACTTTAACAAAGCTATCTGGGTCCTTTTGGAAAGAGATAAAGAGCAAACCAGTATCAAACTGACCTGTCTTTTCATCAATTCCATCAGAATAAGAATAAGAGCGACGCAAGAGAGGCTTATCCACTTCTTTAGCTAAGCGTACATGAGAATCATCAGGAAGAAGGCTTAAATCAACCTCATCAAATTCGTTCTTCTTGCCAAAGGGAGCGCCACTTTCTTTATAACGACCAAAGGTATTTTCTTGTTCCTCGAGATTGGTTCGATCCCAAGTATCTAGGAACATCTGGATGCGCCGAACTGCCATGTAGGAACCATTTTCCATCCAATCCTTACTGTCAGCCCAAACAACCTGATCAAATTCTTTCTCAGTGGTAACATTAGCAGTCCCGTCTTTAAAACCAAAGAGATTACGAGGAGTTTCCATACGATTACCGATAGCTGCAAAACCTGATTGACTCCAACGAAGAGTAACGGCATTTCTACCCTTGCGAATAAGGTTACGAATAGCATGAAAGGCAACTTGCTCATCATCAGCACAAGCTTGGATAACTATATCTCCACCCGTGTACTTTTCTCGTAACTGTTCCTTTGGAAATGGAGGTAAATCTCTGAAAAGTTTGGGACGTTTGTTCTCTAGTTTCAGCTTTTCTAGGAAACTAGCCGAAATTCCAAAGGTCAGTGTCAAACGATGAGGATTAAGCCCAACTGTTTCTCCAGTATCACTTGGAGGCAAGAGGCTATTGTTACCATCTTTTTTAACCAATTCTCCTTCTACAAGTTTGGCACTATAATCCGTCCAATCCTTAAATAACTGGATGATTTTCTCTTTGTCAGTTGTATGCAAATCTAAAACCACAAAATAAATGTTTTTCTGCATGACAGTTGTAATGCCAGCTTGGTGTTTGCCATAGAAGGCTATTTTTTCATCCCCGTACGAGATTTTCTCCTGACCATCAAGCTTAGGTGAGAAAAAAGCAGAAGCACCAGAGAGTCCAAGTGCGAGACCGGCACCTCCGATACCTGCTTTTTTTAGAAATTCTCGACGGTCCATTTTTTGTTCAAAAAATTTTTCGCCTTTGTTTGTCATATTACTTATTCTCCACCAAGAAATTTACCCATTTGTGATAATGGTTCACCAAGTTTTGTTACTGCTTCAGACAATTCTTTAGTGTCTTCTTTCGTTAAGTCTGTATAGAGCTTATAGTGTTCCTTGTCCGTCATGTGTTTGTCTAACAAACTATTGACAGATTTGAAATCTTCTTCTAACTCTTTAACCAGAGCTGCATCTGATTTTTCAAGCAAGGGTTTAAATAGCTGGAAAATCTTCTCAGCACCTTGGATATTGGCACGGAAATCATACAAATCTGTATGAGAATAAATCTCCTCTTCACCAGTAATCTTACTTGTCGCTACTTCATTAAGAAGGTCAACAGCACCAGTTAGCATAATCTTGTAATCAACATCAACGGTCGCAATCTTAGCCTTTAATTCCTTGATATCATTTACCAGTTGGTCACCATAAGACTCAGTTCCTTTGGTTGTGTTTTCCTCCCAAAGAATGCGCTCGATACGGTGGAAACCTGACCAACCTTCTTCGGTCTTGTTTTCATCTAGATAGTCTGCTAATCGAAAATCAATCTTCACATCAGATTCACCAAAGCTCTCTGCAATCGGCTCTGAACGTTCATAAGACATACGGATTAAAGGATATGCCTTTTTAGCTTCTTCTAACTTACCATCCTTCAAGAGTTGAACAAAACCTTCTGTATCCGTCAATAGTTTATCAATCTGTTCTTCTACAAAGGTTTTGTAGTCACTAGTTGCCTTATCCAATAGTTTTTTGTTATCTTCTGACAATTTTGTAACCTGAGAGGAATTACTTGTCGAGGTTTGTTTTTCAGTCTGTGCCGCACAAGCCGTCAATAATAAAGCCGAAGATAAAAGGATAAAACCAAGTTTTTTCATATAACGCTCCTATTAAATCATGGGAATCCCATTTTTAAAATTTATTATATCATAGTTTTTCTAATTATTCAATAAATTGTCAGAAAATTTAATGTTTGCTCCTTTTAAAATTAGAATAGACTTTTCTAATTAAAATTGTTAAAATAATAGGGAAAATAAAAGAAAAGGAAGCTATATACCACCATGATGAATATGCAAAACATGATGCGTCAAGCTCAAAAACTTCAAAAACAAATGGAGCAAAGTCAGGCTGAGCTTGCTGCTACAGAATTTGTTGGCACTTCTGCTCAGAACCTTGTAACTGCTACTTTAACTGGAGATAAGAAAGTTGTAAAAATTGACTTCGATCCAGCTGTAGTTGATCCAGAAGATATTGAAACTCTTTCAGATATGACTGTTCAAGCAGTCAATGCTGCTCTTGAACAAATCGATGAGGCAACTAAAAAGAAACTCGGTGCTTTTGCAGGAAAATTACCATTCTAATAGCATAAAAAGAGGCTGATGTTCAATTCAGCCTCTTTTGTCTTACCTAGAAAGTAAATATTTCTGCTGCTTTCTTGAGAAGCAAGTCCGTATATTCAGGATCTTCCTGAGCGGTCTCAAGCTCTTCTTTAATTCTTTCCAGATCATCTGTTATCATACCATCAACTCCCAAACGTAGGGACTTATCAAAGGATTCCGAACCATTGATTGTCCAAACATAGAGTTTTTGTTTTGTATTCCAAAGCTTGGTTACAAAATATTCATCTAAAGTAGAATATTCCATGGTATAACCTGTAGCATTTGTTCTTGGAAAAACGGAATTATAGGGCAGTATGAAATAGACTGGAATCTCTTTATCATACTGGGTAACTTTTTCAATAACATGATAATCCAAAGATTGCATCTGATGCCCATAGACTTTAATTTTTGCTCCATATTGATCTAGAAAATGATCCATCATTTGAGCACTATCTTTTCGACTCGTTTTTATTTCGATCAGCAATTTCTGATGAAGGTCATTGGCACGATTTATATAATCATCAAAGCTAGATATTTTAGTCTGATAACCATTTTCATAAATATCTAATTGCTTCAACTCATCTAAAGTTAAGTCTTGTGGTGTTACATTTAATCCCGCTAAACTTTTTAGGTTCGCATCATGCATCATGACAAACTGACCATCCTTGGTTTCCTGCACATCCATCTCAACTAAATCTGGTTTTAACTGAGCTGTTTTTTCTAAGGATTCAACTGTATTTTGGACACCATTCCCATTAGAAACTCCTCTGTGAGAGATGACAAGCGGAGGATTGACTACGGGTGCTTCGAGATAAATATAGCCTTCAATCGCAAAGAAGATACTTGCGCACCCCATTACACCCCATCTCATAATATGGTCCTTTTTCCGTCTTGGCATAATATCCAACTCCTCACCAGTTAAAAAGGAGGTAAACTTAACCAAGAAGTAGGTTAAAGACATATAGTGGATATTTTTAATCAAAATATAGTTTGAAATAGCTAGAATCAATGATTCTCGGTGTGTGAGACCATCTGCTAAAGACTGGATCAACAATAGAGGAATTAAAGGTAAGTAAAAGAAAAGATTCGTTTTGACAACAATGAGAAAGAGATGCCAAGCGTAAAACCAAAAATGATTTCTGGTTTTTTCTAAACTGTAAACCACTGCTTTCTTAACCGTCATCTTTTCAAAAAAGATTTTTGGCAAAACAAAAACCAACTTAACAGAAACGCATAGGAAGAGGATTGACAAGATGATAATAGCAAGCCACCACATCCAGTATTTGTCTTCCATGTAGGTCTGAATAAACTCAGGTATCACTATTTTATTAAAATAATAAATTTTAAAAATCTTCCTGATAAACGGAAAAATCATAGCAATATAAACGAAGATAAACAAGGCCTTGGAAACAGTCAGACGTTTCATGAAGGCTATACTTTCACGAAATACCTTGCGACTATACTCAATCAAGGTTCGTTTCTCGTGATAGAGAAGGTGTCGAGCCCCAATAAAGAGGAGACTTAGTTGAAAATAGGCTACTAAAAGGTTAATGGCTATTAAGATTAAAAACCCAAGGCTGACTAAAGGCGCATGTTTTAAAATTTCAAAAACATTGTTATATGAAATAAACAAATAGCCCGTCTGACTGAGTAAAAAACCTGCTATCAATGAGTTCAGTGGCAACCAAATATAATCTACTAGCATGAAGATTAAAAAAAATAGAAAGAGGATTTTATCCAGATTGAGGTAAATCTTTTTAAAACCCAATTTTTTAGGTTTTTCAGGTTTCATAAAATCTCCTAATCAAAAAGCTGTGATAAATCTAGTCCACCGAAAGGATTAGAGTTCAAGCTACTCTTGGAGTCCAGTAAAATTCTGCTTTCATCAGATTCTAGAAAAGCTTCATAAACACGCGCAGTCATACGTGCATCCTCTAAACTATTATGAGACTGCCCCTTGAATCCTAAAAATTCAGCAACAGTCTGTAATTTTAGATTTGCAATGCCGTGAAGATCCGAACTCCGTCGCTCAAAAGCCTCATCATAGAGATCGACTAGATATTGACGACTATAATCCAATCCATACTCTAGTAAGATTGGTAAATCACTCTTGGCTGCATTATAACCAACAAGGGGTAATTCACCAACAAAGTCTTGAAAATTCTTAAGAACTTCCTCTACCATCGGTGCATCTTTCAAGGTTTCAGACGTGATACCCGTTAAACCATTGATAAAGCTTTTCAATGGGACATCGGTATGAACATATGAGTCAAATGCTCCTACTTCTTCACCATCTTTAAAACGGACCGCAGATACCTGAATCAAGTGAGTTTTATCTTGGTGTTTATTAAATTCCAAATCAAATGAAATGTAATCTCTTAATTTTTCCATCTTATCCATTCCTTACTGTATGTGTAAAAAGAAACTACTTGGTTATACCTAGAAACCAAGCAGCTTTTTCTTATCCTCCAAATAAGCGAGCAAAGAAGCCTTTCTTCGTTGCTTGTACTTCTTGCTTAGCCTGATCCAACTCCAACTGAAGGGTTTCTTGGTCCTTCATAGCTTGTAAGGTTAACTGTTGTTGTTGATCCAATTGCTTATCTTTTTCTGCGATTTGACGGTCTTTGACACGCATCTGTTCATCTTTTTCAGCTAACTGTTTGTCTTTGGCCTTTAATTGCTCATAAAGACGGATGATTTCAGCGTTCTTTTCATCAACAAGAATCTCCATTAATTCACGTTGCTTCACATCATCACTAACAGGTTCATCTTCAAAAATAGTCTTTTTGTAGATTTCTTCAAGCTTAATCAAGCCACTACGAGTTACCACAGTGACTCCTTTATCATTTTTAGTCGTATCTTCTTCAGGTAATTCCTTGACACGGTTATTGATTGCTTGGCGGGACAAGCCCAAGACCTCAGCAATCTCACTAACAGTCATCTCAATACTCATAATATCCTCTGAAAATTTTCTAGCTTTTCTTTATTTAAATATTATCATAAGCAAGCAAAACTGTCAAATATCACCGTGTTTTCAACCCTTTTTCATAACTTTTTCGGGTCTAAACTGAACTGTCTTTTAGTATTTTTTAAAACTAAAAATCAGTTTGCGATTTTACCACCAGTCCTAATCAATTGAAAACCTTTCTAGGCTTATAGAGTTGGTCACGTTTTTCTAAAATGGCTAGTAATTTTTCACCATCAAAACCAGCCAATTCCTTCTCGGTTTGTTCCAATTCAATAAAGCGACCAAAACGCACTTCTTCTGCCTGCTCTGGGGTCAAATATACCTTGACCAAGTCACCTGTCCCAATCTCCAAGGGATGAAGAAAGTCTAATTCACCAGCTTGTACTTTTTCCTCAATTTCACTTAAGGTCAAAGCATCATCTAACTGTAACCCAGCTGCACTTGTTCGTGTTAAATAAGACATATGAGCAGCATAGCCAAGTTTTTCTCCTAAGTCAACCGACAAGGTACGAATATAGGTTCCCTTACTGCATTTTACACGAAAAGTAAAGCGTGCAAGATGACCCTCATAAGAAATCGGACTTGTCCGTTCAAATTGATAAATCGTCACCTGACGCTCTGGACGCTCTACTTCTTGACCAGCACGCGCATACTCATAAAGTTTGCGCCCATTGACCTTGACAGCGGAATACATAGGTGGAATCTGAGTGATAGGACCTGTCAGACTAGCGATTGCTTCATCGACAAGATTCTCATTCAAAGGTGACAAAACTGGTGTCTCTGAAACTACCTCACCACTAGAATCCTCGGTGGTCGTAGAATAGCCTAGGGTGATTTCACCCTCATAGACCTTGCCCTCGTCCTGCATAAACTCGACCATGCGAGTCGCCTTACCAACGGCAATCGGCAAAACACCCACCACCTCAGGATCTAGCGTCCCACCGTGACCAATTTTCTTGGTTCCCAAAATCTTACGCAGCTTAAAAACTGCATCATGCGAGGTCATCCCCGCTTCTTTTTTTAAATTGATAATACCGTTCATGTCTTGCTTTCTACTCCCCCTTCAATGCTTCAAACTTAGCTTTCATGGTTGGATTTTTTCGTGTCAGTTTTTTGACTGAAACGTCTTCTAACTTATTGTTAGCAAGGCGGAGTTGGTTTTCTGATGTGGTCAAGAATTTCTTGACCTCTTCCATACGCTTAATGGCTTTATCAATCTCATCGATGGCCTTGCCAAAATTGACAGAAGCCGAGTTATAATTCTTTGCAAAAGCTACCTTGAAAGCGTCCAAGTCTTCCTCAAAATGAGTGATATCAATATTTTGTTCTCGGATAAGTGCTAATTCTTGCTTGTATTTAAGAGAGTTAAGAGCCGCATTGCGTAAAAGACCAATCAACTGGATAAAGAATTGAGGACGAATGACATACATCTTTTCATACTCGTGACTGACGTCGACAATCCCAGTATTGAAGTAGTCGTTATCTGCTTCAAGCATACTTACCAAAACAGCATACTCACAGTCTTTCTCACGGCGGTCTTTGTCTAATTCCTTGTAAAAGTCTGCATTCTTATGTTTCTTCTCTGTCCCGTCTGCTTCATTTTTCATCTCAAACATGATGGAAATGAATTCTAGTCCATTTTCATCAAAATCACGGAAAATGAAATCGCCCTTAGAACCACGTGCTGAAACCTTGTTGTCCTTTTCAAAGTAGGCATTGGGGAAGGCAAAGCTACGAACCTTGTTGAACTCACCTTCCGCATAGTGTTCCAGACTTTCACCAATAGCCTTTGTAGATTGTTGGGCTTTGAAATTCTTATAGAACTCAACCTGCTCATTAGCCGCCTTAAGCTGGGCCTCATAATTTTGTTTAACTGAAGTCAGAGAAAGTTCGTTTTCTTTTTCTTGTAAAAGGAGCTGATTTTTGACCTGATCACGTTCTTTCTCTAAATCAGATAGTGTTTTTTGTAGTTGATTTTCATGCTCTAAGCGCAAGGTAGCCAATTGATTTTCGAGAGCTTGGACTTCTTTTTCCTTCTCTAGCAAGCTTTGACTTGCACTTTGCTCCACTTCCTTTTTGACCAATTCTTTTTCTGTATCAAAGCTGTTAATTTGACTTTGAAGCTGGGCAATTTCTTGATCTTTTTGAGCCAGTTTGGTCTGTTGCTCATTCAAAGCCTTTTGCTCAACCAGAGACAACTCTTGTTTTATTCTGTCATGTAATTCCTTATCAAACTCTGCTGTTCGTACCTGCGACAAGAGTTCTGCATACTGGCTTTCATTGACTGTAAAGACTTCGCCACAATTTGGACATTTAATCTCGTTCATGTTATTCCTCTAAATTTATCTATTCTACTTTCATTATAGCATGGATAAACAAAAAGAAAAAGTTGGAATGAATCCAACTTTTAATCTACATATGTATCTTCGTTTTTATTTAAGAAAGCGTAAGGTAATCCCATGAGTAGACCACCACCGATAAAGTTACCGATGAAAGTTACACCCCAGTGACGAAGAATATTTCCAATACCGAAGTTTGCGATTGAATCAGCAGCAACACTGAATTTCACAATAGCAAATGATGCAAAGTTTGCGGCGATGTGCTCGTTTGTTAAGAATACAAACATGTAAATCGCTGAAAGAACCAACCAAAGTTTTGCTCCACCATCCTTGACTAAAACGAATGAAAGAATCGCGATATTTACAAAGACATTAGCCAAGATAGCTTCAAGCAAGACTAAATCATTACCACGCCCTAACTTCATCTCTACAACACCCGAAATAAAGCTTTCATGTGACAATTTTGCGAAAGCTGCCGAATGAGCGAATCCCCAACCTGCTATAAGAGCACCGATCAAATTAAAGAGTGTACAGTATAGAAGAATTTCAGCTGTTTTTCTCCAGCTAATTTTTTTCAAAAAGCTACCAGCTGTCAAGAACATCATGTTAGATGTTACTAACTCAGCATTCAAGAAGACAATGTAAGCCAATCCCCAAGCGAAAACAAATGGGAAGAGGAAACGTCCACTACCAGGAGCAATCTTATTAATCAAGTCAGCTCCAACTGCACCAGCTGCTGTACTAAATGTTAAGAATGCACCAGCAAACATTGAACGGATAGCATACTTGAATTTACTTTGACTGTAAAGACTTTCCTTTTTCTTACAAGCAAATTCAATTTTTGAGATAAATTCTGAAGAAACCATATAAACTCCTAAAACTTTTATTTGTGAATATTATAACATAAAATCGAAATTATGGGAAGGCTTTCTTAAGACATAACTTTAAATTCTTACTAATTTTAGCAATCCTTTCCATCCTTATTCTATACATTTATTTTATTAATTTATAATTATTATTTTAGTTAGGTTTATATTTTCTATACTAAATTATTTAATATATTTTACCAATTGGAGTAATAATAAATTTCTGAAATAAAGATTAGATTAAAGTTATCAGCCAGTAATGACTGCATTTAATTCTAAATAAAAAGAGAATCGCAATGATTCTCTCTTCTTCTATTAGCCAATATAAAATACTCAGGTCTAATCAACGTAAGTCTCTTCGTTTTTGTTTAAAAAAGCGTATGGTAAGCCTATCAAGAATCCTCCACCAATCAAGTTAGCAATAAAGGTAACTCCCCAATGGCGTAGGATATTTGGAATATCAAAGTTAGCAATTTGGTCAGAAACAATGCTGAATTTAATAATGCTAAAGGATGAAAAGTTGGCTGCAATATGCTCGTTAGATAAGAAAACAAACATAGAGATAGCTGATAAGATAATCCACAACTTAGCACTGCTATCCTTAACCAAAATAGAAGATAGAATGGCAATATTTACAAACATATTTGCCAAAATCCCTTCCAACAAGACCAACTCACTAGGTCGTGCCAACTTCTTGGCTACAATCTTTGGTAAGTAACTATCGTGAGTCAGGTGTGAAAAAGCCGATGAATTAGCAAAGCACCAACCTGCTAAGATGGCTCCAACTAAGTTGAAAAAAGCACAATAAAGTAAGATAATAAAGGCTTTCTTCCAGTCAATCTTCTTCAAGAATGTTCCAGCTGTCAGGTACATCATGTTTGATGTGACCAATTCAGCATTTAAAAATACAATGTAAACCAGTCCCCAAGCAAACACAAAGGGAAAAAGAAAATAGCCAGCACTAGGAACAATGCTATTGAGTAGATCAGCACCTATGGCCCCAGCGGCTGTACTAAAGGTTAAGAAAGCACCTGCAAACATCGAGCGAATGGCATATTTAAACTTGCTTTGGTCAAATAGACCCTCTTTCTTATGGCAATAATAATCAATCTTTGAAATAAATTCTGAAGAACTCATATAAACTCCTAAAAATTTTTCTGTTACTATTATAACATAAAAAAACTTAAGGAAATAAAGTTTTTTCTTTTTTTAATTAATTTCAGACCTTATTTTTCCATCATCTTTTTTAGAAATCCATACCCAAGCTACAGAGAAAAATCATTACCATCTAGTTATTAGTTGCCAAAGTTCATCATTTCTTCCCTACTCATTCCAACAAGCTCTGAAACCCACAAGCCCACAATATCTGACAAGACAGAATCACAAATATATTCATTCTCACCATGACCATATTTACAAGTGAAAAGAGGGGTTCTTATGGCTGATTGATAAAATTTTAAGGCTAACTCTTGCAGTTTTTCTGGCTGAAATTTAAGTCCCAACTCTTGCGCAAGTAGAGTTCTCACTTTGTCCCACTTTTCGCCTTTTGACTGGTAGTTTTGTCGTGCTTTATTGATAAATCCCTGACAGAATTTTGCCAACAAATCCTTGTTTTGGTAGAGTAACCGACAAGAAAAGTCTGAGATAGAACCAGCATGAATTAAGAAAGTAAGCAAGTTATCAAGGCTTTCTGCTACCCGACCAACTTGGTCTTCACTCCCTATAAAGCCAATACTCTCATCCTCAAGAATTATATATTCTCCCCCGCTGCCGTCCTGGGCAAATGCATGACAATCTAAAGAATATTCCTCATTGTTATAAGAAAATTGTACTTCTCTTATTTCATCATAAAAATAAATATCACACTCTGCCAATAGCAAGTTTCTTAAATGATTATTGTCTCTGATTGCTTCTAGTTTTTCCATTTTCACCTATCCTTAGACTAAAGTCCTACCAATTGATGATAACTTTAATATGATACTTTTTCGTTTCATTTTTTAGATTTCTGACAAGCTTATCATTCTCTTTTGATTGGCCAAAGAAATAGGCTAGAGCTTTTCCGTTCTTTTGTTGGATACTCAAAAAATATCTAGCTCCATTCAATTTAACACTTGGAATAAAATCGACCTCAATCTTTTTAATATTATTCAGTGGTATAATGCGCTTTTTAAAAACATAAGCATTATGGATATAAAATCTTCCCTTAGCAATATGAAACGGGGCAAAAAAGTTTCCACCACTTTGACGCACAATCACATAACGACGCCATAGAATCAGTAAAAGAAGGAAGGAAATAAAGTAAATAGCAAAAGTCAAAACCGAGCTTTTCATCATAGATTTTAGCCCAATCAAAAAATAATCTATCATAATTAAACCACCTTTTTCCCTTATTATATCACTTTTATTGAACAACTAGTTTTATGGACAAAGAAAAAGACTGAACAAAGTTCAGCCCTTTTCACAAAGATTTGATGTAATATCTTTATCTGGTCAAATCAAGACGTTTACCGATTTTTCCGATAAGAATAGCACCAACAATCAAGGAAGCGAATTCTCCGATAGCAGTTGTAAACCAAGTTAAGAAGAAAGGTGCTTCTGCTACGATATTCAATTCAGCAGCAATGGTGATCATTGAAATCGAAAAAAGAATTGAAAAGAAGAAATGATCTTTACGAATCAATCCATTAAAAAGATAGTCTTTTTTATATTTGCTAAACAACCATACGCCTAAACTTAGGAAGACAAGAGTTGATCCTCCACCAACTGCGACATCGATGAGTCCAAAACTGAAGAAATTAGCAATCATACATCCAAGAGTAACACCGATAATGTACTTAGGATTGTAAAAGGCAAGAAAATTCATCATTTCAGAGATACGGAACTGATAAGCACCGTAACTGATAGCATTAAGGGGTGGTGTGATTGTCAAAACCACATAAATTGCTGCGACAATGGCAATGTCTGCCAAATCACGGACAGTAAGTTTTTTCATCTATTATTCTCCTTTAGCGATTAACCCGCGTATAATATGCTTGGTGAAAGAAGCTAAGCACCAAGGGTTGAACAAGTCAACCTTTCAAGTATAGCACATTTATGTCCTTTATGCTATACTATTTTTATGAAAACATGTATAAAAAATTTTTTCGACAATGAAATCCTCTCCTACTTATTTTTCGGGGTTGCAACCACTCTTGTTTCTATCATTGTTCGTATCACCAATTTTTACTTTTTCCAACAAGAATTATGGGCGACTGCTCTGGGAAATATAGCTGGAATTCTCTTTGCTTTTTTCACCAATGATACCATTGTTTTTAAACAGAAACGAAAAAATTGGTTCAAGCGTCTGATAAAATTTACGACTGCAAGATTCATTACCTTCCTCTTAGACCTGCTTCTGACCTTTATTTTTGTGACAAGTTTCCCCCATATTATCGGTCAATTTGTAGGTGATAATCTCAATACTATCAATACAATTGAGACTATTTTTGCACAAGTTACTATCATAGTCCTCAACTATATTTTCAGTAAAGTTTTTGTTTTTAAAAAACACTGAGCATATTTCTTGCATTCAACAGATGATTAAGTTATAATTTAGATTGTAAACATTTCGAAAGGAAAAAGAAAATGTTAAAGGATCTTAAAGAATTTTTGCTCCGAGGTAACGTTGTAGACCTTGCTGTCGGTGTGATCATCGCTTCTGCTTTTGGTGCTATCGTGACTTCATTTGTTAATGATATCATCACTCCACTCCTATTGAACCCAGCCTTGGAAGCTGCGAAAGTACAAAACATCGCTGAGCTTGCATGGAATGGTGTTACTTACGGTAAATTCTTGAGTGCTATTATCAACTTCCTTGTAGTTGGTACTGTTCTATTCTTTGTGATTAAAGCTATGGAAAAAGCTCAAAGCCTTACTAAAAAAGAAGAGGTTGTTGAAGAAGCACCTGCTGGTCCAACTGAATTGGAAGTTCTTCAAGAAATCAAAGCTCTTCTTGAGAAAAAATAATCATATAGAGGATTCGGTTCAATACTGAATCCTTTTTTTATTCTCCTTTTGCTGAGTTTAGAAAAAACTTGAGTTCAGCTCTCTTTTTTGATATAATAATTAAAGTTTCCACCCTTAGTGTAATGGATATCACGTAAGATTCCGGTTCTTGAGATGGGGGTTCGATTCCCTCAGGGTGGATATTTTATAAAGAACTTACCAAAATCTGTAGATAAAGCTGTAAGGATTTAAGCTCTATAATATTTCTAGTGGATAAATTCCCTATAGATATTATGGAGTCTATTTTATTATTGAAAAGGTTTAATTTTACCTAGGCTTCAGTCTAGTTTTTTTATAATCGGAAATGCCTCTGTAAGGACGTCTATCCCAAAATTAATTCCCTGAACTTGGTAGTGATAGATTGGAACAGAGTAAATTTTTTGAACTCTGTTTTTGAGGTGACTATCTATTATTTCAAGTAAAATCCCATCTGATAAATAGGGAATTTCTGGTCCACTAAGTAAATCTTCTTCTAGTAAATTCAGGTCCCACCCCTGATCGATAGATCTGCAGAAAAGAATCTTACCAAAATCTATACAGTATTTTAACTTTTGATTCTTTAAGCCTTCAAGAAAAATTTGCAGATGATTTTCTTGAGAAAGTTGACACCGTAATTCATACCAATCATACTTGATTTCCTCACCAATATGAACCCACTTCATTTTTTACCAACCTCTTCTATCCTTATATCACTCTCTTGATTTTTATAGAGAATTAAGTCAACGACTAGATTCTTTGCACAAATACGAAAATGAACCAACTCTTCTTCAGTCAAAACTCCACCCGCCCTATGAATCACTTCTGTAATCAGGCTACTGGTCTCTAGCTTACAAATCGGGGATTCAAGCGCTGGCGAACTAGGAATCTGATGAAGAGCATCAAATAAGTCTCTATCTATGATTTGGTAAAAATGACAGAAGGGAAATTTCAATCGAATCAGATGTTTCTTACCCTTCAAAGTCATCGTAGAAATCTCGTAATGACTATTCTCACTAAAAGCTGCACTAGCTTCATATTCATCTTCTGGAATAATAGATTTCCACTCTAGCATTAAATCTCTCTCCACTATTTTCAATCATCTCATACGCTTTCTCTCTATAAAAATCTAAAGTAGTTTGAAAAACGCACAGCTACTTGTTATTGATTTACCATTAAATCCATCCTTTTTCCTTAAATTCAGCAATACGAGCTAAATCCTCATCTGAAGGTTTATTGGAAACAATTTCTTTTGTAATAACCGAATACTCTTTGTTCCATTTTTTAAGAATTGCAATAATAGAATCTGAAATCCTGATATCTCTTTTCGAAATTGACTCTAAATTCCACTCTTGAATTTCAGAAAGTCCCATAAATTTTGTGATTTCGATCTTAGAATCTGCATATTCTTTTTTCTTTTTAGCAAAGTAACCATTTCCTGCTATAATATTTAACTTCTTTTCAAATGGTAATTTATTGCCTATATGCTCGATTTTCTCTCGGATTTTATGATCTGATTCATCGATAAAGTAGTTAGTTTGCCATTTTTGAGGGAAGATATGCTCGATTTCCCATTTACTTGGTAATAATGAATCCTGATGTTTATAAGCAAGTGTTTTAAGCAACATTCTCACCACATTACGGTGAGGATTTTGGATTCCTGCTTCAAGTTGAGCTTGGTCTAGTTCTTTGAAATCAAATTTAGGAATATCTGATATAACAATTGCTGAATTTAATTTCAAAATATCACCCTTAACAGCATTGATAGTTGGAATAAGAATGTATTTTGTCATTAGTTCAGCGAGTAATTTGTTTAAGAATCTTGCAAATTTATCCTCAAAGTTTTTATCCTTACGATAACAAATATAATATATAATCACCGGATATTTCCAGAACTCATTAGGATATGAAGTAAGTGTATCTAATGTTTGTTTTATCTTTATATTTGATGACCAACTCTCATCTTCCAGCACTTCACCTTTATTAATTACTTTCCATAATTCGATCATTACGAATAAATTATCTAATAATTCAGATTGATAAAGGCGTTCAAATTTGTTACTCGAATAGTATTTTCTGACACCAGGTGTAGTACTTTTAGTATCTTTTTCCAAAGCCCTAAGATAGAACATATAGTAATAAAATAATTGTTGGATACTTTCATTAGCTGCTGTAGCTTGTTCATCAAGCTCTTTCCAGCGTTCAATAAATGTTTCCTTATCTTTTCCCTCAAGATGGTTATAAATTTTAGCTTTAAATATATCAGCATCAGATAGCGGTAAGCCTCTGTCATTTAGAGTAGAGAAAATAGTCAATGCTGTATCTTGGGTATCGGCAGTTATTGGTAAAAGAATAGCTTGATTTAATAGGGAATAAATGAACTGATAAATCATTAAGGGATTCTCACTTGAATGTTTATCAAGTAACTCCTGAAAATGAATATAATTTCTAGAATAATTATCTTTAGAATCTTTATTTGCTCTTCCAGTTTCGAGAATTTTACGAAGAATTTCATTACCTTCATTATTAACAACACGTGATGTTAGAAGAGTAGTTTTATAATCAACTGTTCCAGTCAGTTTATTAGTTCGCCAGATTGAAGGTTCAATCTTACCAATAAAATTGTTTGCTTCTGGAGTTCGTTCTGATAATGGAGAATTAAATAGCTTTGTGTAAATCGCTCTTAACAATAAAAACAGAGAGGTAATACGTTGCTGACCATCAATAATTTCCTGTTCACCATTATCATTTTCATACGAAACGATGCTTCCAAGAAAATACGAACCTTCGCGTTCAGTACCCCCATTACTGACGGTAAATTCCCATAAATCTTCAAACAGTGTTTCAACCTGTTCATCGGTCCAAGCATAAGGACGCTGATATTCTGGAATAACAAATGGTTTTGTTCTTCCACTACCAAGTAGTGCTTCAACACTCTGCTTATTAACTTCTATTGTAGTTGGCATCTTAAACCTCCATATTATATTTGCTAAAATACTACATTTTTTATTGATTATTTTGAAAACTATATCAAATCGCTTTAACTAGCAATCCTACACATTCAAAACGAACTTTTAGTAACTATTGCATATCTTCCATGGCTTCTTTCACATATCTTTCTACATCTTCAATCTCTAAAAAAGAAGGATCAAGGTGACACAAAAAGTGCCAATCTTCGGCGCCTCTTTTTCTGTAGACAATCGCTTCACCGTCTTCACTTCCGAAAAAGCTTCTATCGACTTCATATCCGTTGTGATCTAAAAAGTCCTTTGCCTTGTGATAATTTGCTTCTCTAACTTCTACATAGGCTTTCACTTCATCGTTATTAACGATATAGGCATCGATTTTTGAAAATCCTTGGATCACTGTATCGTTTCTAACGGACAGATTTGAAATTTCTTTCCAAATAATGTCCACATTTTCCTCAGAGTTGAACATAAACTTAGAAAAGGGCACAATATTTCCCTTATAGACAATTTCCATATAATCCGGCAAGTGTTTTGGGTTCACATACTCCACCTCAAACCCATCTTCTGTTTCTAAAGTATATCCAGGAATTTGAGCTACAAAAGCTCGTCCATCTTCTAAAGAGTCAAACACGACTAAATCTTTAGAAAAATCATTTTGGTACAATTCTAATATAAGCATTGATAATCCTTTCTAAACTGTCCGTACATTATTTTTTCACCACAGGATACTGACTGGCTAGTCTCCATTATGATATTGAAACTTCTTTCTCCCATCGTCTGAGCACATCTTTTAAAGGCTCATCTAGGTAGGAACAAGCCTTTTCCTTAATCCAATCAGGAATTCCATAAGCCGCTTCTGCTATACTGCCTGTTATTGCAGCCAGAGTATCGCTGTCCCCACCAAGGGAAATCGCATTTCGAATCGCATCTTCGAAGTCTGTACTTTCTAGAAAGGCAATGATTGCCTGAGGGACCGTATTCTGGCAAGTCTCATTAAATCGATAATGAGGGCGAATTTCATCCAGAGTTTTCGATAGGTCATAGCCATACTCTTCCTCTATGTGCTCCTTGATAAGTCTCTTACATTCTGTAGGATTATCGTTGATTGGTTGCTCATAGTCGCCACTATAGCCTCCAAAGTAATAGCGACACATAAAGATAGCATCAGACGTCGCCATAGCTCCTTTGACACCATCTGGATGATTATGAGTCACCTCTGCAGAAAGTCGTGCAAGAGCTCTTCTGGACGGCCAGGCTCCTGTTCTGGCACAGAAACTACAATCCATGACCCAAGCACAAGGAGAAACACGCATGGCTGAGCCATTGCCAAAGCTATTATATGGTTCACGATCGTCGCCATCAACCCAATTACTAAATCTCGCACCGTAACCTGCATCGGGATACATCCTACCATATTTCTTCATGGCGTCAATAAAGTTATCCTTCTGACCGCCATTCATAATGGCTTCTGCAACAGCACAGGTCATAACCGTATCGTCTGTGAAAAAACAATCATCACGAAATAATGGAAAATCTTTCGTTTTAATATTGTCCCATTCATAAACAGAACCTACAATGTCTCCAACAATTGCTCCAAGCATAAGATTCCTCCTAATGTCCAATGTCACATCTATAAATATACTAAAAATCTACTCTACTTTTTTTTAGATCGTACAAAGAGTGATACCACCTCAACGTGTGTTTGCATCTAGCTTTTACTCCTATAAATTCATTAAAGTTAAATTTGGGGTATTAGAGGAATTGAAATATTCTCTTTCTAATCCTATAGATATGCCTATTCTGTTCGAGTTTCAGCTAAATATATTCCCCATTCAGCTAATTCTTCAGGCAAGTCATAAACAGTTTTTCCATTACTTTCATAGATTTCAGAGATTCCTGGTAACGTCTTAGAAAAAGTTTTCCAAGCTGTCACTAGTTCTTCTACAAATTGAATATTATGAGGTTCAAAAAAGTCATTAAATTTCGATAGTTCTTTACTATAAATTGTCACAACATTATAGCTATCAAGCATGATCTCATCATGACTTTTATGCCCACCAAATCCAAACTTACTTAGTCCATCATTAACAAGCAAATCACCGTATCTAATCAACAGTGCTAGGCATTCCTCTCTTGAACAACCATCAATATAATAAACATCCTTATGGGATTCCTTGATAATATTCTTTGCTATTACTTTTTCTCTATCAATACTGACAGGCAATTCCAAAATAAAAAATAAGGGCTCGTCATGAATCGCAATAAAGTGTTGAAAAACCTCTAATATTTTTTCTGCGTGTACATTCGCCATCAAATGATGTTCAGTTAACTTTGTAAATGACTCAAACAGGTTTTCTACCAAGCTAACTCGATGACCTTTTACTAAATTCAACATTATGCGTCCTCCAGAGAATTTAAACAATATTCACATTTATAATTTCATTATACCATTAAACCCCTAAAAAGACTGCAACTTCACAGTCGCAGTCTCTTATAAATCTATCTCAATTCCTTCAAGGAAAGTTATTACAATTTGTCCAGCTTCTGAAATAGATTGATATCATGTCAGACTATAGTATCCAGAAGCCCAACTTGAACTATTACTCTGATTCTTATCCTCTATTCGATTAGAGAAGCTACCTTCACGCTATTCATTATTCCTTTCGTTCACTTTTAAGAGCAGAGAAACACTCTCAGCAGTTCGGACTTACCGTATCATTTCGTCGTTTATGCATCGCTCTACGACAGCTATGCCTTACTTAAATGAAATCCACTCTGACTTTGATAGACAGGTTATATGTTCTGTGCGAAGAACACCTTCCAAAGCACATGGAACGTTCTCTTTTGTATGATGATAACGGAACCCACATTTTTCCTGAACTCTCTTTGACTTTGTATTGCCGTCAAAATAACCGCACCACAATTTCTCCAGATTCAAGTCATCAAATCCATGTCTCATTATCTCACGAACTGCTTCTGGTATCAGACCCTTACCCCAATACGGAACTCCAATCCAGTAGCCAATCTCAGCCTCAGTATCAGGAATGCCTTTATCATTTGCAGAGCCAATCATCAATCCTATGCTCCCCACTTTCTTTTAAAACAATAGCGTATGTCTCAGGCGCGGAAAAATAACTTTTTATAATCTCCCTGCTATTTTCAACGCTAATATGTACAGGCCAACCTGCAATCGGATCCACCTCGGGATCACTGGCATATTGAAATAAATCAGTGGCATCTCTTTCTTCCCATGGGCGAAGAATCATTCTTTCCGTTTCTAAAATCATTTTTTCTCCTTAAATTCCAACTGTTTATTAAATCACTTCAGATGAAAGTTTTTATAGTGTAGTGAACTTAGAGTAGTACGCCTTGGATTCTAAAACATTTATTAGACATTGTTTTGACTTTCCTAACCTCTTTGTTCATATCTTATTTCAATTAACTATACTTTTTTACCAGCAAGCATACGCACTCAGAGGTTTGCTGTTTTCGTATGACTTCGTCGTAAACTCCTTACTCTACGACAGCTATTCCCCAGGGAACCTTCTCGACCTTCTGTCTCAATTTGTCGCATGGACGGACTCAAAAGGTTCAGTGAACTTTTGAGGATTAGTTACACTTCTCTAATAAACTTACCGCTTCAGAATATCGTATATGAACTATATATATCAGCATTTGTTTTTATATAAATTTATATCATGATACATCATTTTATAGATTTAATATCTAGTCAAAACCGCAATAATATCTGATTACTCTTTTTTTTCGAATAATATTTTCTTCAACTCCTCTATAGCCTTATCTAATTCTAAATATTTCATCAATTCCTCTGATGTGAGCTTATCCTTAATTTCAAGTAAATTTTTCTTTGCATTAATCAATTGACTAATTTTCCATATTTCCTTCATCGGCCGTATATCAAACCTAAATGCATTTTTATACATGTATTTACCAATATTTGTATAGAATTCAATACTACCTTCTTTATCTCTGCCTAAATGAGTATCATATTCTTTTAATACAGGATCTACAAAGCCAACCTCTCCATCATTGGGTTTATCTTTATTTTCCGTTGGCCATTTGCCGAGTTTTTTTCTATTGCATGTGAAACAAGAATATACTAAATTGGAATAATCAAGTTTTCTACTTGAATCTATTCTGTCAGGAACGAAATGATCTGGTTCAAAACCTTTTGTTGTAACCTCTTCAGGTTTTCCACAATAACCGCATATATGTTTAAAGTCTTCTCTCAAATGAGGAACATATTTTTTATAGTCATTTTCTTGATTCACATCAATACTTCTACTAATTTCATTTTCTCCATGTATTCGCATAACTTTTACCTGTTTTCGATTTCCTCTACCAAAACATTTACTCTTCCAAGTATTTCATCAATTTTCTGATTAACCTCGCTACTTAAAAGATGAATTGGCAAGTCATCTACTTCACCATATGCACGTAATAATTTATATAAATCTATAAACTGTTCTTCTTCTATTGCTGATATAGAACCATTTTTCTTTGCTTTGAGAAGATTCTCATAGTCGATATGATATTTATGTAACCTAGTTTCAAAAACATCAACAGCCTGTTTGATCTTTCTTACAAACTCTTCTATATCATTTGCAGCTAAAACATTTCTATCTTCAATCAAATTTATAATTACTAAATTTTCATTTATTGATTCTTCAGGGTAATTAGTTAATATTAAGCATGGTAAATCAGGGACTTTCAAATTTATATAAGTAATTAATTCCGTCCCCAAAAACTTAAATTTATTATTAAGTTTATAATCTATAATAAAACATTTAATACCGTTAGATAAAAGCCATTCTATTATTTCTGGCATTTCAGTAATGCCGTCTGGATATAGTAATTCAATATTTTTTCTTGCTAAACGTACTTGATAATCCTCATATGAATCTCGATCATCATCAATAAATCCTATTCTATACATGTCAGTCCTCCACTTCTATTTCTTTATTAATTTTATAGTGGCATAGAATCCAGAAGTATATTTCATATTATCGGATAAATCTATACTTCCATTATAGTCAGCAACCGTTCTATTTATAATCCACATACCCATACCAGTGCCAATAGTTTCTCCCATTTCATTTCTTCTATCACTTTCCATAGGTTCTAATATTTTTCTTGGATTATCTTTATAGGCACGAGATAACCCTCGTCCAGAATCGCTGTATTTGATAATAATTTCTTGTTCTAAGTCAGATACTACGATTTTTATACTCTTATTATCTGAAAAACAGGATTCAAAAGAACTTACACTATTAGCAATCAGATTACTAAAAATGCTTTCAATATCATAAGGAAAACATTTTAATTGTATTTCTGAACCTTGAAATTCTAAAACTATTGAAACGTTTTTAAGTGTTTCTTCCCATGACTTTACCGTTTGTGATATCAGAAAGATTAAATCTGTTTTTTTCATAGTTCTTTTATCACGTGTTACAGAACCTATTGTTACCTTGAACCATGAATTTAATGAATCTCTCATTACATTAGCTTCATTTACATATTTTAACCCATCTTGTAAGTTTCTATCTAATTCCAAAGCTTCTTTAGCCATAACAATCTTTCTGCTTAGCTTATGAGTTATATCTTTAATTTCGTGGACATAAGTGTTAGTAACTATACCAGTTGTAGCTAATGTTCTTAGCAATCTATTCTCATCTTCTAAGTTTTTAATAACTGTATCTTTATGATCTAAAACGGTTTTAGCTTCTTCTGGATCTATAAAACTTTTAGCAGATTCTGATTTTTGATTGAGTTCACTGCTATCATCTAAAAATTTCTTATCTTCTCTAGCAGCCTTTGCTTCTTCTGCTTTCTTATTAATTTCAGCTTGTATCCTTGCAGCTTCCATTATTTTATCATAGCGAGCATCTAACTTACGAAAGACATATTGCCTATCTTTTTCAAATTCCTGAATCACATTAATTAAAAATTCTTTTAATAATACAAATTCCTTTGTTTCTACAATACCTTCTCTATTAGATTGGTCTGGTAATGTAATATTCATGCGAGAAATAAAAATTGATCCAATTATTTGATCAGTATTAACCCTCCACGCACCTGTTTGATGTGAAGGTGCAGCAGGAGATTTGTTTTTTCTACCAGCTAATAACAGCCAGTCATAATCAGATGTTTTGGGTTCTCCATAAGGTCTCACTCTAAAACTATCTCTATATATTTTTATTCCCCCAAAAATATCCCTCTTATTATTACGATTATTCGACAATTTATAGAAATATTTTTCAGCATCTGTTTTTGAAGAAGTCACTTTTTCAAAATACAAAACTCCGGAAAATTCACCTATTGTATTTTTAAACTGCTCCCCACGTTTTGGTAGCATATGTGCAAAGTTTGTTTCTATACAAATATATTTGCCTTTAAAATACTGTTCATCTTCTGAAGTAAATTCAGCTTGTGTAATTATTTCATCAAATCTATCACCAAAGTCAAATTCATTTCTATGTATCTCAATATAAGTTTTTCCATCTTTCAGAACATTAAATTTAATTTTATAATCATAAGAAAAAGCATTCTCAACATCTAATACATCAGCATCTTCACTTGAGTTTTGTTCATCAAAGAAATATACTTGAAATTCACTTTTCATTTCATATGGTATTAATGTTATTAAATCGTCCTTGATTTTTTTTATAACATTATCATTCCATGAGTCTCTTAAAGAAGTTAACTTAAAAATAGTTCCCGTGTTTTTTAAATTATTTAATATTATATTTTTCACTTCGTAATTAATAACTTCATCAAGAAACCCATCTATTGATACAGTTGGTTCATACAAATCTGCTGTTACATCTGTAATATTATCACTCTTTGAAAAATCCTCCCAATCAACCTTCCAAATTAACTTTCCTTCCACAGAAACAGTAAACATTTCACATGTATCAGATATCCTATCTAAAGCAAACCTTCCAATTCCTTTTGCTCCAGTTTGTATTCGACCTGATTTGCTAATAAATCTATCCTTTTTTGTCGATCTTCCAATAGTCATCCAGTGTTTTATAATGACATCCTTTGTCATACCACAACCATTGTCTGCGATATATAGCGAATTAGTTGTTTTTTCATAATATAAGACACAAATCGTAGCATCCGCATCATATGTGTTTTTAACTAATTCAATTATAGCACCGTTTAATTTTGATACATTTTCCCGTCCTATTAAACGAGCTGTATAAGCATCTACATTGAATGATATCTTCTCCATGGTAATTTCTCTTCCTAATCCAAAGTATATTCAAAATTCATAACATCTCTTGCTGTAATCCTCATTGTTGTTCCACTAGCATTAATCCCTATATCATAAACATAATTTAAAAATTCATCACTTTTCAAAATCTTTTCTGCAATTTCTAATGACAAATCTCCTTTTTGATATATACATATCCCTGAATAAGGTACTTGATTTTTAGTAATGTGATGTATTTTAACTTTTTCTGTTATCAAAGTAGATAACAATAATTTTTCTTGATTAAGATGGCTTAATGCTTGTGATCTTCCAAACTCGAACCATTGTGCATTTTTATCTTTATCACGCTTATTTAATCTTTCACTAAAGGATTTTAAATAGTTGTACACTCCTGGAAATTGTTGTATAAACTCTGATTCTTCAAAGCGCAATATACTATTATTTTCTCCATATGAGTATGGAAAAATCAAAAATTCTTTTCGGGCATACTGCAATGATCTTGGACTAACGGCTTCTCTTAATACCGATTTTTCAATTTTATACCCATTAACCAATATATGTTCATTATATTCTTCATATTTTTTTATTATAAATACTTCATTTAATAACGTAGCAATCGAACACATTGCATTAAAATCATCACCAAATTTTCTTTTTGCCTTTTTTTTAACTACTTCTTTTTTTCTAAAAATCCACTTATTTGTTAAACTATTTTTATGCAATGTTATTTCTCGGTTTTTTACCTTATTTACATATTGAATATCGTTATTGTTCTGTGTGCCATTACAAATAATAATAGCAGAAGAAATTAATTTATTTTCAAAGAGTTTTTCTGTTGTATAATCAATTATTACTGACAAATGAGGTAACATAAAGATACGTAATCTATCTGCAAATCTATTTTTAAAAATGTTGTTAGGTATCAGATAAGCTAATTTACCATCATCAGCTAATAGCTTTATAGACATTTCAATAAAAGCATAATAATAATCTGGTTTCCCATCTGAACACACTATAAAATTCTTTTTAATGAAAGATCTTGTAGTTTTATTTAAATCTGAATATGTTATATACGGAGGGTTTCCTATAATAAAATCGAATTTTTCGATAATAGAACTTTTTAAAAAGTCATTCTGTGCAATATTCCATTTAACACAATCAATATTATATTTTTTCGCAACCCTATTTAAATTATCTATACAATTCACTTTGTGCTTCTCATCTATTTCATTTCCGTATATATCATTTTCCAATCCATAGATTATCCTATCTTTAGAAAAATTTTGTTTCAAGCAGTCAATAATATATCTATCAACAATTTCAACAAGAAAAGCTCCATCACCACAAGAATTTTCTAGAACCTTTTTCCCATATAGCTTTTCTATATACCCAACTTGATTTAATATCTCAACGACAATATTGTGAGGAGTAAACACTTGACATTCAATATTAATACTTTCCATATATTCGCTCTCCTTTTTCATATAATTTTTAACTTGAATTAGCACCTTTTCTATTAAATCATCTTAAAATACCTTAAAGCATCGATGATAGTTTCCTCGTTTTCCGGTATGCATTGTGGAATAAACTATTTCTCTTTTTCCAATTTATTATAATGCTCCCTCAGTACAATACCAAATTTCTTTTTAATCTGTGCAATAAAATGTGTCGAAACCTTTAAATCAAACTTTTTCAATATATATATTCCTTGATTGTTTTACTTTCAGCACTTGTCAAATCGAGCTTATTAAGCTTAATTTCACCATCTATATGCTTATCGACGTCGAGTTTGGACAAAAGTGCCACACACTCAACGTGATGCGTTTGTGGGACTCAAAAGGTTTGGGTGAACCTTTTGAGGATTAACTCCGTTTCACTAACAAACTCACACACTCAACATGTGGTAATATTCTGCTTTTATACTAATAAACAAAAGGCAATGAAAATCATTTTAAAATGATACTGTGGAACGGAAAGATTATCATCACTTCCAAAAGAAACGACATCCATAACTCCACTTAGAATTACAATTGATAATTCTCTAACATTAATCATCTAATTATAAAATCGTTACTTTCAATAATGGATAAGCTGATCTAAAATTTAAAATCCTTTTCTTTACTAATTCTATTACTAGCCAATATAGTATAAATTAAATGACCAATAAAAATGATGATAAAAATAACATAGCAGCCAGTCTTACAACTTACTACTTTTCATATGATAATTTACAAATGTCTTTCCAGCCACTCGATCTTTTTAAAATCCTTATTGTTATTGTGATCATTTCGATAGGAGTCTTGAGAAGAAGCTTTGTAAATACTTAGATACTGCTCCAGACTTGGAAGACGAAAAGTGATGCCTTCAATGTGAATAAGCTCTATATCCGATTCCGAAACACCTGCAAAATCAGGTAAGGAATCGATACTTCCAAATTCAACACTCACTCGATCCTTTTTGAATTCATGCTCATGAATATCTATTAAGACGTAGCCTAAGTCTTTCATCACTTTCATTATCTTGTCCCAGTCATAAATTCTGAGATGATCAGGTGCTTCCCAACCTCTAGGGTCACCAGGCACATGAATGTCAATGTCAGACGGCCCCCAATTTTCTTTCGTTCTAAACTCCAATCCCAAAGAACCCATCAGTGTCGGTGTAATTCCGACTCGATTTAAATGGAAACAAATGGTTTTAAATTCTTCAAATAAGAGACTCATGTTTACTCTAAACCTTTCATTTAAATGTTCGTTATTTCTACTTTATTACCTTGAACAAAATCATCTTCATTTTCTAGAGTATATCCAGTTATTTTGTATACAAATTCTTTTCCTTCTTTTAAGGACTCAAATGCGACTAGATCTTTATAAGAAGGATTTTTGATATAATTCCAACATATACATCTCTAGTCCTTCTGATTTTTGAACGATTATCCACATTCCACTAACAAACTTACACACTCGGCGGTTCGGACTTACCGTATCATTTCGTCGGTTTCCCTCCTCATTCTACGAGTCCTATCCCATGGGCGGAACATCTGCTTTTACTTCACTGATGAATCAGCTCGTACAAGCAGTGATACCGCCTCAACATGATGCGTTTGCGGAAACAAATCCACCGGCTGTACTTTCTTCAATTCATAGCCCAATTCTTGATAGAGTTTGATATCACGCGCCATGGTAGCGACGTTACAGGAGATATAGGCGATGCGGTCAGCTCCTGTTTGGGCGCTTGCTTTGATAAAGCTTTCAGTCAAGCCCTTGCGTGGTGGATCGACTAGGATGGCAGTTGGTTGGATGCCTTCCTTGAGCCAATTCTTCATGGCATTTTCAGCTGTGTCACAGACATAGTGGGCATTGGTAATATTGTTTAAAGCAGCATTCTTCTGGCTATTCTCTACTGCTTCTGAGATAACCTCTACGCCATAAACTTCCTTGACATGTTTAGCGACAGATAGTCCAATAGTCCCAATTCCTGAGTAGGCATCGATGACGACATCATCTTGTTTTAACTCCGCAAAGTCGATGGCTGTCTGATAAAGTTTCTCTGCCATTTCAGTATTGACCTGGTAAAAGGCTGGTCCAGAGATTTGGAAATCATTGCCTAACATTTGATCGGTAATATAATCTTGACCATAAAGTGTACGCCATTCCTTCCCGAAAATAGCATTGGTATTCTGGTCATTGATGTTCTGCATGACAGACACAATTTCTGGAAATTGCTTGATCAGTTGTTCAATTACCTGTTCAACTCTAAAAACTTTAGGACGAGTTGTCACTAATATAACCATGATTTGTCCCGAATGGTGACCTCGACGAACAACAAGGTTACGAATCAATCCTGACTGTTCCTTCTCATCATAAGGCTTCAAGTCATATCGACGGAGCAAATCACGTAAAGCTACAATAACTTGGTCAATGACTGGATCCTGAATGTAAAAATCCTCCAATGGCATAAGGTCGTGAGAATTCTTACGGAAGAAACCAGTCTCCAGAACACCATTAACGCGACGAACAGGAACCTGAGCCTTGTTACGATACTTGATAGGATTTTCCATACCAAGAGTATCAGCAACCTCTACATCCCTGATTCCAGCAATCTTATAAAGGCTGTCTTTTACTTGCTTGGTTTTAAACTTGAGTTGCTCTGGATAAGCTAGATGTCCCAAGTCGGCAATGCCTGAACGCAGGTAAGCCAAATCTAAGTCTTGATTACGATGTGGAGATTGCGTAAGGTATTCCTCAACTTTACCAAAGCCGATCTTTTTGTTGACTTTAAGGACACGCATAAGGATTTTTTCAGTCGGAAGAGCATTCTCTACAAAAAAGACCAAGCCATCGACCTTGGCAACACCTGATCCCTCATGGGTCAAATCGACAATCTCAACTTCTACAATATCATTTTTCTTTAACATATTTTTCACTTTCTATGTGCCGAAAAAAAAGACGGCAACTGTTCTGTTACCATCTATTATACCATGAATTAACCTAAGCACCAAAACTCTTGAAAAAGTTTACAATTGCTTGCCAAATAGCACTGAGGATATTGCCACCGTCTTGAATAGCTTTATTAGCATCAAAGTTAAGGTCTATATTACTAAAACTATCTCCTGCTTGCGCAACGATACTTTGTTTCAGATCCTTTAGAGTCTTTGTAAAGTCTTCGTTATTGAGAATATCGCTCTTAGAAAGATTAAAGGCAAAGTTGATGATGATATTGATCTGATTTCCTGTTATAACCTGATCCAGCTTATAATTTTTCAACGTATCTTCAACAATCTTACGAACATCATCTTCAGTAAGCTCGCCCTTAGACTCTTTGGCTTTAGCGATAGCAGATTTGATATCGGCAAGGGCTACATTGAGTTTATTGGCATCATAGCCTGATTTGTCCTTATTTTCATCGTTGATGTCTGACAAGGCTTTTAGTTCTTCCTGAGCTAGGTCTTTATTTTCTTGAGGAAGTTGAACACCATTAGCTTCTAGTGAATAGTAAATACCTGCTAGAGCACTTTCACCTGTTACAGGGATTGGTGCAGCTACGGTTATACGAGCATGCTCCACACCCAAGGTAACGGCCGCATTACGATACATGTCTTGGGTCACTTTAGTGATATTTTCAGGGGTTTCAATCTTCACTTCAAGTGGAGATTTTTCACCTAATTTTTGAATTTTTGCAGACGAATAGAGCTGGAGACTAGAGTCATTGGCGACGTTCATAATCTTTGAGTAGACATCTGGCGTCATAGTCTTCAGTTCTTTGGTATCTGTAGAGGCGTTATAGCCGAGTTTTTTTAATGTTTGATTTTTTTGATCTTCTGTTAACGAAGAACCCAAGACATACTCAGGTTGAACATAAGTTTCATCAATTACTTTTTGAACATCAGTGGCTGCTTGAGCGCTTTGCAAAGTTGCAACTGCTAAAAGAACTGCAGCACTAATCAGAAAGAATTTCTTTCTCATTGGACTCTCCTCCTTTTCCTATCTAGGATAGTCGATTAGCCTTAAAGAAAGCTTATAAAAGCACCTAGAATTTTCTAAGTGCTTAAAATAGATTAAAAAATTTAATAATATAGAGATTTAGTTGAACCTGTCTAGAGTAATAATAGTTTCCACCATCCACATAGAGTTCTCCACCTTGAAAGATGGAAATTGGATTGACATAGCGATAGGTTTTTCCAGTTGTATTTCCTAATGTCGGCGCAACGGTATCTCTTGAGTATTTCTTGGCTAGTGCAAGGGTATTTTCTTTCCCATTTTGAGCGATAAAATCAATATAAGCAGGCCCAAAGTTATAGGCCTGTACGGCAGTCCAAACATCTACACCCTTTTCTTGTGCTAAATAAAGATTTTCAGTCAAGGTTTGAATTCCCTGACGAATACTACTCCTATTGTCAGAAATTGTATTAGTAGTACCGCTAGCAGACTCACTGGACTGCATCACGTCACTTTCTTTACCTTTGGTTTCGGTATAAATCATGGCCAAGACTAGTTCTTCATTTGCTGGTGTATCTTGCTCACTTAAAACTTCTCGTACCAAGGATTGATAGGTCATGACCTGCTTAACATCCTGATACATGTGAAAAAGTTTATAGCCAGTAAATAATACAAGAACAAGTAGCAAGACCCTTCTTATAAATTTAAACATTATTTGCTTTGTATATCCTCGATGTTTTTGATTAAGATAGAGTAGGTTCCATTGTCATTTTGGATAAATTCTACCGACTCAGCATCTTGGTAAATATTATTGGGTACGATTAACTCAATACCATTTGATAGGGAAAGTTTTTGGTTTTCAAATTTCTTTAATTGGCGACTAGCATCGATTTCATCAAACTGAACTGGTTCCGGTACAGCTTCTTTTACTTGATCAATAAAGCTAAGACGTGCAGTGAGATTGTTGTCAAAAAGGTCATTTGCCAATTTTTCAGGAGACAATTCATTGCTTTCTTCAAGGTTGTTGAAAATAGCAGACTTAACCTTGGATTGAAACTGAAAATCGTCTGTGTTGAATGTCTCTGCAATTCTCTGAGCCGTTTTTTCAAGTTCCTTGATTGACTTCTTAGGTGAAATCTTTGGCTGAGCCTGGATCAGATTCTCAGAAAAATAGTTTAAAAAAGTCCCGTTATACTTGATTCGTTTTTCAATCAGATGGTACTTGCGACTCTGAAGATTGACCACCAAGGCCTCGTCAGCCCCTGTTCCAAATCCTGGTAGATTGTTTTGAGTCAGCTTGATTGGATTATCAACCTCTCCTCCAAGGTGAGTCAAGGTCTCACGCAGGGCAATTCGCAAGAAAGCAAAATGTTCCACTCCTTCTTTAGAAAACTTCACAAAAATCAAGTCATTGGTCTTAAGATTTTCAGAAATGCTGAATTCTTCTTTCCAGAGGTTAGCCAGCGTCACTGAAGTCTCCAACAAATCTTCTGTGATGTGATTGAAGAAGGGATTTTCTTCTTCGAAAATCCCAGTCTTAGCTTCATCCGAATACACACGTTCGATTTTCTTGCGTAGATATTCTTCGATTTTTGGAGTGATATTGAGAAATTTATCCGCTAGAAACAAATCCGTGTCATCTGGGCTGAACTGATGGATAATGGCTTTCTTAATATAAATGTCCATAATAGTATTAGTCCTCATACAATGGGAAGGCATCTGTCAAGGCTTTGACTTCGCTTCTCACTTCTTCTAAGACAGCTTCATTTTCTGCATTTTTAAGGGCTTTAATGATAAGCTCAGCCACTTTACGACTTTCTTCTTCACCAAAACCACGTGCAGTTGTTGCTGCTGCACCGATACGAATACCACTTGTCTTAAATGGTGACAAAGTTTCGTAAGGGATTGAGTTTTTATTTAGGGTAATATTGACTTCATCCAGCAAGTTTTGAGCAACTTTTCCGTTTTCTACAACTTTTGTTACATCAACTAAGAAGAGGTGGTTTTCAGTACCACCAGAGATAATACGGAAATCAGGATCTTGCAAGAAGACATCTGCCATAGCCTTACTGTTCTTGATGACATTAGTAGCATATTCTTTAAAAGCAGGATCCAATACCTCTTTGAAGGACACAGCTTTAGCAGCGATAACGTGCTCCAAAGGTCCACCTTGGATACCTGGGAAGATAGCTGAGTTAATTTTCTTAGCAAGATCTTCATCATTGGTCAAAATCAAACCACCACGTGGTCCGCGAAGAGTTTTGTGGGTCGTTGTTGTTGTAATATGAGCGTAAGGCACTGGACTTGGATGAAGACCTGCAGCAACCAAGCCAGCAATATGAGCCATATCAACCATGAGTTTAGCACCAACAGCATCAGCAATTTCACGGAATTTTGAAAAATCAAGAATTTGAGAATAAGCTGAAGCTCCTGCTACGATTAATTTGGGTTTCACTTCTTGAGCTTGTTTCAAAATGGCGTCAAAGTCCAAGAGTTCAGTCTCAGGATCAACACTATAAGAAACAAAGTTGTAGGTTTGACCAGAGAAGCTTACAGGAGCTCCGTGGGTCAAGTGCCCACCTGCTGCCAAATCCATTCCCATTACCGTATCACCTGGCTCAATCAAAGCCATGTAGGCTGCACAGTTGGCTTGACTTCCTGAGTGAGGTTGGACATTGGCAAACTTGGCACCAAAGATTTCTTTTGCACGTTCAATAGCTAGAGTTTCAACGATATCTACTACATCCGTACCACCGTAATAACGACGTCCTGGGTAACCTTCGGCGTATTTATTGGTCAAGATAGACCCTTGAGCCGCCATAACTGCTTTAGAAACGACATTTTCAGAGGCGATTAGCTCGATATTGTTTTGTTGACGTTCCTCTTCTTTGGCAATGGCATTCCAAAGATCTGCGTCATAAGCTTTAAAATCATCTTTGTCAAAAATCATAGGTCTTCTCCTTTATAGTATGACAGGTCTTTAGTTTGTTTTTACATCAAGAATATAAAATCCAAACTAAAAAATGCGAATAAACCGTTTCTGCGTCTTATCGCAGGTATAACCAACTTTTTCATAGAAAGCATGCGCACCTAAACGATGGTCTGCAGAATTTAAGCGAATAAAGTTATAGCCTCGTTTTTTTGCTTCATGTTCCAAGCCTTGGAGTAAAGTTTTTCCGATACCCTGACCCTGTGTTTGAGGCAAAACAGCTAAAGCTAGGATATTAAGACCTGGTTTTGAATAAAGGGATTCATAAACCTCGGCATGAACATAACCAAGTAAGTCATGGCTGGTCGAATCCTCAAACCCCAGTAGGTAGTGATGAGAGTCTTGAGATAACTTATCTAGTTGACTAGACGTTTCCTCTAAACTAAACGAATAGCCTAAAGCTTCTTTGTTAATCTCACAAATAGCTGCAACATCTGTTGTTTTCAAATCACGTAGCATATCATACCTCCTCAAAAGGAATGGCTGGTATCTTGGCAAGGATATCTTCTCGAGTAATCGCTCCTTGGCGAAGAATCTTTACCTTGTCGCCAGATAAGTCTAAAATAGTCGAATCCTGACCCATTAAAAAAGCATCGTCTTCTAGTCCCAAGACCACTTGGTCAAAGTTTTGAAGAATCTTGTGAAAATCTACTCCACTTGATTGGCCTGAAATATTGGCAGAAGGTCCGATTAAGGGGCCAAACTCACGAATCAACTCCAGAGTTACAGGATGACTCGGCATGCGAAATCCAACTGTCGTCAAATTTGAATTGACCCAGTAGGGAACTCTGTCATTAGCTTCTAGGACAATCGTTAGTGGACCCGGTAAAAAGGCATCAACAAGACTCTTTAGATAAGCTGGTTGATTTTTAGAAAAATACAAGATGTCATCGATAGAAGCGACATTGAGATTGAGCGCCTTATCTCTAGGACGACGTTTAAGCTGATAAACATGGTCAACAGCCTTTTTATCTAGAGCTTTTGCAAAAAGTCCATAAACAGTCTCCGTTGGCAAAACAACAGCTCCACCTTTTTCCAACTCGTGCTTAATTTTCTCCATCATCAATGACAACCATCCTATCTTGGCCAAATTGGTCTTTCAGAGTTCGAACTCGCTTCTCAGGAAAATTTTCCTTGAAAAGAGCTGGAACGCTTTGTCCTTGTTTGTAGCCAATTTCAAGATAAATCTTACCACCATCATTTAGATAGTCCTTTGATTCTTGCGCGATTCTACGATAGATCGCTAGACCATTCTCATCTGCAAAGAGGGCTAAATGTGGCTCTGAATGGAGAACATTCAAACCAACTTCTTCTTGATCTTCACGAGAAATGTATGGTGGATTGGATACAATTATATCATATTTTGAAGAAATTTCGGAGAAACAGTTAGATTTAATAAAGAATAATGTTAGACCTTGATTATTAGCGTTTTCCATCGCCAAATCCAAAGCATCCTGAGAAATATCGGCAGCTGTGATTGTCCAATCTGGTCTATTTTTAGCTAAAGCAAGAGCGATAGCACCACTCCCAGTTCCAATATCCAGAACTTTGAGATTTTCCTTCGGATTCTCATCCAGAATGAGCTCCACCAACTCTTCTGTCTCTGGACGGGGAATCAAGACCCGCTCATCTACTTTTAACTGCATACCAAAGAATTCAGCATGACCAATAATATACTGGGCGGGTATATGATTTGCTAATTTCTTGTAAATTTCCTCTACAAACTCTTTTTCTTCCTCTGTAACTTCTTGCTGAAGGGCAAAGACGAAGTCTGTAAAAGATAGATTTTTCAGGCTACGATAGACAAAGGAGAGGCTTTCTGCTTCCTCTCCTTGTGCTATCAACTTTTCCTCAAAATCTTTAAACATTTGAGCTAATTTCATTATTTGTTTAATTCTTCTAATTTCTGTGTTTGGTCATAGAGTACCAAGGCATCCACAACTTCATCTAGTTTACCAGATAAAATAGTATCAAGTTTTTGAAGGGTTAAGCCGATACGGTGGTCTGTCACACGGTTTTGTGGGAAGTTATAAGTACGGATACGTTCTGAACGGTCACCAGTACCGATAGTAGACTTACGCTCTGCGTCCTGCTCGTCTTGGGCAATCTGTGCAAAGTGGTCAGCAACACGCGCACGAATAATCTTCATAGCCTTCTCACGGTTCTTCTGTTGCGTACGTTCTTCCTGCATTTCAACCTTGATATTGGTTGGCAAGTGAACGATACGAACGGCAGTCGCAACCTTGTTGACGTTTTGTCCACCAGCTCCAGATGCGTGGTAGATATCCACACGAAGGTCTTTTGGATCAATATCATATTCTACCTCTTCCACTTCAGGCATAACGAGAACTGTCGCTGTAGAGGTATGCACACGCCCTTGGCTTTCTGTCACAGGGACACGTTGAACACGATGGGCACCAGACTCATACTTAAGCTTAGAGTATACAGACTGACCTGATACCATAGCAACCACTTCTTTGAAACCACCAACACCGTTCATTGAGGCTTCCATGACTTCAAAGCGCCAGCCTTGGGCTTCAGCATATTTTTGGTACATGGTTAGCAAATCGCCAGCAAAGAGGGCAGCTTCATCACCACCAGCTGCTCCTCGGATTTCAAGGATGATGTTCTTGTCATCGTTTGGATCTTTAGGAAGGAGCAAGATTTTCAATTTTTCTTCGTACTCTTCTTTTTCAGCCTTAGCATCTTTCAATTCTTGTTTGGCCATTTCTTCCAAGTCAGCATCTCCGCCTGATTCTTTAATCATCTCCTCAGCGTCGATAATGTTTTGAAGGACTTGTTTGTATTCGCGGTAGGCAGTTACAGTATCACGAGTAGAAGCTTCCTCTTTTGAAAGCTCCATGAAACGCTTGGTATCAGAGACCACATCAGGGTCGCTCAGCAATTCTCCCAACTCTTCATAACGGTCTTCTACAGCTTGTAGTTGATCATAGATGTTCATTTTTTCTCCTTATTTTTCAATTGTTAAATCGTATATGGCTACTACTTCGTTCTCAAATATTTCCCCAGTTTCTTTAAATCCATAACTGAGGTAATAATATCTTGCATGTTCATTTTCTGGTTCATAAGACAACCAAAGTTTATTGGATAAACCTGCTGGCGCTGTCCGAACATAGTCTATCACCTTATCCATAATTGGTTTAAAATATCCTTGATTTTGAAAATGCTTATCAATCATGAAACGAAATAGTAAATAATTTCCATTACTAATTCCGATTTTTTTATCATAAGCTAACATCACAAAACCTATGATTGCATCATTATCGTAAACTGCCAATGGAGCTACAAAATCTCCATTTTTTGTGTAGACATATGCTTCAGCTAGACTAATTGCGTTGGTAGCAATAAATTGTTTTTGATATTCCTTAACATCCAAATGCAGAACATCAAAATAATTTTCCATTGTAACATCTCTTAGTTCAATTGTCACAGTCTTGTTCCTTTTTAGATGTTATCAGTGGGGCAAAATAATGTTTACGGCAAACCGAGATATAGGTTTCATTCCCACCTATCTGGATCTGCTCACCATCATAGACTGGCAGACCATTCTGCGTACGCAACACCATGGTTGCTTTTTTCTTGCAATATTGACAAATGGTCTTGATTTCGTCAATCTTATCTGCTAAGAGCAGAAGATATTTTGAACCTTCGAAGAGTTCATTTCGAAAGTCATTTTTTAAACCAAATGCCATGACAGGTATGTCTAACTCATCCACAACACGAGCTAGGTCGTAAACATGGTGACGCTTTAAAAACTGGGCTTCATCGACAAGTACACAGTAAGGCATTTCAGGTAAATCTCGGATAAATCCAAAGATATCCGTTGTTTCCTCAATAGCAACTGCTGGTCTTTTCATCCCAATCCGACTTGAAACATAGCCAACACCATCACGTGTATCCAGAGCTGAAGTCATAATCACAACTCCCTTTCCTTGCTCCTCATAGTTATAGGCTACTTTGAGAATCTCAATCGTTTTTCCTGAGTTCATGGTCCCATAACGATAATACAACTGTGCCATGCTTCTATTTCACGTCCATTTCTAAATTCTTGCTACATTCTAGTATACCATATTTTCTCAAAGCTTTAAACGGCAAATTGTGGTAAAATGGAAGAAATCAAATAACTAGTGGAGGACGCAATTATGCCATTTGTACGCATCGATTTATTTGAAGGACGCACGCTAGAGCAAAAGAAAGCCCTAGCCAAGGAAGTTACGGAAGCTGTTGTTCGCAACACTGGTGCACCTCAATCTGCTGTTCATGTCATTATCAACGATATGCCTGAAGGAACCTATTTCCCACAAGGTGAAATGCGCACTAAGTAAAGCTTAAGCAATCTGCTTAGGCTTTTCTTTATAAGTAACATTCATTGAAGAAAATACTAAAATTTGTTACAATTTTAAGTGATATTAGTCTATACAAACAAATAAACTATAAAGGAATTGAAATGATTACACGTGAATTTGATACCATCGCTGCTATCTCTACTCCACTAGGTGAAGGAGCTATTGGTATTGTCCGCTTGAGCGGAACGGATAGTTTTGCCATTGCGCAGAAAATCTTTAAAGGCAGAGACTTGAGCAAGGTTGCTAGCCACACTCTTAACTACGGCCACATTGTTGACCCTCAAACTGGTAAGGTCATGGACGAGGTTATGATTGGGGCTATGAAATCTCCAAAGACATTCACTCGTGAAGATATTATCGAGATTAACACCCATGGTGGGATTGCCGTAACCAATGAAATCCTGCAATTGGCTATCCGTGAAGGGGCACGTATGGCAGAACCTGGAGAATTTACCAAGCGTGCCTTCCTCAATGGTCGTGTGGACTTGACTCAGGCTGAAGCTGTTATGGATATCATCCGTGCTAAGACTGATAAGGCTATGAATATAGCGGTCAAACAATTAGACGGTTCCCTATCTGACCTCATTAACAATACTCGTCAGGAAATCCTCAATACACTAGCACAAGTAGAGGTTAATATCGACTATCCTGAGTATGACGATGTTGAGGAAGCCACTACTGCTGTAGTCCGTGAAAAGACCTTGGAGTTTAAACAACTCTTAACCAATCTCTTAAAAACGGCACGTCGTGGGAAGATTCTCCGTGAAGGGATTTCAACGGCTATCATTGGTCGTCCCAACGTTGGGAAGTCTAGCCTTCTTAATAACCTCCTGCGCGAAGATAAAGCCATTGTAACGGATATTGCAGGTACAACCCGTGATGTCATTGAAGAATACGTCAATATCAACGGTGTTCCACTTAAGTTGATTGATACTGCGGGTATCCGTGAAACAGATGACATCGTCGAACAAATCGGTGTCGAGCGCTCCAAAAAAGCCCTCAAGGAAGCTGACTTAGTTCTACTAGTCCTAAACGCTAGCGAACCTCTAACTGCTCAAGATAGACAACTTCTCGAAATTAGCCAAGATACCAACCGTATCATCCTACTAAACAAAAATGACCTGCCTGAGGCTATTGAAACTGACGAACTTCCTAAAGATGTCATCCGTATTTCTGTCCTTAAAAATCAAAACATTGATAAGATTGAAGATCGCATCAATAATCTCTTCTTTGAAAACGCAGGCTTGGTCGAACAAGATGCTACTTACTTGTCCAATGCTCGCCATATTTCTTTGATTGAGAAGGCGGTTGAAAGCTTACAAGCTGTAAACGAAGGCCTCGAACTAGGAATGCCAGTTGATTTACTTCAAGTTGATTTGACACGTACTTGGGAAATCCTCGGAGAAATCACTGGTGATGCTGCTCCAGATGAACTCATTACACAGTTGTTCAGCCAATTTTGTCTGGGTAAATAAGAAAAAACTAGGTCAAAAAAATACTAGTCACCTAAAAAGAGGTTGGGACAAAAAGATCCCGACCTCACTTTTTATTATCAATCATAATTTGACGCGGTAGCTGATTGAACTTTTTGTTCGTCTTTTAGACTCCAAAAAGCTCCTAATCATCCTCGCAGGGCTGGGACTACGAAATCAAGACTTTGTCTATCGATTTCTGTCCCACCGCCTTTTCTTTCACCTTCTAAGTTATATCCTGCCTTAGCAGAAATCTGAAACAAACCTTATACTCAATGAAAATCAAAGAGCAAACTAGGAAACTAGCCGCAGGCTGTACTTGAGTACGGCAAGGCGACGTTGACGCAGTTTGAATTTGATTTTCGAAGAGTATTACCAGTTCTTTTCTATTTTCACTTAGTCTTTGGGTAATTTGCCAGCTTTTTCAAGCATTTTTTTGATTAAATAAGGCATCTTGACATTTTCACGACCTTTTTTCTCAATTAATTTTTTAACAAATTCTGGCATTTGTAAGTCTTGTGATTCATCTAAAATATTCTTAGTTTCATCCGAAGGGACTAATTCATCAAAGGTTTCTTCTTCTGGGAGGAATTCTCTAAATTCTTTATGTTCGTTAGCTCGGACAATATTGACCAAGGCATCAATCAAACGAGAATCTGTATTTGGCATTGGTGGACGATGGTAGTTCACCTCCAATTCCTGACACAAGTCATGACATTCCACATCGTTGTCAAACAAGACTTCAATATGCTCACTGATAAAACTAATAGGCACAAAAATATAATGCTCTGGATGTTCTTCCTGTTCTCTAAGATACTCCAATACATCTGGTTTGATCCAAGGAATACCAATATCACTTTCGCTCTGCCAAGTGTTGGTATATTGCTCTGGTTTCAAGTCTAATTTCTCAGCAATTAACTTGCTATTTTCGAAAATCTGGTCGATATAGGGATCACCAAAATCCAAGGCAAAAATGGGCACACTGTGGGCAGAAAAGATGACTTTAAAGCTATCCTGTTTCACCTTTTCTTTTAAAATCTTATCAATTTCAGCTGTCCAATAATTTAATAGTGCTTCTTCTTGATACCAGTCCTTAATAACTAAAAACTGAATTTGTTTGCTTTCCAGAAACTTTTCGTACCCCATGACAGAGTAAAAGGAATAGTGTGGCTCCAAAATCAAGCAAATACACTTTTCAATTCCATCTGCTTCCATTTGCCGAATTACATCTGGAATAAAAGGGGTTGAAAATTTATTGGCAAAATAGACACTATATTCATTTCCTAACCTAGCTTCTACCAAGGCAACTTCTTCACGGGTAATTCTTTGAAGTGGAGTTCCTCCAATTCGAACATAATTATCATAAAGGGTTTGAATCTCGTGGTCTTGAGGTCGAACTCCTCGACGAATGTTGGTAAAAAAATCGGCTACCCCTTCAAAGGTAATCTCTTCTGGTGAACCAAATGTCATCATTAAAATCGCTTTTTTCATATTTGCATCCTTGTGATATTTTTATCTTTTTTATTGTATCACTAAAGAAGCCATAAGTAAACGCTAACATAAGAATTTTATCTCCTTTCTGACTTTTGTTTTTCTCTTCCTTCTATGATACAATGGTTTTAAAAGAAGTAAAAAAGGAGTTTTTATGAAATACCCAACTTTGTTGGAGCGTTTTTTGACTTATGTCAAAGTCAATACACGTTCTGACGAACATTCAACCACTACACCAAGTACCCAAAGTCAAGTAGACTTCGCAACCAATGTCCTCATCCCAGAGATGAAACGTGTCGGTTTGCAAAATGTCTATTATTTGCCAAACGGTTTTGCTATCGGTACTCTTCCAGCTAACGATCCTAGTTTGACTCGTAAGATTGGCTTTATCTCCCACATGGATACAGCAGATTTTAATGCTGAAGGTGTTAACCCACAAGTAGTTGAAAAATACGACGGTGGCCTTATCGAGCTTGGGAACTCTGGTTTCAAACTAAATCCAGCGGATTTCAAGAGCTTAGAGAAATATCTAGGGCAAACCTTGATTACAACTGATGGAACTACTCTTCTCGGGGCTGATGATAAATCTGGTATCGCTGAAATCATGACATCTATCGAATACTTGACTGCTCATCCTGAGATTAAACACTGTGAAATCCGTGTTGGCTTTGGACCTGATGAAGAAATCGGTGTTGGTGCCAATAAGTTTGATGCAGAAGACTTCGATGTCGACTTTGCCTATACAGTTGACGGTGGACCTCTAGGAGAACTTCAATACGAAACCTTCTCCGCGGCCGGTGCCGAACTTCACTTCCAAGGTCGTAATGTTCACCCAGGAACAGCTAAAGGACAAATGGTTAACGCCCTTCAGTTGGCGATTGATTTCCACAATCAACTCCCAGCAGGTGACCGACCTGAGTTAACAGAAGGTTACCAAGGGTTCTACCATCTTATGGATGTGACAGGTAGTGTGGAGGAGGCGTGTGCAAGCTACATCATTCGTGATTTTGAAAAAGATGCCTTTGAAGCGCGTAAAGCAGCTATGCAGTCTATCGCTGATAAGATGAATCAAGAACTTGGTAGCGACCGTATCACCTTAAACTTGACAGACCAGTACTACAATATGAAAGAAGTCATTGAAAAAGATATGACTCCAATTACCATTGCTAAAGCCGTTATGGAAGGTTTGGGTATCACTCCTATTATCGAACCGATTCGTGGTGGAACAGATGGCTCTAAGATTTCCTTTATGGGAATTCCAACGCCAAATATCTTCGCTGGTGGTGAGAATATGCACGGACGTTTTGAATACGTTAGTCTTCAAACTATGGAACGTGCTGTTGACACTATTATTGGAATTGTAGCTTATAAAGACTAAAATAGGCTGAGACAAAAAGCTCTAATACTCAATTGTTTTCAAAAAGCAACTTTGTCCATTGTCTGCTGACAGTGGACAAAGTTGCTTTTTTCCAATCCTTGAATCACTTCTTGAAGCTTATCAATAACGGCTTCCAATGTTTGGAAAGCCTTATTTTTAAAACCTCGTTTTCGAATTTCTTTCCAGACTTGTTCAATAGGGTTCATTTCTGGTGTATAAGGCGGAATAAAAGCCAACTCAATATTACTTGGAATGTGTCTAAGGTACTTGATTTATGCCATATAGTATTATCCATGACAAGTAAAATATAGTCATCTGGATAAGCTTGTGAGACTTGCCGTAGAAATTCATTGGTCCACTCAGTATTGCATTCTCCAGCAATAAGGAAGAAGGAATCTCCTGTATGAGCATCTACTACCCCATAACAATAGCGATATTCTCGCATATAATGACTAGGAATACTAGGTCGGATTCCTTGAGGAACCCAACAAGAACTCATCTTACTGATTCTTCCGAAACCAGCTTCATCTTGGTAGATCAAACGTACTTTGTTATAAGTCCCTTTCTCTTTAAAGCGCTTACTTAAGGTCTCGAATGTAGATTTTATTTTTAGACATCTCAATTGTCTGAGCGTCTGCCTTCTTAGGATGTTCAGGTCTGGGAGTGACCGTTCGCCAACCATGGCGTTTCAAGAGATAATAAAAACCATCACGTGTAGAAGTGCGACCAATCTCTTTTTGATAGGCTTCGAATAACTGATTAACAGTTACAAATTCCCCATCCTGAGCAGCTTCTATATGACGTTTTAGAAATGCTTGTTCTTCTTCGTAAGTCATATATTCTCGATGACGTCCACCACGGGTTTCTTGAAGAAGAGCTTCTAAACCAAACTCCTTATATTTTTTCAAATTCCTCCAAACAGTTGTTTTATTGCAATCTAGCAGATCCATGATTTCCTTATAACTCTTATCTTTTGAGCGAAAATAAATAATCTGTAGACGTTTGTGATATTTGGCGTACGATGAATCTCTTAGGAGTTGTTCAATTTTTTGTGTTTCTTCATTTGTAAGTTTCATAACTACTATTATAAGATGTTTTTTGATTTTAGGATAGTATTATTCAACCCACTACAGTTGACAAAGAGCTCAAAAAAGCAACGGTACAAAACCGTTGCTTTTTTTGATAGAATCGAGATACTTTTGTCCCGGACTCTTTGCTAGCAAACTCATAGAATCAAGATTCTAAAGTTTGCTTTATCAGAGTAATGTTTTACTCTTCTTCCTTTCGTTTTTTAGCAAATAGAAGTCCGGCTGTAGCTGCTACAAGTAGTGCTAGACCAAGGGATGCGTTAGATTGCTCTGTCCCAGTATTTGGCAATTCTTTCGCTCCTGCTTTCTTAGTTGATGGGTTCACTACTGGAGTAATTGCTGGATCTTTAGTTTCTGATTTTGGTTCGTTCTTATCCGCATCGCTACGTGGATCTTTAACAGTCACTTTAACTGGAACTTCATCCTTAGAGCCATCTGGGTAAGTGACAACGACTACTGGTGTTTTTTCACCTGGTGTTGTTGTATCTACTGGTTCCTTGAACTTAGCTGTTGTTCCCGAAGGAAGGTCTTTGAAGTTCGCAATTGAATCTTCTGCTTTTG
>NZ_JASHGH010000014.1:0-70464 GCF_047460405.1 Streptococcus infantis | reverse complement strand
ATTGTAGACTATATTGATTACTACAACAACAAACGAATTAAGGTAAAACTAAAAGGACTTAGTCCTGTACAATACAGAATTAAATCCTTTGCTTAAATTAATTGTCTAACTTTTTGGGGTCAGTACAAAATCATTCCATCCTTTTTCTGTTTTAACCTTATCAATAAAGTCACTGACAATCAAACACCTAGAAATCAAGCCCCAGAATAATCCATTCATCAACATAATCCCAAAAAGGGATTGGATAAATGGGCAACTCATCCTTTGACCAGAACACTCCACCTTGACTCATTGGTTTAGACAAGTCTAACACGAGATACTTTCCCATACCATTGCTAAAAAAATTGTAATAACAGGAAATGTCATTTGTTAACTGATCCTCAAATTCCCAATCATAATCGGCTATTGGGTCAATCATATCTAAATCGTCTAATCCCATGCTTTTACTCGTATAATCATTAAATCCTGCATGAATGTGTGTATAGAAATCACGGATACTCCCGTCAAGTTCCAGTTTTGACTGATTGAAGTGGTCTGTAAACTCTTGGGCCAAAATCGGCATTTTGCCCTCATAAAATACTAGACTCTTGCTCTGATAAGTTCTAATGGAATAAAGCAAGGAATAGGTAGGTCCAATTTTGATAAGTTCTATATCTTCTGAAAATTCTTCTAGATATGAGATTGTATTACTGAGCTCAACTCCTAAATATTTTTTCCATTCCTCAAAAATTATTTGTTTTCTTTTAGAAAAATCTGATGTTTGAAAGGCATCCCGCCAATATTGTGGAATAGGATGATTGGACAGATTTTTAAAATTAGATAAAATCTCGACCAGCTCTCCAGATATCACATATTTCTTTAAAAATTTAATTTTTCATTCATAAACTGTCTCTATTCATTTCTGTAAAATCCCCTTGACGCCACTTTTCTTCAACTCTTAAGTCCTAGATAGATATAGTTTCGAGTCACAGGACAATCTTTTTCATCCTCACCCTAAAATAAAACCGATGTTCTCCAAATTCTTAATCCTTGCTTTTTAACTCAAGATTAAATTAGCTACAATAGGACTGACAAATACATAGAGAACACCTGTAACACCGATAGCTAGTCCTCCCATGGCACCTGCGACTGGTCCATAGCGGAAGGCCGTTCCAGTTCCAACCGCGTGTCCTGTTCCACCCAGGGCTAGTCCAACAGCCACTGGATCGTCTATCTTGAGCCATTTCAAAAGCGTTGGTCCGATAACGCTGGTCAAAATCCCCGTTGCTACTACAACTACTAGAGTCACAGTAGTCAAGCCTTGCAACTTTTCTGTAATTCCTACTGCCATAGCGGTCGTTACTGACTTAGGAAAGAGGGAAATGACTAGGAAAAAGTCCATGCCAAAGATTTTTGCGACCAGGGCTGTAAAAGTGGTATTGACGATGACAGCTAGAAAGCTCCCCAGCAAAATACTCCTAACATGATGCTTCATCAAGTGGAAACTCTTATAGAGGGGAATTCCTAGAGCCACTGTTGAAGGAACAATCAAGTTGTTAAGATAAACCCCACCTTGGTAGTAATCTTGGTAGGAAATGCCAGTCACCTTTAGAAAGATGATAATAAAAATAGCTGACAGCAACAAGGGAGTCGTTAAGGGATGAGGATAGCGTCTGAAAATCATCATTCCCCCAAGATAGGCTAAGATTGACAAGGCAATCCCAAATAGGGGATTGGATACAAATTCACTCATTTAGCACCTCTTTCTTCGTAGTCACCTTCATAGCGTTTTTTGATAAATTGAACCACAAGCGCAATCAGGATGATATTAATCACTGCTGCAAAAAAGACAATCAAGACAATAGGTAGGAGATAGGGAGCAATCACATCAAACTTTTCCATAATTCCAACCGCAGGAGGTAGAAAGAGGATGGTCATGTTGGCCAGCAAAAAGTTCCCCACCATGTTGACATGGCGGATTCGCAGCCACTTGAACTGCAAGGCTAGAAACAGAATAATCAAGCCGATGATACTTCCTGGTATGGGCAAATGAAAAAAACTGGAGATTCCTTCACCGATTAGAGAAATCACAAAGAGAATCATTAACTGAACATATAACTTCATTGTAAACTCCACAAATAGACTTTCTGCATACCAGTTTACTCTTTTTTCAGAAAATTTCAAGGAAATATATAAGAAACATCCTTCTTGCTATCCAAGCCAAAAAGGTGTATACTAATTGCGTGCGCAAGCATCATAGATGCACTAGTATGATTACACTATTATAGAGGGAAAGGAGATGGACATGACTTACTTAGAAAAATGGTTTGAGTTCAACCGTAGGCAAGTAGAGCTAGAAGCCATTTTAGAAGAGACCATCGCTGAGCAGAGTGAACAAACCTTGACACTCAAGGAATTTTACCTCTTGCACTTTCTGAATCAGGCTGAAGGCAAATCCCTAAGACAAATCGACTTGCCAGATAAACTCCACCTGAGCCCTAGTGCTGTTTCACGGATGGTGGCTCGCCTAGAAGCAAAAAACTGTGGCTTACTTAGTCGGAGATGCTGCGACCAGGACAAACGAGCTAGTTTTATCTGCCTGACAAGCGAAGGACAGACTACCTTGGCTTATTTACAAACAGCTGTCGAAGAGAGCTTAGAGACAAAAGCTAATTGGTTAGCTTAACATATTTTTTAAAAAACTTGCGTGCGCAATCATTTTTCTTGACATTCCTTTTTTCAAGGAGTAAAATGAAAACATGATTTAGCAAAGGAGAATCCTATGATTGAAATCACTTATCTTGATGCCAGCAAGCAAGAGAGAACCATGACCTTTGAGTCATACGATGAATTTGAACGTTCTCAACATGCCTGCCTAATTGGTGTCGCAGACTATTACCCTGTCCAAAAAGTAACCTACAAGGGACATGATTTGGACTACCATGGGACTTACGGAGATGTCTTCTTCTATCTCATGAAACAAGATTTAAGCCAATATAACTAAAAAGGAGAAATACTATGGCAAAAGCAATTACAGACGCAACATTTGAACAAGAAACTAAAGACGGATTGGTCTTGGTAGACTTCTGGGCAACTTGGTGCGGTCCATGTCGTATGCAAGGTCCAATCTTGGACAAATTGTCTGAAGAACTTTCAGAAGATGTCTTGAAGATCGTTAAAATGGACGTTGATGAAAACCCAAACACAGCTCGTTCATTCGGTATCATGTCTATCCCTACTCTTCTTTTCAAAAAAGATGGACAAGTGGTTAAACAAGTTGCTGGTGTTCATACAGCAGAACAAATCAAGGCAATCGTTGCTGAATTGAGCTAATCATACTAGAGACCAAGTGCAATCATTTGGTCTCTTTTTTCTTGTCCTTTGCCATTTTTCAAAAAATATGCTAGACTGTAGGTAGAATATTACGATGTTTGGGACATGCCATCGCTAAAAAAAACCTCTACTTGGTATTTTTTAGCTCCCTCATGGGAGCTTTTTGCGTGCTCTGAACATTTCCCATTTTGGAAGGAGTACTATGAAACGTCAATCAGCCTTGGTCGTCTTTAGTGGCGGTCAAGATTCCACAACCTGCCTCTTTTGGGCTAAAGAACACTATGAAACAGTCGAAGCTGTCACCTTTGCCTATGGTCAACGCCATCATCTCGAAATTCAAGTTGCCCAAGAAATCGCTAAGGAACAAGGCATTCGTCATCACATCTTAGATATGTCTCTGCTGGGGCAAATCACTGAAAATGCCCTGACCTCTGATATGGAGATTGAGCAAAAAGAGGGAGAGGTTCCCAATACCTTCGTTGATGGTCGCAACCACCTCTTTCTATCCTTTGCGGCAGTTCTTGCCAAGCAACGTGGCATTAAAGACATCGTGACAGGTGTCTGTGAGACAGATTTCTCTGGCTACCCTGATTGTCGAGATGTCTTTGTCAAATCCCTTAATGTGACGCTCAACCTTGCCATGGATTACGACTTCGTTATCCAAACACCTCTCATGTGGCTGGACAAGGCTGAAACTTGGGAATTAGCTGACCAACTCGGTGCCTTTGGCTATGTTCGCGAAAAGACCTTGACCTGCTACAATGGAATTATCGGCAGTGGCTGTGGGGATTGTCCAGCCTGCCACCTACGTCAACATGGGTTAGATGTTTATCTCTCACAGAAAGGAGAGGCCTAATGTTTTTTGCACCCAAAGAAATCAAACAGGAAACAGGGGAATCTCTTGTCTACAATCCTCACAGAACCTTAGTCTCCAAAGAATTTACCTTTGATGCCGCCCACCACCTCTTTCACTATGAGGGAAAATGCAAATCTCTGCATGGTCACACTTATCATCTGCAGATTGCTGTCAGTGGATTTTTAGATGAACGTGGTATGACCTACGATTTTGGAGACATCAAAGCGATCTACAAGGACTACTTAGAACCCCACTTGGATCATCGCTATCTCAATGAAACTCTTCCCTATATGAACACGACTGCTGAAAATATGGTTTACTGGATTTTTCAAACTATGAACCAAGAGTTGCCAGACGAACGTGGTCTCCGTTTGGAATACGTTCGCCTCTATGAGACTCCGACTGCCTTTGCGGAATTTAGACGGGAGTGGTTAGATGACTAGGGAACGTGTCCTCAAACTACCAGTTCTGGAAATTTTTGGCCCAACCTTTCAAGGTGAAGGTCGTGCTATTGGGCAGAAAACCATGTTTGTCCGCACTGCAGGTTGCGACTACCACTGCGACTGGTGCGATTCTGCCTTTACTTGGGATGGTTCTGAAAAACCAACTCGCATGACAGCTGATGAGGTCATTGCTGAATTAGATAAATTGGGGAGCTACGACTACGTTACCTTGTCTGGCGGAAATCCTGCTATCCTAGCAGCTAACATGGCTGAACTGGTCACCAAGCTCAAGGAACGCGGTGTCACTCTAGCTGTTGAAACTCAAGGCTCCCGCTGGCAAAATTGGTTGAAAGATATCGACCAGGTCACTCTCAGTCCCAAACCTCCTTCATCCAAGATGGAAGTCAACTTTGAGACCTTGGACTTCATTGTTTCCCAACTGGATCCAAACAAGGTCACCTTTAAAATCCCTGTCTTTGACGATGCAGATTTGACCTTTGCCAAAGGCATTCAAGAACGCTACCAACCAGATGTCCTCTTCTTATCGGCTGGAAATCCTGAGCCCAAGGCTACAGGAAATATTGTCCAAGACCAACTGGACCGCCTCAAAGAACTCTGGGAACGCGTCGCTACTGACGATAGCTGGGGCAACGTCCGCGTCCTTCCTCAACTGCATACCCTCCTCTACGACAACCAACGTGGTGTTTAAGATTAGAAAGAAAAAATCATGTCACAACAAGAAGAAATGAAAAACCTAAGCCTACTGGGCAATAAAGAAACCAACTACATTTTCGACTATCAACCAGAAGTCCTGGAATCCTTTGACAATCGTCATGTGGAAAATGACTATTTCATCAAATTCAACTGCCCTGAATTTACCTCACTGTGCCCAATCACTGCGCAGCCAGACTTTGCAACGATTTATATTTCCTACATTCCTGACAAGCTCTGTGTCGAGTCAAAATCCCTCAAACTCTACCTCTTTAGCTATCGAAACCATGGAGATTTTCACGAAAACTGTATCAACACTATCGGAAAAGACTTGGTCAACTTGCTAGATCCTCGCTATTTAGAGGTTTGGGGGAAATTTACACCTCGCGGTGGCATTTCAATTGACCCTTACTACAACTACGGTAGACCTGGAACCAAGTATGAAGGCTTGGCAGAACAACGCCTCTTCCAACACGACCTTTATCCAGAGAAAATTGACAACCGATAAACTCATACTCAATGAAAATCAAAGAGCAAACTAGGAAACTAGCCGTAGGTTGCTCAAAGCACTGCTTTGAGGTTGTAGATAAAACTGACGAAGTCAGCTCAAAACACTGTTTTGAGGTTGCAGATGGAAGTTGACGTAGTTTGAAGAGATTTTCGAAGAGTATCATACAAAAAAGCCCTGTTCCTCATCATGAGGAGCAAGGCTTTTTGAGTTTCAATTATTCTTCAGTTCCAAGGAAGTTTTTAGCAACAAGAGCTGCAAGAACTCCACCAACGATTGGTGCAAGGATGAAAATCCATACTTGTTGAAGAGCTGCGCCACCTACCAAAACAGCTGGTGCCAAGCTACGAGCTGGGTTTACTGAAAGTCCAGTGATGTTCAAGCCAGCTAGAATCAAAGCTGTCAATGACAAACCAATGACCAAACCAGCGATTGCGCCATTCCCTTTGCTTGCTGATGTTACAGTCATGATCACCAAAACAAACAAGAATGTTGCGATTGTTTCAAACAAGAAACCACCAAAGACAGTTACTCCGTTTGCCAAGGCATTTTCACCAAGACTTGCAGTTGACATACCTGAATTTGCCAAGAGGAAGAATATAGATCCAGATGCAAGGAAAGCACCAACCACTTGACCAAGGATGTAGTTTACAAGCTCTGAAGATGACAAACGTTTGTTAACAAACATAGCGATAGAAACAGCTGGATTCAAGTGAGCACCTGAAACAGTTCCGATTGAGAAAGCTGCGACTACGATTGCCAAACCAAAGGCAAGAGCAATCCCAAGGTGTCCAAGACCTTCAACACCATTTCCAAAAACAACAGCTCCTGTTCCGATGAACACAAGCATAAAAGTACCGATTAATTCAGCAACAAATTTTTTCATATTAAGTCTCCTTTTTTCAAACTATGTATTAGTCTATCAGAAGAAGGAAAGGGTTTCAAGAAATGTGCTTGGAAACATTGTGTAAGTTTTCACATTTGATAATCAAAATCTAATATTGGAAAGATTGAATAGCTTCTTTCAAGTCATCTTGTAAACTATTTCTCTGGTCAAGTTGAACATAGACTTCTAAGAGACAGGATCTGAAATTGGAAAATTTATAAAAATCTTCCCTCTCTTCTATCGGAAAATCAAGTGACTTTATCCAAGAAGCCAGTGTCGCTTGCTCCACCTTGCCTTGCAAAATAGGTTCGTAAAGGACTCTGGCCAAGCGCCAGTCCTCGTCATCAATAAACCGAATCGAAACTCTTTTAAATAGTTGGCCAAGTATGTCAAATACTTCATGAACTCTATTTTTAGAAAAGTCTGGATGACAAACAACTTCAGTTAAAAGATCAGCCCCATGAGCAAAAGCATGCACCCAACCATACTGACTTGAAAAACCTGTCGTATCCTCTTCTTTTTCAAGGTAATGCAAACCTTGATCGAGCATCGTATTTCTGATATCAGTTTTAAGCACTTGATAATAAAGAGAGTGTTGGTTGCCATCGGCAGATAAGAGATTGGCATAAATAAGGGCCCTAAAAGAACGTTCAAGCGTTGAAGCTCCTAGCTTATAGAGCTCTTTATCTAGTCCACCATCAGAGACAATCACAGCAGCAATCAACTGAAATTGCTCCTTTGTAAACAACTCTTCTTGAATCCCCCTAGCCAGACTAGTAAAAACCAATTCATCGCGAATCTCTGGACTAGTATCCCCTAAGTGCTCAAGCAACCACAGGATTTCTTCTTGACGATAGCTCGGTTTTTCTTCTGCTATTTTTCTAAGTAACTTTTGATACATGGTCAATACCTCTACATTTCTAGCAACTTGATATAATCTAGACCCCATTTCTCGACAGCATCTAAAACAACTTTGAATTCCTGCCCCATTTCGGTTAAGCTGTACTCAACTCGTGGGGGAACTTCCGCATAGACCTTTCGTTGAACAATCTTATCCTTTTCTAATTGACGGAGATGACGTGTCAAAATAGTTTGAGTAATCCCAGGCAATAATCTCTGCAATTCTTTAAATCGTTTAGTACCCGTACTCAACTGATAAATGATTACCAGTGCCCATTTCCCTGTTAAAACCCTCTGCGTTGTCGCAAATGGACAAATACCATACTCACTCACTTTATTTGTCATAAAATATCTTCTTTCTATTTTTTTTAAAAAATTTATCTTTTAGTATCAATAAAAGTACTACTTTTGATACTAGCTATCAAAAAAGTGTCTACTTGTTTTTTTGTTTGTAACTGTTACAATTATATCATAAAAAAGAAATGGAGAATATATATGTCAACAAACTTAGAAATTTTCAATACTTATAACCAAGCTTTAATTGCTGGGGACTTTCCTGGTGTCTTTGAAACGATGGCAGACGATATTGTCTGGAATCAACCTGGTACTCATAGTATATCTGGTACAGTTGTTGGTAAGGACCAACTAGGACCTCACCTAGCTACATTTGCTGAGAAAACTAATGGAACCTTTAAGGTGATAACAAATTGGGTTTCTGATAATAAGGATTTTGTCGCAGCTAATGTTACTTTTCTTGGAACACGGGCTGATGGTACTGAACTCAATATGAACGGAATTGACCTCTTCCGTATTGAAGACGGAAAAATCAAAGAAGTTTGGCTCTTCTCTTCAGATCAAGCTAAAGAAGATAGCTTTTGGGGATAATTAAAGAGGTCGGGACAAAAAAATTTTGATTTTAGGAATTCTTTATTATATAGCCGATTGAACTTAGAATAGTACACTACAGATTCTAAAACATTTTTAGAAATTGATTTGACTTTCCTAATCTCTTTGTTCATGTCTTATTTCAATCAACTATAAATTTTTTAAAGCAATAGATTAGATAAAAAAGCGAACAAGACCGAATTCTGAGTGTCAGATAACTCGTTTTGTTCGCTTTTTATATTTAAGATCAGACTTTTGTCCCAGATTCTTTTAATTTACTCTCCCAACTGGGCACTGTAGTTGATAATTCGGTCAACCGTATCAGACAAGAATTGAATGGTATCACGGAGTGGTTTGTCTGTTGAAATATCTGCTCCGATAATCATGGCTGACTCAAGCGGTGTCTTACTACCACCTGATTTAAGGAGATTGAGCCAGTCTTCAGCTCCAGTTTCTGAGTTTTTAAGATGAAGGTAACCAGCAGTCGAGATGACAAGTCCAGCTGAGTAAGTGTAGCTATACAAGCCCATGTAATAGTGAGCTTGGCGCATCCAAGTCAGAGCCGCATCGTCGTCAATCTCAATGGCATCTCCCCAAAAGTCTGTCAAGACTTCCTTCATAATGCTGTTGAGTTTACTTGCTCCAAAGGTCTCCCCTTCTTCAATCAATGTATAAACCTTACGCTGGAAGGCTGCTTCCAAGAGGTGGGTGATAAAGTTATGGAAGTAGGTATCTGTCAAGCGGTGGGCAAGAGCGAATCGTTTCTGACGTGGATCATCAGACTGGTGTTCCAAGTAATCACTTAAAAGCAATTCATTGAAGGTTGACGGTGCTTCAACATAGTAGGTCGACATGTGGGCGTTAAAATAGCTTTGGTGATTGTCTGAAAAGATAAATTGACCAGAATGCCCGATTTCATGAATCAAGGTATAAACATCGCTCAAACGACCTGTCCAGCTCATGAGAACATAAGGATGCACACGGTATGGATCAGCTGCATAGCCACCAGAATCCTTGCCACTATTGGCAGCAAAGTCCACCCAGCGCTCTTCTTGATAGCGAGCAACTTCCTGACAATATTCTTGTCCCAAAGGTTCTACTGACTTCATGACCAAATCATAGGCATCATCAATGCTAACCTCTGGATTGAGAGCACTGTCCAAGTCCAATTTCCAATCCGCAAAGGTCATCTTTTCAAGACCATTCACCTTGGCAACATGCTTGAGATATCGCTGAGCAACTGGCGCAAAGTCCTTCATGATGAGGTCAATCTGACGATCAAACATGGCACGGTCTACTTCTTGTTCAGCCAGAAGATAATCAAAAACTGAGCCGTATCCCTTCATATCTGCCAATAGTTTTTCAGACTTGACTTGAGCAAGGTAGGCTGCAGCTGCCGTATTTTGGTGCTTACGTAGTCCTTCTGAGAAAGAACGGAAGGATTTCTCACGAACCTCAGCGTCCTCGTGGTTTTGGTAGAAGTTTTCATAGGTCACAAAGCTGTTTTTGTAGGTTTTTCCATGGACTTCAAAATCAGCCATTTCAAAGTCCCCAGCTCGCATTTTAGTATAGATATCCTGTGGACTGTAGAAAACTTCACCCAGATTGGTCAAGGCCTTCTCCACATCAGCCCCAAGATAGTGGGCTTTTTTGATTTTGGCCTGACGAATGGCTGCCGTCAAATGTGGCAAGTCACCCAAACGGTCCAAGACTTCTTCATCTGCTTCTACCAAGGCGTCATCAAAGAAGGTCAAAGCTACGCTAGCATCTGTCTCAAAGTCCATCCCAGCCTGAGCGATATTAGCAAAATCTTCATTACCATAGTCTGTCGTCTGAGGCATAAAGCTGTAATTGCCAATATGACTCATCTGAATGTAGATTTGTTCCAATTCCGCAAAGGCCTTCTCGAAATCTTCAAAAGTGTGAAGATTGCCCTTGTAGTCACGGCTAAATTGATTGATGTCTTCACGCGCCTTTTCAATGGCACGCAAGAAATCCTCACGGTCTTGGTATAGTGCTGTCAAGTCCCAAAGTTCCTTTTCGGGAAATTCTGAACGGTGTTTTTGTTCCATTTTCTTCCTCTTATTTCTCTAATTCTAATAAAACACTTATAGCAGATAAGGCGTAAAGTGGCGCTGTTTCTGCTCGCAAAATGCGGGGGCCAAGTCCTGCCAAGACTGCTCCTTTAGCTTCAAAACTTTCAATCTCAGCAAGTGACAAACCTCCTTCTGGACCAAAGATGAAGAGCAGTTTTGCTCCTTTTTCTAGTCCAGCAACAGCTTGTATAAGTGCGGCAACTTCTCCTTCTTTAGCCGACTCTTCATAGGCCACCACGATGCGGTCAAACTGGTCAAGTTGGGCTAGAAAGTCTGCCTTTTTCTCAAATAGGGTAATACTTGGGACCGAATTCCGCTTGCTTTGCTCGGCTGCTCCAAGGGCAATTTTTTCTAGTTTCTCGACCTTTTTGCCCAATTTTTTCCCGTCCCACTTGGCAACGGACCATTCAGCAGGGAAGGCCCATATCTGGCTAGCACCTAGCTCTGTCACTTTTTGAGTGATAAACTCCAGCTTATCTCCCTTGGGAAAGCCTGATGCGATGGTCACTTGGACTGGCAGTTCCACATTGTCAGCTAACTCTTGGACCAACTCAAACTGACGATTTTCCACATCCAGCACGCGCGCCAAACGCTTGATACCATCATCAAAGACTAGAGTAACTTCGTCATCCTCCTTTAAGCGCATCACCTGAAACATGTGCTTACTGGTTTCCTTGTCCTCGATGGTGACTGGTGATGTGGCAAGACCTTTTACAAAATACTGTTGCATGCTAGCCTCCAATCACACCTGAAATATCCTTAGTTTTCTTAAAGACGCAGGCATTCCATTCCCCTTGTATCATGTGGGTTTCAAGGAAAAATCCAGCGGACTCAGCCGACTCACGCACCATGTCCCACTTGTCCTTGATAATGCCACTCATGATAAGGTAGCCTTCATCCTTGACCAAGCGATAAGCATCATCCGTCAGATGAATGAGGATATCCGCCAAGATATTAGCCACGATAACATCTGCTTCAATCTCCACGCCCTTAAGCAAATCTCCTGGTGCCACATGGATATTTTCCATGCCTGGGTTGAGCTCAATATTTTCCTGAGCGACACGAACCGCCACATCGTCCAGGTCATAGGCAAAAATTTCCTTGGCACCTAGAAGGGAGCTAGCAATAGAAAGGACCCCTGAACCAGTCCCTACATCCAGGACTGTTTCCCCACCGCGAAGAACCTGCTCCAAGGCAAAAAGGCTCATCTTGGTTGTTGGGTGGGTCCCTGTCCCAAAGGCCATACCAGGATCTAGCTTGATAATCTTCTCGCCTGCTGTCGCCTCATAGTCCGTCCATGACGGCACGATAGTCAAGTCATGAGTGATACGAGCTGGCTCATAATATTTCTTCCAGTTGTCAGCCCAGTCTTCCTCAGCCAAGGCAGTCGTACCAATCTTGACTTCTCCTAAGTCCATAAAGTCGGTCAATTCTGAGAGACGTGTTTGCAAGTCCGCTTCCACCGCTGCTATATCAATCGTATCAGGGTAGTAGGCTGTCACCACGATTTCTTCTTGTTGCTCGACCTCAGGGAAAATCTCTCCAAATCGATCCACATTCCCCACATAGTCCATGCTGTCTTCGATCGCAACACCTTGCGCTCCTAGCTCAATCAAGAGATTAGAGACCAGCTCCTCTCCCTCACGCTTCACTGTAACTTTTAACTCTTGCCATGTTTCCATCATTAAGATACCAAGCCCGTAAAACACAAAGCCAAAATAGGAAACTCTCTGAAGACGCTTGTGTCTAAGAGATGTTTATCTTTTTGGCACAGTGTTTAGGGCTGGTTCAGTTTAGAAATTAAACTGAACCATCCTTTCTATTTCTCTATCAATTTTTTCATGTAGACCATATCCATGCCTTCTTTTTCAGGCTCGATATGGGTTTGACGATAGCCATTTTTCTCGTAGAAGGCGACCATGCCTGCATCCTGTAACACCGTACACAAATCCCATTGTGTGATGGTTGGAAATTCCTTTTCCAGCAATTCCAATCCTTCAGAACCATACCCTTTTCCCTGATACTGGGGCAAAATCGCTGCCGTTCCCAACCAAGCTTTCGTTAACTCGTCATTGGTCTGAATTCGTAAAAAACCAATCTTCTCTTCAGCTTTTTTCACAAAATAGTAATAACTATTGGGACGCTCGCCTAGTTTCCACTTAATGCGTTCACGGTCCTCGAGATAAGGGTCATATTCATCTTGGTATTTGTCATAAACTGCTTTAAAACTAGCTCTTTGAATGGCAATAATCGTTTCTAAATCTTCTGCTCCTGCTCTCTCAAGTCTTATCATAAACTTTCCTCCAAATAATCCCTCAATCTCCCCTGGAGCTGAGGTACTGCCTGTTTAGAAGTGAGAAATTCCTCAATGCTCATCAGTTTGTAAGCCTGTCCTTCATCTCCAAAGGTGATACTATCAAACTGATCCTGACTTAGCTGACCGACCATAAAGACAGACTGCCGACATTCATAGAGCATGCTGGGATAGACCTTGCTCCAAAGCAGACAGTCTTCATCTAAATGAATTCCCAGTTCCTCATAAACTTCACGCGCTGCGCACTCAAAAGGGCTCTCGTCCCCTTCACGGCCCCCACCCGGCAACTCCCACATGTTGGGACAAGGGATATTGTCCTTGTCATCACGTAAGATGGTCAGTAGCTCTTCTCCACAAAATAGAGCAATTTTGCAGCCAGTAAAATCCAAGTGTTTATCCAATAATTCCATGATGATGACCTTTTCTTATCATAACTACTACTCTATAGAAAACCCCTAGCTAGCTTTCTTCAATCACCTTTTGGCACTCTGCATCCCAGTACGCCTGCCATCTGCCATGTTTTTTAGCAAAATAAACCGTAAACTCATCATTTACATAATCTGCAACATAGCGAAGATTAGGAGGATTTTCATCAAAGCTTAATATCCAAGGATGGAAGTAAAAGGTTTTCTCCCACCTCTTCTGAGTATAGCCGAGATTCTTGGCAAACTGAGGGATAGGTTGTTGCGACTCGCTTTCCAAATGGGACTGAATGGCATTGTCAAAACTATTCAAACGAGGTAATAGTTGCTTAAACTGATCTTCCTCCTCAATTTTGAAATCACCTGTAAACTCAAATTCTGCAAAGTCTATAGAAAATTCAAATAATGTGATTTTACCATCCTCAACATAGTGCCCATCTTCATCAACACAACAACGAGTTCCTGACTTCAATACTCGCTCGAAATCTAGATCCGCAAAGCGATTTCGGGGAAGAATATCAACTGACGGCTCAGTTTTTGCAGACCTTCTCCTGAAAAACTGTTTGACTTTTTCTAGCATAGTCTCCCCCTTCTCCTTGAATTAATTATTCAAAAATGTCCACTTAAAATCTTTTCTAATATCTCGGATAAGGATAAAACTCTCCCTCTTCCAAGCCTGCTTTTCCTTCTTCAAAGACTTCTTGGTTCCATTCCATGACAAATTCTTCTGCTTCTGGGTCTTCCAAAAAGTCCATGAGAGCATCTAGTCCAACCTCGGCAGTATCCTTGAGAAATAGGGCAAAATAAGCTAAGAATTCACGAGAAAAACCTTTCTTAGGCAGGTAAGGGATAACTGCCAAATAGTCTTCTGCATTGACTGTTGACTTAGCAGGGTTGTAAAAAAGCACCGCTTCTTCAAAAAGGATATCGTCTGACGACACCTCTCCGTCCTCATCCAGCATCTCCACTCCTGCGGCATTTTGCACCTCTAGCAGAAAACTCACTTCAACCGCGTGGTTGCGCTTGTCCCAACTAATCTCAAAGTCAAAGGGAAAATTCTTCTCCAACTCTTCCTCTAAAACATCTAAAAATCCATATGTTGCCATTTTGTCCTCTTTCTATGCGACTCTTTAATCGCCCCGATTGCTCGGAAATATGCTAAAATAGATACTACCATCTTACCACATATACATCAGAAAATCCACGCTAGAAAGGACTGCTATGCCAGACAATCTCGCGCTTCGCATGCGCCCTAAAACCATAGACCAGGTCATCGGTCAGGAGCATCTGGTCGGACCTGGAAAAATCATCCGTCGCATGGTGGAAGCCAACCGTCTGTCTTCCATGATTCTCTACGGACCTCCAGGCATCGGCAAGACCAGTATTGCCTCTGCCATCGCTGGAACAACAAAGTATGCCTTTCGAACTTTCAATGCGACAGTTGATAGTAAAAAGCGACTGCAAGAAATCGCGGAAGAGGCTAAATTTTCAGGTGGTCTCGTCCTATTACTAGACGAGATTCATAGACTAGATAAAACCAAGCAAGACTTTCTCCTTCCTCTCTTGGAAAGTGGACTAGTCATCATGATTGGGGCTACAACTGAAAATCCTTTCTTTTCTGTCACTCCTGCCATTCGCAGTCGTGTTCAGATTTTTGAGTTGGAACCTCTGTCTAACCAAGACGTCAAAGAGGCCCTGCAGATAGCTCTAAATAACCCTGAACGTGGTTTTGATTTTCCAGTAGAACTAGATGAGGATGCGCTGGATTTCATTGCTACCTCTACAAACGGAGACCTTCGCTCTGCCTTCAACTCACTTGACTTGGCTGTTCTTTCTACTCCCGAAAATGACAAGGGCATCCGCCATATCACTCTAGACATCATGGAAAATAGCCTGCAGCGAAGCTACATCACTATGGATAAGGATGGAGATGGCCACTACGATGTCCTCTCAGCCCTGCAAAAGTCTATCCGTGGCTCAGATGTTGATGCCAGTCTTCACTATGCTGCCCGCTTGATTGAGGCTGGTGATTTGCCAAGTCTCGCTCGTCGTTTGACTGTTATCGCTTATGAAGATATCGGTTTGGCCAATCCTGAAGCCCAGATTCACACCGTGACTGCTCTGGATGCTGCCCAGAAGATTGGTTTCCCAGAAGCCCGTATTCTCATTGCCAATGTCGTGATTGATTTGGCCCTTTCTCCGAAATCCAACTCAGCTTATGTGGCTATGGATAAGGCACTTGCTGACCTCAAAACATCAGGGCACTTGCCTATTCCGCGACACCTGCGTGATGGGCACTACAGTGGAAGCAAGGAACTGGGGAATGCCCAAGACTATCTCTATCCACACAACTACCCTGGAAATTGGGTCAAGCAAGACTATCTACCAGAAAAAATTCGTAATCATCACTATTTCCAAGCAGAAGATACTGGTAAATATGAACGGGCTTTGGCTCAAAGAAAGGAAGCTATCGACCGTTTGCGAAAAATCTGAAATCCTTTTCAAAAAATTGCACTTTCCTCTTGATTTTTTTTGAAAAAGTGGTATTATATAAACATAGAAACGCTGTGGTGTACGACTTCACACTTAAGTGTTGACCGACTATTTTTTGTATTATTAGGGAAACAAAAGTCTTCTAACAGCATGTAGGCCGTCTCACACGGAAACAGCTTCAGTTAGAGCGAGTTGCCCACCTGCTTAATTGCGCGGGTTCAATACAAACCGTGAAGTTTCGGCACCAATACAGCTTTTTTCTTTGCCTCCTTAGCTCAGCTGGCAGAGCAGCGGACTCTTAATCCGTGGGTCACAGGTTCGATCCCTGTAGGGGGCATCTAAATACAACAGGAAAAAGCCTTGTAAATCAAGGCTTTTTTTGCTTGTCTATAACTGATTTACCCCATCATTTGTCCCACATTTTAAATCTATCTTTTCTTTTTGAATCAAATTACATCTTTACAAATAGTGTAAAGCCAGTTACTTTTGCTTTGATGCCATACAATATTTTCATGTAGAGAAGACAAATTTTATCTTCTCTTTTTATTTTCAAAATAATAAAAACTGATTTTCTTTTCATGAATCAGACTGAAACTTCCAAATTTTCCATTTAGTTTATTGATATTTCCTCTAAAAAGGTGTATAATATTTTTATTATCAAACTATACTATACTATATAGGGGGTATTGAAATGAAATTTTCTAATCGTTTACTGCTATTCCTTGCAGGAGTTGTTTTTGTCCTTTTAGGACTTTTCCTATTTACAAACCCAGTAGCTAATCTTGTTGCTTACAGCTGGTGGATTGCATTTGGTTTACTGGTTTCTTCTATAGCAGCTATTTTAGGCTATTTCTCTGTACCAAAAGAGCTTCGCTCACCAGCTCATCTTTTCCAAGGGATTGTTAATCTTCTCTTAGCTCTTTACCTCGTTGCCTATGGCTTTGTGACGCTGCCAGTTGTCATTCCAACTATTTTAGGAATTTGGTTAATTGTAGAAGCCATTATAGCTTTCTTTAAAGGCAATCGTCTGGGATTGATTTTCCCTATTATTGGCAACCATATCATGTGGATAGCGTTGCTTGCATTTTTACTAGGTCTAGTGATTTTGTTCAATCCAGTAGCTACAAGTGTCTTTGTCGTTTATGTCGTTGCCTTTGCATTTTTAATTGTTGGTTTCACCTATATCCTTGATGCCTTTCGTAAATAATCTAGCTGCCATTTTGGGCATATTAAAATAGCTGGGAAGTTACATTCTCAGCTTTTTCTGTTGCCTCCTTAGCTCAGTTGGTAGAGCAGTAGACTCTTAAGCTATGGGGCGCAGGTTCGAGCCCTGCAGGGGGCACATCTAAATCAACAGAAATAAGCCTTGAAACCAAGGCTTTTTTTAACGTCTAATAGCTTTTTGTAGAAAAGTATTTAAAAATAAAAGAGAAGAGAATCTCTCACTCTCTTCTCAGTATATCTTATTAAATTTAGTTTTGCTTAATCTACCTGATTTTCCTTTGCAACGACAAATTCCTTAACCAATCGATAGATAACAGCAAATATCGGTGTAAAGAATATCATCCCAAGTAAGCCAAAGAGATTGCCTCCAATACTAGCAGCCGCAAGCGTGAAAATAGCTGGCAAACCAATAGACTGACCTACAACTCTAGGATAAATAAGGTTTCCTTCAATCAGCTGTATAACTTGATATAGAAGAAGAGAAAGTAAGGCTTGAGTAGGACTCACTGTGAAGATAAAAATCGCTCCCACAACACAAGCAATCATAGGCCCTACATAAGGAATGAACGATAGCACTCCTGCAAAGATACCTGTCATTACTCCATAGGGTATCCCAAACACGCTGTAACCAACCGCTATCATAACTCCTATGATAACTGCTTCAATCAGCTGACTCATCAAAAATTGGTCATAAGTCTCTAGTGCTACTTGTCCAATGTAAGTCAACTTTATCACCACCTTCTCTGGAAGAAAAACTTTTAGAAGTCGACTCGTCATCGCTGCCAAATGTTCCTTACTGGATAAAAATAAAAAGGTGAAGACTATAATCAAAAAGGCATTCATCAAACTTGAAAAAATATTGCCGATATTACTAGTCAGACCTGATAAAAAACCTATCAAAGCTTGGCTAATAGAGCTAGACTGTCCCTGTATGCCTGATACGATAGTTGACAACATGTCTTTGGTTACAAATTCCGAGCTGCCTAGCAATTTCCCAAGTTGAGTAAGGACTGTTGAAAGGACTGTTCCCAGCTGACTAATAGTCTGGGCTAGGGTTGGCAGCACCAAAACCAAAAGAGCAATCACGATTAAGATAAGAGCTAGGAAAACAAGTACCATGGCAATCGGACGACGCAACTCTGCCTTTACCTTCAATTTAACTAAGTACTGTTCAATTTTTTTCATAGGAACATTAAGCACAAAAGCAATAACAGCACCATAAATCAAGGTTGAAGTCACGTCAAAGAAAGAGATTGCTCCTGATATAAAGCTCGATGCATTCAGAATTACAAGAGCAACCAGCCCTATAAAAAGTATTAACGGGGTGTATTTTTTTACTAAGTTCATAAATTCTCCTTAATAAACATGTTTAGATACGACTATACTATTTGGTTTTTCAAACTCTCGATTAAGGTAGGCTTGGTAAGTTCCTGGAGCGATAAATCCTTTGGGTGAGAGGATATCGGTGCCAGCCTGACCGACTATGGTATCAGCCAAGAGCACACAGTTTGTAGATAAGACAAAGTAGGATTTAAACTTAGATTTGATAAATTTATAAAGTTCCCCATCTGTCTCATGTCTGATTTTATAAGCGTAGGTGTAGTCTTCCTTACCATCACCTGTCATGATTTTATCTGCACTTGGCTCCCATGGAATCGTCAGTTGTTTCAATTCAGCCAACTTTTTCTGAACTGCTTTTTCCATTTCAGGCGTCAAATCTATCCCATAACCAAAAAGCGTTTTTTGACTCTCACGTTTACATAGGTCAATGTACTTGTCACGATCACAGAAATATAAGACACCATCTCCTACCATGCCAAATAAGGTCTCAGAAGACGGATCATAGTTGCCATAAGAAATAACACGGCCTTGATAGCAGATATCCACATGACCAATAGCTGAAAACAGGGAGGTCTCAGCTGTATGAACAAAAATTTCTAGCTCTGCTGTCTTACCAGACTTCACTATTCCAAGATGGATATCCTCTCTCTCATCAGCATTTTCCTGCATGAATTTGTTGATTTTTGCTAAAGTTCTTGCAGGGATGAGAGCGGCTAGGACAATAGGTAAGCTAATTCTAATGCGACGTTTGAGATGGTTTTTCCCAATTTCCTCCTCAAACAAGAAACCATCACGGATATTGGACAGACCATAAAGGAAAAAATAAGCCCCTAATACAAAGAGTTGAAAGACAGAATTTCCTGTAGAGGACAAAAGACTAGTCCCACCAAGAAAAACTAGTACGAGTCCATCTAGTAAGAGACGAAAACGAGGTCGAATTTTGTTTTTGCGGTAGAGAACATAGGTGACAAGGTTAATACTAGCATGAAAAATCTGATAAACTCCAATCACAAGAGCCAAAATATAAATCGGCACATCCGTCGCAAGATTGGAGCCAAGCAAATATCCCAGCACTAACAATTTAACCAGTGCAACTCCCAAGGTGTCCGTTGACTGACTTTTTTTGAAAATACGTAATACTAAATCTAAGACCGTTGCTATCCAAGCTAAAAACAGAACCAGTCGAATAACCTTTACTGGCAACCAAGTCCCCGTGACCATCAAGATGAGACCTAGCAGAACAAACAAGAACCCCTGAGCAAGTAATTTCTTACCTGTCAGACCTAAAGATAGAATTTTCGCCATATAAAAACCTTTCAACAATAAAAATTAAACACTCCGATTAAACTGACTAGTAAATAGCCAACACTACAAACAGCCTGTGCCAGCAACATATGGTGACTAGAAATGACTGTAGTAATGTCACCATCTTGTCTTATGCACTTCTAAAATTTGTTATATTGATTAGAAGCCAGAGCTTATAAAAACTAGCTAAACTCGAGAGATAGACACAATTGCGACGAAAAAATGTATAACCAATTCAACTTGTTAAGGTAAGAAAGCATTATTTCCAATCTATTAATTATTCATCTATTACCTATTATGACACAATATTCCCTATAGTTCAACTTTTTACTTATTTCAATAGTTTTGATTATTTTCAACATGAAAACTCTTCAAAAATTATGCAGGGGCATCTAAACAACAGGAAAAAGTCTTGGAATCAAGGCTTTTTTACTTGTCAAATCAATCTCATCCATACTTTTCACCACTCAAAAAGCGAGCCGTCGATTTGGCTCACTTTTTCTTTTTTCATTCTTAATTTCGGTAAAAATGACTATCTTTGTCGCTTGGTGATTGGCCGATTGCCAAGACGTCTTGGCTACCATCCGTACCAGTTAATTCATTTGCTACGCCTGCTGGGGTAAAGATAAGGCGTGCTCCTTCTCCACCACCAACAAGATGAATTCCTGTCAAATAGTAACCGTCCTTCTCCTCTACTTTGTCCATCTCATATTTAAAGGTGCCTTTTGAGCTTTGAATGGTCACGATTCCATCCGCTGTGACTGTAGCAGTTGTTCCAGCATAATTCTCCCAAGTTCCAAGGAATTTAGAATAATCTTTTTGATTTTCCGCCTTTGTCTCAGTTTGAGTAGCTGTAGCGCTTGAAGAACTTGTCTCAGACTTCTGCTCCTCTTTTTGACTAGCTTCTGTTTTACTTGATGACTCCTTAGTTACTTTAGAGGATGAAGCCTCTTTGCTTGAAGATGCTGTAGTTTTTTCAGCATTTCCTCCACAAGCAGCTAATGTTAAGACCGCCAGCAAAGCAAGAGCTGAAAGACTAGTGTAACGCAATGTTTTGTTTTTCATAAAAATCTCCTTTTGAAATGATGACCCAGTTTAGTCTGAATCTAAAATGGCTAGTCCGAAATTACATATATTTTTGACGGCTAACCTGTAGTTTTCAGTGTATCATTTATTTGTCTATAATTCAATAGTTATTTTGGTAACTTTGTGTAAGATCAAGCAAAAAACTGATCCAAGAATGAATCAGTCTCTCTTTATATCTTCTTTGATTTTTTAATAGCTTTAATAGATAAACATGGCATCGCCAAAGCTAAAGAAACGGTATTTTTCATCGATAGCATGCTGATAGGCTTCGAGGACCAATTCACGGCCTGCAAAGGCAGAAACGAGCATAACCAATGTTGATTTAGGCAAGTGGAAATTAGTAGAAAAAGCATCCACCACTTTCCAATCATAGCCAGGCTTGATAAAGATATTGGTCCAGCCAGAATCGGCCTGGATTTGGCCGTCAAACTTGCTTCCGATAGTCTCTAGTGTACGGATAGAGGTTGTCCCCACAGCAATGACACGGCCACCATTTTCCTTGACCTGTCGCAAGGTCGCTGCAGCTTCCTCAGACAATTGGTAAAACTCTGAGTGCATCTCGTGTTCATCCAAATTATCTACTGAAACAGGTCTAAAGGTCCCAAGTCCAACGTGCAAGGTCAGATAGACTAGGCGAACCCCTTTTTGCTGGATTTCTTCCAGTAATTCCTTGGTAAAATGGAGACCTGCAGTCGGGGCTGCTGCTGATCCACTCTCCTTGGCATAGACTGTCTGGTAACGTTCACGGTCATCCAACTTTTCATGGATATAAGGAGGCAAGGGCATTTCTCCAAGACTTTCAAGTACTTCTAGGAAAATTCCTTCATACTCAAAACGGACAATACGGCCACCATGGGTTAATTCCTCAGTCACAACTGCGCTTAGTCGACCATCACCAAAGACAACACGGGCGCCGACCTTGAGACGTTTAGCAGGTTTTGCCAAGACTTCCCATTCGTCTCCTGCTGTATTTTTCAAGAGCAAGAGTTCAACATGGCCCCCTGTTTCTTCCTTTTGACCATGAAGTCGAGCTGGTAAGACACGGGTATCATTCATAACCAGCGCATCACCTGGCTCTAACATTTCGATAATAGAGTGAAAGTGGCGATCTTGAAATTCACCTGTTTTGCGATTGACCATCAAGAGTTTAGAGGCATCGCGCTTTTCCAAAGGAGTCTGAGCAATCAACTCCTCAGGCAAGTGAAAATCAAAATCATTGGTATTCATTGTAGTCATATTTCCTTTTCTTTTCTAATGTAGTTACGATTAGCTATCAAAACGAACTTCTTCAAGTAGGTACTCGATGAAACGTTCACCCATCTTGGACAAGCTAGTTTTCTCATGCTGGATATAAACCAGTTCAATGGGATCATCAATATCTAGAGGAATGGAAACAATATTGTCTCCATTAAGATTACTATTGAGGATACCTGTCGCGATGGTATAGCCGTCCAAACCAATCAAGAGATTGAACAAGGTCGCACGGTCACTAACCACGATGGATTTCTTGTGGTGTTCTTGTGACAAAATCTCTTCTGAGAAATAGAAGGAATTATGGGTTCCTTGGTCATAGCTCAAGTAAGGGAAGTCTTCTAGGTCTGCCAACTGCACCTTGTCTTTTTTGGCAAGAGGGTTGGTCTTGCTGACAAAGATATGGGGTTGGGCTGTAAAGAGATGGTGGGCAACCAGATGGTTATCATCCAACATCTTCGAAAGAACGTCCCGGTTATAGCTATTTAAAAAGAGAACTCCCACTTCACTTCGGAAGTTCTTGACGTCGTCGATGATCTCCCAGGTTCTGGTTTCACGCAAAAAAAGCTCGTACTTTTCCATATCGCTTTTCTTGAGCAAGGAAACAAAGGCATTAACTACAAAGGCATAGTGTTGTGAAGACACACTAAAAAGCTCGCGATGAGCGATTGGGTTCTTATAGCGTTCTTCTAGAAGTTGAGTTTGCTCGACAACCTGACGGGCATAGGATAGAAACTCCATCCCATCACGTGTAAGGGTGATTCCTTTAGGATTGCGGATAAAAATCTCAATCCCCATCTCATTTTCTAGGTCACGAACTGCATTTGAAAGACTAGGTTGTGTAATAAAGAGTTGCTTGGCAGCCTCATTCATCGAACCAGTCTCTACGATTTTGATAATATAGTGTAATTGTTGAATTCTCATGCTTTTATTGTACCATACTTGAGGCAATATAAAAAGAACCAGTCACTGAAAGGTCTATGGCTAAGCTTAGATGAGTGCTTTCAAATGACTTTATCTAGCACTTTAAAAAGAGGTTGAAACAATTCCAACCTCCTTTAATCTTTATTATTATACAAGCTTTTTAATCGAAACTTAGCTTCCTCTTTCCCAAAAAATGGCTAGCAGAATCATAGCCCCGAGAACTGATGGGATAATGGCTGTACCGCTTAGGCTTGGTCCCCAAGAACCAAAGATTAATTGTCCTAAAAAGGCACCAATCCAGCCGAGAAACATTTTCCCGAAGCAGCCCATGCGTTCGCCACGATTGGTGATAGCTCCTGCTAGTAGTCCGATTAAAAGCCCGACAAACATACTTCCAATCATAGTTTCTCCTTAAATTGCCCAATCTCCATTGCGAAAGAGGGGTACGCGTGTTCCATCCTCACGGATACCATCGATATCCATTTGGCTCGAACCAATCATAAAGTCAACGTGAACATCAGAACGGTTAAGTCCTGCAGCTTCAAGCTCTTCTTCACTCATCTCTGCTCCACCAACAACGCTAGTTGCGTAAGCTGCACCAATAGCCAAGTGGTTAGAAGCATTTTCATCGAAAAGAGTGTTAAAGAAGGTAATCCCTGACTGAGAAATTGGACTTGGATCTGGTACCAAGGCACACTCACCCAAGGCACGCGCACCAGCATTCTTAAAGACAAGGTCCTTCATAACTTGATCACCCTTCTCAGCAGTGATATCAACGATTTGACCATTTTCAAAGGTCACCTTGATGCCTTCGATAATATTTCCATTGTAGCTAAGAGGTTTTGTAGAAGTGACATAACCATCTGCACGACGGAAATCAGGAGCTGTAAAGACTTCTTCTGTTGGCATATTTGGCAAGAATCCTTCGCCTTGAGCATTGATCGCTCCGGCAGATTCCCAAACGTGGTTCTTAGGCAAGCCAAGTGTCAAATCAGTTCCAGGAGCAGTGTAGTGAAGAGCTGAGAATTGCTCTTTATTCAGCATTTCCGCCTTGCTCTTGAGGATAGCAGCATGTTTTTCCCAAGCTTTAACTGGATCTTCTTCGTAGATACGGCAAGTTTTGAAGATTTGGTCCCAAAGGAGATCGACTGCTTCTTCGTCGCTTGCAGCATTTGGAAAGACCTTCTTAGCCCACTCTAGTCCAGCAGCAGCTGCTACAGTCCAGCTAACCTTGTTAGATTGAGTTGCGATACGCATTGGCTTCATGGCAATTCCCATAGCTTTTGCAGAAGCTGAGAGCTTTTCCCCATCCACTCCGTTCAAGGCACCTGGGTCAGAAGAACGAACACCGAGACGACTTGCTTTGTTTTCAAGAAGGTAGTTCATCTCAGCAATCTTGTATTCTGGTACATTGTCCAAACGCTCCATCGGCGCGTGAAGGAATTTCTCACGGTTTACAAAGTCATCTGCCCATTGAACGATAACTTCGTGCGCTCCAAGTGCATAGGCTTCTTTAACGATCAAGTGAGCCAACTCACGTTGCTCCACATCGATTGAGAGAGCCAAAGTGTGACCAGGTTGCACGTTCACTCCGTTTGCAACCAAAAGCTTAGCGTATTTTTCTAGATTTTCTTTAAAATTTGGTAAAACCATTCTGTTTTCTCTTTTCTATTTTTATTTCAAATCTTTGAGCATATTTGTCTTACTCAAAATTCTTCCCTTACTAGTATATCACATATGATGTAAATTTAAAAACAAGCCTAATAAAGCTTGTTTTTATTTAACTATCACAAAAGTCGTGTACATATCTTTCCACTTCTTTTTCCATAGATTGAATCTCACAAATATCCCATCTATTGTTTTTAGAAGTTATTTCTGCCATCATCTGTAATTTTAAGCTCTGACGATGGAATATCCCTTCTCTTTCCCATTGTTCTAATTTAGCCTCTGGATAGGAATTTCCAAACCGGGAGTTCTGACTATCGGTAATAATACAAAGGTTACCAAAAGAATGTAAAAACTCAGCAGGTAATTGTCTCTCTCCATCATGTCCATTTGGATTCTGAGGATACCAATGCTCTATTGAGCGACGATAAGCAAATTTAAAATCTCCAAACTCAATATCGTAATCTTTCTTCAATTCTTCACGATTTTTCCATAAAACATAATCTACAAAATTAAAAGCATAAACAGGAATTGCCCCATATTTTTTGATACTTTTATCTTCGGTAAACAATCTTTCCTCAGCATATCTCACTGCCATTTTTTCAAGAAATTCTTTAAAATGAGCACCAAATTCTTGATCATTTAGTTCTTCAATATGTCTGAAGAGAAATTGTAAAATCTCATATAACCAACGACTATCACGATTAGCAGTAAAGGTCACAGCAAACATAGATTGAAGAAGAATAATATTTTTGTTAATTTCCGAATCTGAAAATGTATTCTTAGTAAAGCGTTCTTCAACTATGTAATGCTCTTTCGCTTTTCCATTAGGTTGATATTCATAATAAGTCCCCTTCTGCAAAAACCATTCATCCTTATTTCTGCTTGAAGAATCCATATTTGAATTTCTAACGATGTAATTATCAAAAATATGTTTTATTTTAAGAAGAAATTCACTGAATTCAATAATCCAAGTCTTATTTTTATTTTTTATATCAAATAGAGCTAAAAGTTTCTTGTCGTCTAACTGAACCTCATTGGTATCCTTACCTTCCCAAATTGCCAATACATGGAGTAGGAAGGTTGGAAAATCGATAACTTGGGTATAATCACCAAAATCTTTTTCTACTTCTATATTTTTTTCATTTATCTTTTTTCCTAATATATCTGATAACTTTCTTCTTTCATTTTGATAAAAATCAATATCATCATAAATATTATGAAATGAGTAATTTGTAAAATGCCATCCAAAAATACGTTCGCGTTCTTGAAAATCATCTGCTCTCTTCCGTCGCATCTTAAATTGACTTGATACTGGCTTATCAAACTCTGCACAGGCATCCCAAATTCTTGCAAACTTTTGAGCCATTTCTTGATCTGTACCGAATTTAGCCATCATTTGCGCCTTGAGAATCTCATGAGCCTCTAGTTGTTCTCCTCGAGAGTTGAAACGTTCGAAATAAAGATTCAAATCTAAATCTTCAGGAAGTATACTCCGAAAAATGATGACATTCTCAAAAAGATAATCAACGAAAGACTGTGGATTAAGCTGGCGCTCTTCTAGCACTTTTTTCAATGCATCTTTAGCATGCCCATAACCTCTAGTTAATTCATTTTCATCGTCCTCAGAGATTTTTTGCTTAGTAAATAGTTTTTGAATATTCTCATTTGATTTCTTCCTAGCTGGAAAGGTAAGATTGACAGCTTTCAATCTATCAAAACCAAACTCATGCTTCAAAACTAAGGCAATCAAATTAAGGGCTGTTGTCCGTTGTTGCCCATCTATGATTTTGAAAATGTCATTCTCTTTATTAACGACTAATGTTCCAATATAGTAATTGTCTCTATTTTCTTGAAAAGCATCTGCTACGTCGTTCAATAACTGCTCAATTTCATCATAAGTCCAGGCAAAATTTCTCTGATAAAGAGGAATAGCATAGGTATCTTCATTTAACAAACGATTAACAGATAAGCTTATATGTGTTTCTACCATTTATCTTTTTCCTCTTCTATAATTTGTTCCACAGTATAATTTTCAAATAATTCTCTATCTATCTTGACCATGAAATCATTAGGAGTCACAGCATGGGATAAAAGTTGAAATAGCTTTTGAGCCTCTTTTTGTCTAAAACTTCCACCAGCGGCGTATTTCCCTACCGTTGCATCATATATAGCTTTAGACTTAACTCGAGGGTAATAAGACCAAATAAACAAGGTCTCTATTATCTCCTTTGATAGCTCATCTTTTCCAAATCTCTCTGCAAAAAGAGAGCAAATATTTAGAAACAGATTGTAGCATTTGAGATAGCGTCCCTTTGAGCTATTGTAAATGTTCAACATGCCTTCTGGGTAAGCTACATTTTTTTCTCCCTCTTCAGGCTCATCAGAAAATCCTAACCTTTCATTTAAAAAATCTTTATGATCTTTAATAGTTTCATGAGCAGATTCAATATACTCAAAAAATTTACTTCCGTCAATGATTGGCATAGTAATCGAAAGAGGAAATTTTTCAATATGACGATACAATTCTAGGTATGGAAACTTCTGATTCAAATCAACGCCTTTAAAATCATCAATAAAATCCTCTGTAAAACGGAGATAAGATCCATAACGCTTGTTTGTCAATCCTGTCTCTCCTCGCGACCAACGTCTCATACGAAAAAGATGTTTATCAAACAACTCTTTGAGACTTAAATCTTTATCTTCTACAAATTGCTCCCACTTTTCAACAATCTTTTCATCTTCTGAATCTTGCTTGCGAAGATGATAGGCTTTGAGCAAATCATGAGGTTCTAGAGATTTTCCACGATTATTCTGAGAATCAAATAGCTGAAAGGCTTCTGATAATCGTTCTTGGGGCATAGTAATCACAGATACAGCACAGTTTTCCAATAAAAAGTTGCAAATATCTTTTGCCTGATTTTCCCCAACTAATTGAGTCAAATTTTTCCACTCATTATAATTTTCACTCGCATGATAGCAAGATATCTCTCCAAATTCAGCAGCACTCAACAGTTGATTAGCACCCTTATAATTCTCTAAATCATCTAATAAATGAAGAAACAAAGAAATTGAAATTAGCCGTTGCTGTCCATCGACAATATCTAAGTGTCCATCATTTTCATGCAAGATAACGGAGCCTATCTGATATTCCTTTTTCCCCATAGCATCTCGTAGATCATAAAAAAGATTACGGATATGCTTTCTGTTCCATTTATAAGGTCTTTGATAAGAAGGAATCCGCAAATCCTCTTCTTTCAATAGTTCTCCAACTTTTTTAGAAGTAAATTGAATACTCATTTTATCCGCCTTTATAGTATTTTAAAAAAACTACAAATTCATATGAATCTGTAGTTAAGAGTGGCTAATTCTTTTGAATAACACTTGTATTAGGAATATTTTTTGAATACTGTTCTGCTGCTTCCTTTGTCCAAAATCCTTGTGCAATCATGTTGCCAAACTGATCAATAACAATCCATTCAGTCATATCTCCATCACCTTTCTACTTCTTTATTAATTATATATTAATCATTAGAGGTAGTATAGCATATAAAAATTGTAAAATCAATATTGTCTATGTAGAACATAATATTATTTTTCTCAATTTAAGACCAACTACAATAAATTTTCTATATTTGAGAATACCAGTATATAATTACAGGAGTAAAATAGTACGATTTTTAGCAAATTTCGTTCTGTCCTACTTCTGAAAAGATAGTGTAACATTCTTCCGAACTTAGAAAATGAACAATTAAATCAATCAGTTACTGCATCTTGTAATTATGACTTTTGTTCATTTAAGATTGATAACGTTTGAATAAAAATCATTTATCCATAGTTCTCCAACTTTTTTAGAAGTAAATTGAATACTCATTTTATCCTCATCTATATTTATCTATCATTTCTTGAACGGTCCGCTTCATATCCTCTACTAAAATCCAAGGAGACAAAACAGTAACTGCTTCCCCTTGTCCCAGCAACCAGCGTTTAAGACCCGGTGTATGCTGACTTTCAAACTTAAAATGAGTCCAGCTACCATTTTTCCCAACTATTTTTGCATTTGGGAATTGATCCATCACAATAGTAGGATCGTACAAGAACTCGATCTCAATACTGATTTTCTTCCCGATAAAAGCGTCTACTCTCTCGTTACGAATGTCTCCATCTCTAAATTTATCTCGATAAGAAATAGAGGGTTTCTCTATATCACTATGAGACCAGGACTGGATACGGTCTACTCTTAAAGTAATATAAGTCTCATATTTCAACTGGTATACAACCAGATAGAAATAATGACTATCATAATAAAGAGAGACTGGCAAAACAGTCTGCTTCTTAGAAGACTCAGAATACGGGTTTTGATAGATAATATCTAGAACCTGTTCATGCAAAATAGCTTCCGATAAATCCCAAATTTTCTCTACTCTATCTTGCTGATCCGTTAAGGGAGTATAGTTAAGTTTTTCACTGCCAATGATCTGCTCAATTTCTTTCTGGTCATCACGAGGAACTAAGGCAAGTAAATTTTTTAGTAAGCTATCAATTTCTGGTTTATTCAGTGCTCGATTTTCCAATAAAATCTTTGAAATAACGAGAATATCCTCTTTATTAAAAACTGACTTACTTGATAGGCTATACTTATTCGTTTTACGACTATAAAACAATTCTCCACTAAAATCGGGATGACTGGATAAAATATCACGGAGTAGCGAAAAATCTCTCTGTATCGTCTTTTCACTAACCTCAAATTCCTGGGCTAATTGCTTTTTTCCTAACGGAGTCCCAAACTGTAAGCGTAAAAAGATTGTTAGTAGTCTCTCTTGATCATTCATCTAATGTCCTTTTTGTTAATCTTCAAGCGATGTTAGACACGCTGTCATCCCCCATTTAAAACGCACAATCAAACTAGAAGGTACATTTTCCAATTGATCTGGTTCAGTGTCACTAGAGAAAACCATTTGTTTATTCTTAAAATGTTGAGAATTAAAAAGATTAAAAAATTTTTCTTGAATAAGAATATCCTTTTCTCCCAATACCTGAATATCATCTACGATTAGGAGATCAAACTCCTCATTTCTAACTTTTTGTATTTCTAGCTCATTTTCCAATAAGTTTACGGCAGAAATGTATTTTACTCGTTTTTCTGGATTATTTTCAAGAACCTTATTACCAATTGCTTGCAGGAGATGTGTTTTTCCTGAACCTGATTCCCCATAAATATAAAGGGGATTATATTGGGGATTATATTTTAATCCTAGGTTCTCAACTACTGCTAAGGCTCCTTTCTTTGCTAAATCATTACCATCTTTTTCTACAAAATTTTCAAATTGATATTTGTTATTTAAGCCTGTATTGTTCATCATTTAAACCTCTTTCTTTTTTATAGTATAAGTATAACAAAACAGATGGACAATATTTGTCCGTCTGTTAATTTTTATTTAAAACAAATCATCAAACAGACTCAACTGGTTGTCCTCTGGCATATTGCCGAGAATGCCCATTTCATCCATCTTTTCAACCAAGGTTGATGAGAGCCCACCACGCTTGCGTAGTTCGGTTTTAGAGAGGAACTCACCTTCTTGACGAGCTCGCACCAATTGCTTGGCAACGTTCTCACCTAGACCATCCATAGCGACAAATGGTGGGGTGAGGGTGTCTCCATCGATGATGAATTCAGTCGCATCACTGCGATAGAGGTCCAACTTGCCAAATTTGAAGCCACGTTCCCACATCTCATTAACGATTTCAAGCGTTGTATAGAGGTCAATTTCTACGTTAGAAGCTTCATTGTTCTTGCGCTTTTCAGCAATTTCTTGCATCTTGCGTTTGATAGCATCCAAGCCTGCCCCCATGGTCTTGATATCAAAGGCCTTGGCACGGATGGAGAAGTATGCACAGTAATAATAAATCGGATGGTGAACCTTGAAGTAGGCTACACGCAAGGCCATCATAACATAGGCAGCCGCGTGGGCTTTAGGGAACATATACTTGATTTTCCCACAAGATTCGATGTACCATTCAGGTACATTGTTGGCCTTCATAGCTTCGATATAACCGTTGCGCTCTTCTTCAGAGATTTTGAGCCACAATCCCTTACGTACACGCTCCATGATGGTAAAGGCCATCTTAGGATCTAGACCAGCATGCATGAGATAAACCATGATGTCATCCCGACATCCGATAACGGTTGACAGGTCCGCAATTCCAGCCTTAATCAAGTCTTGAGCATTTCCCAACCATACGTCGGTACCGTGAGACAGACCAGAAAGCTGGAGCAACTCCGCAAAGGTCGTCGGATGAGTTTCATCGACCATTCCCCGAACAAAGTTAGTTCCAAATTCTGGAATACCAAGCATACCAGTTGAAGTACCGATTTGTTCAGGCGTCACTCCCAAAATATCCGTTCCCGAGAAGAGAGCCATGACACCTGGATCATCCATAGGGATATCATTTGGATCAATTCCCGACAAGTCCTGAAGTTTTCGAATCATGGTTGGATCATCATGACCAAGGACATCGAGCTTGAGGACGTTCTCATCGATATCGTGGAAGTTAAAGTGAGTGGTCTGCCATTCAGCAGTCACATCATCTGCAGGATACTGCACAGGGGTAAAGTCATAAACATCCATATAGTTTGGAATAACAACGATTCCCCCTGGGTGCTGACCGGTCGTCCGTTTAACACCTGCAGCTCCTTGGGCTAGCCGCTCTACTTCGGCTTCACGGTAGAACTTGCCATAGTCACGCTCGTAACCCTTGACAAATCCATAGGCTGTCTTAGCTGCTACCGTACCAACTGTTCCTGCACGGAAAGCATACTCTTCTCCAAAGATATCACGAACATCCAAGTGGGCACTCGGCTGGTCCTCCCCAGAGAAGTTCAAATCGATATCAGGTACCTTGTCCCCATCAAAACCAAGGAAGGTCTCGAAAGGAATATCCTGTCCATTTTTACTGAGCTTGTGCCCACAGTTAGGACAGTCTTTATCTGGCATATCAAAACCTGAACCGTAGGAACCATCCGTGATAAACTCACTGTACTGACACTGACCACAGACATAGTGAGGAGAGAGAGGGTTGACCTCGGTAATCCCAATCATGGTCGCAACGAAACTAGATCCAACAGACCCACGGGAACCAACCAAGTAACCCCGTTCGTTGGAACGGTGCACCAGCATCTGTGAAGCCAGATAAATCACGGCAAATCCATTCCCCAAGATAGAGGTCAATTCCTTTTCAATCCGCAAATCAACGATATCTGGGAGTGGGTTTCCATAGATTTCGAAGGCTTTTTTATAGGTTAATTCAGCAACTGTTTCTTCGGCTTGGTCAATGAAAGGTGTATACAAGTCACCTTTAACGACCTCAACAGGCTCAAAGATTTCTGCTAAAGAATTGGTATTTTCAATGACAATCTTACGAGCCAAGTCTTCCCCTAGAAAGGCAAATTCATCCAACATTTCATTAGTTGTTCTAAAGTGTGCCTTTGGTAGCGGAGCTGGTTGGGCAGCTTCTCCATGGCCGATAGTTCGGTTAATCATAGCTCCCTGACCTAGACTTCGCACGATGATTTCTCGATAAATTTCATCCTCAGGTTCGAGATAGTGGACATTTCCTGTCGCAAGAGCTGGCTTGCCGAGACGATCTGCAACCTCTATCAAACTCTTAATAATGGTGTGGAGCTCCTCCATGTCCTTGACCTGCTCTTTGGCAATCAGAGGTGCATAGATTGCCGGAGGCATCACCTCGATAAAGTCGTAGTATTTAGCCACTTCGACCGCTGCATCAACACCTTGTGATACGACTGCATCAAAGACTTCCCCTTCTGTACAAGCAGAACCCAAGATTAAACCTTCTCGATGAGCATCCAGTACCGTACGTGGAATCCGTGGTACTCCTTCAAAATACTGGGTATTTGACAGAGATACCAGCTTAAAGATATTTTTCAAGCCCACCTGATTTTTCACATAGATAGTTGCATGCTTGACGCGAGCTTTTTTATAAGAATCTGGACTGATTAAATCAAGGTTTAATCGTGCCAAATCTGTCACACCATGCTTTTCTGCTACTTCCTTAATAAAGATAAAGAGCAGACGGCCAGTTGCTTCCGCATCATAGTTGGCCATGTGGTGGTGTTCTAGGGCAACACCAAAACGCTTAGTCAAAGGCCCTAGACCATGGCGTTTGTATTCAGGATAAAGATTTCTTGCAAACTCTAGCGTATCGATGACTGGTTGACTAATTTTTGGAAGACCGTGACGCTCATAGTTGGCATTCATAAAACCAACGTCAAAGCTTGCATTATGGGCTACAAGAACGGTATCTTTACAGAATTCTTGGAATTCTTTCAGAACTTGAACCAAGGGTTTAGCATTTTTCACATGGTCATCGGTAATCCCTGTCAATTCGGTTGTAAAGGCTGATAAGGGGTGCCCAGGATTGATAAATTCATCAAATTCAGCAATGATATTGCCCTTATACATCTTGGAAGCTGCCACCTGAATCAAGTCATTATAGATAGCTGAAAGTCCTGTTGTCTCCACGTCAAAGACTACATAGGTAGCTTCAGAAAGGTTCATCTCAACTTCGTTATAAACGATAGGAACCCGGTCCTCAACGATATTGGCTTCCATTCCATAAATGAGCTGGATCCCAGCTTTCTTGGCAGCTTTATAGCCATGAGGGAAGGATTGAACATTGCCATGATCTGTAATAGCAACCGCTTTGTGACCCCATTTGGCTGCTGTACCAACGATTTCTTCGACCTCAGGCAGAGCATCCATAGTCGACATGTTAGTATGGGCATGAAACTCAACGCGACGCTCACCCTCTGGCATCAAGTCTTTACGCACATAGTGGACGACTTCCTGAACATCCTGTACATTCATGGTCAAGTCTCGCGTGAAATTATTGACCTCAACATTCCCACGAACACGGAGCCAGGAATTTTTCTTGATCATGTCAAACTTCAGAGCTTCTTCTTCGTTTTTGACCCATTTTTGCATGGAGAAGCTAGAAGTGTAGTCTGTCATCTTGAAGTTAATCAAAACACGACCTGTTCTAGTCACCTTCTGCTCGACATCAAAGACAACTCCTTCAAAAACCAGACGATTTTCCTCAGTATTAACCTCAATCATAGGAGTAATCTCTGCCTTGTCAAGTTTAGGCTTAGCAGCTGCCTTCTTGGCTTGAAAATCAAAGACAGGTTTGTCCTCAACTGGAGGAGGCGGTGCCATCTGTTCTAACTGTTCCATAGCCCGAAGAGTTTCTTCATTGGCTGCTTGAATAATCATTTGATTTTCCGTCTGAAAGGCTTCTTGTTCTTCCCTTGTGAGATCTTCATTTTTTTCTAAGATGCAAGAAAGTTTAGGAAAACCAAAAAATTCCAGCTGTTTGCTAAGATTTGGCAGATGATTTTTTCTAAAATGCTCTGTATCTGCTGCCTCAGAGGCTTCAATAATCAACTGATCATTTTCAAAACGCACCTGAAAATTTTGATACATGGAACGAAAACCTTGACTGGCGCAAGGTCCATCCGAAAAAGCCTCTCGATAGTAGGCTTGTAAAAGTTCTCTAGAAAATTCCTGATTTCTCGTTTTTATCTCAAAACTAGCCTGATTTCCAGTTTTTGAGAATTCTTCTTTCAAGCCCCTTTTCAACTCTAGAAAAAGTTCAAAAGGCAAGATATTTTCAAAAACAAAACGAAACTCCCAAACTTTGCTTCGTTTATGAACAATAACTTGTTCTATTTCAGCTTGAGAGAAGGCCTCATGATTTCTCATTTCAGCGGGTATTCCCAACTGATTCATTAAAATTTCAAAAGTGGTTGACATCCATTTTCCTCACAATATACTCCTTCTATTTTACCATATTTGAGGCACTTTTTCCTATTTCTACCAAACAGAAAAAGAAGCCACAAAGTGACTTCTTTTAAAGTGACGGTGAATTATTCTTCACCTTTGTTTTTCTTAATGATTTCTTCTTGTACTGACTTAGGTACATCTTCGTAGTGGTCGAATACCATCATGAATGTACCACGTCCTTGTGATGCAGAACGAAGAACTGTTGCGTAACCGAACATTTCAGCAAGTGGAACGTAAGCACGAACGATTTGGCTGTTACCGTGTGCTTCCATACCATCTACACGTCCGCGACGAGCAGTTACGTGACCCATAACATCACCAAGGTTTTCTTCTGGAACAGTGATTGTTACAAGCATCATTGGTTCAAGGATAGCTGGTTGTGCAGTCTTAGCAGCTTCTTTAAGTGCAAGAGATGCAGCGATCTTGAAGGCAGTTTCAGATGAGTCGACATCGTGGTATGAACCATCGTAAAGCTTAGCTTTAACGTCAACCATTGGGTAACCTGCAAGAACACCGTTAGCCATAGATTCTACCAAACCTTTTTCAACCGCTGGGATAAATTCACGAGGAACCACACCACCGACGATTGCGTTTTCGAATTCGAATCCTTTTCCTTCTTCGTTTGGAGTAAATTCAATCCAAACATCACCGAATTGACCTTTACCACCAGACTGACGTTTGAAGAATCCACGTGCTTGAGTAGAAGCGCGGAATGTTTCACGGTAAGATACTTGAGGAGCACCTACGTTCGCTTCAACTTTGAACTCACGACGCATACGGTCAACAAGGACATCAAGGTGAAGTTCACCCATACCAGAGATAACTGTTTCACCAGTTTCAACGTTAGTTTCAACGCGGAATGTTGGATCTTCTTCAGCCAATTTTTGAAGGGCGATACCCATCTTATCTTGGTCAGCTTTAGATTTTGGCTCAACCATCAATTGGATAACTGGTTCTGGAACGTTGATTGACTCAAGGATGATTTTAGCTTTTTCATCTGTCAATGAGTCACCAGTTGTAGTATCTTTCAAACCAACAGCAGCAGCGATATCACCTGAGTAAACAGTGTCGATTTCTTGACGGCTGTTAGCGTGCATTTGAAGGATACGTCCGATACGTTCACGTTTACCTTTAGAAGTATTCAATACGTAAGAACCTGATTGAAGAACACCTGAGTAAACACGGAAGAATGTCAAACGACCTACGAATGGGTCAGTCATGATCTTGAAGGCAAGAGCTGCAAATGGCTCTTCATCAGATGCTGGACGAGTTTCTTCTTCATCTGTATCTGGGTTGATACCTTTGATCGCTGGGATATCAAGTGGGCTTGGAAGGTAGTCGATAACCGCATCAAGCATCAATTGAACACCCTTGTTCTTAAAGGCAGAACCACACAATACTGGGAAGAATTCAACGTTGATAGTCGCTTTACGGATACCAGCTTTCAATTCTTCGTTAGTGATTTCTTCACCTTCGAGGTATTTCATCATCAAGTCTTCATCAGTTTCAGCGACTGCTTCAACCAATTTTTCACGGTATTCTTGAGCTTGGTCAAGGTATTCAGCTGGAATATCTTCTTCAAGGATATCTGTACCAAGGTCATTAGTATAGATTTCAGCTTTCATCTTGATCAAGTCGATGATACCGCGGAAGTCATCTTCAGCACCGATTGGCAATTGGATTGGGTGTGCGTTTGCTTGAAGACGGTCGTGAAGTGTGCTTACTGAGTAAAGGAAGTCAGCACCGATTTTGTCCATTTTGTTGGCAAATACGATACGTGGAACTCCGTACTCAGTTGCTTGACGCCAAACTGTTTCAGTTTGAGGCTCAACACCTGATTGTGAGTCAAGAACTGTAACCGCACCGTCCAATACACGAAGAGAACGTTGTACTTCGATTGTGAAGTCCACGTGTCCTGGTGTGTCGATGATGTTTACGCGGTGGTTGTTCCATTGAGCTGTTGTCGCAGCAGATGTGATAGTGATACCACGTTCTTGCTCTTGCTCCATCCAGTCCATTTGTGACGCACCTTCGTGAGTTTCACCGATTTTGTGGATTTTACCAGTGTAGTAAAGGATACGCTCAGTTGTAGTTGTTTTACCAGCATCGACGTGAGCCATGATACCGATATTACGAGTTTTTTCGAGTGAAAATTCGCGTGCCATGAGGTTTGTTTCTCCTATATTTTTTATTTCTATTCTATTATAACACGATTTAATAAAAACGGATAGGCAGGACCCACCCGTTCTCAATGTTTTCATGTTATTGTTGGTTTCAACTTGCGAGATGTTAAGTTGAGTTGAACAAGGGCTAAAGTTAATTAGCCGATTTGAGCCGGAACGGGATGCTGTGTGAAAAAGATAAACTTCCTTGTATTCATCGAATACTGCGTTAGTTTCCTATTTTCACTTTGCATCCTTGCCGTTCCCAGCATCATGATTTTACCAACGGAAGTGTGCGAAGGCACGGTTAGCTTCAGCCATACGGTGAGTGTCTTCACGTTTCTTAACTGCTGCACCAGTGTTGTTAGCAGCATCCAAGATTTCTTTTGCAAGACGGTCTTGCATTGTGTGTTCACCACGAAGGCGAGCGATTGTTACCAACCAACGAAGTCCAAGTGTTGTACGACGTTCTGGACGAACTTCAACTGGGACTTGGTAGTTAGAACCACCAACACGACGTGCACGTACTTCAAGTACAGGCATGATGTTTTCCATAGCTGTTTCAAATACTTCAAGTGCATCGTTACCAGTAACTTCTTTGATTTGTTCAAAAGCACCGTAAACGATTGAAGCAGCTGTACCACGTTTACCGTCAAGCATAACGCGGTTGATAAGACGAGTAACTAATTGTGAATTGTAAAGCGGATCTGGCAATACGTCACGTTTTGGAGCTCTATTTTTACGACTCATTTCTCTTTATCCCCTTTCCTTATGCTTTTTTCGGACGTTTAGTACCGTATTTAGAACGGCCTTGTTTACGATCGTTAACACCTGCAGTATCAAGTGCACCACGGACGATATGGTAACGTACCCCTGGAAGGTCTTTTACACGTCCACCGCGAAGAAGCACCACGCTGTGCTCTTGCAAGTTGTGTCCGATACCTGGGATGTAGGCAGTAACTTCGATAAGGTTGCTCAAACGTACACGAGCAAATTTACGAAGGGCAGAGTTAGGTTTTTTAGGTGTCATTGTTCCAACACGAGTTGCAACACCACGTTTTTGTGGTGAAGAAACGTTTGTTTGAACTTTTTTATGACTGTTGTAACCAACGTTCAAAGCTGGTGATTTAGATTTTTCTACTTTTGATTTACGCGGTTTGCGAACCAATTGGTTAATTGTAGGCATCTACATTCTCCTGTGTTTTTTTTATTTTTGGTGATGATACACTTGGTGACAGCTATCATCTGTGTGTACTTTTGCAACATTTGTCAGCACGTCCCTGTACACTCTTGAGAGACCAAAAGTAAAAAGTACCGTCTATTATTGTACCACGTTTTTTCTATTTTTGTCAATATATTTCTTCTTATTTTTTGACTTCTTTACTCTAAAAATTCTATGAAAACGGTCACCTACCAGATAGGCTCTTCAACCGACCACATAGACAAAGCTTCTTGTAATTGCCAAGAAAATGGTGTTTAATAGATTTGTAAGTAAGAGATCTCTATTACAGCTTTACAAAGGAGAAAATATGAAAGTCAGACTTGACATTGATCAACAATATGCAGAAGAACAAATCATCATAGAAGCACCATCTTTGTCCCCTAGAGTTCAAAAAGTTCAAGACTTTGTTCAATCACTGGATCAAAAAGAAACTCTTAAAGGAAAATTCCAAGACCAGGTCTACTTGATTCAGATTAGTAAGATTCAACGAATCTATATTGAAAATCGAAAGGTCTTAGCCGAGACTGATCAGCAGACATATGCTCTTGATATCCGTCTCTACCAAGCAGTTGACATTTTGCCTACTTCCTTTATCCAGATTTCCCAATCTGAAATTGTCAACATTGATGCTATTAGTCATCTAAAACTAACCTCTAACGGCTTGATTGAAATCTATCTAAAAAATGACAGTTTCACCTACTCATCTCGCCGTTACCTCAAAACCATAAAGGAGAAATTAGAACTATGAAAAAACAAGTATTCCACGATGCCACAACTGGTATCCTCATCGGCCTCATCCTATCCATTATCTTTTCTTTTATCTATTCACCAAGCAACTACGCACCTCTCAGCCCTGAATCTCCCGTTGGTCAATTCATGAGAGAGCATCAAGCCCATGGTTCTCTGGTCTTGCTCTACTCTACGATTATCTGGGCAGCTATCGGAGTCCTCTTTAGTTTTGGTAGCCGTCTCTTTGCCAAAGACTGGAGCCTTCTTCGTGCGACTGTCACTCACTTCTTCCTCATGCTATTAGGTTTTGTTCCTCTAGCAATTCTGGCAGGTTGGTTTCCACTTCGCTGGACTTTCATCCTTCAACTCATCCCAGAGTTTGCCATCGTCTATCTCATCATCTGGGCGATTCTCTATAAAAGAGAATCAAAGAAGGTTGCCCACATCAACCAATTATTGGCTCAGAAGAAATAATACAACAGAAACCCACTCACAGGACTGAGTGGGTTTTTGCTTATAATTTTTGCTTCCATTCTAACAAGAGGTTCATGGCTTGCATCGGTGTCATATTGTACACATCTACTTTAGCCAATTCTGCTAGAATAGGATTTTCTTCCGCCGAGTCAAATAGGGAAATTTGTTCAGAAACTGCATGTGTTTGTTTCATTGGAGCAGGACTTTCCTGACCTTGATTCTCTAATTGAGTTAATATTGCATCTGCCCTTACTAGCAAATCTGTCGGTAATCCTGCAATCTTAGCTACGTGAATACCGTATGATTTGTCTGCTGGTCCTGCTTCGATCTTGTGAAGGAAGGTAACCTGTCCATTTTGCTCAAGCGTAGCCACGTGGACATTAACCAGATGTTCCAGGCTAGATTCTAAGCTAGTCAATTCATGGTAGTGAGTTGCAAAGAGAGTCTTGGCTCCGATATGTTCATGGATATACTCGATAATTGCCTGGGCCAAGGCCATGCCATCATAAGTTGCCGTTCCGCGTCCAAGCTCATCAAAGAGAATGAGAGAATTCTCAGTCGCATGTGCAATAGCATTATTAGCTTCCATCATCTCGACCATAAAGGTTGACTGACCTGACACCAAGTCATCCGCTGCCCCAATACGAGTGAAGATAGCATCAAAAATAGGAAGACTAGCACTCTCAGCTGGAACATAAGATCCCATCTGTGCCATGACTGCTGTCATAGCTAGCTGGCGCATATAGGTTGACTTCCCGCTCATGTTAGGTCCTGTAATCAGTTGGATGCTAGTATCTTCATCCATTTGGATGCTGTTGGGAATATAGGTTTGGGCTCCCATGACCTTTTCAACAACAGCATGACGTCCCTTTTGGATGTCAATTCGTGAATCCTCTCCGAACTCTGGTCGAATCAAGTGCTGATTTTCTGCTACTACTGCCAAACCTTGCAAGACATCGACAGTAGCGATTCCTTGGGCTAGGGCTTGCAGGCGTTGGATATACTTGCCAACCTCCTCACGGATCCGCATAAAAATTTCATACTCTAAGTTTGCTGATTTCTCACGCGCCTCTAACATTTCTCCCTCGATACGAGCCAACTCCTCTGTCCCAAAACGTTCAGAGTTTTTTAGCGTAGCCTTACGGAAAAAGTGGGCTGGTACGTTACCAAGCTGAGAATTGGTCACATGGAAATAGTAGCCGTCTTTTTTATTGTAGTCAATCTTGAGCGTATTAATGCCAGAATTTTCTCTTTCCTTGGCCTCAATCTCAGCAATCCAGCTGGTCCCTTCTCTCAGTACCCGACGATACTTGTCCAAGGTCTCGTCAAAGCCAGTCTGAATAATACCGCCTTCGGTAATGACATGAGGTGCCTCTGGAGCAATGGCTGCACTAATGAGATTTTCCAACTCAGGAATAGGATCTAATTGTTCAATCAGATAGGCAAGAGCTGGTTGCTCCATTCCTTCTAAAATTGCTCGAATTCGTGGAACACTTCCCAAGGTAGTCGCTAATTGCAAGAGATCTTTGGGATTGCTTTTCCCAAAAGACACACGACTAGCCAGACGCTCGATATCGTAGACTCCCTTTAGGCTTTCTGTCAAATCACTACGTTCAAAGAAATAATCTAAAAAGACCTGTACAACCTCCTGACGTTCAAGGATACGATCCTTGTCAATCAAGGGACGGTGGATCCAAGAACGTAGGAGTCGCATCCCCATGGCAGTCTTGGTTTCATCTAACAACCAGAAAAGACTCCCTTGTTTCTTGCCAGAACGAGCATTTTCTACTAGATCTAAACTAGCCTTGGTTGCATAATCCATCTGCAAGAAATCCTTAATTTCATAACGGATAACTGGCTTCAAATGGTTCAGTTCTCTCATCTGAGTCCGATGAACATACTTAAGAAGCTTACTGCTGGCAGCTTGTTCAATAGGCGCCAAGCGTGGATCCAGCAGATGTATGTCTTCAAATAATTCTTGCTCATAAGAAAGCACCAAATTCATTTGACGGCTGAGAATCTGTTCTTCCTCTTCAGTTAAGGGATAGCCAATGACAACTTCTCTGGCCTTGAGATTCCGGATTTCACCACAGACCAGGGTAAAATCCAATAAGCCTGTCACATAAAAATCACCCGTCACCAGATCCGTGTATGCCAAACCAAATTGCTGACCGTCACGGTCGATAGCCACCAAAAAGTTGTTTTGGCTATCTGGCTTACTACTATCGACGACCGTACCAGGGGTAATCACCTGCACAACCTCGCGCTTAACAACCCCTACTGCCTGCTTAGGATCCTCCATCTGCTCAGCAATGGCAACCTTGTAGCCACGCTCCACTAGGACATCAATATACTGTTGTGCTGAGTGATAAGGAACTCCAGCCATGGGAATAGGATTGTCAGCATTCTTATTGCGACTGGTTAGTGATATTTCTAGTATCTGGGCAGCATTGACTGCATCTTCGTAAAATAACTCATAAAAATCACCCATACGAAAGAGCAAAAAAGCATCTGGATATTGTTTTTTTATATCCACATACTGTTGCATGCCAGGTGATAATTTTTCTGTCATCATCCATTCTCTCCTTGTTAAAAATAGTCTTGAGAGAGACTCCCAAGACCTTATCTATCCTTCATCAAATCTAACAAACGATCTTCCATGAGTTTAGCAACATGCTGATCTCGGCAGATTACCAAGAGAGTATTGGCACCCGCAACTGTTCCTAAAATCCATTCATCCTTGTTGGCATCGACAACATTGGCTAAAACTGCGGCTTCACCCAATTTAGTGTGCAAAACTAAGGTAAACTCAGCTCTTGCTACACCTTCCAAATGATGGGACAAAAACTCAACCAGGTCAATCTTCTCTGTCTCATTTGCTAGTACATAGTAGACCTTATCATTTTTCTTAACCTTGGTCAAGCCCAGTTCGCGAAGGTCACGCGACAAGGTCGTTTGCGTCACAAAAACATTGCGTGCTTCCAACCGATCCTGGATCTCTTTTTGAGTCCCTAATTTTTCCTCAGTGATCATCTGCTTGATCAACTGATGACGTTCTCTTTTTCTCATAACATCCCCTCTAGTGAATATTTATAACATTTTACAACTATTTAATAAGAACATTATACCAAAAAAACTGAATATTTCAAAAAAAATTCTTATCATTCCTCAAAATTATGATAAAATAGAAGAAAAGTCCAAAGGAGTTTATAATGAATACAAAACAATTGATCGCTAGCGAATTGGCTAGCGTCATTGACAGCCTGGATCAAGAGGCTATTTTAAATTTACTAGAACAACCCAAAAACTCTGATATGGGAGACATCGCCTTCCCTGCCTTTACTCTAGCAAAAGTTGAGAGAAAAGCTCCACAAATGATTGCAGCAGATATCGCTGAAAAAATCAATAGCCAAGCCTTTGAAAAAGTCGTCGCTACTGGACCTTATGTTAACTTCTTCCTTGATAAAAATGCCATTTCTGCTCAGGTATTACAAGCTGTTATCACTGAAAAAGAACACTATGCTGACCAAACTATTGGTAAACAAGAAAATGTTGTTATCGACATGTCTAGTCCCAATATTGCTAAACCATTCTCTATTGGTCACCTGCGCTCAACTGTTATCGGAGATAGCTTGTCACATATTTTCCAAAAAATCGGTTATCAAACGGTCAAGGTCAACCATTTGGGAGACTGGGGTAAACAGTTTGGAATGCTGATTGTTGCCTACAAAAAATGGGGCGACGAAGAAGCTGTAAAAGCTCATCCGATTGATGAACTTCTTAAACTCTACGTTCGCATCAATGCTGAAGCTGAAAATGACCCTAGCTTGGATGAAGAAGCACGCGAATGGTTCCGTAAACTTGAAAATGGAGACGAGGAAGCTCTCGCACTTTGGCAATGGTTCCGTGATGAAAGTTTGGTGGAATTTAACCGCCTTTACAATGAATTGAAGGTTGAATTCGACAGCTACAACGGGGAAGCCTTTTACAATGACAAGATGGATGCAGTTGTAGACATCCTTTCTGAAAAAGGACTTCTTGTTGAGTCAGAAGGAGCCCAAGTTGTGAATCTTGAAAAATATGGAATTGAACACCCAGCTCTTATCAAGAAATCTGATGGTGCAACTCTTTACATCACACGTGACTTGGCTGCAGCTCTTTACCGTAAAAACGAATACCAATTCGCCAAATCTATCTACGTCGTTGGTCAAGAGCAATCTGCCCACTTTAAACAGCTCAAAGCTGTCTTGCAAGAAATGGGCTACGACTGGAGTGACGACATTACTCACGTTCCTTTTGGTTTGGTTACAAAAGAAGGGAAGAAGCTCTCTACTCGTAAAGGGAATGTCATCTTGCTAGAGCCTACAGTTGCAGAGGCTGTCAGTCGTGCCAAAGCCCAAATCGAAGCCAAAAATCCTGAACTTGAAAATAAAGACCAGGTTGCTCATGCTGTTGGAGTTGGAGCCATTAAATTCTATGACCTTAAAACTGACCGTACAAATGGATACGACTTCGACCTTGAAGCCATGGTATCCTTTGAAGGCGAGACTGGTCCTTATGTTCAATACGCCTATGCTCGTATCCAATCTATCTTGCGCAAAGCCGATTTCAAACCAGAAACAGCCGCCAACTATAGCTTGAACGACGCTGAAAGTTGGGAAATTATTAAACTCATCCAAGATTTCCCACGTATTATCAACCGTGCGGCGGATAACTTTGAACCTTCTATCATTGCTAAATTTGCAATTAGCTTAGCGCAAGCCTTTAACAAATATTACGCTCACACTCGTATCTTGGATGAAAGTCCAGAACGCGACAGTCGTTTAGCCCTTAGCTATGCAACTGCAGTTGTCCTCAAAGAAGCACTTCGTCTGCTCGGTGTTGAGGCGCCGGAGAAGATGTAAATCGTTACAAGAGACTGGAACTAAAGTTCCTAGTCTCTTGACGGCAATCGCTATATGGCGAATTGCCTAAACGCTTCACTAATTCACCTAACCAAATAATATCGATTTGGTTAGGCTCATGTCGTAGACTTTTAATCACTTTATTGTAAAGCAATCTAAGTAACTAACGCCAAATCCTATAAGGGATTCGGCTAGGCGCTTCACTAATTCATCTAAAAAAATAACATCGATTTGTTTAGATTACGGATCTTGGTTTGGTACTAGAGTCAGGGGCAGAACAACCACTTTTTTAGCTATGCTATCGTCTGCCTGATTTTATAGTGTCATTACTTGAAAAGCGAAAAATCTTTTTCGCTTTTCTCTTGTTATTAACTTCTTTATCACAGAGGGAGAGACTTTATGAGCCAATATGCTTATATTTTAGTTGTCATCAGTCTTGTCATTCTTTTTCTCATTAACAAATACGAAAAGGAAAAACTACAAGGCCTTCTACAAGAACAGCTTTTAAAGGATGAAACTTTTCGAGCTACTATCAAGGAAAAAATTAAAACAACAGAAAACATCAACGATGTCATCGACTACATCAATAAGGGATATCGTTTGGGAATTATGATTTCAAAGGAAATTGTGGAAGACATCAGAAAATGAGGCTAGGACAAAAGTCCTAGCCTCTCAATTGTCTTTGGATAGTCGAGCAAGACGCAGTGGTTGAGTGAGCTTTACTACGCTGATTTCATCAGCTTTTACAGCCCTACTCAACTGTGCGGAGGTGGGACGACGAAATCGAATTCTAACGAATTACCGATTTCTGTCCCACTCTCATTTTTTCCTGAGAACTAAGATTCCCACCAGTATAACAATCCCTAGTGATGCCATGGTTCCGTATGCTGACAAACTTTCATCAAGAAATTTCTTGGAGAACTGCAACAGAGCGAACTCTAAGAGTAGCAAAGCACTGCATAGCATAATATCCTTGAAGCTTGGTTTTCGTTTTATATACTTTAAAAATGATCTCTGTAGTTTACTCATTTCGATTGGTCTCCAATGACAAAATCAGACCTATCACACTACCAGCTATAAATACCCACCAGCAAATCCTGATATCTTGTAAAGCTAAAAAGGAAAATAGAGACATTCCAAAAGGTAATGTTAAGGAAAAAATCATACTCAAGAAGTTATTACTTCTAGCTAATACGTCTGAACTCAAATTAGACAGTAACAGAGTATCTAATTTAGGCATTGATTTCGACATAAAATACATAACAAAGGCTAAGCAAATAATACCGACCAGAGGAGGAAAATCTAAAATATTGGCAATAGCAAGTAATACAAATAGGAGAGCATTAAGGGATAACAAATTTGAAAAAGATAATTTCCCAAAATAATCATTAGGAGTTAAACTTCCAATAATAGCTCCCCCTAAGCTGACACCTTCAATCAAAAAAAGAGCTTGGGCATAACTGAGATGATAGATATCATGGTCTAATAAGTAAAAATGATAAATACCTCCAATAGCACCTCCTAAAGTGTTCATAATTAGAATAACAAGTACAATTTTGAATAAGGATTTACTTTCCTTTTTTCTAAACACATAGTCCATATCTGCATAGATTGTTTTCATTTGTTGGACTAAATTAATTGGTTGAGTCTCCACAGTTATAGACAAATGTGTCAGTTCTTTTCTATTTTTTAACAAAATCAGAGAAGATAACAGAAAGAAACCTGAGTTCACAATTGCAACTAAAGAAAAATTTTGTTGACTTGTAGTGAGTATCCATACCCCCAGAGCTTGACCTCCTAGATTTGATAAATAAGATACAAATTGAGTAAAGGAGTAGGCTTCATAGAGTTTATCTTCTGAAATATTATACTGAATAATCGGCATACGTAATCCCGCTGTATAATCTGATAAGACATCTGAACATATATTCATTAAACAAATAAAGGCAAAAGTAAAAAAATTAGAATCACGAATTACTATCGCAATCAAGAGAAATAAAATACTTTGCAAGCATCCAACCCAAATAATCATCCTTGCTTTATTTTGAGTCTGATCAGCCTTAATTCCCACATAAAAAGTAAATAAGAATGGCAAAATCGTAATCATATTTGCCACAAATACAGCTAGACTTTTAAATGGCAAACTAGCAGCATAGACGACAAACACCAAATTATAAATATATGCTCCACTTGAACTTAAAAACCTTGATAAAGTAAGTATTCTAAATAGATGATGTTTTAAAAATAGTCTCATAACAGATCGCTCCTATAGTTTAAAATTTTATACATATTTATGATTTGAGGAGATTCTTCTAAATTTCGGAGCGCAACCCTTTGCAGAATAAACCCACTTATTAGTAGTTCTTTTGCTATTAAAATAAAATCATCATTAGGAAAATATTTACAAACTGCTAATAAAGTATCTGCAAGGCCAATCATCCCTCCCCAATATCCAGAAAACTGAGCATATTCAACCAACAAGCTCGAACTCAAATCCAAAATAATATCCTTGTACTCAAATGGATCGATGTATAGTAACATTCGAATAATACCCGATGTTCCATCCAATAAATACGGAGAGGCCGTTGTTGAAGAATTTTTTAAAAATTTTTTACCGTCTATATCTAACGTATTTGATAGTACAATCTCAACACCTTTGTTTATAATTTTTTTATCAAAAGAAATATTATGTAAGAAAATTAAAAAACCAGATAAACCTTCTAATCCAAAATCACGAAAGTTATTAAATAAGGTTAATATTTCAGCAGATGTTGTATTTGTAGTTACAGAGAAGATTACTCTTGATTCTAATAGATTAAAAAATTCTTGATTGCTTAGTGGCAATAATTCAGTATTTATCCAAGCATCAATTTTTTTTTCTTTATTTTTTCTAACATATATATTTGAAAATATTTTTTTAGAAGTAAATATATCTGGTTCATCACTGAATAAATATTTTATCAGAATATCTATATTAGTATCAATACCTTTTTGAAGCAGTAATTCTTTGATGTTATCAATTTTAGAGTCTCTTTCTCCTTTTAACTGTAATCTACCTAGTAAAAATAATATCAAATTTGCGATTTTATAACAATCTGCTTTTTTACCTTCTATATAATTCCATTTTTCTAGACAGATATCGTTGTAGATTCCTACTAATGGACTCTCATTTGATAAATAAGAATTTTCTAAGTCAACAAAGTATAGTTCCAACATATTTGTAATTATAATATTGTCTGGATGAATATCATTCAAAACAATATTTTCTTGATGAAAGTATCCGACTAATTCTATTAGTTTTTCGAAAATTTTTAAAAGAGTAAGAAATTTAAAATAATTTTTAGTGATGTCGTTTTTAGAGTAGGAATATAAATTATAATCATCTACAAAATCTTTTAATGCAACTCCATCTATGAATTCATATATAAAATATCCATTTGTCCACTCATTAATTTTTTCCAATGGCTTAGGACTGTATTTAATAAATTTACTAGATATAATCCACTCTTTTTCTCTTAATTTTCTTCTTTCTATATTCTCATGGGACAATATATGGTTTCGACATTCCTTTATAATGACTCTCTCAGTAGATTCCTTTTGATTAGCCAAATAAATATTACCACCATTGCTACTTTTTAGAATAGAATTTATTTCATAATTATCAGACATATACGTATCTATAAATCTCTGAGGCTCTTGAATATCTTCAATCCATTTAGGTAAATCAAAATAGACTTTTTGATAATCTTGCCAAATTTCACCATCTGGTCCATACATAGTTGGAAAACCATCAATTAAATTATTTTCATTAACTATGTTGCATCCAAATCTGTAGAAAATATTATTAGAATTTTTATAGTTTCTATCGCTTAGTATATAAATGCCTTGTAAATTACAAGGTAATTTTTGATAAATCTTTTCAAGTAACTTTATACAATTCTCTCTATTCCTTGGATAAATTGTTATAAACTTCCCTGATTCCGCCAATGATTCAGTTTCAGAAAAATTTTTATAAATTTTATTAAAGTCAGACAAATACTTGTACATAGCTCCTTCTTGCTCTAACAACTCACTAACTACATCAAATACTTGTTTATAATTATTTATAGTGGCAGAAATATGAATTTTAAAACCAAACTCTTCCAATTCATATAAATTTTCATTACAATATGTAAAATCCGTTCTATCCATAGTTCACCTTTTTACAAATAGATAAAGGAGTATGATATACAAGTCCATACTCCTTATAAAACACTACCAATCTATACCTTAGTTCATTATCCTTTATGAACTGTGCACTTGTATGTTGCTACAAATTCTTTGACTGGTTCTGCATGTGTTGATGCAATCATTGCAAATTTTGTCATTTCTGTTACCTCCTTTATTTTATGAATCAAGTATAACAAAAAAAGCGGGAGTCCCCACTTTTTTGTAATATATTTTTCTTCAAAATAGATAAATTATATTCTAGAAACTATTAAATATGCAACATTAAGAATCGAATTTATTTTTTGTCAGCTAACACCATAAGAATATATTACAACTCCTTGCATGAAAATTGATTTAAAAAGTAGTTTTCATAGTATGTCGCACCATCTACGTATTCTAAATCCTTCAAAATCTCAATACCTCTCTTAATTCTTACACCCCCTTTATCCGATAATGTAAAAATAGTATCGTAATAACCTTTGGCAATCATATAAATAATTTTAAGATAGGCTTCTTGCTCTGGTAAATCTCGCTTTTCAATCTGAAAGATGAAATAATCTGCCTTTAACTTATCTTTTTCCTCTACTGCTTTAAATAGTCCATTAATTAAAATCGTATCAATACTAACTTTATTATCCGGTAAAGAACCTAATAAATCTGTTTTTTGTAGCATCTCCCTAGCATATTTAAAATAGAGCGGAAGAGGAAACAAGGTAGAAATGGTTGAAAATAGTTCTAATTCGTAATTTCCCCAAATATCAATAGTAAAAAAATAGTCATAAAGAAAATCCAACTCTTCATCAGTTGCTGTTGCTTCTAAATCAAAAAATACCAGAACACTTTTGATACGAATCATTTGTAAAAGATAGCTTTTTTCAGCACTTGAGGCATACTTTTTAGATGTCCTTTCGTACAATGCTTGAAGAGAAGCAAGACCTTCTTTTTCATATGTGTTCCAAAGATTTTCTGTAAAAGTCAAATTCTTTTTCTGAGCAAAACCACGTACCAAATACATAAATTCATTCAAATCAGAATGAATATGATCTAAAGCAGTAATTAATTTCACAGATGATAAATCAGCCTCCCCTCGTTCAAATTTGCTCAACATGGAATAAGTAAACTCTCCTCCCGTCGCCTCTTGTAAGGATATATTCCGACTCTTTCGTAACTCTTTAAAAATCTCTCCCATATTTTGCATATTGACTCCTCACACTTCTTAACTATCTAACTCATACAAGTCCGCAATAATCCCTGCAACCTTTTTAATATCTCCCAGCATTCCACGCATCTCAAAGTCAGCTAGAACAGGGAAACCAAAGCGTTGGCTGTATTGTTTAGCCGTCAAACAGTATTGATTGTTAAAGTTACGATTACCGGATCCTACAACACCAAAACACTTGCTGGCATTGTCACCATAGGCGATAAAATCCCCTACTGGAGTGGTCAAAATCTCCACATCTCCGTTATCAACACCATTGCCACCTTCTAGATAAGTCGGTAGGAAAGCCACATATGGATTGGACATCTCAAAGAAATTTTCCCCCTCCTTGACCAAATCTTTAATATGGATCTTTTCCACTTCAATGTTCCCATACTGTTCTAATAGGTAAGCCTTCAATCGTGTTACGAAACTCTCCGTATTTCCGCTCAGACTGATATAGACTAAGGAAATTTTTTTCATTTTCTCCTCCTTTTTGAATCATAAAAAATAACTACCAAGATTGTATCTTGATAGTTATGCTTTGTCAACTCTTAGGCAATTTCTTCCTCTTCTTGAGCTTCTGTTAATTCTTTTTGCTGACGCCACATCTTATAGAAGACGATTGCTAGGAAGATAACATTGAGTACGATCCCCAAAATAGCAGAACCTTTGGCACCAAGCTCCGCTCCCATACGGATGTTAGGGTCTGTAAAAAGTGAAACCGCATCCTGAACGCCGATAAAGTTGTAGATAGAACCAACGATGGCAACGAAGACATAAGCAAGATAAGTGTAGTTAGCCAATTGGATGTTTTTACGAATAAGGAAAACCAAAGCCACAACAACTAGAATAACAGATAAGACAACCAAGAGAATGCTGAAGACAGAATGACCATGCTCCGATACCTTAATGGTGTAAGCAACGAGCTCCTTAGCATAAGTAGCATTAACACCTGATGCTGATGTTTCTAAATTGCTCATACCCTCCGCAGTAGGTACTGGAGATATGATTCCAAATAGTGACATTGCTGAGAGTAAGGCTGATAAAATCAGCAATACCCAAAGATAGATTGGTTTCTTTTTCATAAAAGTAACCTCCTCATAATTTTTTAATTATTATAGCATATTTTACGAAGGAGAACAACTGTTACAAGTTCGTTTCCACCTGTTTACGGTAGGCTTTAGGAGACTTCCCACACAGTTTTCGAAAAACCTTATAGAAATAACCTACATTACTGTATCCAACCGTATAGCAAATATCCTCAATACTATCATTTGTAGATAGCAAGAGTTGCTGGGCAGCCTTGATGCGTTGCTTATTGAGAAGCTCCGCAAAGGTGGAATTGGTTTCCTTCTTGATTAGCTGACCCAAATAAACGGAATTGATAAAGAGATCCTTGCTGATATCCTTGAGGGAAAGCTCTTTTTTGTAGTCTCTACCAATAACTTCAAGTACGCTGACTACATTTTCATTCATGCGGTATTGACCAAAAAAGGAAGTCAAGGTCTCCTTGGTATAAGCGACTAAGTCCTCAAAAGTTGTAATGGCATGGATGTTCTTGACAATATCTGTCATATCGTCTGCTTTCAAATGTTCAAAAAGATGGAAAACATCCATGACAAACTGGGTAAAGAGCTGCTTGGTAATGGAAACCCTCGGTGTGTTTTCAAGGACGATCTTCTCAAGCAAGGTCAATTCATCAATAATTTGCTGGAGATTTCCTTGAATAATCACCCGATAGATAGGTTCGTAGTAAGAAAAGAGACTTTCAGACTGATCTAAATTGACCGAACCATAAAAGAGAGTCTTTTCAACATCACGCTTCCATTTTTCAAAGTTGGATTGATAAGGTACTTCAAAAGGCATGACCAACAATCCCTCAAATTCCTGATCAGCAAGGACAATCTGCCAGTCTTGACCTAGGACGTAGTAAGGAATGACAAAATTCCCTTGTTTTTCTTTTGAAAGTCCAATCCACCAATTTTCTTTTTGGCTGAGATGAGTCTTGAAGGCTTCTTCATCGAGTTGCTGACTCAATATTTCGGGCTCATGAAATTTTGACTAGAGCGTTTTCTATATATCCAAGCATCTAATTTATTTCACAAAGAATGTAGTTTTTCGGTTAATTTTTATTGCAATACATCGAAATTTTAAAATTCAATAATCTTGTTAAATCAAGGTTTTGAAACATCTGATAATATACTTTTCTTTTATTTTAAAGACTTTTTGCCCGACCTCATTTCATTGTGAGATTTGTTATCTACATTATTTGCTTTTTTCTTTTGTCAAGCAATAGGTGAGGCCCACTGATGAAATTACTGACATAAGGATTCTCCTTTTAATTTTTTTCTATTTTTGTTTATCATATATTTTAATATTTGTCTATCAGTCACACATTCGTAATACACATTTATACAAAAAAACTTTTTGCTATGGAAGTCTTTAATAATAACAGTTTACATTAATGATTATTCCCCATTTAATACTATTTTACTGTATGTACTAATTTCAAATATCTTTTTCATGCATTGTCCCCTTTATTTATCACATCCTTAACTGTCTATAAAAATCAGCATTCATTTCTAACAATTCTTTAAAAGGGACTATTTTTCTAGCTGCACCTGATGGAGTGTACTCCATTGACCAAATAAAAGGATAGGTCAAAACAACTTCATTTGATTCAAGCGATAAATCTAATGTGAACAAATCTGATACTATCAGCTCTTGATAAAATATGTCTAACTGATTTGTCGTCACCCAATATAAAAAGTCCTTATAATCTATCTCCAAATCCTCCCATTCTAATGTATCGGGAGCGAAATATTCTATTGCATTTAATTTTTCAATATTTATTGCAAATAGACCACCCAAGATATCATAAGCTATCAAACAACGATTCGAATTATAACATTTTGAAAACAATTTATTACAGTAGCTGAAGCCATTCTCTGAATCATTCCCCAAGATTTTTAAATAACCATTCACAGTTACATAAGAAAAATGTTCTAAGATAAACTTCAGTTCTTGTGGTCTTTATATACTATCCGTTAGTTTTTTGTTAAATTCAAGGAATTTAATATCATTAGAACTTTCCTCAAATTCCGCAATAATCTTTTTCGTAGTTAACATTTTATTCATCTACCCTATCCCATTCAATTTTTCACTCTTGCTTCATTTTTATTTATATACATAACATTAAAGAAGCTCAATCGCAGATACTTCATTATCTAAATCAACAAATTCAAACTTCTTAGGATATTGCAGATAATCAATACATTTTTTTAAAATATGAAAAAACTCAGAGAAACAATGTTAAAATCATCAAAACATTTGATTTCTCTGAGATAAAATTTGCTGATTGTACTCGAAACCTAGATCGTTCTTATCTACGATACTGCTTCAAGAAACGGGTCATCTTTTCTTGGATTTGGGCTAACTCATCTACACGTGGCAGATAAACGATACGGAAGTGATCTGGCTCTTTCCAGTTAAAGCCTCGTCCGTGAACCAAAAGTACTTTTTCTTGCTTCAAGAAATCAAGAACAAACTGTTCATCATCATCGATACGATACATATTGCGATCAATTTTAGGGAAGATATAAAGACCCGCTTTAGGTTTAACCGCTGACAAACCAGGAATATCTTGAATGGCATTATAAATGAAATTTCTTTGCTCGTAGATACGACCACCTGGCAAGAGCAATTCGTCCACCGATTGGTGACCACCGAGTGAAGTTTGAACAACCTGTTGAGCCAAGACGTTGGAACAAAGGCGCATGTTTGAAAGCATGTTGAGACCTTCAATATAGCCCTTTACATGATGTTTAGGTCCAGACAAGACCATCCAACCCACACGGAAACCAGCGATACGGTGCGATTTAGACAGACCATTCATGCTAACACAGAAAAGGTCTGGAGCCAAACTAGCTACCGGTGTATGAACATTGCCATCCATAACCATACGGTCGTAGATTTCATCCGCAAAGATAATTAAGTCATTTTGACGAGCAATCTCAATAATATCTAACAAGAGTTCCTTAGGATAGAGGGCTCCAGTTGGGTTATTTGGATTGATCAAAACGATAGCCTTAGTATTTGAACTAATCTTAGAATTGATATCATCTAAGTCAGGATACCATTCAGCTTCTTCATCACAGACGTAGTGAACGGCATTTCCTCCAGCCAAGCTAACTGCAGCTGTCCAGAGAGGATAGTCAGGCATAGGAACCAAGACTTCATCGCCATTGTCCAAGAGACCTTGCATGGACATGACAATCAACTCACTCACACCATTGCCAAGGTAGATATCATCGATGCCTACATTAGGGAATTTTTTCAATTGGCAATATTGCATAATTGCTTTACGGGCTGAAAAGATACCTTTTGAGTCCGAATAACCTTCACTATCACGCGCATTCATAATCAAATCATGGATGACCTCATCTGGTGCTGTAAAGCCAAATTCAGCTGGGTTTCCTGTATTCAAACGGAGGATTTTTTCCCCATTTGCTCGCATACGCATGGCTTCCTCAAGGACTGGACCACGAATGTCGTAAGCCACATGCTCTAATTTGATTGATTTGTTAAATTCTTTCATTTGAGTTCCTCAATTCATCAGGATACTTAATATTATACCACTTGATAGAAAAATCGTAAATTTCGCGATAGCATTCCACAAAAAAACCTTGCTTAACGCAAGGTAAACAGAGCAAGGTCGATTCCTTTCTATTCTCTGGAAAAGAAAGAGTAGATACACAGTTGCATATCAACTACGAATCGAAAACGAAGGCATCGTTATGGATGATAGTTGCATGAACGCACGAATTTCTTCCTGTGATCAGCAAAACGCAAAGAAAAAATAAGTCGACTCAACAAACAACATAGACGATGTCTGGGCTAATTCGAGTCTGTTTGTAAAGAATTTTACCATATCACTGACTTCTTTCCCTTGCCCTGTCACTTAATATTATACACCAAAACTTTTTGCATTTTCAAATAAGTACATATAAAAGGAACTCTTTTTTAAAGTGCCACCTAAACATTTAATTGAATATGATTCTACTTTGGCAACAAAAAAGAGAGAACCATCTGATTCTCTCTGAACTAAGTCCTACAATTACTATAATTAAAAGTAGTCGAAACTTAGCTTATTTTGCAATTTCTGCCAACATTTTTTCGATGTGTTGGATGGACTTTTCACGTCCAAGCAAGTAGATGGTATCTGGCAATTCGGGACCATGCATCTCCCCTGAAACGGCGATACGGATTGGCATGAAGAGATTTTTCCCTTTGATACCAGTTTCCTTTTGGACCGCTTTGATTTGTGGGAAGATATTTTCTACCACAAACTCATCGTCTGACATGGCTTCGAGTTTGGCTTTAAAGGCTTCAAGTACAGTCGGAACAGTTTCGCCAGCCATGACTTCTCGCTCAGCTTCTGTCAATTCTGGGAAGTCTGAGAAGAAGAGATCCGTCAATGGAACGATTTCATCCACTGACTTCATTTGTGGTTTGTAGAGCTCCACCAATTTCTCAGCCTTGTCTGTCAAACGTCCTGCTTCTTCGAGGAATGGTTTTGCCATTTCAAAGATAGTCTCAAGATCCGCATTCTTAATGTACTCATTGCTCATCCAGTCCATTTTCTTCTGGTCGAAGGCTGCTGGAGACTTGCTGAGACGGTTTTCATCAAAGAGGTTGATGAGTTCTTGACGAGAGAAGATTTCATCTTCCCCACCAGGATTCCAGCCAAGAAGAGCGATGAAGTTAAAGACTGCTTCTGGAAGGTACCCTTTCTTACGGTAATCTTCGATAAACTGAAGGGTGTTCGTATCACGTTTAGATAACTTCTTACCAGTTTCAGAGTTGATAATCAAGGTCATGTGACCAAATTCAGGTGCATCCCAACCAAGCGCTTCATAGACCATGAGTTGTTTTGGTGTATTGGCAATGTGGTCATCTCCACGGATAACGTGAGAAATTTGCATATCGTGGTCGTCGATGACAACGGCAAAGTTGTAAGTTGGGTAGCCATCTTTCTTTTGGATAACCCAGTCACCACCGATATTGCCACCTTCAAATTCGATATCACCTTTGACCATATCATGCCACTTGTAGATACCTGACTCATTGACAGCCAAACGAACAGTCGGGATAATCCCCGCTGCTTCACGTTCTGCAACGTAAGCTGCTTTTTCTTCTTCGCTCATGCCAAGGTATTCGTTAATGTAGCGAGGGGTTTCACCGGCTGCTTCTTGGCGTTCACGTTCTGCTGCTAATTCTTCTTCTGTAACGTAAGATTTGTAGGCTTTTCCTTCAGCCAAGAGTTGGTCGATGTATTTTTGATAGAGTTCCAAACGCTCAGACTGGCGGTAGTTTTCATGAGTTTCTGGACTTTCATCCCAATCCATACCCAACCAACGAAGGTTTTCAAGCTGTGAACGTTCTCCATCTTCGACGTGGCGCTTACGGTCAGTATCTTCGATACGGATGATAAAAGTTCCACCATGATGACGTGCGTAAAGGTAGTTAAACAATGCTGTACGGGCATTTCCGATGTGTAGTAGTCCTGTTGGACTTGGTGCATAACGCACACGAATATCTTTTGACATATCTTCTCCTATAAAGTCTCTAGGCGTCTGCCTTTTTGCTCTCTATATTATATCACAAGTCTTGCCAGAGTCCAATTTCTCTTTTCGAGAAAAAGCAAAAAGAGTGGTAAAACCACTCTTTTCAGCTCTATTATAGACGAGCGTTGAGTTCTTTGCTCAATTCTTCAAATCCTGGTTTACCAAGAAGGGCAAACATGTTACGTTTGTAAGCTTCAACACCTGGTTGGTCAAATGGGTTGATGGCATTCAAGTAACCTGAAAGGGCGATGGCCAATTCGAAGAAGTAGATTGTGTAACCAAGAGTGAAGGCATCTTGCTCAGGAAGAGTCACGTACATGTTTGGTACGTCACCGTCAGTGTGGGCAAGAAGAACACCGTCAGTCGCTTTTTTGTTTACAAAGTCAACATCTTTTCCTTGAAGGTAACCAAGTCCGTCAAGGTCTTCTTCCAAAGTAGGGATGATCACGTTCTTACGAGGTTTGTCAACGCGGACAACTGTTTCAAACATGATACGAGTTCCTTCTTGGATAAATTGACCCAATGAGTGCAAGTCTGTTGAGAAGTTAGCTGAAGTTGGGTAGATACCTTTTTGGTCTTTTCCTTCTGACTCACCAGCCAATTGTTTCCACCATTCTGAGAAGTATTGAAGTGATGGCTCGTAGTTTACCAAGATTTCAGTTGCATAGCCTTTACGGTAAAGGATGTTACGCACTGCAGCATATTGGTAAGCTTCGTTTTCTGAAAGTTTGTCTGAAGTGTAGTCTTTACGAGCAGCATTAGCACCTTCCATAAGGGCTTTGATATCTGCACCTGATGCTGCGATTGGAAGCAAACCAACTGCTGTCAATACTGAGAAGCGTCCACCGATATCATCTGGAACCACAAATGTTTCCCAACCGTTAGCATCTGCTTCAACCTTAACAGCACCTTTTTGGCGGTCAGTAGTTGCGTAGATACGTTTGTTAGCTTCTTCTTGACCGTATTTCTTAACCAAAAGTTCTTTAAAGACACGGAAAGCGATGGCTGGTTCAGTTGTTGTACCTGATTTAGAAATCACGTTTACTGAGAAGTCTTTATCTGCAACGTACTCTACCAAGTCAGCAAGGTAAGTAGATGAGATTGAGTTTCCAGCGTAAAGGATTTGTGGCGCTTTGCGTTCTTCTTTTGTTTGCAAGTTCGCAAAGTGGTGGTTCAAGAAATCAATCGCAGCTTTCGCTCCAAGGTATGATCCACCGATACCGATAACCACCAAAACGTCGCTGTCTGATTTGATTTGTTCAGCAGCTTTCAAGATGCGGTCAAATTCTTCGCGGTCGTAGTTTTCAGGAAGGTCCAACCAACCCAAGAAGTCGCTCCCAGCACCAGTTCCTTTACGGATCAATTCGTCTGCTGCTGTAACTTGTGCTTGCATGTATTCCACTTCATGTGGTGCAACAAATTTGTCTAAAACTTTTGAATAATCAAATTTAATATGTGACATAGTATTCCTCCAAAATTTCTTCTTTTCTATCATAACGCTTACTAACAATTTTTTCAAGTTTTTATACTAAAAATTTCCAATTTTTATCACAATTCAAACGTTTGCGTAAAAATACAATTCTATAAATATTCGTAAACAATGAATAAAAAACGACTAATTTTCTAGTCGTTACAATTCATTCAATAAATACTCAAATAATTCTAAGTTGCCATCTTCTTCATTGACCAAGAATTCTGGATGCCACTGGAGACCAATAATACGGTGTTCGTCGATAGATTCGATTGCTTCAACAGTTTGATCACGTGGATCCACAGCCGTCACGCGGAAATTGGGTGCCAGTTCTTTAATGCTCTGACGATGCACTGAATTAACCTGACTTTCTTTACCAAATAATTTAGACACTACACTGCCATCCACTGTCTCAATAGAATGTGAAGTCCCAAAAGGTAGACCTTGCCAATGACCTTCAATATCCTGATTGAGTGTCCCACCAAAGGCAACGTTGACAAGCTGAACTCCACGGCAAATGGCTAAAATTGGTTTATTCTGACGCAAGGCTTCTTGTAGAAGAGCTAGCTCAAACTCGTCGCGAGTTAGGTTATAGTCGTCGCTATCAATTGTTTTTTCCTCACCATAAAACTGAGGATGAACATTTTGTCCCCCAGTCAAGATAAGCTTATCAATCATTTCTACATAGTCATGGACCACAGACTCATCACCAACTGGGATGACCAAAGGAAGTCCGCCAACCTGACGAATACTCTCAGCAAATTTACAAGAGACTGATGAATGAATATTTTTTCCTTCCGCGTCTACAGGACATAGGTTTGCCGCTACTCCAACAACTGTTCTTGCCATCACTGATTTCCTTTCCTTTTCTATTGATAATCTTATCTTATCATCCTTGCCCACTCCTGTCTAATATGTATTTTTTAAGTCCGTGATAAAATTTTTTTATCAGAAAAAGTTGCCCAAAATTAGGACAACTTTTTTGCTTATACTCAATGAAAATCAAAGAGCAAACTAGGAAGCTAGCCGCAGGTTGCTCAAAACACAGTTTTGAGGTTGTGGATAGAACTGACGAAGTCAGTAACACATATACTGCATGGGGACGCTGACGTGGTTTGAAGAGATGTTCGAAGAGTATTATTCAAAGACAAATTGATTGTGATAAAGTTCAGAGTAGAAGCCTCCAAGCTTGAGTAATTCATGGTGATTTCCTTGTTCGATAACCTCACCATCCTTAAGGACAATGATCTGATCGGCATTGAGAATGGTTTTCAAGCGATGGGCAATCACAAAACTAGTTCTTCCTGCTACAATTGCCTCCATGGCATTTTGAATCTTGCTCTCTGTTACAGTATCCACGTTTGATGTTGCCTCATCCAAAATTAAGACCTGTGGATCTGTCATCAAGGTACGGGCGATGGAAATCAACTGTTTTTGGCCAGTTGAGAAGACGCTCTGGTCATCATTAATCAAAGTATCATACTTATCTGGCAGGCTTTCGATGTAGTCATGGATGTGTGTAGCCTTAGCAGCTGCTTCTACCATCTCTTGACTAGCATCCGGTACACCGAATCGAATATTGTCCCGAATAGTTCCGCTAAACAAAACAGAATCCTGTAGGACAATTCCTACCTTACTTCGCAAACTGTCTAAATCAAACTCGCGAATATCTGTTCCATCAAAGCTGATACTACCTGCATCCACATCATAAAAACGATTGATTAAGTTCATGATAGTTGTTTTCCCTGAACCTGTCGGACCAACAACCGCAATCATTTTCCCTTTTGGAGCTGAAATGCTAACATCTTTCAAAATGGGTTTTCCTGGCAGGTAGGAGAAGTCCACCTTACGAATCTCTACACCTTCTTTTAATTCATTAAAGACTGGAGCATCTTGAGGACGAATTTCTTCTTCTGCATCAAACATTTCTTGGATACGGTCCGCACCTGTAAAGGCCAGTTGCAAGCTTCCCCAGCTCGCTGCTAATTGGATAATGGGCTGGTAATACTGTTGCGAGAACTGGGTAAACATGACAATCAAACCCAGAGCTGTCGCTGTCTCGATATTCTGATCATTTAGTAAAATAGCTGAACCTACAAAAATAACAATAGCTGTATTGACCAAACTCATCCCGTTCATAACAGGGAAAAGAATTCCTGAGAACATTCTTCCCTTGAAAGTTGCCTTTCGAACACGCTCATTTTGCTCAACAAAACCTGCAATCACATCTTCTTGGATACCTTGAACAATAACGGCTTTTTGTCCAGAGATACTCTCATCCATATAAGCATTGAGTTTCCCAACTTCTTTTTGTTGGAGATTGGTGTATTTTCGCGCTAGCTTTAAGATAAAGAAGACCATGATAACAGCTATTGGAGTGCTGGCAATTGTGATTAAAGCCAAGGTGACATTTTTTGCGAACATAACAATCAGCAAGCCAATAAAAAGGGCAATATTTGTCATGACAGACACTAAACTTTCGTTGAAAGCTTGGAGAATATTATCTAAATCACTGGTAAAACGTGACAGGATATCCCCATCTTGATGGCGGTCAAAGAAGGAAACAGTTAAGCGAGAAAGCTTGCCAAAAAGTCCCTTACGCATCTCATTTGTAGATTCGGCAATAATGCGGCTCATCAAGACCATATAGATAAGACTAGAAACTACTAAAACGATTAAAATATAGGCAAGATTGAGCAGGAGTCCTAGGAGACTTTGCCAAACCATATCTGGGTTACCATTTTGATAGGCTATAACCAAGTTAGCCAGCTCTGTGACTGTTTGACCTGCAAATACTGGAAAGAGGGCTTGGGCTACCGTTGCAATGATAATCATAGCAATGACAACGATAAAGGAGGTCTTGTAAACTTTAAAATAGTTCCAAAAAAATTCAAATGTCTTCATCTTACTCCTCCTTTCCTTTTTGCGTTTCGTAAATTTCACGATAAACTGGGTTTGTTGCAACCAAGTCAGCATGTTTACCTTGACCAATCAAGCGACCTTGGTCAAGCACTAAAATTTTATCAGCATGAACAACAGAGCTAATCTTTTGCGCGATGATAATCGTAGTCGTCCCCTTCAAATCCTTGTTAAGAGCCTCTTGAACCAAGCGCTCTGACTTGGCATCAAGGGCAGAAGTAGAATCATCAAATATCAAGATTTTAGGATTGCTGACAATCCCACGCGCAATGGACATTCTTTGTTTTTGTCCACCAGAAAAGTTGGTCCCACGTTCTTCAACCGGACTTTCAAAGGCTAAGTCCATACGACTAATAAATTCACTGGCCTGGGCGATACGAGCTGCGCGTTCCAGTTCTGAAACTGTCGCATCTCCCTTTCCTTGTCTGAGGTTATCTGCGATGGTTCCACTAAAAAGAATGGCTCTCTGTAAGACGATAGAAACTGTCTTACGAAGCGTCCCTTCACTAACTGTCCGAATGTCCTTTCCACCAATCTTGATCGAACCTTGCTGAGGATCAAATAATCGTGGAATCAACTGAGCCAAGGTTGATTTCCCTGCACCAGTTGCTCCAACAACCCCAACCATCTCACCAGCTGCGATATCAAAGGATACATCTTTTAGGATAGGTTCTGCATCATTTGGATAGGTGAAGGTCACATTTTCAAAACTGAGACTTCCTTCCAATTCTTCATCTTCCACATCCTTGAAGGTCATAGCCGGTTCTGTATCCAGGATTTCACGAATACGACGGAAGGAAATCATGGCACGAGTAACTGAATTCCCCAAAAATCCAACCATAACGATAGTAAAGATAATCTGACTCAGATAATTCACGAAGGAAGCAATGGAACCAACGACTGATGGATCTGACTCTGCCATACCTGCTACAAGCCAGATTGAGAGAAAAACAGCCCCGTAAGAAATCAACATCATTGCAGGTTGCATAACAGAAAAGGCATAACCGATATAAAGGTTTTCTCCCAACAATTCATCTGACACCTGCGTAAATTTATCAAACTGATCTTTTTCTCTGACAAAAGACTTAACCACGCGTACACCACGTAAATTTTCTTTAGCAATGGCATTGATACGCTCTAGTAAGGTCTGGAACTTTGAAAAGCGTGGTCCCACCACTCCCATCATAAAACCCATTATGACAACAATAAGAACGACCATGAGAACTAGCACCCACCATAGAGAAGGTAGGGTGACAACTGCTAGAATAAAGGAACCGATAAACAAAAGTGGTAGTCGAAAGAGAATTTGGAAGGTCATCATGACTACGTTTTGAATCTGGTTGATGTCATTGGTCATACGCACAACAAGATTCCCTGCGTTAAATTCCTCAATATTGGCATATGAAAAAGTTTGAATCTTACGAAAGGCATCTTCCCGTAAGTCTGACGAAACTCCTTGAGCAATGTAGGCGGCTAACACAACATTGATGCCACCTGCAATCAAACCAATCAAGGCAACAAGGATTAACCAAAAACCGATAGTATAAATAGCTTCATTATCACCTATTAGCAGTGCCTCTAAGACTTCCTGTAGATAACGTGGTTGCAGGAGTGAGCTCGTTACCATTAGACCTGTCATAATTAAGGAAGCTAGAGCCTGCCATCTATAGGCTTTTATTTTCTGAAACAGCATATTTTCCCCCTTTATAAGATAGATAAAAGGGAACGACAACTCTGTCAGCCCCTTCTTATGCTTTCATGTTGATGCTATTCTAACAAAAAAGAATGCTATTGTCAAAGCACTCAGCTCTCGCAAGCTTGTGAATCACGACATCAGCATTCTATAAAATCATTTAAAAATCTTCTAATTGAGAACAGAATTTTTATTTCTCTGAACTAGCTTGCTCCTCTAGTTTAGCTTGTCCAATTTCACGGTAGCTACGGTCCCCAACAATCTTGACTGAGAACTGACCATCTTCGTACTCAAGAATCGTCACACTTCCATTATCAAGGCCATGCGGATGCATGCCGTTAATTAAATAAACAATGGTTCCAATAGTCATTCCATGGCTGACTACGAGAGCATTTCCTCCCCCATTAGCTTCCATTTCCTTAGCAATGGCTTCAAAACCTTCCCAGATGCGACCACTTAGTTTTTCCCAGCCTTCAGCCCAGCCTGCTGTGTCTACTTCTACCAGACCTTCAGCTAGCTCAGCATAGGACAAACGATGCACATGGTCGACATTAAAGATACGAGGAATAATCCCCATAAATAAGTCCCCATCATAAGCACCATCAAAACTACCAAAGCACCATTCACGGATTCGCTTATCCATACGATAAGGAATTTGCCCTGTTAAACCTAGTTCCTCAAGGATAATTCCCATAGTCTGAATAGTCCGCCCAGAGTCGCTTGAATAAGCACGTTCAAAGGTTAAACCTGACTCACGCAAGCCAATCCCCAATTCATGAATGCCTCGTTCCCCTTCAGCTGTCAGTGGAGTATCACTCCAACCTTGAGCACGCCCAATCGTATTAAACATTGTTTTCCCATGACGTACTAGATACAATTTTACACTTGCCATTTTTGGTCCTCCATATGTATCTATTATAGCATGATTTCAGACAAAAACCTTGTCCTAACCCACTGAGTCCAACATCACCACTTAAACTAGATTTTACAAATCTGATAATCTATGTCTTATCATTCTTAGAAGGAGCAACTTTAGATGGCTCGGTGGCCTCTTTTTTAACCTCTTCTTTTTTCTTCTCGCTTTCTTCTTTTGACTTTTTTTCTGTTTTCTTCGTCTTATCGTCGGTCCTTTTCAAAGGTGGAAAACGAAATTCAAATTGATTTTTCCCAGTGTCAACAATCGCTGTAAAACCCTTTTGATCATTACGATAAGTTGCCTTTCCTGCATTAAATGACTGCTGACCACTCTCAGAACTAGCTATTTCATAGGTTCGCTGAGCCATTGCAAAGGCAAGGAGTTTTTCTTTATTCAGTGCATAATCCTGATGATGAGCCACTTGTCGATTCAGATAAAACTGTAACAAGAGACTAAAAATTCCAGCAATAGTAACGGCGTAAAGGAGAACTCCAGCCCTAACTTTTTTCTTTTTCCACACGATAGATAAACTCCCTCTCAAGTCCCTTTTCAAACTGAAAATTAAAATGAACATTTTGCCCATTTTGGTAAATATGAGCTGATTTCAGACCGTAGACCATAGGTTGATAGCCACGTCCGCTGGCATCTGTTTTCCGAAAATCATTTGACCTTGATTTCCCCATAGAGATAGATTTCCCATCCTGTTTGAGATAAAGTCTATCATTCTCCACTTTTTCAAATTGAGTTCGATTCAACTCTGCTTCCAGCTGATCCACAAATAAGAGCCATTCTTTTTGCTCACTTTTCTGCTGGTAGCGAACTTCTGAAACCAAGAGTTGACTCATGGCTTGAAAGAGGAGCAAACTTCCACTGATAACAAGAAGAGCAACCAGGGATTCTAAAAGCGTAAAAGCCCTGACTCTACTTGTCTTGAATCGCCAGTAATTTCTCAGTTCCATGATACACCTCCAAACCTCGCTCATTCGAGACAACATCAATCGTAAGCCCATTAACCGTCAACTGCTTTTGTCCCGTCTGCAAAACCATACGAGCCACTCGCAAGACTTCTTCCTGTTTTAGAAGTTCTGCTTCTATTTTTCTACTTTCTTGAATCTGCCCCAGCAAGAGGGTTGCAATACTGGCAAAAATGGCTAGTGAAATCACTGCCTCCAGTAAAATAACCGCCTTAATTTTTTGCTTCTTGAATACGTTTAATCTTTCCATTTCCTAGATATAGTTGGTAGCGAACTACTTCTTTCCTTGTTTGAAATCTGATGCTAACCAGATATGAACTCCCCCCTGCCTTATCAAAGGTGATTGACTGATTGGACTGAAGCTGAATCCCTTTAGGGATGGCCAATTTCTGATAGCCATTACTAATGCTTCTCTCTTCTAAAATCAAGTTGATCTTCTGCTGACTAGCCAGACTTCGCTTCTGGGTTTCCCGATAAAGTTCCTCAAACTCCATAAAGAAAATTTGCTCTTCCACAGCCGCAAAAGTGGACTGAACTGAACTTGACAAACCCAAGGCTAACAGACTAACTATCCCTAAGACCAATAAACTTTCTAACATAGTAAAAGCCCTAATCCGCAACTGTTTGACTTGTCTTTTGTTTTGCATGGTATTCCTTATAGGCTTTTGCTTGCTCAGCAGTGATGCGTCCATCTGCCTCTAGTTTACTTAGACTAGCATCCTCATTTTTATCTAGAGTATAGAGTTCTGCTTGGCTTTCTACCACCTTGACGACTGCTGCTTTACCCTTGTCATTCACTGCATCCTTTTGCTTAGTTAGGTTTGGAACAAACAGTAAGAGTAGAACACTAATGATGAGCAATACGACTAACATTTCTACCAGTGTAAAAGCTTTTGCCTTGGCTTTCTTTAATTTCATCAACATTTTTTTCATCTAAAAATTTACCTCCATATTTTGATACATAGGTAGCAACATAGCTGCGTACAATAAAACGATTAGCAGAGCTACAAAAATAAAGACCAGTGGTTGAACTAAGTTCATAGTACGATTAACTCGAGTAAAAAATGCCTCCCACGTTTTTTCCGCATAGATTTCCAATTCGCTTCCCAACTTGGATTTAACCTCTCCATATTCAATGATTAATCCCAATTCTCTTCTAAAGAAGGGATAATCTTGAACAACTTTAGAAAATTCATGCCCATTTTGTAAGGACAGGGATAAATCATGTCCGACTTCCTTAAAAAGGGGGCTGCCTTGCTCCTGCATCATCTGGAAAATCTGTGATAGCTCCAGACCTTGACCAATCATATTGCCCCATTCCCGAGCATAATAGGCCGTTAGATAATATTGAATAAACACACCTAGAAAGGGGATTCTAGCTAGAAAAGAAAAGACTTGTATCTTCCTAGATTTTCTGTAGAAGACCAATCCCGTTAAAGATGCTAGACCTAACGCTAGAACAATCCCAAGAAAAATTTGTGGTAGATTACTAATCACTAAGGTAGCTATGTTACTACTATCCAGTTGGGGCAAGAGATAGTTTCGCAACCCCAACATAATGAGCAGTAGGAAAGCTAACAAAATGATTGGATAGGTCGCAACTTCGATTAACTTTTTCTTGATCTTAGCAAGATTATCTAGATACTCTTCAATTTTCCCTAAACTCAAATGGAGATTCCCATGAGCTTCAGCCAAGGAAAGTTGCGTGACAATCGAACTTGAAAAACCTAAAGTCCCCATCATTTCCGAGAAGGATTTTCCCTGCGAGAGTCCTAGACGCATCTGCGATACATATTCCTTTTCCAACAAGAGACTTCTATCTAGAAAGGAAATGATTTCTACCAGATGAAAACCACTAGAAAATAAATTGTTAAAGAGAGTGATGATTTTCTTCTGCTTACTAGTAGCTAATTTTCTCCGTTTCAGCTTGAAGGGCAGTGATATGTCTTTCTTTAAGAAGCTGGTCAATTTGTCCATTCCACTTTTCTGCCTGGTGTTCTTGATAATTTCCATTTGCAAAATCAATAATTCCTCCTCCCGCGATTAGTCTCTGGTAACAAACACCTTGTAAAACAACTGCCAGTTCATCTTCACTGACACCAAGTTCTAAGAGGCGCTCATAAACCCCACGAACACTCTTGGCATGGATTGTCGAGAATACCGTTGCACCTGTCAGACTAGCTCGTACAACAGCGCGGGCTGTTTCGCTATCTCGAATTTCTCCAATGATTAAAAGATCTGGACGATGTCGTAGGGAAAGTTTTATCAAGTTCTCATAGCTAAGTCCGATAGCTTCATTGAGCTGTAATTGTAGCATTTCTTCTTGCTTAATTTCTACTGGATCTTCAATGGACATGACCTGTTGTCCCTTAAACAATGACTTGGCTAATTCATGCATCAAAGTAGTTTTACCACTTCCTACGGGGCCTGCAAAAAGATAAAGCCCGCGTTGCCTAAAGCCCTTTTCCAGTTCTATAAGGTCCTGAAACCAGAAGCGCAACTCTTGTTCTTGATCATGCAAAAGTCGGATTACTAGACTCTCATGACCACGATAATCTCCCACCGTCGATAAACGTAATGAAGAAACCTTGTCTCCATGCTGATAATCACAGGAACCAAGCTGACTACGGCGTTTTTCTCCAACGTTCATCCCTGCGATGAACTTAAAATGACTTATGACAGCCCCCAACTTTTCAAAGTCATAGGTGTTAATCAAATGTCTCTCATCTCCAACTCGCATATGTAGCTCATAAATCTTTTCTTTAGGAACAAAATAGATGTCCTGAGCTCCTTGTTTTTTGGCCAGTGTAATCAATTCTTGTGCAAGTGTTTGTACCATATCTTCCTCCTCATTCTTATTATTCGAAGAAAATATAAAAAAGAAGAAACAACTTCATTAAAAAGTTGTTTCTTCTTTTTTTATGCGACAAGTACGGTGGATTTCTAAACCAGTCTGCTTTTCGTAACCAGGTCTAAATTTTTCATCAGGAATAACTTGACCATCTTCCAACAAAGCCAAAGAATGATATTGCTGAAGAAATTCATCGCATTCTTCACACCAGCGTTTATCTTCTGGATCCCAAAAAATAGTCATCAAGTCTCCTCTACTTTTGTAAAGGGGAATCTCCTTTTCTAACTCAAACCAACAAGACTTATAATATTTCAAGGCGTCATAATAGTTATCAAATTTTTTGCTCGCAATGACGTCGTCTTCCCAGCCTTCTATAAACCACCACGGTTCAAAATCTCCATACATTTCTATAACTCGATACATTTCTTACTTCCTTTGTACCGTATATTATAGCGAATTTTTTAGAATAATGAAAGAAATTTGCTCATTTTCACGAATTATAAAACTTTTTCAAAAAATCCAGCTATTCAAAAAAAATAACTGGATTCAAAGATAAGATTAACTTTCTGAAATATCGTTTTCAATAATTACTTTAATCGCATGATGATCAGCGGCCTTACTAAATACTTCATAGGCCTTTTCTATTTCACTAAGTTTGAAATAATGAGTTACCAATTTTTCAGGTTCAATTTTATGGCTTTCTAAAGCTTTCAAAAGCTGAGGAGTTGTATTGGTAGAAACCAATCCAGTAGTCACGTTAATGTTACGAATCCAAAGAGTGTCCAAATCAAACTGAACTGGTTTACCATGCACACCACAGTTGGCTACTGTTCCATCTACACCGATAATCTTTTGACAGAGATCAAACGTTGCAGGAATTCCTACCGCCTCAATAGCGACATCTACACCTCGACCATCTGTCAAATCATAAATTTCTTGTATTGCTTTTTCAGGGTCTGAAGAATTAATCTTATGAGTAGCACCGAAAGAAACTGCAGTATCCAAACGGTTATCGTCTAGGTCCACCATAATCAATTTAGCTGGTGAATAGAATTGTGCCGTCAAAAGAGCTGCCAACCCAACTGGCCCTGAACCAACGATAGCTACACTACAGCCAGGCTCAACTTTCCCTTTTAAGACACCAATTTCATAGCCAGTTGGCAAGATATCAGATAACATAACTAAGGCTTCATCAGACAAGTCAGATGGAGTATGATAAAGAGTATTATCAGCATGAGGCACACGAAGATATTCTGCTTGCATACCGTCGATCAAATGCCCAAAAATCCAACCCCCTTCGTCTTCACAGTGAGCATAGATTCCTTTTTTACAATAGTAACACTTGCCACATGCACAAACGCAAGAAATCAAAACCTTATCACCCTTTTTGAAGTTTAAAACTCCTGCTCCGACTTCCTCTACAATACCAATTCCTTCATGTCCTAGGATAGTTCCACTCTTACAAGCAGGAACGTCCCCTTTAATAATATGAAGGTCTGTACCACAAATAGTAGTCTTAACGATACGCACAATAGCATCTGTTGGCTTGCGAATAACTGGTTTGTCTACATCAACAAATGACGCAAGGCCTGGTTTAACGTAAGTATAAGCTTTCATAAGCAATCCTCCGCTTTTTTATTTGTATTATTTATATCATAATCGTAAGCCTTTTCATTGAAAAAATCAAGTGATTTGTGAAAGAAATAACAAATTTATTTTAAAAAAGAAGAAACTAAACTAGTTTCTTCTTTAGAAATTATGCTTGATAACGTTTTTCACCGTCTAGATAAGTTGCTACTAATTCCAAATCTTTATCTAACACGATAAAGTCTGCATCGTAGCCTTCACGAATTTGTCCACAGACGTCATCGATATGAACTGATTTAGCTGGGTTTAGACTAGCCATCATGACTGCTTCATGAGGATTTGCAAGTCCCCACTCAACGACATTTTTCAAACCATCTTTAAGTTTGAGAATGGAACCTGCCAAGTTACCTGTAGATTTAAGGCGAGCAGTCCCATTTGCAACTACAACTGGAAATTCACCTAACATATAATCGCCATCTTGCAAACCGCCTGCTGTCATACAGTCAGTGATAAGGGCAATATTTTCAGTTCCTTTTTGTTTAAGAAGAATTTCGCAAGCCTTAGGATCCACGTGATGACCATCACAAATCAATTCTGCATAAGTGTGTGGTAACTCATACATCGCACCAACCATACCAAGTTCGCGGTGTGTTAAGCCACGCATTCCATTATAAGCATGAACCCAAACACTAGCCCCGGCATCAACAGCTTTTTTAGCTTCATCAAATGTAGCATTAGAGTGACCAAGAGCAACAGTTACACCTTCACCAGTAATAGTACGTACAAAGTCCTCAACTCCATCACGTTCAGGTGCAAGAGCAATTTTATTAAGAAGACCATTAGCAGCCTTCTGCCAAGCGCGGAACTCATCCATACGTGGATCTTTCATATAGGCGGGATTTTGAGCCCCCTTAAATTCTTCGGTGAAGTAAGGTCCTTCAAAATAAATACCACGAATCTTAGCACCAGATGCTTCTTGATAGCGTGCACCAATGTTTTCAGTAACAGCCAGCAATTGTTCGTATGATGAAGTTAGTGTAGTTGGTAGGAAACTAGTAACACCTGTACTAAGAAGACCTTCACTCATCGTATGAAGAGTCCCTTCAATATTATTATCCATAACATCGACACCACCAAAACCATGAATGTGGGTGTCAACGAGACCAGGTGCAATACTATAACCAGAATAATCTAAAATTTCAGCATCCCCAGAAATCTCTTCAACATGCTTACCAAACTTGCCATCAATAAGTTCCAAATAACCTCCACGACGAATACCATGTGGATAGAAAAATTGATCAGCTTTAATATACTTAGGCATAATGATAACCCCCTTAAGAAATAATCTACTATTTATTATGTCAATTACATTATAAACCTTTCAAAACAATTTGTAAATGGTATAGACCTATTTTTACTAAAATTTTTATAAATAAAGAAAAAAGACAAGGCTTATAAACCTTGTCTTTTCAACTATACCGGCGGCCGGGGTCGAACCGGCACGTCCTTGCGGACACTGGATTTTGAGTCCAGCGCGTCTGCCAATTCCGCCACGCCGGCAAATAGTAACTGGGGTAGCTGGATTCGAACCAACGCATGAGGGAGTCAAAGTCCCTTGCCTTACCGCTTGGCTATACCCCAATAATATAAAATAGGCGAGTGATGGGGATCGAACCCACGCATGCCAGAGCCACAATCTGGTGTGTTAACCACTTCACCACACCCGCCATAATTTTAAAACACGGGCAGTAGGAATTGAACCCACACTGAAGGTTTTGGAGACCTTAGTTCTACCTTTAAACTATGCCCGTAGTTAAGGTTATGGAAGGGGAGGGATTCGAACCCCCGAACCCGAAGGAGCGGATTTACAGTCCGCCGCGTTTAGCCTCTTCGCTACCCTTCCAAAATATTTAAATGGCGCGAGACGGAATCGAACCGCCGACACATGGAGCTTCAATCCATTGCTCTACCAACTGAGCTACCGAGCCTTATTGCGGGAGCAGGATTTGAACCTACGACCTTCGGGTTATGAGCCCGACGA
>NZ_JASHGH010000013.1:0-73097 GCF_047460405.1 Streptococcus infantis | reverse complement strand
CATATGAATCTTTCTAATGAGTTGTTTTGTCGCTTTTCATTATAGGTCATATGGGACTTTTTTTCTACAACAAAATAGGCTCCATAATATCTATAGGGGATTTACCCACTACAAATATTATAGAGCCTCTTATTTTTACCACTTATTGATCCATAAAAGGGCACGCTAAAAAACACCTCATCTGGTATTTTTTGAAACAAGGTGTTACAATAATACGGCATAGATGACCTTATCGATTTTGGGTCAAAGAGTAATCGTAAAGTTTGTTATGCGTAATGAGGTAATACATTGTTCGAATGAGACGATGTATAGAGGCAATCGCATGTGGCTTGGTTGAAGCTATTGTCGATTGTCTTTTTCGTTTCTCATAAAAGTCGGCGATATGGCAGGGATTGGTATGACTAGCTGAAGCGATGTTATGAATGCACTTGAACAAGATTTTTCTGCATAGGGATTACCTCACTTAGTAATGTGTTCCTTGGCGAGAAAGTTCCCAGATTCATAGTGTCTCAGGTCAATGCCAATAAAAGCATTGATTTGATTGGTAGACTGAAAGCGACGAATATCTCCCAATTCGCCAATGATAGATGTCGCTGTGGTTTCTGCGATGCCAGGAATTGATCGTAAGATGTCATACTCTGGTAAAGGCTGAGCTAGAGCTACCATGTCGTCTAAGACAACCTGTCTGTGCCCAGAAAGACGAAGCAATTCTTGAGCATAGTAACGATCCTCTTCAAGCATTGGGGAGATTTTCTTGACCGCACAAAAAGATTGTTTAGCGAGTTTTATAAGTTTATCAGTCAGATAAGCAATACGCTTTTCAGAGATTCGTTTGGAGGTAGATTGACAGATAATCTTACACAATTCATTTTGAGATAGGTTTAATACAAACTCTTTGCATGGAAAAGCCATCACTAAATTCCAATATTGCTCTCCAGTTGGTGTGGATAAGAGATTTTCCAATTCAGGAAAGGTGACTTGTAAGACCTTGTGTAGACGGTTTTTAGCTCTAACAATGTCTTCTGTAAGATTTTGATAGAAACGGCTTAAATCACGCAGGTGTTGATAAACTTCTTCCTGCGCATAAGTTGGTTTACGATTGAGTATAAACTGAGAATGAGCCAACTTTTCAGCGTCAATTTTGTCTGTTTTACGAACTCGCAGACTGTCCAGTTGCTTCTTAGCTTCCAGAGGATTCAGCTGTGTATAAGCGTAGCCGTATTCTTCAAGAAAGGCTCGAAGACGCCGAGAATAGACACCAGTAGCTTCAAATATAATCTCAGGGTTATGAACAGTTTTCAAGTCATTCAAAAGACGATTGAAGCCAATGGCGTCATTGAGCATAGTGTATCCATGAATCTTTTCACCGTTGACTAAAATTGCCACCTCAGAACTTGCCTTACTCACATCAATCCCAAATACTGTACGCATGATATTACCTCTTTTGTCTTGAATAATTCCGTATTTTAGTGATTTTATTTTCAATACGCGACGTCTAGCGCCAAAGAGCCCTACGACTTTACAAGACACCTCTACTTTAACATAAAGAAAAAGTAGTGAGTACTCTCTCCCGTCGGAGATTTTCTCACTACTAATCTTAGTATGTTTGTCAACTGTAGTGAGTTGATGAAAAGCTAGAGTTCCACAACTGGGAATATCTAGCTTTTTTGTGGCTGAGAATTATTTTGTCGCAGACTCTTTTTAATTTTATAGGTAGAACTATCGGGCTATACAGAAAAAGCTTGATAAGTTTTATGAAACTAAGTATACTAGAAGGTAACAAGCGTTTTCAGACGGTATATTAGGGAGTATACTTAGAAATTGAGAGGGAGATATGAGAATAAGAAAATTTCGCTTATTAATGTCCAAGTATGGCTTTAGTATTGCGATTATCCTGATAGAATTATTTCTTGTTTTCGGAATTATTCTTTACATGAGTCAGATTGCTCCGATTATTTGGGTGATTCTTGTATTTTTGATTAGCGTAGCAACCGTTATAGCGATTGTCAATCGTTCGATGTCACCTGAAAGCAAAGTGACTTGGTTGATTGTGACCTTTGTGCCGGTGTTTGGTCCACTGCTTTATCTCATGTTCGGTGAGCGTCGTTTATCGAAAAAAGAAATGAAACAGCTGAAGGAACTACGCTCCATTACTGTCCATGAAAAGAGTGAGTTTGGTCTTCATCAAGGATTAAAGGATAGAGATAAGTCTGCTTATGGGATTATCAATGCATTATTACATATGGATAGTAATGCAGAGGTGTACGAGCAGACAGATTCTCAATTTTTCTCTACTGGAGAGGCTATGTGGAGACAAATCTTAGAGGATTTGAAAAAGGCTGAGAAATTTATCTTCCTGGAATACTACATTGTCGAAGAGGGGTTGATGTGGGACAGTATGCTTGAGATTCTGGAAGAAAAGGCAGCTCAAGGAGTTGAGGTCAAGATGCTCTATGACGATATTGGTTGTATGGTGACTTTGCCTGGGGATTATACTGTTTATTTGCGTTCAAAAGGAATTGATGCTCATAAGTTTAATAAGGTGATTCCTCGTATGACCGTGGCCTATAACAATCGTGACCACCGTAAAATCTTGGTCATTGATGGGCAGATTTCCTATACTGGCGGGATTAATCTTGCAGACGAATATATCAATCAGATTGAACGTTTTGGGTATTGGAAAGATAGTGGCCTTCGTATAGACGGCCCGGCTGTTCAGGCTTTTACAAGACTATTTCTCATGAACTGGTACATCAACCGTGGTGAAATCAGTGATTTTGATCAGTATCATTTGGAAAATCAAACGCGATCTGGAGCAGGTTTATGCATTCCTTATGGAAGTGGTCCCAAGCCTATCTACCAGATGAAGGTAGGAAAAATAGTTTATCAAAATCTCATCAATCAAGCGACAGACTTTGTCTATATTACCACGCCTTACTTGATTATTGATTATGATTTGACGGAAGATATTAAAAATGCGGCCATGCGAGGGGTGGATGTGCGAATTGTCACTCCATTTGTACCAGACAAGGAGCTCATTCAACTGATAACACGAGGAGCTTATCCAGATCTTTTGTCTGCTGGTGTCCGTATTTATGAGTATACTCCTGGTTTTATCCATAGTAAGCAGATGATTGTTGATGATCGATACGCAGTTGTTGGAACTATAAATCTAGATTATCGTAGCTTGGTTCACCACTATGAAAATGCGGTTTTGTTGTACGAAACACCATCGATTGCAGATATTCGTAAGGACTTTGAAGAGATTTTTGAAGTATCGCAGGAAGTATTCCCAGGAACGATCAATCCTACCTGGTATCAAACCTTAATCAAGGAAGTGACCCAGTTGTTTGCTCCAATGCTTTAAGTGGAAGAATTAATTGAGAATAGATGATTAGAGGAAGAGGTGTAGAACCGCCTCTTTTTCTGTAAGCAGTTTCCTTGACATCTTGTTTTTTTTGCGTTATCATATGTCCATATAATATATGGGAGTCTGTGTACAGTCTGAGAGGAAGTGTTAAACTTCGACCGCACCTGATCTGGGTAATGCCAGCGTAGGGAACGATACTTAGCCGAATTATGCACCTTTTTCATATATGAAAGAGGTTTTTCTTTTTTTACAAAGAAAAACTGTAACTTAGAAGGAGGTTTTAATGAAAGCAAGCATTGCTTTACAAGTCCTGCCCCTGTCACAAGGGATTGACCGCATAGCTCTTATCGATAAGGTTATTGCCTATCTGCAATCTCAAGAAGTGACTATGGTGGTGACGCCCTTTGAAACAGTTTTAGAGGGAGAGTTTGATGAACTCATGCGCATTCTCAAAGAAGCGTTAGAAGTGGCGGGTCAAGGGGCAGATAATGTTTTTGCTAATGTGAAAATAAATGTAGGAGAGATTTTAAGCATCGATGAGAAACTTGAAAAGTATAATGAGACGGCATATTAGTCTGCTAGGATTTTTGGGTGTCTTATCCGTTTGGCAGGTGGCGGGATTCTTAAAACTCCTACCAAAGTTTATCCTACCGACACCTCTTGAAATTCTCCTGTCCTTTGTTCGTGATAGAGAATTTCTCTGGTACCATAGCTGGGCAACCTTGAGAGTAGCCTTGCTAGGTTTGATACTGGGTGTCTTGATAGCCTGTATCATGGCCGTCCTTATGGATAGTCTGACTTGGCTCAATGACTTGATTTACCCCATGATGGTAGTTGTCCAGACCATACCGACCATTGCCATAGCGCCTATCCTAGTTTTATGGTTGGGTTATGGAATTTTGCCCAAGATTGTCTTGATCATCTTGACGACAACCTTCCCTATTATCGTTAGTATTTTAGATGGTTTTAGGCATTGTGACAAGGATATGTTGACCTTGTTTAGCTTGATGCGAGCGAATCCTTGGCAAATCCTGTGGCATTTTAAAATCCCTGTCAGTCTGCCCTACTTTTATGCAGGTCTGAGGGTCAGTGTCTCCTATGCCTTTATCACAACAGTGGTATCTGAGTGGTTGGGAGGCTTTGAAGGACTTGGTGTCTACATGATTCAGTCCAAAAAACTGTTTCAGTATGACACTATGTTCGCGATTATTATTCTGGTATCGCTGATCAGCCTTCTGGGTATGAAATTGGTTGATATTAGTGAAAAATATGTGATTAAATGGAAACGTACTTAAAAGAAGCGTTTTGTAAAAAGAAAAGAGGAAATCAAAATGAAGAAAACATGGAAAGTGTTTTTAACGATTGTAACAGCTCTTCTAGCTGTCGTGCTTGTAGCTTGTGGTCAAGGAACTGCTTCTAAGGACAACAAAGAAGCAGAACTAAAGAAGATTGATTTTATTCTGGATTGGACACCAAATACTAACCACACAGGGCTTTATGTTGCCAAGGAAAAAGGTTATTTCAAAGAAGCTGGAGTGGATGTTGACTTGAAATTGCCACCAGAAGAAAGTTCATCAGACTTAGTTATCAATGGTAAGGCACCATTTGCTATCTATTTCCAAGACTACATGGCTAAGAAATTGGAAAAAGGGGCAGGCATTACAGCTGTTGCAGCAATCGTTGAACACAATACATCAGGAATTATCTCTCGTAAGTCTGACAACATCAACAGTCCAAAAGACTTGGTTGGTAAGAAATACGGAACCTGGAATGACCCAACTGAGCTTGCGATGTTGAAAACCTTGGTAGAATCTCAAGGTGGAGACTTTGAGAAGGTTGAAAAAGTACCAAACAACGATTCAAACTCGATCACACCGATTGCCAATGGCGTTTTTGATGCTGCTTGGATTTATTATGGTTGGGATGGAATCCTTGCTAAATCTCAAGGTGTGGATGCAAACTTTATGTATTTGAAAGACTATGTAAAAGAGTTTGACTACTACTCACCAGTTATCATTGCAAACAACGATTATCTGAAAGACAACAAAGAAGAAGCTCGCAAAGTCATCCAAGCCATCAAAAAAGGCTACCAATACGCTATGGAGCACCCAGAAGAAGCTGCAGATATCCTCATCAAGAATGCACCTGAGCTAAAAGATAAACGTGACTTTGTCATCGAATCTCAAAAATACTTATCAAAAGAATACGCAAGCGACAAGGACAAATGGGGACAATTTGATGCTGACCGTTGGAATGCCTTCTACAAATGGGATAAGGAAAATGGAATCCTCAAGGAAGACTTGACTGACAAAGGTTTCACTAATGAATTTGTAAAATAATGACAGAAATTAGACTAGAACACGTAAGCTATGCCTACGATGATGAGAAGATTTTAGAAGATATTAACCTACAAGTGACTTCAGGTGAAGTGGTTTCTATCCTAGGGCCCAGTGGTGTAGGAAAGACTACCCTCTTTAACCTGATTGCAGGCATTTTAGAAGTCCAGTCTGGACGAATTGTACTTGACGGTGAAGAAAATCCTAAGGGGCGCGTGAGCTATATGCTACAAAAGGATCTACTTTTGGAACACAAGACCGTTCTTGGCAATATCATCCTGCCCCTCTTGATTCAAAAGGTCGATAAGGAGGAAGCCATTGCCCGTGCAGACGAAATCCTTGCTACCTTTCAGTTGACGGCTGTACGGGATAAGTATCCTCATGAGCTTAGTGGTGGGATGCGCCAGCGTGTGGCCTTACTCCGCACTTACCTTTTTGGGCATAAGCTCTTTCTTCTAGACGAGGCCTTTAGCGCTTTGGATGAGATGACTAAGATGGAACTCCACGCTTGGTATCTGGAGATTCACAAACAGCTAGGCCTGACGACACTCATCATTACGCATAGTATCGAGGAGGCCCTTAACCTTAGCGATCGTATCTATATCTTGAAAAATCGCCCTGGGCAGATTGTTTCAGAAATTAAACTAGATTGGTCTGAAGACGAGGACAAGGAAGTCCAAAAAATTGCTTATAAACGTCAAATCTTTGCAGAATTAGGCTTAGATAAGTAGAAAAATAGGGAGTTGGTGATGTTGAACTTTGCCAGCTCTTTTTTCTTTTAAAAATGAGAAAATTTCGGTATAATAGTCAATTATACCGAAATCATTCTATAATCGTTGATACATAAGGGTTTTATGTATCGCTTTTTTTATTTTGTGGACTTTTTTAAGAACTTTTTATTTTTTCGAGGGCAGTTTCAAAGAATGAGACTGCTCTTTTTTGGTTTTCTTTTGATAAATGGCTGTAAGTGTCCATAGTTACAGATATTTTTGCATGGCCAAGACGTGTCTGTATTTCCTTGTATGGCAGGCCAGCATTAAGCAAGATACTAGCGTGAGTGTGTCGGAAAGCATGAAAGCCTAAATCAGTACAGTTAGCGTTTTTTAAGTGCTTATGTAGGCGATAATCAACCTTTCGAGTATTGACATAGTTGTCAAAGCTATCAGAGAATACTTTCTCATAGGTTAAGCCAATATTTCTACCGTTTTCTGCTTGTCTTGCTCGGTAGAGACGAAGCATGAGTACTGTTTTATGATCGATATCTAGAACTCTGTAGCTTGATTTTGTCTTAGGACTGTTTACCTGGTTTAAAATATTGAGTGTTTTGTTAATATCGATCGTTCCGTTCTGCAGGTCAATATCAGACCATTCCAGGGCAAGACATTCACGGATGCGCAGTCCAGTAGCTAGGAGCGTTTTATAAAGCACAGTATCATAGAAATTGACAAAGGTATTCTCCAGGTTATCGAGATAGGAGAGGAAGTTTTTAAGTTCCTGATCTTGAAAGTATTTAATTTCTTGCTTATCTCTTGTTATCTTTCTAGGAATGACAACATCACGAGCAGGGTTATTATCCAATGCCTGGATAGAAACTCCATACTGTAGAATACGTTTATTTAAGGCGTGAAGGTGATTGTATTCTTTATACCCCGTTCCGTCCTGATTGTACTCATCCGCCCACTTATTTACCTGAGTTTGGATAATAACAGGAGTAAGTTTATCTAGTTTGTAAGTACCAAATGAGGGCAAGAGGTAATTATTTAAGCAGCCTTTTATCTTTATCTGCGTGTTAGTTTTTATGGTATGCTGGTAGGTTTGCCAAAATAAGTCCACAAGTTCGCTATAGGTTGTTATATGTGAGCGTTGTTTCCGTGTCGAGCCGTTTTTCTCAAATTCTACCTTAACCTGGGTGGCCTTGTTTCTGAGTTCTTTCTTTGTTCGTGCTGATATGGTAGTCTTGACCTTCTTACCAGTTACAGAATCGATACCAAGATAGATACTGGAGCGGTAGACTGCTGATCCGTCTTTTTTCGTGTGTTGTGTAATTTTCATGGTTTTAACTCCTTTTCCATCAGCAGGCAAGCAATTAGAAAAGGTTTTGAGTTTATACCATGCGAGGAGCTACGAGAACCCCTCTATTTTCGATTTTAAGCAGTCAGACGGTAAATAAATACCAGAGTATGAAACAAGGCGGATATGGGGCTTATATGAGCAATAGAAAAAGTGCATCAACTAAAAAGCTGATACACTTATTTTCTTGTTGTAACCCTGACCTATATAGAGATACAGGCATAGAGCAGTGTAACCCAAAAGGGTTTCTTTTACGATTAAGAAATATAATATCACTTTTTAGAAATTTTTACAAGTGTTTTAACAAAATTTATGTAGATTTCTACAATTTTCGGATTTTGTTTGTAGTAATATTCATGTTTTTTAGCACGTTTTGCAATTTTGATAAATTCTTTAAAACGCTGTTTTCCTAGTGCTTTACTACAATATTCACGATGCAATACTACGAGGGAAAATATATCATGTATTTTACGATATTTTATAATATCCCGAGAGATATTAAGCATAGAAGCAAGAGAAGTAATAGAACTTGAAGGGGATAGTGTTTGCTCTAACACATCCACCAGTATAACATTGCTATGGGCGCAAGCATTACGAATATGGCGAGCATATTTCCCTAACTGCTTCGCTTTTTTTAGCCGTTTATTACTTGGATATTTATCACAGTACATTTCAACCAAGTAGCATAGATTCCCAAAGTCCATGACTTCAATCAATACCCATATAGGGATATCATTTTTATGTTTGATATAAACGTTTTTTAGGTAATGATTTTTTGATAAAGCGTTTTTAGTATTTGTAAACCCTATAGGATTATAGACAGCATAATCCTTTACTATATCGTATCCATCAACTTTTGGATTTTTCGTTATAACATCCATTAGAGCAGTTTTGATACTATGTTCAACGTCCAGACAAATATCCATTAGGAAGTAACGTATCTGCATATCAATTACAGCCAGGTCAGCTAACGTCGCAAATTCTATATTATATTTACCATCTATTTTATTGAAAAGTTTTCGATAGCTCGATATTTTATAGTAGTAGTTCCGTGTTTGTAATATATCTTTGGCAGTGTTCTGATCAAAAATATTGAACAGAATACCATTTGCGACCATCTTATCTATCAATGCTTGGTAGCTTAAGAGTTGCTTTCTTTTATCGTTCATTATTCTCCTTTCTGTTAATCAAACCTTCAAATTCCCTCCATTTTCGCACATAATACCTGAAAAATCAGATTATTATTGGCGGAGATAGGTTTTAGATAATCTTCTCAAAAACCATTGTAGCCTGGATACGGTCACCACCACCCAGTCCTTTGCTTCCACCATTGGCGGTTGTGATGGTATGTAGGCGATAACCTTTTGAAGCTTGTTTATTGATAACATCTTCTAATTCTGTAAGGTTTCCTGATCCAGTGCCGAAAAACTTTTCTTTCAAAGTTACCTGGAGTACAACGTAGTGTAGTCCATTTGCTCCAGAAGCAGTGGAAAAACTTCCTTCTTGTTTTACAGTGTCAAAAAATCCCATGGGGATTACTCCTTTTCGTTGTCTATTTCAGATAGTTTTTTAACTAAATCAAAAGTTATTTTTTTATCATAATCATTTAAAGAAATATAGTTGATTAAAATATCTGCAAAATTTGTATTTTTCTCTTTATCAGCATTTATTAGTTCTTCAATTGTAAGCATATACGATTGGCTATGATTAAGCAATCCTTTTACAAAATTGTCATATTTTACAGGATTATTTATATGTTCTTCAACGTTTTTGTACGCTGAACTAAGTTCATTTATTTTTTCAATATCTATATCATTAAGTAATTTTTTAAATTCTTTACTTTGGATTATTTTTAAAATATTTTGTTCATCTTCGTGCCCTAATAAGTAAGCGACACTTACTCCGAAGTGATCAGCTAAAGCTGACCATATATTTTCATCTCTAGGTTTTCTAATTTCATTTTCGTAGTACATTAATTGACTATCGGATACTGTTATATCGTATTCTTCTTTCAAAATGTTTTTGAGTTTATTTAAAGATATTTTTTCTTTCTCCCTCAGTTCTTTAAGTTTAATTTTCATGTGATACCACCTAATTCAAGTACTTTTTGAATTGATTATATCATAGTAAAAAAATATTATCTACAAAAAATTCTCAAAAAAAGAACAAAAACGCTTGACATTCTCAAAATAAGATTATATAATCAATTTGTTCTTGAAATGAGAATAAAAAGGAGAAAGGAGAAAGAAAAATGCTTATCACACAAGAACAGGCGAAAGCATTAAGGAGGAAAAAAGCTGATTTGCAACTAAAAAATTATGAACTAGCTCTAGAAATTGGTGTAGCGTCTAGAACAGTTCCTAAAATTTTGAAGGGAGATTATAAAGCGCCCAAAAGAATATATGCTAGTGTTATGGAATGGCTTGCCAAAGATTATTAGAAAGGAGCGAACTAATCGAAATACTACTCTACATTTACAGATTTCTCATGTGGTGCTTTACCACTGGGGATTGATAAACGGATCTAGCTAAATATTCGCTAGTGTAATTTGCTTGCTACCTATAGCAGTATCAAGGGTTTGTAGGGGTTTATTCTCTCCTAAATTTTCCCTACCTCAATGATTTACTTTGGTACTGTTTTAGGTGGCAAGCACTGACAAAAGAAGAAAGGAGTGAACCAATGGAACTGGTTTACATGGACGGCAAGAAAGAGCCGTATACTACGAGCGAGATTATCGCTGAATGTGCTGAAGTACAGCACCATACTATTACACGCTTAGTCAGAGACAATAAAGCTGATTTTGAAGCGTTGGGAATACTTGGATTTAAAATCCATAAATTAGATAAGAGAGGGCAACCGAAAAAAATCTATCTTCTGAATGAGCAACAGGCAACCTTGCTGATCACTTATCTAAAGAATACCGAACCAGTACGGCAATTCAAAATGAACCTAGTCAAAGCATTCTTTGAAATGCGTGATGAACTTTCTAAACGCTATCTTCAAAGGGAACTGGAAAAGCCAAAGCGCAAGACCTTAACCGAAGCTATTCAAACATGGGAGAAAGCCCCCAAGCATGCCTATAGCACCCTGACAAACTTACTACTAAAGGGAGTGACAGGGAAGAATAAAGCGCAACTCATGAAGGAGCGAGAAAGTAAGAACGGTATTGATGGCTTGACAAGTGCAGAACTGACAAACTATCAGCGTTTGGAAGATATGGCAATAGCGATGATTAACTTGAATAGGGGATATTCAGAAATTAAGGAATTAATTTTTAAAGTATAGGAGTATAGAAAATGGAAAATGAATTTAAGACAGTTACAAATGCCAAAGGGTTAGAAATTCCTAAGTATTCCAAGGATTTTAAAAAGCTAGTTGAGAAAGACAGACAACTAGCCGAATATCTTTGTATGAACTACGAGGATTTGGACAGTGAAGACCTGGGCGCATTTCTTGAAACGGTAGAGCAGGGGTTCAGCTGGATTCTGGATCTTATCGAAAGTAAAGACTTGCTTTATAAACCAAAGTCAGGTAGTAATTATGCAAAAAGAAAATAAAAAAATCACTTGCTCAAATTTTAGACGAGGCGAGCAAGCGACAAGATTAATGATATAGAAATTTTTTCTATGCTCTGATTATAGCAAAAAATATCTATTCTATCAAATACCTAAAGAAAAACCGAAGAGCAGGCAAGCAATTAGAAAAGGTTTTGAAAATCAAGTGCTGACAGGGTGATTCTAAGACCTTGTTTAGCTGAAAGATGGGTAATTCTCACGAAACACCGCTACAAGCGTTCGCCAACTTGGGGCAATCGCCCAGCGTTTGGAGTGGTGAAATAATCCAATATAGGAAAAAGGGAAAACAGACTATGACAGAAACAACATACGATATTATCGCTAAAAGCTTGGATAGAATTAGTATGGAATTACACCAAGCAGACGAAAACAATGATTTTTTGAGAATAGGACTCTTATCAGGACAATTAAAAGCTATCAAAGAAAATTTAAACCGCTTACTTTGGATTGAACTTCCTGAATTGAATGAAAATCATAAAATCGAGGCAGTCTCTAAAAGCACTACAGGAATGTTTTTCCACCCTGGTGTTTTTGAAATGGACGCTATGCGACAAGCATTCTTTAAACGCCAAGCCAAGCACTTTTTTGACAACGAAGCAGAGCAACAGGCGTATATAGAACATGCTGAAAAGGAGTATTTAGAGGCTACTATAACCTTGAAAGATATTCTTTTTAATTCTAAAAATGCTAATCGGAAAGTAAGTAAAGATCATCTTATAGAGCAGTTTGAGGAGGCAATGCAATGACACAATCAGAATTTGATAAGCTAATGACTAAAATCAAGGATAGACATCCGAACCTCTTTCAGTTCATCATTGACTTTTTAGATGATAAAGTAACTCCAGAAGAGGTGTACGACTTTCTGAAGATGGAGCACAGCTATCAAGTGAATTATATCAAGAATTACCAAGCGAGGGCATAGCATGAATGAACTAGATTTAAGCAATACACAGGCGCTTATTTTTACCGTGATATTGGTTGGCTTTCTCATGTATCTAAACCACCGAGACCGTCAAAAAAGCGCCCAAATTGAGCGAGAAAGTACACAGACAATAGAAACACCTAGCGAGGATTTAAGCCCTGATTATGGGCGATATATTCAGCTTGCAGGGGTTAAGCCATGGGGGTACTAAGATGTTTGAAAAAATGATTGAAGATTTAAAGTCTAAGATTTTGGAAGCAGTGGAACGGTATTTAAAAAGTCATGAGAAAGTACCTCAAAAAAGATTAGATTTAATCAGCAAGGTGGAACTAAAGGAAGAACTGGGCATAGGAGATAAAACCTTGACAAAATGGGAATGTGCAGGACTACCGCAGTATATACCGCCTATTGAAGATACTAGAAAAGCGTATTATAAAATCTCAGATGTTTTAAAGTTTTTGGGGGTAGATGATGGCAAAGACTAAAATATATTTTTGGTTAAAAGTTGATAAGAAGTTTTTTGATAATCTTTTTATTAAGCGACTTAAAAATATGCCTGGTGGCTACACTATGACAGTGATTTATATCCGTCTTATGTTGGAAAGTTTAGAAGATGATTGTATTTTGTACTATGAAGGATATTTTGATAGTTTGGTACAGGAATTAGCTTTAAAACTGGATGTTTCTGAAGATGATATAAATATGACAGTTGCATATTTTACAAAATGTGGACTGATTCAGATAGACGATGATGGCCATGCTACATTATCGCAAGCAAAAGCCATGGTTGAGAGTGAAACAAACTGGGCGAAATATAAGCGAGACCAAAGAAAAAATAGTCAGGATTTACCAAAATTGGAGAATGTCCAAAATAAAAAGACTATTTCCAACTCATGTCCAACAGAGATAGAGAAAGAGAATAGAGTTAATAGTAAGAGTAATAATTTATATTTAGATAATATATTGTCGGGAAATCCCGACTTCACTTTTCCTACTTGGCTTGAAGAAACAGCTATAAAAGATTTAGAGAAAACAAAACATAAAGAACTTTGGATTCCTATTGCTTATCTGAATCAAGTAGCTAATAAGCGGTATAAGTTTGTTGATAAGACAAAAAGGCTTTTACTAGCACGATTCAAGGAAGGTTATACACTGGAAGATTTTAAACAGGTGATAGATATTAAAACGGCAGAATGGAAGGATAGTCCTGAATTTTCTAAATATCTGAGACCTGAAACACTTTTCGGATCTAAGTTTGACGGTTATTTGAATCAAAAACCTAAAACCATAAAAGGGAAATCTGAAGATAACTTCCCAGACCTACCATTTTAGGAGTTGCAAAGATGAAGGAACAATTTAAAGAATTTAATAACAGAAAAATATCGGATAAAGTTTGCGATATTCACCAGGTAAATTATTGGGAAATTTCTGTACCGGTATTAGGGAGTTCAGAAAGAAAAGTACAAGCTTTTTGCCCAGAGTGCGTGAAGGGAGAGATTAAACAAAAAGAACAAGACCTATTGCAGCAGTTCGAGGACAGGCAAGCTTACTTTAAAACTTATGATGTCTTAATGCGTGATAGTACGATTCCTAACGAGTTGAAGGGGGCAACGTTTGATAATTTCTTTGTTAAGACGACAGAGGAACGTCAGATGTTAGAGTTTGTTAAGGGGCAAGCCCAGAAGTACCTTGCAGGTATGACAGGAAATACTTTAATCAGCGGTAGCACAGGAATAGGAAAAAGTCATTTATCTCTTGCACTAGCTAAAGAAATCAATGAGAGTTTCAGGGAGAAGAACGATCCTAAGAGTGTTTTATTTGTTAGCTTAACCGAGATTATCAAGCAGATAAAAGAAGGCTGGGCTTATGGAAGAAATGCAAACTTAACAGAGTATGAGGCGGTTAAAAAGCTTGTTGATGTTGATTTTCTAATCATCGATGACCTGGGGGCAAAAAATGGGACGGTAACCCCTAAGAGCGATTGGGAACAGGATTTCTTGTTTGATATTATCAATAATCGAGAAACTACGATTTTCAACACGAACCTAGATAGTAGTGAACTGCGGACGGTATACAATGCTAGAAATTCAAGTAGAATTTTGAAAGGTTTAGAAGGGAACACTTTTAAGGCTTTTACGATCAAAGATAAGAGATACACTATAAACACAGTGAGGGGAGAATATCAATGAATGATGATAAAATACGATTTGCAACAGAAAAAGGCTTTGTTGTCTACGAAAAATGTGGTATAATAGAGATAGAAAAAGTTCCAAGGTTTGGAGAGATAACTTTATTCTACTCAGATGGGAAATTTACCCATCTAGTCAAAAAAGAAACTAAAAAATAAGTCTATTGAGAACAACTCAGGGACATACCGTAAGCATATAATGCTAGTGGTATGTCCCTTTTTGTTTGCATAGAAAGGGGGTGAGTATTATGGCAGGAGATACTTCTTTAGGGTATGTGGTAGCCAATAAGTTTTCTATGGATCCAGAGAAAAGACAGAAAATCTTTTCTCAGTGTACAAAAGAAGATGATAGCTTAGAACAACGGAAACAAGAAATACTAGAAAAATATGTTAACAAACAAGACAAACCAAAATCTAGAAAAAATGATTCTAAAAGCTCGTAGAGTCATAAAAGAAAAGCTAAGAGCAAAGAATTTTAGAAAAAATTATAAACAAAAATCAGATATTAAAAGATGAAGGAGCAAAAAAATGACAACTAACTTAGCTAAACAAAAAGAAAATCTAGAAGCTTATATCCGAAGTACGGGTTATAACACTAGAGGGATGAACGTAGAAAATAATCATGTACTCATTGAAAAACCAATCCTTGATAGTTACGAAGATGAACATCAACGTAAAGAATTGGTTGATCTAGTAAATGTTATTGAGACTCGTACCCGTGGTGGGAAGTATGAAGTAACTGACTTTGAATCTGATTCATTACAAGAAGTTAGCGAAAATTCGGTTGAGAGAACAGAAGCAGATAAAAAGAAAACTATCAGCGTTGATTACTTAGTTAAATTATTCAGTGGGAAACTTGATTTTTCACAGGAGCAATTAGATGATGGCCAATATAATTTAACGGATTTTCTTGGTAAGAAGATTATTAAATTAAAACGTAGAACACGAAATAGAGAGATTGGGAAAATTCTCCAAACTGCGAAAGTGCAGACTGCTACAAGTATGGACGACTTGAAATCTATTGTTTCTTTAATCAATCCAGAGCGCAATGTATCTATGGTTGTTAGTCAATCACTATTTAGTATCTTAGAAAAAATGAAAGACACTTCAGGAAATTATCTTCTTAAAGTTGATAAAGAGACAGGAACAAGTGAAACATTCTTTGTAGATAACTTTTTAATTGTAGATGATACAACATTAGGGAATAAAGGTGACAAAAAAGGCTTTATCGGAGATCTAGAAAACTTTGTTACTTTGTTTGACCGAAAGAAAGATACACTTAGCTGGGCGGATGCGAATGACTATTTTGGGAAACGGTTGATTTTACATACCCGATTTGATGTAAAAAAAGTTGAAGAAGATTGTGGTTACTTTATTCAATGGAACTAGGAGAAAGAAATGGATATTAATCAAGTATTTGAAACACTGGATGATCTAGATAATAAAAAAAGTAAGATTAATTCAGCACGAGAACAGTTAAGCGAAAAAAGGAAAAGCCTGTTAGGCAATCAAGCAGTCTCATTTGAGAACATAGATTCTTTTTTGTCAAATAACTTAGAATCTTTAGAGCAGCTGGAAAAGATGGAAAAAGCTATTAATGCTCTTCAGGAAAAATTTGATAGTGATTTTTCAGAAGCTAATGCAGTCATCTTTGAATACATTTTTAAAGAAACTAAGCAACGGATGGAAACTAAGAAGATCTATAAACAATACCGAAAAAAACTTAGACGAATTCTGGACGCATATGATGAAATTCAAGAACTGAAGAAGGATGTAGAAGAAATCCATACAGGTGTAGTCAGAGAAATAAGTCAGAGATATTCTCTATCGCCGTATCGAACAGAAGTAAGTCCGCTTACTGTCCTACCATTCTTAAACCCTGATTCTAGCGGATGGATGAATTTTTCTAAGGAATATCGGGACATTAAAGTGTATTTAGAAAAATAGGGAACAAATTAAGTAAGGCTAGTGATATATGGCTCAAACAAAAGAAATATCGCTAGTCCTACTTTTATGCTTTACTAAGTTTCACATAACAAAGTAAGCATAAACTGAAAAGAAGTAATAGCTTGAAAGCAAGGTATATCAGGGGTTTACAGAATGGAGTGAGTTTCACAGAATGTAAGATATGAGAAACTGAGGGGATAAATTAAAGAAATTTCCCTTGAACTTGTCATATTGAAGAGTTGTCAAACTTAAAACAGCAATACCTTCTAACTTGAGTATTAGTAGGCTTTCAGCATTTTTTGTCAGTTTGACAGAATTTACAATTTGACAAATTGCAAGATAAATAATTTTTAAAATTTAAGTGGAGGTACTTACCGATGTACGAGCTGAGTAACAGAGACCTGGACGGGATAGATATTGAGTTAGGGCGATATAGAACGATTGCTAATAAAATTTATTTGAGAAGACAGGAACTGATACATAATAAGAAACATAGCACTGAAGATTATACTGGTGGGAAAGGCAAGACAGTATATAGTCCTACTGAAGCAACCATCATTAGAATTGAAGAAGACCAAACACTAAGATATTTAGAAGGCTTCAAACTAGTTGTAGATACCTTGATGGAAAACTTAATTGAAAGTGATCTAGTAATTTTTAAAATGAGATATTTAGAAGCTGGTGCGACTTGGGAAGACGTGGCAGAGAAACTAAATAAAACTACTCGTTATATAAATAGCCGTAGAAAGGTAATCGCTAAAAGATTTGTGGAATTGAAAGGATATTGACTCCCCCCCACTTTGTAAAGCATTTTCGTTGATTTTAGGTACCGGGAGCGGTAACTTTTTCCAAGTCGGAAGCTGTCAACCAAAAAGGGGGTAAAAAGTTGATATTTAAAAAAATAGAAGGAGTTTTTAGAAAATGGATTTAGCAGCACAATTAGCAAATATTTTAGCAGAATATTGCGAAGAGGTTAATGAAGAAGTTGATAAAATTGCGGAGCAAGTCGCTAAAGAAACAGTTAAAGAATTAAAGGAAACTAGCCCTAAAAGAACAGGTAAATATTCAAAAGGATGGCGTAAGAAAAGAGTGAGAAATGGAGTTTGGGTCGTATATAGTTTTAAATACGGATCTCTTACTCATTTACTTGAATTTGGACATATTAAACGAAATGGGGGGAGGACTAAGGCGTACCCTCATTTAAGACCTGCAGAACTGAATGCGATTCAAAAATTTACAGAAAGGATTAAGAACATTTCAAAGTAAACTATAATTGAATAGTATTAAGTATACTAATTAAGTGAGCGAACCAACACATCGTTATTTAAGTCCTTAGATTTATTTCTGAGGGCTTTTTATCCTTGCTTCTCATATTGCTATTTGATAAAATAAAAGTGCGAGAGGCTTTCGCCCTATCCTCTATGCTTTTATCTTTTTCTTTTGCGGGATTCGGGTTATATATAAGTTTGAGAGGATATGCTATAATATTAGCAGGTAATAAAAAAAGCACGTTTGACCGTGCTAGTTTCTTGCCTGCTGAACTCGTCAATATTACGCCCATTTTAGGGCTCTTTTTTGTGCACTTTTTTAGGAACTTTCAAGAAAAACTAAGGCGATTTAATGCCTAATTGTTTTTGAAGAAAGTCAGTATTTCCAAGGGCTTAGCCCTAAAAATTTGACTTATAGAGTGTTAAATGATAGTATAGTCAAAGATAGTCAAGGTTTAAAGAGAGGTGGGTTTGTTATGAGACTTAAAAATACATCAGATCATATTGAGGCCTACATCAAGGCAATTTTAGATCAATCTGGTATTGTGGAGTTGCAACGGAGTCAGTTGGCAGATACTTTCCAGGTTGTTCCTAGTCAGATTAACTATGTGATTAAGACTCGTTTTACAGAAAGCAGGGGATACTTGGTTGAAAGTAAGCGTGGTGGTGGTGGCTACATTCGTATAGGACGGATCGAATTCTCCAACCACCATGAAATGCTCCGCGATTTACTGTATTCGGTGGGCGAAGAAGTCAGCCTAGTTATCTTTGAAGATGTTTTAAGACTCTTGTTTGAACAGGATTTAGTGACTCGTCAGGAGATGAATCTATTACTAGCGATGGCGACAGACCGGGTTTTAGGTGAGGATGCCAATCTTATCCGTGCCAATATGCTCCGACAGTTATTACAAGAGGTAGATAGAAAAGGAAAATAGAACTAAATGAAATATTCAAAAGCATTGAAAGAATGTATAGACAGTGCCTTTCTGGTCGCAAGTCATTTTGGAGCAGAATACCTAGAGTCTTGGCACCTATTGATTGCTATGGCCAATCATAGTTATAGTGTAGCTGGGGCAACTTTAAACGAATTTCCATATGAGATTGATCGTCTGGAGGAAGTTGCCGTAGAGCTGACTGAAACAAAGTATAGCGATAAGGAAAATTATCAGGAGTTGCCTTTTTCACACCGTTTGAAGGTATTGTTGTTGGAAGCAGAGCATGTAGCTTCTGTTGTGCATGCCAAGGTTTTAGGAACAGAGCACGTGCTTTATGCTATCTTACATGATGGCAATGCCTTGGCTACTCGTATTCTAGAAAAATCGGGATTTTCTTACGAAGATCAGAAGGATCAGGTCAAGATTGCTGGACTTCGTCGTAGTCTTGAAGCGCGTGCTGGTTGGACTAGAGATGATTTGAAGGCCCTTCGTCAACGCCATCGTACGGTAGCGGACAAGCAAAATTCTATGGCTAATATGATGGGCATGCCTCAGACACCAAGTGGAGGTTTGGAAGATTATACGCATGATCTTACAGAGCAAGCTCGCTCAGGTAAATTGGAACCAGTCATCGGGCGTGACCAAGAAATCTCTCGTATGATTCAAATCTTGAGCCGTAAGACAAAAAATAATCCAGTCCTAGTTGGAGATGCAGGTGTCGGTAAAACAGCTCTAGCACTTGGTCTTGCGCAACGTATTGCCAACGGGGATGTACCTGATGAAATGGCTAAGATGCGAGTTTTAGAGCTTGATTTGATGAATGTGGTTGCGGGAACTCGTTTCCGTGGAGACTTTGAAGAACGTATGAACAATATCATCAAAGATATCGAGGAAGATGGCAAGGTCATCCTCTTTATCGATGAGCTTCATACCATTATGGGTTCAGGAAGTGGGATTGATTCGACCTTGGATGCAGCCAATATCCTGAAACCTGCCTTGGCACGTGGAACTCTGAGAACTGTCGGTGCGACTACTCAGGAAGAGTATCAAAAGCACATCGAAAAAGACGCAGCCCTTTCTCGTCGTTTTGCTAAAGTGATGATTGAGGAGCCAAGTTTAGCAGATAGTATGGCTATTTTGCAGGGCTTGAAAGCAACTTATGAGAAACACCACCATGTCCAAATTACAGACGATGCAGTCGAAACAGCTGTCAAAATGGCACATCGTTATTTGACGAGTCGTCATTTGCCAGACTCAGCAATCGATCTTTTGGATGAAGCGGCAGCAACAGTGCAAAATAAATCGAAACACGCTAAACAAGAAGAGTCAGGTTTAACACCAGCTGATAAGGCCTTGATGGATGGAAAATGGAAGCAAGCAGCTCAGCTCATTGCAAAAGAGCAGGAAGTACCTGTTTATAAAGATGTAGTAGAAGAATCTGATATTTTGACCACCTTGAGTCGCTTATCAGGAATTCCTGTGCAAAAATTAACCCAAACGGATGCCAAGAAGTATCTCAACCTTGAAGCTGAACTGCATAAACGTGTGATTGGACAGGAACAGGCTGTATCTAGTATCAGTCGTGCCATTCGCCGAAATCAATCAGGTATTCGCAATAACAAACGTCCAATTGGTTCCTTTATGTTCTTAGGGCCAACTGGTGTTGGTAAAACTGAATTGGCCAAGGCCTTGGCAGAAGTCCTCTTTGATGACGAATCTGCCCTTATTCGCTTTGATATGAGTGAGTACATGGAGAAATTTGCAGCTAGCCGTCTCAACGGAGCTCCTCCAGGTTATGTAGGTTACGAAGAAGGTGGAGAGTTGACCGAGAAGGTTCGCAATAAACCGTACTCAGTACTTCTCTTTGACGAGGTAGAAAAGGCGCACCCAGACATCTTTAATGTCCTCTTACAGGTTTTGGATGATGGTGTCTTGACGGACAGTAAAGGCCGTAAGGTTGATTTTTCAAATACCATTATCATCATGACGTCAAACCTTGGTGCGACAGCCCTTCGTGACGATAAGACAGTCGGCTTTGGAGCTAAGGACATTCGTTTTGACCAGGAAAATATGGAAAAACGTATGTTTGAAGAGCTGAAAAAGGCTTATCGTCCAGAGTTTATCAACCGTATTGATGAGAAGGTAGTCTTCCATAGCTTGTCAAGTCAAGATATGCAGGAAGTAGTTAAGATTATGGTCAAACCATTGATTGCAAGCCTGGCAGAAAAAGGAATTGACTTGAAACTCCAAGCATCTGCCCTTAAACTTCTAGCTCAGCAAGGCTATGATCCAGAGATGGGGGCTCGTCCACTTCGTAGAACCCTACAAACGGAAGTGGAAGACAAACTTGCAGAGCTTCTCCTTAAAGGTGAATTGGAAGCTGGTAAGACCCTGAAGATTGGTGTTAAAGCTGGTCAATTAAAATTTGAAATTGTTTAAAAATGTAAGGTTGGAACAGATTGTTTCAGCCTCTTTTTTTGGAAAGTTGTTACTCAAATAAGGATTTGGATTTTGCATTTAGTTTAAGGATTTCAAAACAGAATTCTCCTGATCAGGTTTTGCATATCAAGTAAAAAAATCTTATCATGTATCAACGTTTTTATAAAAAATAATAAAAAAGTGTTGACAAACAGAACAAGACATAGTATAATGCAAAATATAAAAAGTTATAAAAAGGTTGAACAGATATGAAAAAGAGTATAGCGGTGGTTTTTGGCACCTTTGCTCCCTTACATCAAGGGCATATTGATTTAATCCAAAGAGCAAAACGTCAATGTGATGCTGTATGGGTGGTAGTTTCAGGTTATAAGGGAGATCGTGGTGAACAGGTGGGGCTTACACTACAAAAGAGGTTTCGCTATATTCGTGAAGCATTTCGAGATGATGAGTTGACCTCTGTTTGTAAACTTGACGAAAGCAATATTCCACGCTATCCAATGGGCTGGCAGGAATGGTTGGATCAGATGTTACAGGCCATTTCCTATGACCAGACTGGTGAGGAACTTATCTTTTTTGTAGGAGAGTTCGAATACCAACAAGAATTGTCAAAACGTGGTTTTGAGACTGTTCTACAGGAAAGAAAATTTGGAATTTCGGCTACCATGATTCGAGAAAATCCAAGTAAATATTGGAAATACATCGCTCAACCTTTCCGCCGTCAGTTTACGAAAAAAGTGTTGATTATGGGAAGTGCTAGTAATGGGAAAACAACTCTAGCCAAGGATTTAGCGCGTTTTTATGATGCGCCAGTCAGTCTGGAGTATGCTCGTGAGTATCAGATAAAAAATAATGTCCGAGATGATGAGCTTACCCCAAAAGATTATTATTACCTTCTTTTGGGCCAATATGACCAAACTTCCAAGTTAATCGATAGCAATGCCAATCGAGGCCTAGTCATTGCAGATACCAACTCATTGGTAACCAAGGGCTACTACGATTACTACATGGAAAGCGAAGAGCAGGAGGACTTATCCGGAGAGACCTTTGATAATCTCTTTGTTTCCATCTTAGCCAAGGAAAAGTGGGATTTAATCCTCTTTGTGCAACCTGTTGGCTCTTATGTCAATGATGGTTTTCGCGACATGACCATGGCAGAAGACCATATCCGTCACAGTTTTTCTCAGCATTTGGATATGATGAGGGAGCAATATCTAACCAATATCCCTCATGTTTATCTAGCTGATGACTATCTAGGAAATTATGAAGCAGCAAAAGTAGCTATCGATGCCATCTACCAAGCAGATTAGGAGAAGAAAATGAAAAAAATAACTGAAAAAATTACACGATTTATTGAAAACTTTAAAAATGTTCACGCAGAAGCTCGTAAAATTGGTTTTGCAGGAGTTATGCGTTTGCTTTGGAAAGACCTCTTTGTGGGCCGTAGTCTTTTCCAGTGGTTCTATTTGATTGCTTTATCAAGTGTTCCTCTTATTCTGGAGTTTACACAAAACACAGAAAGTCATGACTGGATTGGTCTCTTGGCCTCTTGGACAGGGATTGTCTGCGTTATATTGGTAGCTGAAGGTCGGGCTAGCAACTATCTTTTTGGAGCTATTAACTCTGCAATCTATTTGGTCCTAGCTATGAATGCTACTTTCTATGGCGAAGTTTTGACCACAGTTTATTTCTTTGTCATGCAGCCTATTGGTCTCTATGCTTGGTTGTCTAATCGGATCAATGAGCAAGGAAAACCAGAGGAGTCTCACTTTGAAGCTAAGAAACTCGGTCTGATTGATTGGCTCAAGTACTTGGCCTTGACTGCTATCATCTGGATTGGCATGGGATTAGCCTACCAAAGTATCAGCAGTGCTCGTCCTTTCCGTGACAGTGTTACCGATGCGACCAATGGTGTTGGTCAACTCTTGATGACACGTCTTTACCGTGAGCAATGGATTTTCTGGATTGCAACCAATCTCTTTAGTATCTACCTCTGGTGGGGTGAAAACATCCATATCCAAGGGATGTACTGGGTTTATACCATCAATAGTCTAGTCGGTTGGTACCAATGGACTAAGGCTGTCAAGGAGGGATAAGATGACTGAAACGATAATCCCGGCTGGAATGACAGAGAGAGAATATTTTGAGATTCATGCGACTGAGAAGGAATTTTTAGACTGGTACTGCAAACAGGATCTTCCTCAGTATGAAAAACCGAGCGTGACGGTGGATATGGTAGCTTATTGCTTTGTGGAAGGGAAAATCAAACTCTTGCTAATTCGTCGCAAGGCCCATCCTTATCAAAACTGTTTGGCTTTGGTCGGTGGTTTTATGGATAAGAGCGAAGATGCAAGGCATGCTTGTCAGCGTGAAGTGAGAGAGGAGGTTAATCTTGACCTTCCTTTGGAAAAAATCGAACAGTTGATGACAGTGTCTACCCCAGGTCGTGATCCGCGGGGCTGGACGGTTACTATCGCCCACTTGGTGTATCTACCTAGCAGAGCACTCGATCTCGTTCAAGCTGGAGATGATGCCAAGGATGTGGTTTTTGTCGATGTCGATTTTCAGACGGGCAAGTGCTTCCTAGAGGGACTAGAGCTGGGGGAGCAAGCCTTCGCCTTTGACCATTATGCCATTATTCAAGAATCCATCAAACGAATCCAAGGCCGTCTCGATTGGAACCCAACCTTCCTTTATCTGTTGGAGGAGGAATTCACTGTCTATGAAGGAACCGAATTAGTCAATCTCATCAACCCAGGACGACCAATCGTCAGCAATAACTTTCTTGTAAAATACGGAGAATATGTAGAAGAAGTTGGGCTCAAACGAGTTCCTAAAAAGAAACCAAGAAAAACCTATCGATTGAAATAAAAGGTTTGGGAGCAGAAATCGATAGCCCAAGTCTTGATTTCCTAGTTTCAATCCTGAGAAGTTTCAACAAGTCCGATGACTGGTTGAACTTGAGAATAGAGAAAATACAGTTTGTGTCAAAAGTCAATTCAGCCATCGTGTCAAAGACTTATTAGTCATAAAAAAGCGAGGTCGGGAAAAATCCCGACCTCTTTTTGACTACTAAGGATGTTTATCTTTCTTTGAATTGCTCATGATTCGAATGAATAAATCCTTGTATTTATATTTTAAATAGGTTTCGTGTAAATACAATAAAGCCACGTAGACAATCATGAAAATAGCAGTTAGGTAGAACAAATCAAATGTTGTTTGAGCGTAATGAGTAGCTGCCCCATAAGAAACGAAAGCATCTAAAATCACCCAAGGAAGATACTTGTAATATTTACTTAACATAAGCCTACACCTCCAATATCCTATCTCAATTTTATTATAGCCCTTCAAGAAAAAAATGCAAGCGATTACACTTTGAAATATAGCACTTTATCAGGAAGAACTTTTGTGTTTTTTAAAATTCTTTACGAATAAAAGATATAAGAGGGGTAAGAAAATAAATGTACTAAAAAATAATTCTAAAAAATTTTAGATAAATAGTTGACAGATTTAAAAACAAATATTACAATAATGTTACAAAAATATTTCTTAATATTTCAAAAATGTTACAAAGGAGCATAACATGAAAACTAAAACTTCTATCAGATTAATGGCCGTAACTGTACTCGCTTCAACATTACTATTGGGGGCTTGTGGTAATAAGAAAGAAAATACCACAAGTGATAGTTCTAGCAAGACAACACAAGCATCTTCTAGTTCTAAGGCCAGTTCTTCAAGTAAAGAGAACAAAACTCAGAAGTCCTCAAGTTCAACTTCATCAGAAAAAGCTAAGACCTCCTCTTCTGACCAGTCAGAAACTACTGCAAATCAATCCCCAACAACACCAGCACCAGCACAAGAAACAAGACAGAGCCAAGAAGCTTATAACCAACAGGCATCTTCGCAAACTCCCTCAAATCAACAAGGTTCTCAAGCACAGACTAGCCAGTCAACTTATGATCCAACTACTGACCGCAAACTTCAAGATAAGCAAGCAGAACACAACAAACGTTACAAGGGTGTTCTAACCATGGTTGATGGAGATTTCTCTGCTGCAGCTGGCAACTGGAAGGGGGCTAATGGCGAGACTATCACTGTTTCATCAGGTGGTCAATTTACAGTAGAATCTGCTGATGGTAAGAAAGAAAACTACTCGATCCAAGGCTATGCCTATACCCTTGATGATGGTAAATATAATGCCAAAATTGGTGGTGGAAAAGTCATTCAAATTACAACAGGTGCAGATGGTACTGTTTCAAGTGTTACTTTGATTAAGCCATAGACTTCAGTACAGAAATAATTTGTTTAAAAATAGTTCAGTTGATGAGTATTACAGTATTTCGATTTGATAAGACATCATAAATGAACTCCAGAGATGAGATTAACTTAGGAGTATATGTAATTATGTCTACCTGAACTGACCGTTTTTCACTTAGTTTCTCCGAGAGAAGTGGTATAATGAATGCATTAAAGGAAAACGAGTGATGAATCAATGCCAGATAAATTAATTTTACCTCAAAACACACGACTCATGGGAGTGTTCCTGGGTTTTATAGGTGGTTCTTTGGATGTATTCTGTCATATCCAGTACCATAGTTTGGTGGCAACGCAGACAGGGAATATTCTTCTACTGATATCAGATTGGCACGATTCACATGTTATCAATACCATATTGCGATTCTGCTCGATTATATTCTTTTCCCTAGGCTTTCTTTTTGCCTTGCACATGAAAGAATATCGCAAAACAGCCTATTGGCGGGTTAAGATGCTACTTCCCTTATTTATCGGGACCCTTGTTCTTCCCTTCTTTTCCCGCTTTCCTCTATTAGAAGTTCCTTTTATTGCTTTTGGAACTGGAATGATGATGCTAACATTTACGGGTAGTTTGATTGAAGATCATCCCTATGTCATTTTTATGACCTCTGGAAATTACCGAAAAATGTTGACTGCTTTGTATCGCATCGTTAGAGGAGAAGGAGATGTTCAAGAATATCGTCGTCAAGCCTTGAACTATGGCATTGTTGTAGGCAGTTTCGTAGTGGGCGCTATTAGCTTGGCTGTATCTATGCATTTTTTCCATGAATGGTCTATTTGGATTGTCAGCTTCAATCTGTTTTTGATCATGTCCTACTATATTGCTAGAGTGAAGCAGCTCGATTTGCAAGATGAAAATATATAAAAATGGCAAATCTCTCAAATTGAGATTTGCCATTTTTGGTATGATGGCCATGTCGTACATCTGAGGTGAAAGTCCTCCGTGGGCTCCTCGCTACCAGTGAACTTTTGAGTAACTGAATTTGTCCATTCGGGGATGGATAAACTATTTCTCATTGGGAAATATGAGGCGCATAGTCACCAGCGTAGATGAGCGATTGCGAACTCGCCTACAAGTGATTATCTGGAAGTAATGGAAAAAGAAACCTAGTTAACTGTGGGTCCTACTTAAGTTAGGAATTACTAAATGGATAGCAGATAAGGTATCTGGCCGGGGTGACCACTATCAATTAGGGCTCAGAGGTCGGTACTTAAACGTGATATATCAAAACCAGTCCTCGAAAACGTGGACTGGTTTCTTACTTGGTTTACTACCTTGAACGACATGTGTTAAAAGTTAGTTGGACCGCCGTATGCCGAATGGTACGTACCGTGGTGGGAGAGGGGCTAGTCTTAGTCCATGTTCTATATGATAATATGTATTTAAATAGAAATATTTACTTCATTTTTCTAAAATTCAATGTTTACTCAGTATGAGGATTTTGAAAGATCGAGATCTAGATTTAGATACATTTTTTCTGAAGACAAATCATTTTGACCACTGAGCAAGAGATTTTCAAAAAAAGCTGTTAAAAACTCAGGACGTCGCTGTAAAATCTTTGCATTATCTAATACCAAGGCATCACGAAAATACTTGGAATGTTGCTGAAATGGTGTATTATCGATATCAAAACCAAACTCACGAAGATACTGAATCAAAAAGACTGTTACCGTCCGAGTGTTTCCTTCGCGAAATGGATGAATCTGCCAGATTCCTGAAATAAAATGCTGGATTTTTTTAACCATATCCGCCTGGGTTAGTGTCGCATATGCAACTTGTTTTTCCTGATTAAAATCATAATCCAAGGTTATTTGAATCATAGAGTAATCAGAGTATACAACACTTTCACCATTCAAAACAGGTTCATTCTTTGTGATATTGGTCTGACGAAATTGCCCCACCGGAATAGAGGCTTCAAATATATCTTGAAACAACTCCTTATGAATAGCAAGTAAGGTCGCAGGACTGAAGCTAAAGCCTCTTCGAGACAATAGTTCTACAATACGTAGAGAAACCAAGTCTGCCTCCTCTGTACTTGCATCAATGGTATGATGGTAATTTGTTGCATCTTCATAAACCTGCTCGTAAGTCAGTTCACCCCGGGCCTGTTTCTCAGCCAAAGATTCCATATAAGCTGATGGAAATAGATTATCAACCTTCTGTAGACCAAAACCGATCTGCCATAAATCACGCTTAGCTTCATAAGACAAGTTTGGATTGTCAATATTGTAAGTTGATTGCATAGAAAGATCCTTTCAATTGTTTTTCTTTAGTGACTGAATAATATGATTATCAAGATATATCTGAATAAATGGGCTAGTAAGTCTAACGCGCAGACTTATCGAAGTCATTGGCATACACCACTCTGAACTCGTTGGTCTGTTCAAATCCCAACTCAATTCCCCCAACACCTGAGAAGAAGGCTGCAATTTTGTACTTCTCAGGTCGGTTCGAACTTACAGAATTTGTCATGTAGTAACCTGCTTTCTAAATTGTTATTATTTTTCTATCATTTCTTCAATAATAGAAATAAAATTATCTAAAAATACTGATTTTTGTGGTATTAGTATTCCATTTATATCCGAAATATTTTCCGGTATTGACCGTGCAACAGTTAACTTTAACTTAGATTCTATACTTTCACTCCATCCTACACCATTTGTCTGGAAAACTTCTTTCATTCTGTCAGACCATTTCTTATTATTATTTTTAAATTCCTTACATTGTAAGTTACTTATCCCAAATTCTTGTCTGATAGATTCTTCGTAAACATCTATTCTTAAGCAATCTTCAAATTCAGACTCTCTTAAACCTGTTGCCATTACTATTCTAATTTGACTTTCCTTTAAAAGATTTTTTTCTATAGCTTTTTTCTTGGCATCAAGTCCTGCTTTATCATTATCAACAAGCACAACATATTTACACAAATTTTGAGTTAAATTATATAATTCGCTAGGAAGTTTAGAAGCTCCTCCTAGAGGTTTTATTACTAATTGATTACTATCCAATTTACTCTTGATTAAATCGCTCTTTACCGGTAATATTTTTTGAAGAGCAATTTTATCATCCTCGCCTTCAACAACAATAACATACCGTGCATTTGATAAATTATCAGATGGAAGAATTCCCAAAATATTACGAATCTCAGTAATGTTCTTTGCAACCTTAGCTTTACCAGAATCAACAATTATATTTGACATTATATGATTTTGTTGCACAAATAATGGATTATGTGTGGTTATAATCACCTGATTTTTCTCAGAAAGTCCCTGTAAAACTTGAAGTAAAGTGTGTATTGCACCAGAATGTAAATGCGATTCCGGTTCTTCAATAGCAACAATTGAAGCACCTGTTTTTGAATCTCTATCTTTTAAAATTGCTAGAGTTGCTAAACTCTTAATTCCATCGCCTTTATACGAGATACTAGTTTTGACCCCATCATCAATTTGAATATCAACTGACCTACCAAAAGGTCCGTAATATCCTTGTGATTTATTTGCTGTAATTTCAAAACTTTGAAAATTAGGGATGAACTCACTCAGTGATGGACTGACTCTATCTGATAATTCCTTAAAAAGTTTATTTTCAATATCATTTATTTTATCTATAGCATTTGTGTATTCCTGATCAAATGCTAAAACACGTAATTCGGTACGTATTACACGTTGAAGAATATCCAGTGCTTGATCTTCTGTTCTAACAGCGGGGATATAATTAATATTAATTTTTTGAGAAATAAATTCTGTTATTTGAGAAGCTTTAGAATTATAAGTATTACTTCCCCTCTTCGGGACAGACAATTTTGGCCTATTTGTTTTACCAATTTTTAACACAATATCTATTATCTCATTACCATTTAAACGAGTTTTTTTCTTAAATTCTTTCTTTTCTTCTTCATTTAACTCAAACTGTAATCGAAAAATCGAATCAAGACCACGTGTTCTTTTTTGATGCTGAATAGGAAAATCTCGCTCCCAATCATATAAATTACGAGTTGGCTTTAAGTAATTTATTGATGCAATAATAGACATAGATGTGTCTATGGCTCTAAGTAAATTAGATTTACCCTCATTATTTTTTCCAACTAGTACTGTAAAGTCACCCAATGAAACTGTAGCATTAGTTATACTGCGATAATTAGTTACAGAGAATTTTTTTAATAACATAATCTATTTCTTTCTACATATCACTTTTTATTTATTATACCAAATTATGCCAAAAAACACGGCATTTCACCGTGTTTCTGTGTTTATTTCACCAACTTCTTCATCTCATCAATCCGTGATACGGTCGCATCGTACTTAGCTTGGTAGTCGGCTTGTTTGTCGCGTTCTTTTTGGACGACTTCTGGTTTGGCATTGGCTACGAAGCGTTCGTTAGAGAGCTTCTTACCGACCATATCCAGTTCTTTTTGCCATTTAGCCAGTTCCTTGTCGAGACGAGCCAGTTCTTCTTCGACATTGAGGAGGTCTGCGAGAGGCAAGTAGATTTCTGCTCCTGTGATGACGCTTGACATTGCGAGTTCAGGTGCAGGGATGGTTGATGCGATTTCCAAGTGCTCCGGATTTGTGAAGCGTTTGATGTAGTTGACATTGCTGTTAAAGAAGGCTTCCAAGTCGCTATCGCTTGTCTTAACAAGGATGGTGATAGGCTTGCTTGGTGCTACGTTTACTTCCGCACGCGCATTACGAACAGCACGGATCAAGTCTTTGAGGCTTTCCACACCAGTGTGGGCAGCAAGGTCTTCAAAGGCTGGGTTAACAGTTGGGTATTCTGCTGTAACGATAGAGCCTTCTGAGATTTGTCCAAAGATTTCCTCTGTCACGAATGGCATGATTGGGTGGAGGAGACGAAGGATCTTGTCCAGAGTGTAAAGGAGAACAGAACGTGTGATGACTTTCTCTTCTTCGTTATCGCTATAAAGGACTTCCTTAGTCAATTCAACGTACCAGTCCGCAAACTCATCCCAGATGAAGTTGTAGAGGATGTGACCAGCCACACCAAACTCAAACTTATCAAAGTTTGCAGTTGCTTTTCCGATGGTTTCATTGAGGTTGTGGAGAATCCAGCGATCTGTAACGTTTCCGGCTTCTTTGTTGACCACTTTTTCGACATTGGCAGTTGCTTGCTCAAGGGTCAAGCCTTCATTGTTCATGAGGATGTAGCGAGAGATGTTCCAGATCTTGTTAATGAAGTTCCATGAAGCATCCATTTTCTCATAAGAGAAGCGCACGTCTTGTCCTGGTGCAGAACCGTTTGAAAGGAACCAACGAAGGCTATCTGTTCCGTACTTATCAATAACATCCATTGGATCAATCCCGTTACCGAGAGATTTAGACATCTTGCGTCCTTGCTCGTCACGAATAAGACCATGAATCAATGCATTTTTGAATGGCGATTTGCCAGTAAATTCCAAACCTTGGAAAATCATTCGAGATACCCAGAACGGGATAATATCGTAACCAGTAACCAAGGTTGAAGTTGGGAAGTAACGTTTGAAGTCTTCTGAGTCGACATCAGGCCAGCCCATAGTTGAGAATGGCCAAAGGGCAGAACTGAACCAAGTATCCAAGACATCTTCGTCCTGAGTCCATCCGTCACCTTCTGGAGCTTCTTCACCGACGTACATTTCACCCTCAGCATTGTACCAAGCAGGGATTTGGTGACCCCACCAGAGCTGACGAGAGATGACCCAGTCGTGGACATTTTCCATCCATTGTAGGAAGGTATCATTGAAACGAGGTGGGTAGAATTCTACCTTGTCCTCTGTGTCTTGGTTAGCAATAGCATTCTTAGCCAATTGGTCCATCTTGACGAACCATTGAGTAGACAAGCGTGGTTCAACCACAACACCTGTACGCTCTGAGTGACCAACACTGTGAATACGTTTTTCGATTTTAACGAGGGCACCGATTTCTTCCAACTTAGCAACGACTGCCTTACGAGCTTCAAAGCGGTCCATACCTGCAAATTCGAAGGCCAAGTCATTCATAGTTCCGTCATCGTTCATAACGTTGACTTGTGGCAAGTTGTGGCGTTGACCAACCAAGAAGTCGTTTGGATCGTGGGCAGGTGTGATTTTAACAACACCTGTACCAAACTCAGGATCTGCGTGCTCATCTCCAACGATTGGGATTAGTTTATTAGCGATTGGAAGGATAACGTTTTTTCCTATCAAGTCCTTGTAGCGTGGGTCTTCTGGGTTGACCGCAACGGCTACGTCTCCAAACATAGTTTCAGGACGAGTAGTCGCAACTTCAAGGGCGCGTGAGCCATCTTCTAGCATATAGTTCATGTGGTAGAAGGCACCTTCCACGTCCTTGTGAATCACCTCGATATCAGAAAGGGCTGTGCGTGCAGCTGGGTCCCAGTTGATGATAAACTCACCACGGTAGATCCAGCCTTTCTTGTAAAGGTCCACAAAGACCTTGCGAACAGCTTTTGACAAACCTTCGTCAAGAGTGAAACGCTCGCGTGAGTAGTCTACAGAGAGCCCCATCTTGCCCCATTGTTCCTTGATAGTAGTGGCATATTCGTCTTTCCATTCCCAGACCTTGTCGAGGAATTTTTCACGACCGAGGTCATAGCGGCTGATGCCCTCACCACGCAAGCGCTCCTCAACTTTAGCTTGAGTGGCAATCCCAGCGTGGTCCATCCCTGGAAGCCAAAGTGTATCAAAACCTTGCATACGTTTTTGACGGATGATGATATCCTGCAAAGTCGTATCCCAAGCGTGACCAAGGTGAAGTTTACCAGTTACGTTTGGTGGCGGAATGACGATTGAATAAGGCTTAGCCTTTTGATCGCCTGAAGGCTTGAAAACATCCGCATCAAGCCATTTTTGGTAACGACCAGCCTCAACTTCGGCTGGATTGTATTTAGGTGAAAGTTCTTTAGACATGTGTTTGTCCTTTCTCTATTGTTTTCATTTTTTCTTGAATCTGCTTTGCAACTTTTTCTGCGGACAGATTCGTATTATCAATTTTAAGATAGTGGTGAAGACCACTCGGTTGCTTTTGAGAATTAAGTTGATTCGTTTTATCAGTCTCTAAAATTTCTCTTTCAGATATCTCAATATGCCGTTTCAAGGGCTTGTGCTTCAACCGGTTCTCCGTTCGATTTCGACGTAAACGCTCTTCAAGACTTGTTTCCAACTCAACAAACAGAATCTCTTGATGAAAGTTATCCAATAAATCCTGAATTTGCTTTAAATACATCAGCTGGTACTGATTTGAAAAATCAATTACGTCAGTTAAAATTACTGATTGCTGATTTCTTGCACTTGCTCCAAGGAAAGAAAAAGTGATTCCACGAACAAATTCCCACATTTCCTCTGTAAAGTCCTGATAGATTTCTAATGCAAAATCGATGGCTTGATGGTTATAAAAGAGGGTAGCATCTGTCAGTCGAGATAACTCTTGACCAATCGTCATTTTCCCAGAAGCCGGAGCCCCAATAATGAAAAGATGCATCAAATCACCTCCCACTCACTCCTCAGCAAGCCATATATCAGACTGTCACAGCGATTTCCTTGGGCATCTTTGCGGTCTCGGATTCTAGCTTCAAGGGTAAAGCCAAGCTTCTCAGCGACACGTTGACTTTGGATATTGTAGCCAAAGCAAGACAATTCTACCTTATGAAGCCCCAGTTCTTTAAAAGCTAAATCAATCAAGGCACGCGCTGCTTCAGGAACATAACCTCGGCCCCAATAATCTGGGTGCAAGGTATAGCCAATCTCCAAAACATCGTCTTCGTGGCGATGATTGAAATCAACAGATCCGATGATTGTATCAGTCCCTTTGACCACAATTCCATAGCCTGCTGGGAGATTGTCCTTTTGATTACGCTCGGGAAGGATATGTTCTAGGTAATAAATCTCATCTTCCAAGGTCTTGACAGGTGGAAAACCTGCTGGGTAAGAGACTTCTGGACGACTGGCATAGTCAAAGATATCCTCTGCATCCGCCACTGTTCGGACTCGCAGGACCAGTCGCTCTGTTTCGATTCGTTCTGGCAGTTCAGCTCTTGTCATTCTTCTTCCTCGCTTTCTTGATGAAGATTCCCATGGGATCGACTCGGTCATCTAGATAACGGTAAACGCGCTGATGGCCGTCCCCCATAAAGTAAGTCGGCGCAAAACGGTCATTTTTAAAATGGCCCTTGTCATCTAAGAGCTCTGGATCAGCCAGTCGCTCGAGAATCTTGGCAAAGATATGGCAGATGCCATCTTCCTCGATAATTCGATCTACCTGGCAATCCAAAACGACTGGACAAGCCTCTAAAATCGGTGCCTGAGTTCGTTCAGAAATCTCATAGTCAAGCCCCAGGTGTTTCAATTTCTCCCGATGACTGATAAAGCCAGCCTGCTCCATCTCAAGCATGAGGTTTTCGTCAGGGATGTTCACAGTGAACTTCTGGTAATGCTTAATCTGGTCTGCCGCATTTTCCTCAGCACCAACCCCGATGACTAGCCAATCGCCTAGACTATAGGAGGAACTGCAGGTCGTGATATTGTGCTCAAAGTTCTGGTCCTGATACCCCAAAATGAAGATTGGAAAACCAAAGTAGAGCTTACTTGTTTTAAAAGATTGTTTCATGACAACCTCCTTTTACTAGGTCGCAACAAAAAAATCGCCCCTGTCATTAATCTGACAGGGACGAATGTGTTAATCCGCGGTACCACCCAATTTCGGGCAGATGCCCGCATCTCTCGTCTTTTAAACAAAAAGACATTTATATTTCATTTTTTAATTTCATCCATTAGCAACCAGTTTTGACACATTTGTGGACTTCTCAGCACCGCCACTTTCTGTAAAATGTGGGACTCAAAACACCTCTAATGGCTATATTTTAACAAGTTTTTGACGGAAAAGCAAGGAACAAGAAAGATTACTTGAACTTAATGCCGTTTTCTTTTAATTTCTTGATAGTTGCTGGACCGATTCCTTTCAAGGCAAGGAGTTCTTTTTCTGTCCAGTTTTTGAAGTCAGCAGCAGACTTAATACCTTCATCGTAGAAAGTCTTAGCGCGGTCAACTGAAAGTCCACCTAGGTTTGCAGCGAAATCTTCCACAGAAGTAGCAACTTTTTGAGCTTGCTCTTTGGTTGCTTCTACAGTTTTTTCAACCTTTTTAGAGACAACTTTACCTGCATCGCTTGCTGCTTTTTCAGCATGTTTCACAACTTTTTTTGTTTCTTCGACAACCTTGTTTACAGTGTTTGAAAATGCACCTGAGCGACGTAGGCTGTTTCTCAATTGTTTTTTACGTTGGAGTGTCTTTGACATGATAAAATCCTTTCAATAAAAAATCCCTGTGGCTGAACAAGGATCGAATCTCTATGGTTTTATTGTATCAACTTTCTTTAGGAATTGCAAGGCTTGATATACTGGAAATATAGGAGATATATGGGAAATTTCGCCGTAGAATGATAGGCAATAATAGAAGAAAAGTGAAAAATATGGTATAATGAAACGATAGATTTTTGAATAGGAATACAATCATGTTTGGATTTTTAAAAAAAGATAAAGCAACAGAAGCCCCCACAATGGTGCCCGACCACATCGGTGTTATTATGGATGGGAATGGCCGTTGGGCTAAAAAACGGATGCAGCCACGTGTCTTTGGGCATAAGGCTGGGATGGATGCATTGAGAAAGGTAGCGATTGCTGCTAGTGATATGGGTGTCAAAGCCTTGACGGTCTATGCCTTCTCAACTGAAAATTGGACACGTCCAGACCAGGAAGTCAAGTTTATCATGAACTTACCTGTTGAATTTTATGATAAGTTTGTTCCCGAATTGCATCAGAAGAACATGAAGATTCAAATGATTGGGGAGACTGATCGTTTGCCGAAGCAGACTTTTGATGCTCTTAAAAAGGCAGAAGAGCTGACTAAGTTAAATACAGGATTGATTCTCAATTTTGCCCTTAATTATGGTGGACGAGCTGAAATTACACAAGCGGTCAAGTTGATTGCACAGGATGTTTTAGATGCTAAGATCAATCCTGGTGATATCACAGAGGAATTGATTGGGGAATACCTCTTTACGGGACATTTGCCAAAAGTCTTGCGTGATCCTGACTTGATTATTCGGACCAGTGGTGAACTTCGTTTGAGTAATTTCTTGCCATGGCAGGCTGCTTATAGCGAGCTCTATTTCACGGATGTCTTGTGGCCTGATTTTGATGAGGAAGCCTTGAAAGAAGCTATCATCGAGTACAATCGTCGCAACCGTCGCTTTGGAGGAGTTTAGGAGATATTATGATACAGGATTTACAAAAGAGAACCCTTTTTGCTATCTTGGCCTTGGCTATCTTTATCCCAATCTTGGCGATTGGTGGCTTATGGCTCCAGATTGCCATGGGGATTGTGGCTATGTTGGGAGTCCATGAGTTGCTTCGTATGAAGGGGTTAAATACCATGACTCCTGAAGGGCTCTTGACTTTACTAGCAACCTTTTTTCTGACTATTCCTTTGGAAAACTACCTGAAGTTTTTGCCTGTGGATGGGAACGTTGTTGCTTATAGTGTCGTGATCCTGATTTTACTAGGGGCAACAGTCTTCAGCAAGAACTATACTATTGAGGATGCTGTTTTTCCGATTGCCATGAGTTTTTATGTTGGCTTTGGCTTTAATGCTTTGGTCGATGCTCGTATTGCAGGTTTGGATAAGGCGCTTTTGGGACTGTGTATGGTCTGGGCAACCGATAGTGGAGCCTATCTAGTAGGAATGAAGTTTGGTAAGAGAAAACTAGCTCCGAGAGTTTCCCCTAACAAGACCATAGAGGGTGCTATGGGAGGTATCTTGGCTGCTATGCTAGTGACTTTGATTTTTATGCTAGTTGATAGTACCGTTGCTTTACCTTATGGGATTTACAAAATGATGGTCTTTGCTATTTTCTTTAGTATAGCTGGTCAGTTGGGTGATTTGATTGAAAGTGCAATGAAACGTCACTTTGGTGTCAAAGACTCAGGTAAGTTTATCCCAGGTCATGGTGGGGTATTGGATCGTTTTGATTGCATGCTGGCTGTCTTCCCTATTATGCACCTCTTTGGCTTATTTTAAGGAAAGGTAAATAGAAATTAAATGATAGGATTACTAACATTTATCCTGGTCTTTGGGATTATCGTAGTGGTTCACGAATTCGGACATTTTTACTTTGCTAAGAAATCTGGGATTTTAGTTCGTGAATTTGCCATCGGTATGGGCCCCAAAATCTTTGCCCACATCGGAAAAGATGGAACTGCTTATACCATTCGTCTCCTGCCACTTGGTGGTTACGTTCGGATGGCAGGTTGGGGTGAAGATACGACAGAAATTAAGACTGGAACTCCTGCAAGCCTAACATTGGCAGCGGATGGTAAGGTCAAACGCATCAATCTCTCTGGTAAAAAGGTTGACCAGACAGCTCTGCCTATGCAAGTCACTCAGTTTGATTTTGAGGATAAACTCTTTATTAGAGGCTTGGTCTTAGAAGAGGAAAAGACTTTCTCAGTAGACCATGATGCGACCATTGTGGAAGCTGATGGAACGGAAGTTCGTATTGCTCCCCTAGACGTCCAATATCAGAATGCGACTGTCTGGGGCAAATTGATTACCAATTTCGCTGGTCCTATGAATAATTTTATCCTAGGAGTCGTCGTTTTCTGGATCTTGATTTTCATGCAAGGTGGCGTCCGTGATACGCAAACGAACAATTTCAGCATTATTCCAGATAGCGCTTTGGCTAAGGTTGGTGTTGAAAATACTGCCCAAATTACTAAAGTCGGCAGTTATGAGATTTCAAACTGGTCAGATTTGATTCAGGCGGTCGATGCAGAGACCAAGGACAAAACAGCGCCTGTTTTGGATGTGACGGTTTCTGAAAATGGAACTGAAAAACAAGTCAGTGTGACACCTGAAGAAAGCCAAGGTCGTTATATACTGGGTGTTCAGCCAAGGCTCAAATCAGATATCTGGTCTATGTTTATGGGCGGATTTACAACTGCGGCTGATTCAGCTTTACGTATCCTGAATGCTTTGAAAAGCTTGATCTTCCAACCTGATTTGAATAAATTAGGTGGTCCCGTTGCTATCTTTAAGGCAAGCAGTGATGCCGCTAAAAATGGTCTTGAGAATGTCTTGTTCTTCTTGGCTATGATTTCCATCAATATCGGTATCTTCAACTTGATTCCGATCCCTGCGCTCGACGGTGGAAAAATCGTGCTTAATATCCTAGAAGCTATCCGTCGCAAACCACTAAAACAAGAAATTGAAACCTATGTCACTCTGGTCGGAGTTGTCATTATGGTCGTTTTGATGATCGCCGTAACTTGGAATGACATCATGCGAACCTTCTTTTAAGAATTAGAGGAGTCATTATGAAACAAAGTAAAATGCTTATTCCAACGCTTCGCGAAATGCCAAGCGATGCTCAAGTTATCAGCCACGCCCTTATGTTGCGTGCTGGTTATGTTCGCCAAGTATCAGCAGGAGTTTACTCTTACCTACCGCTTGCTAACCGTGTTATCGAAAAAGCTAAGAAGATCATGCGTCAAGAGTTTGACAAGATGGGTGCTGTTGAGATGTTGGCTCCAGCCCTTCTTAGTGCAGATCTTTGGCGTGAATCTGGCCGTTATGAAACCTACGGGGAAGACTTGTACAAATTGAAAAACCGTGAGAAGTCAGACTTCATCTTGGGGCCAACTCATGAAGAAACTTTTACAGCTATTGTCCGTGATTCTGTCAAGTCTTACAAGCAATTGCCTTTGAACTTGTACCAAATCCAACCTAAGTACCGTGATGAAAAACGTCCACGTAATGGACTTCTTCGTACCCGTGAGTTCATCATGAAAGATGGTTATAGCTTCCACGCTAACTATGATAGTTTGGATGTTACTTATGATGAGTACAAGGCAGCCTATGAGCGTATCTTCACTCGTAGTGGTTTGGACTTTAAAGCCATCATCGGTGACGGTGGAGCCATGGGCGGTAAGGATAGTCAAGAGTTTATGGCCATCACACCTGCTCGTACAGACCTTGATCGTTGGGTAGTGTTAGATAAATCTGTCGCGTCGTTTGATGAAATCCCTGATCAAGTGCAAGAAGAAATCAAGGCAGAATTGCTCAAATGGATGGTTTCTGGTGAGGACACCATTGCCTACTCAAGTGAATCAAGCTATGCAGCCAACTTGGAAATGGCAACCAACGAGTACAAACCGAGCAACCGTGTTGTAACTGAAGATGAAGTGGCTCGCGTGGAAACACCAGGTGTCAAATCAATTGATGAAGTGGCTGCCTTCTTGAATATCTCTGAAGAGCAAACAATCAAGACCTTGGTTTATATCGCAGACGAAGAGCCAGTTGTGGCTCTACTTGTCGGCAATGACCAACTCAATGAAGTTAAGTTTAAAAACTACCTTGGAGCAGATTTCTTAGAACCTGCAACTGAGGCAGAAGTGAAAGAATTGTTGGGAGCGGACTTTGGTTCACTTGGCCCAGTCGATCTGCCAGAAAATGTCAAGATTATCGCAGACCGCAAGGTACAAGATAGCCGCAATGCTGTTGTTGGTGCCAACGAAGATGGCTACCACTTGACTGGTGTAAACCCAGATCGTGACTTCACTGCCGAGTATGTCGATATCCGTGAAGTTCGTGAGGGTGAAATCTCTCCAGATGGAAAAGGTGTTCTCAACTTTGCGCGTGGTATCGAGATTGGTCACATTTTCAAACTTGGGACTCGTTACTCAGCAAGCATGGGAGCAGATGTTTTGGATGAAAATGGTCGTGCTGTGCCAATCATCATGGGATGCTATGGTATCGGTGTTAGTCGTCTCCTTTCAGCAGTTATGGAGCAACACGCTCGCCTCTTTGTCAATAAAACTCCAAAAGGTGAATACCGTTACGCTTGGGGAATCAACTTCCCTAAAGAATTGGCGCCATTTGATGTGCACTTGATTCCAGTTAATGTCAAGGACGAAGACTCTCTTGCATTGACAGATCGTATTGAAGAAGCTTTGGTAAATAAAGGCTACGAAGTCTTGACGGATGACCGTAACGAACGTGTCGGTGTTAAATTCAGTGACAGCGACTTGATTGGCCTTCCAATCCGTATCACTGTTGGGAAGAAAGCAGCTGATGGTATCGTAGAAGTCAAGATCAAGGCGACAGGGGATACAATCGAAGTTCACGCAGATAGCTTGCTTGAAACTCTTGAAATCCTAACAAACAAATAAAATCTATAATCAGAAGAAAAACAAGACAAAAATGTAACTAGTTTTTGCCTTGTTTTTTCTTTATAATGAGATAAAATAAACATCAAAAGAGTAAATAAAGAGGTAGAGCTATGCTAAAATTTCCAAAGGATTTTGTCTGGGGTTCCTCAACATCTGGACCACAGACAGAAGGACGAGTGCCTGGTGACGGCAAGGGAGATAATCTCTGGGATTATTGGTTTCAAGTAGAGCCAAATCGCTATTACAATGGGATTGGACCAGATAAGACATCGACCTTCTATGAAAACTGGGAAAAAGATATCGAACTATTGTTAGAAACTGGCCACACAGCCTTTCGAACTTCTATCCAGTGGTCACGTATTTTCCCACAGGGGCGTGGGGAAGTCAATCCTCAGGGTGTGGCTTTCTATCGCCAGGTCTTTGAAGCCATCAGGGCTAAGGGCATTCGTCTTTTAGTCAATCTTTATCACTTTGACTTGCCTTTTGCCCTTCAAGAGGATGGCGATGGTTGGGAAAATAAGGCAACTATTAAGGCTTATGAAGACTATGCTCGCTTCTGTTTTGAGACTTATGGCGACCTTGTGGACCAATGGATTACCTTCAATGAACCTATCGTTCCTGTAGAGTTCGGCTATTTCTATGATGCCCATTATCCTCATAAGGTAGATGCCAAAGCAGCAGTAAAGGTTGCCTATCATACCCAACTAGCCAGCACTCTTGCAGTTAAGGCTTGTCACGAAATTTTACCGGGTTCTAAGATTGGAATTGTCCTCAACTTGACACCAGCCTATCCACGTAGCCAGCATCCTGCCGATGTAAAAGCAGCTCGCATTGCCGATCTCTTTCAGGCACAATCTTTCCTAGATCCGTCTGTTTTAGGATCATATCCAGAAGAGTTAGTGGAAATTTTGGCTGAGCATGACTTGTTACCAGAGTACACGGCCGAAGAGTTGGAAGTCATTCGTGAGCACACAGTAGATTTCCTTGGAGTCAACTACTACCAACCCTTGCGTGTCATGGCGCCACGTTTTGCTAAGCATCCTGACAGCCCACTCTTGCCAGAACATTTCTATGAGCCTTACGTCATGCCAGGTCGTAAGATCAATCCGCACCGTGGTTGGGAAATCTACGAGCAAGGAATTTATGACATTGCCCAAAACATCAAGGAAAACTATGACAATATCGAGTGGATGTTGACTGAAAACGGTATGGGTGTTGAAGGTGAAGATAAATTCCGTGAGAATGGTATGATTCAGGATGATTACCGTATTGACTTTGTCAAAGGTCACCTTCGTGAGCTTCATCGTGCCATTGAAGATGGTGCCAACTGTAAAGGCTACTTGATCTGGACCTTTATCGATTGCTGGTCATGGCTCAATAGCTATAAAAACCGCTATGGTTTGGTCGAGCTTGACTTAGAAACACAAGAACGCCGTTTGAAAAAATCAGGCCACTGGTTCAAAGAACTCAGTGACAATAATGGGTTTTAAGAACTTTGCAGTCTAACAAATGATATGAAAAAACCATTGGACCTCAATTCTTTTCGAGTTTTTCCAATGGTTTTTCTTGTTTTATAATAGTCCGATAAAAAGTAGTAAAGCTGATAAAGCAATGAAAGCTAGGGTTGCAAGACCCCGTTGAGCTGGGCTGTAAATCTTTCGTTCGCCTAGAACTGGGAAGACGATAGCTAGTAATGCACCACCGACAGCTCCCCCGACATGTCCAGCAAGGCTGATGCCAGGCATTAAAATACTTCCTACTAGGTTGATGACCAAGAGGGAGAGATAGGATTGACCAAGCTGTTGAAGATAGGGGTTGCGTGAGGCATAACGAAGAACGACAATAGAAGCGAACATACCGTAGAGGGCAGTTGAAGCACCTGCAGTAATGGCATTGGGACTAAAAACTAGGACAAAGAGATTTCCCATCATACCTGATAGAAGGTAGATAAAGAAAAAATGTTTAGAGCCAAAGATTTGTTCCATCTGACGTCCTAAGAAGTAGAGGGATAGCATATTGACTAAAAAATGCTCCAAGCCAATATGGACAAAGGTTGCCGAGAATAAGCGCCAGACTTGTTCAGGCATGGCCTTGATTGCTGGGGGATAAACAGCTCCGAATTTATACAAGGTGGCTGCACTTGTGTAGTTAAAACCACTGGTTAAAAACATGAGTATAAAAACCAGGCTTGTCACGAGTAGAAAGAAGCTCGTGACAGGATACCGACGATCAAAAATTTCTTTCATAGATGAGTACCTCCTCAACAGGAATATCATGTGAATCAGGCTGGAAGTCTTGAATCTGACAAGGATAAAGTGTACTGATGGTGTGGCCTAGGAAATGCTCCAAGTAGCGGTCGTAGTAGCCACCACCGTAGCCAATCCTATACCTTGAAGGATTGAAAGCCAAACCAGGAACATGAATCAGGTCAATCTGAGAGGGTTCAAGGATTGTGAAGTCTCCTTGAGGTTCAAGAAGTCCAAAAGAATTTCTTTCGAGTTTCTCTGGTTCATAGAGCACAAAGTCCATTTTCCCTTGTGGATAAGTTTTGGGAATGAGGATGGTTTTCCCATCTTTTTGAGCTTGTTCGATCAGTCTAGCTGTCTGAAATTCATGAGGAAAAGACAGGTAAGTAGCGATGGTTTTTGCTTCCTTATAAAAAGGATGTTGAAAGAACTGATCTGTGAGCCAATCATTTATGCTCTGCTTTTCTTCTTTGGATAGAGATTTGAGTTCTTGCAAGACCTGCTTGCGTAAGTTTTTTTTCATAGTTTACTCCGCAGCTTTCTTGGCTAAAAAGCTTGATACAGCCTCGATACCGACAGCCAGAGCTTCTTCCTTAGGACTCATCTTTGGATGGTGAAGAGCATAGGGACTATCAATTCCAAGCCAGAACATGACTCCAGGAACCTTTGATAGAAGATAACCAAAGTCCTCCCCTGTCATGGCGGGTTCGATATCGATTAATTCAATTCCCTCTTTTTCATCAAAGAAGGTCATCAATTGCCGGGCTAATTCAGGGTTGTTTTCGACTGGTAAATAACCTCCCTGTTTGAGTTCAACTTCCACATCCATATCAAAAGCAGCTGCGACCCCTTCAGCGATAGCTTTGACACGTTTTTGCACCAAGAGGCTCATGCTGTGTGTAAGAGCTCGAATGGTTCCATGCAAGAAAGCTGTATCAGCGAGGACATTATTGGTTGTTCCGGCTTGAAAGACACCGAAAGTGACGACAGCTCCCTCAATAGGATCGACATTACGGCTAACGACTGACTGAACTTGAGTGACAAAATAGCTAGCTGCAACCAGAGCGTCGTTTGCTTGATGTGGAAAGGCAGCGTGACCACCTTTACCCTTGAAACGAATCTTGACTTCGCAAGTTCCTGCAAACAAAGTGCCTGTATTGGTAGCAATCTGTCCAACTTTTAAGTCTGGTCGAACGTGAAGAGCGTAAAATTGGTCAGGCAACCAGTCGCCAAAAGCATCATCTTCATACATGAGCATGCCACCTGCTTCATTTTCCTCGGCAGGTTGGAAGAGAAAGAGGAGATTGTTTTTAGGTTGGTTTTCTAGAGCACGTTCGAGACTTCCTAGGGCAATGGTCATGTGAAAATCATGTCCACAAGCATGCATACGTTCTGGGTGCTGAGAGGCAAAGGCAAGGCCTGTTTGTTCAACGATTGGGAGTCCGTCGATGTCTGTCCGCCAACCAATGGTACGTTCTGGGTGACTTCCCTGCAAGTAAACTAAAATACCTGTTCGCCAAGTACGAATCTGAACAAAATCCTTGTCAGCTGTTAATTTCTCAATGACATTGAGTAAATAAGCGTGAGTCTTGAATTCTTCTAAACCAATCTCAGGAATTTGGTGAAGATCGCGTCGAGTTTGAATCAAATCTAACATAGTTAATTTCCTTCTATTGATACGAGAAAGAGGCTGGAAATGTTTCAGCCTCTGTTACTAATTACAAGGTGCGAAGCGCATCTTCTAGCGCTGTTTTTTGTTGGGTTTGGCTATCGATTTCTTTGATAACACGAGCTGGAACACCAGCTACCACAACATTTTCTGGAACATCTTGAGTAACGATGGCACCTGCAGCAACAACAGAACCGCTACCGATTTGAACACCTTCGATGACCACAGCGTTAGCACCAATGAGTACATTATCACCGACACGGACAGGCTCCGCACTAGCTGGTTCGATGACACCTGCAAGAACAGCGCCGGCACCTACGTGACTATTTTTACCGACAATAGCACGTCCACCCAGAATAGCTCCCATATCAATCATAGTACCAGCACCGATTTCAGCACCGATATTGATAACAGCCCCCATCATGATAACAGCGTTGTCGCCAATCTCAACCTGGTCACGGATGATAGCGCCTGGCTCGATACGAGCATTGATAGCACGTTTATCAAGGAGAGGTACAGCGGAGTTGCGAGCGTCTTGTTCAACAACATAGTCCTTGTTTTCTGTTAGTCCTTCAAGAAGTGGAGCGATATCTTTCCAGTCTCCAAAAAGAACATTCCCAAGCTTAGTAACAGAAGTAGGGATAGCTCCAGCAAGTTGTCCTTCAAAGGTCACTTTTACGCTTGTCTTTTTCTCAGCATTTGCGATAAATTGGATAATTTCTTGTGCATTCATTTTTGTAGCAGTCATAGGTGTCTCCTCACTCTTTGTAATGCTTACTATTCTACCAAAAAAGGCTTCAATTTTGAAGCCTTAAGTGTTAAAAGAAGATTCTTTCATTTTGTTTTTTGATTCTTCAATGGATAGAAAGATCATTGGGATGATAATCAAAATCATAGCCAGTAGCAGATACCCATCCAAGACTAAACCTAGAAAGAGAACGCTTAGAATAGCAGATGATAAAGGTTCGCTTGCACTGACCACTGACACCACCAAGGGAGAAACGAGCGAGACAGCCTTCATCGATAGGAAGAAAGCAAAGGCTGTTCCCAAAAAGGCAATGGTTAAACAAATACAGATACTGATGGCATCAACCTGGAAGCTAATCTTATAAACAGGGTAGAGAAAATTACTAAAAATCCCAGCGATAATCATTCCCCAGCCAACAGTAGGCACAAAACCGTATTTTTTAGCAAAGCGTTGGGGTAAGATGACATTGAACATGACACCTAGTGCACTGAGAAGGCCCGTAAGTAAAGCCAGTGGTGTAATAGATAATTTGGATAGATCTCCTTTGGTAGCCATCAAAAAGACCCCAACCATAGCGACCAAGACATAAAAAATAGCACTTTTAGAAGCTTTTTTCTTGTAGATGATGCGATTATATAGAAGTATAAAGACAGGACTGATAAATTGGAGGATGGTGGCAGTGGTAGCGTTGGAGTACTCCACACAGAGATAAAAGAAAAATTGTACGGAGAAGATCCCTAAGATAGCATAGGCCAGAAAAGGCAGGTAATTGTTTCGATTTTTCCAGATCTCGAAGAGCTGGGACCGGAGTTTTATACTAGATAAGACGATTACGAAACTACCAGCGACGAGTAGACGCATAGAAGTAATCCACCCTGAAGATACTTGATAATGTGAAAAAAAGTACTCTCCTAAAATTCCGCAGATCCCCCAGATCAGGCCAGATAGGAGAGAATAAATGGTTCCCTTAAAAATATTCTTTTGATATTTATTCATGTTGCTATTGTACCATGAAATGAAAAAAGAAAAAAGAGAGTGGAGAAAAATCATTTATTTCAGAAATTTTCTTTCCCACTCTCAATGATTGTGCTGTTTAGTTAGCGCCGTTGATTGCTGCTTCTGTTCCCGTTACTATTAGAAGTATTATTACGATTATTATTGTTATTACTGTTACTGCTATTGCTATTGTTTGATGAGGAAGAGGATGCTTTAGGCAGACTTCCTAAAATGGTGTTCCAAGCATTTTGGTAGTCTGCATCGCTTCCACCAATAGCGAATCTATAAGTAGTAGTCGGAGCACCAGCTTGGTTAGCCCAGTAACTTGTCACCATTTCACCAGTCACATTAATTTCTTTACCGTTGATGGTAACCTTACCTGGTTTTTGACCAGTTGATTTGAGGACTTGAGATGAAGTGACACTTGAATCAAGGTTGAATCGTTCTGTCCCCCAAACAGAAGGGGCTGCTTGTTGAATGGCATTTACCAGATGAGCCATATATTTTGCATTGCGGTAGTGTCCTGCACCTTTACCGAGTGGTCGGTTATCATCGTGACCAAGCCAACCACCAAGGGTTAATCTTGGAGTTGAAAGCATGAGCCACATATCGCCATCTTCATTGGTCGTACCAGTTTTACCAATCCAGTCAGCACCCGCCAAACTTGGGTTGATAGCGGCAAGATCGCTCTGGAAGCTTGAAGTCACTTGGGAAGAAATAACATCTCTTAGTAAGCTCTGCATAATGGTTGCAGTTGCTTTAGAGTAGACTTGTACAGGTTCGTCTTTGTGCTCATAGATAACCTCGCCGCTGGTCTTCTCGATTTTTGAAATCATGTATTTCTTATGGTAAACACCATTGTTAGCCAAGGTTTGGTAGCCATTTGTATGTTGGGCTACAGTGACATCGATTCCTCCCCCCATAGGAAGACTTTCAATGCCATATTCTGGAATCTCGTAGCCCATTTTTTCCATGTAGGAACGAACATCGACTCCCTTTTCACGGAGCGTACGATAGGTCCAGTAAGCAGGAATGTTCCATGAATAATTGAGAGCTTCTTTCAGACTCATCATGGCAGTACCAGAACTATTGACATACATGATCGGATTTCCGTTAGAGAAGTTAGTTGGATAGTTAGATAGGACACTTGCGCTTCCCATCAAGCCTTGGTCAATGGCAATACTGTAGGCTAGGATTGGTTTAGTAGTTGAAGCAGGGGAACGTTTAGTATTAAAGGCGTGGTTGTTTTGGTTGCTTTGGTAATCACGACCGCCGACAAATCCTAAGATAGCACCGGTTTGGTTATCCATCAGGACATTTCCGACTTCAGGTTGACCAGTATTATCGTCGACTAGATAGCCATAGTTTGCGACTGCATCTTGCATGGCCGTGTGAATAGCCTTATCAATAGTAGTTGTAATACTATAGCCGCCGTTTTGAATTTCTTTTTTGGCTAATTCACGATAAGATTTCTGGATAGATTCGTTCTTTAGTTCTGGTGCAGAGACGTTATCTTTTTTGATTAGATAATCATACATGAGGTTCGTCGCTTCATCGAGGGCAGAGAAGTAGAGGAAACCTTTAGCAGTTACGTTGACATTTTCTGCTGGCAAGAAGTCTTTCTTAATATCGTACGCTTTATAGGTTTCGTAATCTTCTTGGCTAAGGACTCCAGTTCTGTACATATTGTAGAGAACATCTTTTGAGCGCTTGATTCCAAGTTCAATATCTTCTTCGCTCTTCATCTCACCAGTAGACTCATAAGGTGAGTAGGAAATAGGGCTTTGTGGTAAACCTGCTAGGAAAGCTGCTTGAGGAATGGTTAGTTTGCTAGCATCCACTCCGAAAATCCCAGTTGCAGCCTGCTGAGCACCTGCGATATTTTGCCCCTTGTTGTTGCGACCAAAAGGTGCAACATTTAGATAGGTAGTCAGGATTTCATCCTTATTCATAGCACGTTCTAGGGCTAGAGCATCTACGATTTCACTAGCTTTACGAGCAAGCGTAGGAGCATCACCAACTACTTGTTGTTTGATGAGCTGTTGTGTTAGGGTAGAACCACCACTCGAAGAACCAAGGCCGATAAAGTTTCCTAGACTGGCACGAATGACAGCTTTAGGAACGACACCATTGTGCTCTGCAAAGTGTTCGTCCTCGGTTGCAACGATAGCTTGCTTGAGATTCTCTGAGATGGCATCGGATGCGACAGATGTTCGCAAAAGATCGCTCTCGATAGCCCCAATCATGGAACCATCTGCATAGCGAATCTCAGAAATAGATGAAATATTGTTGACCTGTTTAACCAAATCCTCCGTTTGAGGGACACTAACTTGATCAAAGAGAGACACAGCATACCCCAAAACAACCCCAGTCCCGAGGAGGCCGCCAATAAAAGCTAGGATGAAAAGTGTGTTAAAAGTTGCTTTTATTCCAAGTAAAATCTTGGCCCAAATAGTCCAAATGGTTAGTTTTGTTTTGACTTTCTTATTTTTATCTAGATTTTTTTTGGAAGTTGTTAATTTTAGAGACCGAAGTAAGGCCAGTCCTTTTTGTTTGATTCTTGTTACATGTTTGTTCATAGAATTCCTCGCTCTTTATTATTATACCATAAAAGCATCTCTTGCAAGAAATTAGGCTTAGAATGGGGGTTAGATAGGGATTGGTTCTTGGGATTTAGACATCAAAAAAGCCAGATTTAAACTAAATCTGACTGTTTGGTAAATTGTTTATTTGTCTCCTGAAAGTTCTTTTCCAAGATCAATCAAGTAGTCCTTCAAGTGGTCTTTGACTTGTGGATGTTTGAGAGCGTATTCGATGGAAGTCTTCATAAATCCAAACTTATCTCCAACATCGTAACGTGAGCCTTTAAACTCGCGAGCAAATACTCGTTGGGTTTTGTTGAGGGTATCGATAGCATCTGTTAGCTGGATTTCATTTCCTGCTCCTGGTGTTTGATTTTCAAGAATACCGAAAATCTCAGGTGTGAGAAGGTAACGACCGATAATAGCTAAATCACTTGGTGCATCTTCAGGTGCTGGCTTTTCAACGAAGGTTTCAACACTGTAAAGGCCGTCATTTCCTTCTCCCTGAGGAGCGATAACACCGTATGAAGAAACTTCTTCGTGTGGGACAGGCATGACAGCGATAGTAGAAGCATGAGTCTTCTCATAATCATTCATGAGTTGCTTGGTCAATGGCACAGCTTTGTCATCAGTGATATCCATGAGATCATCTCCAAGCATGACCACAAAGGGTTCGTTCCCGACGAAAGCTTTGGCTTGTAAAACGGCATCTCCGAGTCCACGTGGGTGTGTTTGACGGATGAAGTGAAGACGCATACCAGTTGTTTCATCAACTAGTTTCAAAAGGTCGGTTTTTCCTTTTTCCTTGAGGTTGTATTCTAGTTCAAAGTTTGAGTCAAAATGGTCTTCGATAGAGCGTTTTGACTTCCCAGTTACCACAAGAATGTCCTCAATTCCAGACTTGAGAGCTTCTTCAACGATAAATTGAATGGTTGGTTTATCTACGATTGGTAGCATTTCCTTAGCCAAGGCTTTGGTAGCAGGAAGGAAGCGAGTTCCAAGTCCTGCAGCAGGGATAACGGCTTTTCTAACTTTTTGCATCATGAGATTCCTTTCTAACTGTGGTTTAAGACCACTCGTTCTCTGCCTTGAACTCATTGCTCATGAGTTCAGAAACGGCATCCTTAATATTAACATTTTCATAAATAACTTGGTAAATGGCTTGGGTAATAGGCATATAAACTCCTAGTTCTTGTGCTAACTCGTAGGCTGCTTTGGTCGTTGAAATTCCTTCAATCACCATTCCCATATTAGCTTCAATATCTGCCAAGGCTTCGCCACGCCCAAGAGCATCTCCAGCACGCCAGTTACGTGAGTGGATAGAAGTTCCGGTAACGATTAAATCCCCAACTCCAGAAAGACCACTGTAAGTTAATGGATTTGCTCCAAGTTTAACCCCCAGACGAGTAATTTCTGCCAGACCGCGCGTGATAATAGCAGCTTTTGCATTATCCCCAAATCCAAGTCCATGAAGGGCACCAGCTCCCACTGCGATGATGTTTTTAAGCGCGCCAGCTGTTTCTACTCCGATGACATCTGTATTGGTATAAAGACGGAAGTAGTGGTTGCTAAAGAGTTCTTGAACATACTGGGCTGTCTCTAAATCCTTAGATGCGGCGGTAATCAAGGTAATGTCGCGTACAATTGTTTCTTCCGCATGGCTAGGACCAGATACGACGACGATCTCGCTTCTAAGGTCTTCAGGGATTTCTTCTTCAAGAATGGTTGAAAGACGTTTGTGGCTATTGGGTTCGAGGCCTTTTGAAGCATGCATGACAACCACTTTATGATCCAAAACAGCAGCCACTTGTTGAGCTACCAATCTGGTCACCTTGGTTGGTACCACAAACAAGACAGCATCAACCCCCTTCAAGGTTTCTGCCAAATCATGATAGGCAACAATCTTTTCGTCTAATACAGTATCCTTAAAATAGCGTTTGTTGGTATGTTGTGTATTGATTTCGTCAATTTGGTCAGGAATATTTCCCCAGATACGTACTTCATGTCCATTGTCATTTAAAACTTGTGACAAGGCAGTACCCCAAGAACCAGGCCCTAAAATAGCGATGGTTTGTTTGTTCATTTTTTCCTCCTTCTGAGAAAGCACTTTCCTATATTCTACCATAAAAAGCCCCATCTTGCATCTATATAACTAGCTAAGATATGTCCTATTGATAGGAATCTGTATTTATCGAAGGTGATGATTCGAGAAAATCAAAAGTAGAGATATAAAAAAACAGCCAGGGGGAATTGGCTGTTTTAGTAGGAAAAAACTAGAGCGTAATGCTGTTATTTTTAGAAATTTTCATAAATAGTAACAAGGAAGTAACTGTTAAGATAGTGAGAATAGTAGATAGGGCTGCTGCCACACCATAATTCCCACGAAGTACTTCAGTGTAGATAGCTACGGTCATTGTTCTAGTTTTAACGTTATATAAGAGAATGGAAGTAGATAGTTCCGAAATCATTGTTACCCATGAAAGGATTGCCCCTGAGATAATCCCTGAAAGCATCATTGGAGTTGTGATTTTAGTAAAGGTATTGAGACGGCTACTTCCCAAACTTTCTGCTGCCTCTTCGATACTAGGAGCAATTTGTTGCAAACTAGCAACTGAAGAACGAATGGTATAAGGAAGTCTTCTGACAGATAAGGACATAATCAAGATGAAGGCTGTTCCAGTAATCATCAGGAAACCACTTCCGAAGAGGCCTGTATTGAATGAAGAGATAAAGGCAATACCGAGTACAGTTCCTGGTACGATATAAGGTACCATACTAAGACTATCGATTAAGTTGGTAAATAGGTTGCGTTTGCGAACTGCAAGGTAGGAGATGAAGGTCGCAAAGACAACAACGAGAACCAAGGCAAGGAGAGGGATACGAATGGTATTAAAAATAGCAGATCCCATACGGCTAAAGGCAGTCTTATAGCTATTTAGTGAATATCCTTTGACGAAAACCATACCAGATGTTTTCAGGAAGGATGTATAAATCAAGTAAACTTGAGGCAAAACAGAGAATAAGATAATGCCATAAACTGTCACATAAATAGCAGCCATCTTTCCTTTTGTCGTTTTCTTAGGTTCAATTGGATGAAGCGAGTTCATACTGAAACTGTAGCGATTTGAAACGTACTTTTGGATGAGGAAGATAACTAGGGCGATTGTAATCGCCATAATTGCTAAGGCTGATGCAAAGGCAGAGTTGCCTCCTACCTCACTGATAAACTGTGTATAGATCAAGACTGGGAAGGTACGATATCCCTCACCAATCAACATCGGAGTACCAAAGTCCGAGAAGGCTCTCATAAAGACGAGGAGTGCAGCTGCTAGTAAAGTTGGAACCAAGAGAGGTAAAACGACTGTTACAATTCGTTTTAGACCGAAAGTTCCCATGCTTTCAGCAGCTTCCAAGAGGGAGTTGTCGATACTCTTCATAGTCCCAGCTACGTAAAGAAAGACGAGAGGGAAGAGTTGAAGTGTAAAGACAAGCACAATACCTTTGAAACCGTAGATGTCAAGACCTGGCAAGTGCAGTGTGTTGGTTAGAAACTTTGTGATTACTCCGTTTCTACCAAGAAGTAGAATCCAAGAATAGGCACCTACAAAGGGAGCTGACATGGATGCAATGATGATTAAAATCTGTAAAAACTTCTTTCCCTTGAAGTCATACATTGAAAAAAGATAAGCTAGCAAGGTACCAACAAGGACAGAAGTGATCGTTGCAGTTACAGAAACCTTGAAACTGTTGATAAGGGTTTCAGAGTAGTACGATTTGCTAAAGAAAGTAACAAAATTTTCTAATGAGAAATGACCTTCATGTACCAGTGCTTGTTTTAATACCGTAACAATTGGATAGACCAGAAAAACAAGATAAGTAAGGAAGATGAAGAAGGAAGACGCCGTCCAGATATTTAGTTTTTTACGCTCCATGGCTGACTCCTTTTATGAGATTGCGCGAACCATCTTCAGAGAAGACATTGAGTTTCTGAGTATTGATACGCAAACGAACGCGATCTCCTTTTTTCAAATCTTCTTCAAATGTAGATTCTTCACTTACCTGAAGTTTTGAAGCAAATCCTGTCTCAATGAAGTATTCGGTATTAAGTCCAAGATAGACACTGTCAGTAATTGTTCCATCGATTGGTCCGTTTTCGTCACGGATAAATTCTTCGGGACGAATGCTGACATGAATAGCTTGTTCTTCCACCTGGTCTAGTGCTGGCATACGAAGAGAATAACCATCTTCAAAGACGATGTAAGCTCCGTCAGCTTGCTTTTCCAAACTAGCAGGGATTATATTTGTTCTACCAATAAATGTTGCGACAAATTCATTTGCTGGTTTGTGGTAAAGCTCTTTGGGACGACCAATTTGTTGAATAACACCGTCTTTCATAACAGCAATTTGGTCAGAAATAGCCATAGCTTCTTCTTGGTCGTGGGTTACGTAGACAGTGGTAATTCCAACTTCGTGTTGAATTTCTCGAATAGCCTGACGCATATCCAAGCGAAGTTTGGCATCTAGGTTACTGAGGGGTTCGTCCATGAGGAGAACACTAGGATTAACAGCCAAGGCACGTGCTAGGGCAACCCGTTGTTGCTGACCACCACTAAGTTTATCTGGTTTACGATCAGCATACTGGGCAATCTGCATCAACTCAAGGTATTTATTTGTTTGTTCGATGAGTTCATCTTTTGGAACTTTCTTTTGCTTGAGCCCGAATGCAACGTTATCACGCACCGTCAAATGTGGGAAAATTGCATAGTTTTGGAAAACCATCCCAATGTTTCGCTTGCTAGGTTCCATGTTGTTGATTTTAGTATCGTCGAAGTAGAATTCTCCTCCTTCAATGCTATTGAAACCTGCAATCATACGAAGTAAGGTTGTTTTCCCACATCCTGAAGGCCCAAGGAGAGTGAAAAGGCTCCCCTTAGGAATGGTAACGTTTAGATTTTCGATAACAGCTACATCGTGGTAAATTTTCTTGGCATTGATAATCTTGATCTCACTCATAGTTAACCTCTTTTACTGTTTAGATTGGATATCTGTAAAGACTTCGTTGTATTTCTTCACGATATCTGATTTGTTTTTGATGACATAATCATAGTCTTCAGTTAGTGTTTTAATTTGTTCGATTGGTTTCATGTTTGTGCTAGTTTTAGCGTTTTTACGAACTGGACGGTTAGTAGTTGTTGTACCAAGCGTGTCTTGGACTTCTTGAGAAATGATGAAGTCGATAAATTTCTTAGCGTTTTCCATGTTCTTAGCGTTTTTAATAATAGCAGCGCTAGCAGGCAGGAAGACAGTACCTTCTTTTGGATAAACAACCTTGATGTTAGCTCCGTCGTTTAGAAGTTTCACTGCGGGGTCTTCGTAAGAAAGACCAACAGCCATTTCTCCATCTGCTACGGCCTTGTAAACGCCAGATGAACTTGAGCCAATTTTACCGTCAATCAAAGTAAAGAGATCTTTGACATAAGTCCAAGCCTTGTCGTCTGTATAGCCGCCCTCAGCTTGTAACATGTTTGTTAGTTGAGCAAAGGCGCTAGAAGAGTTGGCTGGGTCTGCAGTTGCGATTTTTCCTTTGAGTTCTGGTTTGATGAGGTCGCTATAACCTTCAATATTCATCCCCTTAGTCAAGTCAGGGTTGACGATTAAAACACTACCATCCAATGTATAAGGAGTTGAGTAGCCAGTTGTATTTTGATATTCTTTGATGACATTATCGTTTTCCGTTGATACGTAATTTTCAAAAAGTTCCCCGTGGGTAGCATATTGGGTATAGGAACCACCAAAGATGATATCTGCCACAGGGGCTTCTTTTTCAGATTCTAGTTTTTTAAAGAGTTCACCTGTTCCTGCTTGAATGAGTTCAACCTTGATACCATACTTTTCTTCAAAAGCAGGAATAGTTGCTCCAATCAATCCTTCTGAGTTTGGGGAGTAGACTACTAGAGTATCGCTTCCTCCATTTTCAGTTGCCTTTTCTCCTGAAGCGTCGTCAGAAGAGCAGGCAGCAAGCCCCAAAATAGCAAGTCCACACGCAGCATAATACATCCATTTCTTTTTCATGATGGATACCTCCATAGTTTTGTTACCTCTATTGTAAAACAATGAAAGCGCTTTTAAAACCTAAAATTCTATCCTAATGGGGTAAAATTCTCTACAAAAAAGAAGAACAGTGTCTAAACTATTCTTCCTATGGATTTTAACTCTTTAGGAGAGATATGAAAGTATTTCTTAAAAACTTTACCAAAATATTTATAGTCTGAGAAGCCGACTTCTTCAGCGATTTGACTAAGAGGATAGTCAGGCTGTTGGATCATTTTTTCAACTGCTTGTTTTAAACGATACTGAAGAATGTATTCGTTCAAGGTGATAGGGAAATCTTCTTTGATAACCTTGTAGAGATAACTTTCGCTATAGCCTAGATTCTCTGCAATGGTAGAAATGGTAAAGTGTAGGTAGTAGTGTTGGTGGACAAATTCGAGAATTTGTTGAATCAATTGGTTTTGAGGATTGATTTTTTGAAGCGAGGTAACAAAGGCTTGGTAGTCATGTAAAAATGGATTGGTTTGGTGTTGATCCATCTTGAGGCGCAGAGTTATTTTTTCTAAACACTCTGTTAATTCAGTGACGTTTATGGGTTTTGGGAGGAAGTCTACTGCTCCGAATTGCATGGCCTTTTTAGCGTTTTGGAAATCATTGTAACCAGAGAGAATCACTTTTTCATAAGAGAGTGAACGAGTCGCTTCAAACATCATAAAAGCATCCATGATGGGCATGGTAATGTCTGTCAGGACGATGTGTGGTTTCTCTTTTTGAATTAACTCCATGCCTTCTTGTCCGTGACTTGCAGTTCCAACAACTTGAATACCCAAGGCTGAGTAGTCGACGGCAATTTCAAGCCATTTTCGGATCAGGTGTTCGTCTTCGACAATGATTAACTTAAACATGCGTTCTTCCTTTCGTGACAAATTTTACCCAGGTTTCACCTTGCGGGTTCACTCCTAAATCCAATTCGACATTCTCAAAAAAGTTATTCAATCGTTTGTAACTATTGACAATACCGTGCTGTGTATGTGGGCTGTCCAAGGATTCTAAGATATGTAGGCGTTCTTGTTTGGTTAGACCACCAGCATTATCCTTAACGATAAAGGTCAGTGCTTCCTGCTCTTGAGTGATTTGGATAGAGATGGCAAGGTCGATGCGATACTGTCTTCCGTATTTTAGAGCATTTTCCACAAGGGGTAATAAGAAAAGTTTCGGAATAGTTTGGGAATGTAGATTCTCAGAACAGTCAATCTGATAAGAAAAATGTTCAAATCGAATCTGATGGATTTTCAGATAAGCTTCTATAATTTCTAGGTCCTGCCCAAGAGTCGTTTCTTTTTCTAGTTCAGTTACACTATATCGCAGGATGCGCGTGAGATTTTGAATAAGTTCTTGAGTAATACTAGCATCAATCATACTCGTGATTTTAATGGTTTCCAAGGTATTGTAGAGGAAGTGAGGATTAAACTGAGCTTCCAGCATCTTTCTTTCAAAGATCCACTTTTCCTTCTCAATGGTCAACATCTTTTGATGGAGCTCATCCAACTCTTGGAGCATATCGGTTATTTTCTCAGCAATCAGTTCAAATTCGTCTCCTGTCTGGAGGATCAGCTTCTTGTCCTTTTTCTTAGGAATTTCCTGCAGTTGATAGACTAGACTTTCAATAGGGCCGGCATTGTGCGTCGCAATTTTATAAGCAATTCGTCTCGCCTGCCAGAAGTATAATAGAAAGATACAGAGTGTTAAGACAGAAGCAAGCCCTAGTAAACTCGGAATGGGAAAGAAAGATTGAAAGGTGTAGATTGAGAAAATCGGTTCAATTTTACGTTTTTCAATCAGAAGTGGATTTTCAACATACCAATGAGTTTTAGACTGGAGTAATTTTTCATCAAATTTTTCCAGAGTTGATTGAGTAAATTGATTGGTATTACTAGAGTAGATGTTTCCAAAAGTATCTGTAATGGCGTATTTTGAATTGATGAGAGGGATACTGGACACAAATTCATTTTCATTTACAAAAGAAATGCTATAAGCCTTAACTCGTTGATTTTGAACGATAGGCATAATGAAGAGTGCGTAATGTTGTTTATCTATTGACAAAGCAACCTTTTCTGTAATGGCTCCTTGAATCGGATTTTGAATTAATAATTTTAAATAATAAGGAGCTAAAATAGTTTCTTGATGGTTGCGATTGGTACTAAAGAGAAGTTCTCCTGTGTCGTCAAGGATGATAAAATCAGAACTGAGTTTCAGTTGAGCTTTTGTTTCATAAAATAGACTAAAGAGTTCTCGGTCAGTGTGTTTACCTTCTAAAAATTCTGGAACCATTTTTTGATTCATGGTCTCCAATAATTGATAGTTCGCTTGTTTCATGTCGCGAATATGCTGGACGATCTGTTGGGTATCCTTGGTGAGTTGTTGCTTTTGCAGGAAATAGGAAAAACCAAACAGGAGAATGAGGAGTAAAAACGATGTAGCTAAAGCAGCCAAAGAACTACGATGAAGAATCTCTTTTTGGAGAGAATGTTTAAAAGAATGTGCCATAAATTACCTCTTACAAAGAGCATACTAAAGTAAGTATAGCAGTATTGAAAATGGAAGGCAAGGTGAAAAGAGAAAAGAGTTGAAAAGAAAGAGACTAATTCCCCCTAAAAATGGTATAATAGGAGCATCACGAAAATTGGAGAGACAGCATGAGTTTTTACAATCATAAAGAAATCGAGCCTAAGTGGCAAAAATACTGGGCTGACCATCACACTTTTAAGACAGGAACAGATGCCTCAAAACCTAAGTTTTATGCGCTTGATATGTTCCCTTACCCATCTGGAGCGGGTCTGCACGTAGGACACCCAGAAGGTTACACAGCGACTGATATCCTCAGCCGTTTCAAACGTGCGCAAGGCTACAATGTCCTTCATCCAATGGGATGGGATGCTTTTGGTTTGCCTGCAGAGCAATACGCTATGGATACAGGTAATGACCCAGCGGAATTCACAGCAGAAAACATTGCTAACTTCAAACGCCAAATCAATGCGCTTGGATTCTCTTACGACTGGGACCGTGAAGTCAACACGACAGATCCAAACTACTACAAATGGACGCAATGGATTTTCACCAAGCTTTATGAAAAAGGCTTGGCCTATGAAGCGGAAGTGCCAGTAAACTGGGTTGAGGAACTGGGAACAGCTATCGCCAACGAAGAAGTCCTTCCTGATGGAACATCAGAGCGTGGAGGCTATCCAGTTGTCCGCAAACCAATGCGCCAATGGATGCTTAAAATCACGGCCTATGCAGAGCGCTTGCTCAATGACTTGGATGACCTTGACTGGCCAGAGTCTATCAAGGACATGCAACGCAACTGGATTGGAAAATCAACTGGTGCCAATGTAACCTTTAAAGTTAAGGGAACAGACAAGGAATTCACAGTCTTTACGACACGTCCAGATACCCTTTTCGGTGCGACTTTCACTGTTTTGGCTCCTGAACATGAATTAGTAGACGCCATCACAAGTCCTGAACAGGCTAAGGCTGTAGCGGACTACAAACACCAAGCCAGCCTCAAATCAGACTTGGCTCGTACAGACCTTGCCAAGGAAAAAACAGGGGTTTGGACGGGTGCTTATGCAATCAACCCTGTCAACGGTAAAGAAATTCCAATCTGGATTGCAGACTACGTTCTTGCTAGCTACGGTACAGGTGCCGTTATGGCCGTACCAGCCCACGACCAACGTGACTGGGAATTTGCTAAACAATTTGACCTACCAATCGTAGAAGTGCTGGAAGGTGGAAACGTTGAAGAAGCTGCCTACACAGAGGATGGCCTTCACGTCAACTCTGACTTCTTGAACGGTCTCAACAAAGAAGATGCTATTGCTAAGATTGTGGCTTGGTTGGAAGAAAAAGGCTGTGGTCAAGAGAAGGTAACTTACCGTCTCCGCGACTGGCTCTTTAGCCGTCAACGTTACTGGGGTGAACCAATCCCAATTATTCATTGGGAAGATGGGACTTCAACAGCTGTTCCAGAAAATGAATTGCCACTTGTCTTGCCGGTAACCAAGGATATCCGTCCTTCAGGAACTGGTGAAAGTCCACTAGCTAACTTGACAGACTGGCTTGAAGTGACTCGTGAAGATGGTGTTAAAGGTCGTCGTGAAACCAACACTATGCCACAATGGGCAGGTTCAAGCTGGTACTACCTCCGTTATATTGACCCACACAATACTGAGAAATTGGCTGATGAGGACCTCCTCAAACAATGGTTGCCAGTAGATATCTATGTGGGTGGTGCGGAGCATGCTGTTCTTCACTTGCTTTACGCTCGTTTCTGGCACAAATTCCTCTACGACCTTGGTGTTGTTCCAACTAAAGAACCGTTCCAAAAACTCTTTAACCAAGGAATGATCTTGGGAACTAGCTACCGTGACCATCGCGGTGCTCTTGTAGCGACTGATAAAGTTGAAAAACGTGACGGTTCCTTCTTCCATGTGGAAACAGGGGAAGAATTGGAGCAAGCACCAGCCAAAATGTCTAAATCCCTCAAGAACGTTGTCAACCCAGACGATGTGGTGGAACAATACGGTGCCGATACCCTTCGTGTCTATGAAATGTTTATGGGACCACTCGATGCTTCAATCGCTTGGTCTGAAGAAGGATTGGAAGGAAGTCGTAAGTTCCTCGACCGTGTGTACCGTTTGATCACAAGTAAAGAAATCGTTGCGGAAAACAATGGCGCTCTAGACAAGGTTTACAACGAAACGGTTAAATCTGTTACTGAGCAAGTCGAGTCTATGAAATTCAACACAGCCATTGCCCAACTCATGGTCTTTGTCAACGCTGCTAATAAGGAAGACAAACTCTATGTGGACTACGCCAAAGGCTTTATCCAATTGATTGCCCCATTTGCCCCTCACTTGGCAGAAGAACTCTGGCAAACAGTCGCAGAAACAGGTGAGTCTATCTCTTATGTGGCTTGGCCAACATGGGACGAAAGCAAATTGGTTGAAGACGAAATCGAAATTGTCGTCCAAATCAAAGGAAAAGTCCGTGCTAAACTTATGGTCGCTAAAGACCTTTCACGCGAAGAATTGCAAGAAGTGGCTCTGGCTAACGAAAAAGTTAAGGCAGAGATCAATGGCAAAGAAATTGTGAAGGTGATTAGTGTCCCTAATAAACTCGTTAATATCGTCGTTAAATAACGAGTTTATTAGCCCTATCTGCCACCTTCAATAGTCCAGTGGACTATTGAAGCCAACTAAATTGGTTAACATTGTTGTGAAATAACCAATTTATTTGCTTATTTGCAACCTCAAACAGTTCCCCAAACTGTTTGAGCCAACTAAACTCGTAAATATCGTAACGAAATAAATTTAAAAATCCTTCAGAGTAGAATCTGGAGGATTTTTGTATTGCTATATGCTATAATAGTTCCAACTAAGATAAAAACACAGTTCTGGTTGGTAGTCCAGACGTAGGCAAGCCTATCAGTAACCTTCCTCCTTGGTTGTCCATTCTTAGGGATAGATTTAAGGAGGTGCTGTCGTGGAAACAATTTCAATTGGATTGACAGTTTATTTTGAAGATGGATTTTGGCATGGTTTGTTCGAACAAGTGTATCGAGAAACTTATCAAGTTTGTCGTGTGACATTTGGTCAGGAGCCAAAAGATGATGAAATTCTAGAGATCTTACAGACTCAGTTTACTCAATTATCTTTTAGTCCAGAAGCTACAGTTAAGCAACATGTAAAAATCAAGAATCCTAAACGATTACAGCGAGCTGTGAAGAAACAAGTAAAGCAGAAAGTTTCTTCCAAGTCGAAAGAACTATTGCAGTTGCAGTATGAGGAAAGGAAAAAGATTTCAAAACATCAATCTAGTGTCCAAAAACAATTGCTCAAACAAGAGAAATTCGAACGCAAACAGCAAAAACGTAGAGAGAAGCACAAGGGGCATTAACTCACTCGTTTCCATATTTGATCAATCCTCCATAAACTGGAGGATTTTTTGAATATTATGTGTGAGATGTGATATACTATTCACATCTTTAAACTTATAAGTGTGAGACAAGGAGAAAGCTATGCCAGTAAATGAATATGGCCAGATGATTGGTGAACCTGTAGACGACACACCTGGAGTTTTACCGTCACTTGTACGGATAGAAGGACAGTATACGATTATCGAAGCTTTGTCAGTAGAAAAGCATGCGGAGGATTTGCTGGATGTTTATGGTCCAGATACACCTCGGGAGATGTGGACCTATCTCTTTCAACCACCAGTAGAAAATCTTGAAGAATTAATTGTTGCTTTAAAGCAGATGATTGAGCGCAAGGATCGCTTCTATTATGCGATTATTGATAAAGCGACTGGAAAGGCGCTGGGGACTTTTTCTCTCATGCGCATTGACCAAGCCAATCGCGTGATTGAAGTTGGCGCGGTGACCTTTTCGCCGGCTCTTAAACAGACCAGGATGGGAACAGAAGCCCACTATTTGCTTGCTCGTTATGTCTTTGAAGAGCTTAACTATCGCCGTTATGAGTGGAAATGTGATGCACTAAATCTACCTTCTAGAAAAGCGGCAGAACGTTTGGGTTTTATCTACGAAGGCACTTTCCGCCAAGCTGTTATTTATAAAGGGCGTACCAGAGATACGGACTGGATGTCTATGATTGATAAGGATTGGCCAAGGGTTAAAGCTCGTTTTGAATCGTGGTTGAGTCCAGATAATTTTGATGAAAATGGGCAACAGTTGAAATCCCTTAGAGAATGTTAGAAAGGTTTGCTATGATTAAGATTACAAAAGAAACATCTGTTTCACTTGATGACGTTTTGCATCTCTACCAGGCAGTTGGTTGGACAAATTATACCAATCAGCCTCAAATGTTAGCCCAGGCTCTGACTCATTCACTGGCCATTTATCTAGCGCGTGATGGTGAGAAAATCGTTGGTCTAGTTCGCTTGGTTGGAGACGGTTTTTCTTCGGTTTTTGTCCAGGATTTGATTGTTTCGCCTAGCTATCAACGCCAAGGGATTGGTAGCACCTTGATGAAGCAAGCTCTAGCTGATTATAAGGATGCCTATCAAGTCCAACTAGCGACAGAACAAACAGAAAAAAACTTGGGATTTTATCGTTCTCTGGGGTTTGAAACCTTATCTAGTTTCCAGTGTACGGGCATGATTTTGGTGGACCGAGAAAATTTAAAATAATTTTTTTCACTTAAGCTAACTTTAAGTCTTATCCTGTATCATTTAGTTATTAATAAAGACCTCCTAACTTTATTTAATAGAAATCCTAAAACTTTTTTTCATCATAATCTCCTAATAAAGTCACCCAATTTGGTGGCTTTTTTTGTTATGTGACTTTCAGCGATATTTCATTGGTATTCGTTGTTTTGAACAAAAGTAAAAGTTCGTGTCAAGGATAACGCGGATATCCATATAATACAAAGATCGCCGAATCTTCTATTGTTTAGAAACTTGATGCCTTTAAAATTGGTGTTATTAAACTTTTTAATGACCTACTTGAGATCCTGATAAAAAGTATCTGATCTATCGTGGTTTTATCAAAAGGTATCGAAATATGAAAGAATTAAATTTTTCAAAAAGAAGATTGTCGAGGAAATCTCGTGTAAAAATATACTATCTAGCGAGGAGGTAAGGCTATGAGAAAAATACTTTTCTTGATGAAAATCTATATCTAGTATATAATCAATCTATATCGTATAGATTGGAGATATATCATGGCTATAAGCGTATCGAAACAATACAATTTCAAACTAAATGAAGCTACTATGGAGCAAGCTAGAAATATTATCAAGGAAAAGGGCATGACAATGACAGATGCTATTTCTTTATTTGTAGAGCAAATAGTTCTAGAACAAGATTTGCCTATTAAGACGGCCGAAGATTTGCATAGAGAGCAGTTAATTGCTGAACTACAAGCCCAATCTGAACGTGCCTTGAGAGAATATGAGGCAGGTGAAGGAACTTCCCTAGACAATGTGAGGGCACGCTATGGCTTATAAAGTGATTCTTTCAAAAGAAGTTGAACAAGCTATCGAAAATATACACGAATATATAGCTACGGTACTTTTAGCCCCTCAATCTGCGAAAAATACTGTAGTAAAAATTTTAGACGGCTTAAAAAGTCTAGAAGTCTTTCCTGAGGCTGGTTTTGATGCAGATGAGAAAATCGGTGTAAAGATTAATAGTAAGTTTCCTACACGAGGAAAAATTATAGATCAATACGTTTTGCTTTACTTTATTGATCAGACACAAAAGACTGTTTTTCTCTCCCATTTATTTCATACCAAGAGTGACTATGTTACCTTACTACAAAAAGATAATAAAAAAAGTTCAAAATCTTAAGCTAACTTTAAGTCTTGTCTTGTATCATTTAGCTATTAAATAAAGACCTCCTAATACTCTTCGAAAATCTCACCATACTTCGTTAGAGTCGACTTACCTAACTTTAGTTATGCTTGCGTCGCTCTGCCTAGTCTGATTTCGATTTTCATTGAGTAATCTTTATTTAATGAAATCCTAAACTTTTTTCATCATAATCTCCTAATGAAGTCACCCAATCAGGTGGCTTTTTTGCGTGGTGAGGTGCTAGTGATAGAAATTTTTTGCAGAATAGTAAAATTTGAGAAAAGTTAAGCTAGTTTTAAGTTTCGTCTTGTATCATGTAGTTATTAAATAAAGACCTCCTAACTTTATTTAATAAAATCCTAAACTTTTCTTTTTCATAATAATCTCCCTTAACTCCACCCAATCAGGTGGAGTTTTTTTGCTCTATTTCAGGCTTTTAGAGAGTTTCCTAAACGTCGTTTTCCGATAAATTTCGGTAGTTTTCGGATTTTGGTCGGGGAATTGTCGGGGACTTTTTAGCGAATATGACTAAGAAATAGGTCTGTAGTCGTTTCAGCGAGTTATCCTCAACTTGGTTATAACGATCTGTCATATAGATCTTTGTATGACCTAGTGCCTGACCGAACTGCTAGGTTGGAACTCGTGAAATAATGTGAGGAAGTGGTACATCATATGAAAGTCTGTCGTTTCATTTAATGGATTAAAATGTTGGTTTGACTAATTTGAGTTGATGAGCGTCCATGTTCATTGATAGTGATGTAATCTTTTGTTTTCTTTGATAATTCCTAAGGTTCTCTTAATGTTGAAAGTCTTATTGGACAAGGGAGTAAAACTTTGACAAAAATCGCGAACTGTGCGATAATGGAGAGGAATTAAGGATTAGTTCTATATCATGGACTAGAAAAGACCCCAAGCTAACTTCCACATTAAGCTTGGGGTCTTTTTTGACACTATTTATCCTTGTTTAGCCATTTATCGACTAAGCGAAGAACGACACCGACCACAATTGGTCCGATGATAGTTTTGAGTACTAGTTCCATCATGGGCTATTTCACCTCATTTCGCAGGCGGTGTAGCAATGCCGTAGAATATTATATCTAAACTCGGGAATCACCCAACCAGGTGGCTTTTTTGTTTGTAGGCTGGATTTTTGCTATAATAGGAACATGAGTAGAATTTTAGATAATGAAATCATGGGTGATGAGGAGTTGGTAGAACGTACCCTACGTCCCCAATATTTGCGTGAATATATCGGTCAGGACAAGGTCAAGGATCAGCTGCAAATCTTTATCGAAGCAGCAAAAATGCGTGATGAGGCGCTGGACCATGTTCTTTTGTTTGGCCCTCCAGGTCTCGGGAAAACAACCATGGCTTTTGTCATTGCCAATGAACTGGGAGTCAATCTCAAACAAACATCTGGTCCCGTTATCGAAAAAGCCGGTGATCTGGTAGCGATTTTGAATGACTTGGAGCCAGGAGATGTTCTTTTTATTGATGAGATTCATCGCTTGCCTATGTCGGTGGAAGAGGTGCTTTACAGTGCTATGGAAGACTTCTACATCGACATCATGATTGGTGCGGGGGAAGGTAGTCGCAGTGTCCATCTGGAATTGCCACCTTTTACCTTGATTGGTGCGACGACACGAGCAGGGATGCTTTCAAATCCTCTTCGTGCGCGTTTTGGGATTACTGGTCACATGGAGTATTATGCCCATGATGACTTGACAGAGATTGTCGAGCGGACGGCAGATATTTTTGAGATGGAAATCACTCACGAGGCAGCTTCCGAGTTGGCTCTCCGTAGTCGTGGGACTCCTCGTATCGCCAATCGTCTCCTCAAGCGCGTGCGCGACTTTGCGCAGATTATGGGTGATGGCTTGATTGATGATGTGATTACGGATAAGGCTTTGACTATGCTGGATGTAGACCATGAAGGTTTGGATTATGTAGACCAGAAAATTCTCCGTACCATGATTGAAATGTACGGTGGCGGTCCTGTCGGTCTAGGAACTCTTTCGGTGAATATCGCCGAAGAGCGTGAGACGGTTGAGGATATGTACGAACCTTACCTGATCCAGAAGGGCTTTATCATGCGAACTCGTTCAGGACGGGTCGCGACAGCTAAGGCTTATGAACATTTGGGGTATGAATACATTGAAAAATAAGGCTGAAATCGTAGACTCTTTCAGAAAAAATCCTGATATGATGGCTATTCTGACTATCATCCGTGACTTGGAATTAAATGATTCCTGGTTGGCGGCTGGTTCGGTCCGAAATTTTATCTGGAATCTCTTGTCAGATAAGCCAGCCTTTGACCGTGAAACGGATGTGGATGTGATTTTCTTTGATCCAGATGTGAGTTACGAAGATACGCTGGCTATAGAAAGCAAGCTGAGAGAGGACTTTCCCCAGTATCAATGGGAGCTTAAAAATCAAGTCTATATGCATCAGCATAGTCCCCACACACCTCCGTATAGAAATTCCTGCGATGCCATGAGTAAGTATCCTGAACGTTGTACGGCAGTAGGACTGCGCTTGCAAGCTGACGCAACTTTAGAGCTCTTTGCTCCTTATGGTTTGGAGGATATTTTAAACTTTCAAGTTCGTCCAACTCCTCATTTCTTAGAAAATCAAGACCGAATGAAGCTCTATCAAAAGCGTTTATCTAAGAAAAACTGGCGTGAAAAATGGAAAAATCTCACATTTAAAAATACTTAAGGAAACTTTAAGATAGGAGTTGTATACTTATCTCATAAGTTAAAAAGACCTTAACTTATACTCCTAAAACTTTTTCATAATAATCTCCCTATAAAAAAAATTAAGTCGCCCAATCAGGCGGCTTTTTTTGATGGAGCGATGATTCGATATGATATATAGTAGATTGAACCTAGAATAGTACGCTACGGATTTTAAAACATTGCTAGAAATTGATCTGACTTTTCTTTCTGGTCAATTTGTTTATATTTTATTTCATCCTACTGAATTTTTACAATAATATTTGATTTTTTAAAGGTAAATAGATGATTATTGGATAAAAAAAGAATCTTAAATTCGGATAAAATCTACAAAAAGAACAAGTCATTTGTATTAATATATTTTTTATACAAATCTTTGGACAAAGCAGGCTCTAATGTGCTATAATAAGGTGTTATAGATTGAGCTCTATATCAAAATTTTTTAAGAGTACACCAGTGCTTGTCAGGATGAAAAAAGAGAAAATATCCATGTAACATGACTATGTATCTTAAGAATGTTTTGGTATTTAGTTTTTTTTATAAAAAATGAACTCAAGGAGAAAAAAACATGTTTTTTAGACGTCAAGAAGGAGAGTATCGAGAAACCGATCGTGTAACTAGATACAAACTGATTAAGTCAGGGAAACATTGGTTGCGTGCCTCAACGTCTTTATTCGGGCTATTTAAGGTTCTTCGTGGTGGTGTTGATACTGCTCAGGTGACAACTGAAGTTGTGGAAGATCGTGTCTCAACTTCTTTAACTGGGATAGATGTCCTCAAGGGGATAGTTGCCGCGGGGGCCGTTGTTGGTGGTGGAGTTGCCACTCATACGCAAGTCCATGCCAATGAACAGCTGGCTGTAGAGAAAGTCGTGGATGGTACTGACAATCTAGTGAATTCTGATCAGGTTGTTTTGGGAACGGTCAATAAAGATGATGAGCAACAAACTTCTGTTTCAACATCTACCTCTGTTAGTGAGAGTGTCTCAATCTCTGCTTCTACAAGTGCCTCTATTTCGGCCTCAACAAGTGCATCCGAGTCCGTAAGCGCCTCAACATCAGCTAGCACTAGTGCCAGTGTTTCATCTTCAACTTCAGCTAGTACCTCGTCTTCATTGAACGATTCTGCCTCAACATCAGATAGTGCTTCGACTGTTGCAAGCAGTTCCCTCTCTGAGGTTTCGCATGTAGAAGGTTCACAGACGGCTCCTAGCGAAGATGCTATCAGTAATGACGGAACATCCAGAGCCACAGTTAAGGCTAGCGATGCTCAGGTCAATCCTAATCTTTCTAGTGCTCTTTCAACAGCAGAAAACTTTACAAGTCAAAATGCGAGTCTGACAGCTACGACAACAGCGACTCTTGCTGCGACAACGACAGCAGAAACAAGCGCTAAAAAGCAAGCAGAAGACCGTAAGAAACTGGCAACTCTTTCAGCAGAAATGGGTGAATATCTAGCTAAAGCAGTTAATTTACCTGATACAGATGCAGCAATTATCAAGGTTAAAACCGTGGTTGCTGAGATTGAGTCTGCTCTCAAGGATCCAAACGCAGATCTAGGAGAAGTGATCAATTCTGCCACTTCAGCTCGCAACTCTATCGCTAATGCGGTTTCACGTGCAACCTCTGGTCAACGTGACAGCCGTAACGGGCAAGCGATGCCAACAGGGGGAAATCTCAGAGGTGTTTCGATAAACGGTCACACCACAGCTGAACTTGGGCAAGGAAGTTATTCAAGTTCTAATCGTGAGGTTGTCTGGAAAATAAAAATGCACTCGCAGAGTCCGCTTAATTATGCTGGTCTGATCGCGCAAGTGGATAGAAATACAACCATCACTCGTGTTCTTTTTAATGGACAACCAATGGAAAAACGTGGTGGTTCTGGTAATGAGTATATATTCAACAAGCACCATGACTTGAATAGAAACCTTGAGGCGACTATATTGGTTTATGCGACTGTGAACAATAAGTCTAATGCAGCTACTTTGAGTGCGCGAGTGGCGACAAGTAGTCAACCGTTCACAAGCGCCAACACTTCTGGGAATTATAGTGGCTCAATGAGCTCAACTGTTTCGACTGGAGAAGCTGGTCATAACCGTGGAACATCTAAGCGCCCTACGATTACTTTGCCTGCAAATGTTACCTACTATAATGACGACTCTATTACCACAATCAAGATGAAAATGAGTGATGATAGGGGCTTGAAAACATTAGCTGCAGGATCTAATAATACAATTATCACTGGCTTATATGCGCCTGATTATCCAAGAAATGCAAGAAATGTCGTTGGTGATTTTGGTGTGTATCAAAATGGTAGGTTTGCCTATTATCCAACTACTTATACGGTAAATATGCAAGGTACCATTGGTCGAGACAAAGGAACATGGAAGCCGTTTGCTACTGGCGCGCACATTCTTGAATATGTTGTAACAGATAGTGACGGTCAAACAGATACGGCACATATGACTCTCACCATCAAAGGTTTCAACGAGCGTAACGAGCCTGTGAGTGGTGATACTGTTACGGTAAATAATCCGTCATCTTTGAGCGAGACTGAGAAAACTCAAATCCTTGCAAACTTTAGGAACAATAGTAAAAATGCCACTATCCTCAACAGTTCTGATTACAAGAAAAATTCTGAAGGTAATCATGAAATAACGGTGTCTAATACGGGTGAAATCACTATTACTTATCGTGATAACACTGTGGATGTCGTTCGAGCTAACGTAAGAGCGGAAACTGAGGTGCCTGTACCTGCTGTAACCGTGACACGTGGTGGTCAGCAGATTACAGCTACTCAAAGTCCCGACTCTAGTCGTGGGATGGAACATATTGTCTATGCAGGTGATGATTTCACCGTTAAATTTACTGCGACTGATAATAGTGGTAAATTAAGAGAGTTCAAGATTGTACCTAGAGCAGATGGGAACCAACCAGGGTTGAGAGAAAACTACTTTGAAGGTTCTAACTATGGTACAGGAACTGTAGGGCTCTTGACAGGAAATATCACAGCTACGCCAGAAAGTCCTGCGACTATCACAGTCGACGCTCATATGAATGATAATCTGGAGTGGAACTCAGGACATACTTGGCAACGGAATGCAGTTGCAACTGACCAAGTAGGCAACTTCAACAGAGTGAATGGTACTGGCAATGTTCGTATCACCCAAGGACAACTGAAAGACCGTCTTAAAGTAACAAATCCTGACTTTACACCTGTAGTAAATAAAAACAGTTTAACAGATAACGAAAAGACAGATGTCAAGAATGCCATCTACGCTAAGAATGATAAGACAGTTCACCGCATCAAAGACATTGAAGTTGCAAGCGATGGAACTGCAAAGATTATTTATAAGGATTTAACAAGCAATACTATTTCTCGAGATGTTACAGTCAATGAACGACCAAAACTGGAGATTCATTATGATAATGCTACAACTAAGGAAATCTATCTATACCGTGGGGAAGAAGTTAATGTAACCTTTAGAGCAACTGATGATTCTGGCAAGATTTCTTCATTGAAGTTTGAAATGCAAGGTACAGCTGACAATGCTAATGGTACAAACTATGCAGGATATACCGGTCTCAATCGTTCAACTCCAATCACAAATTTGACAGATCAGGCGGATGCAAAGATTACCCTTACAGGCACTCTAGCAAAAAATGTACCGTTAGCATCATTTGAACGCTATTTAATGGCAACAGATGACCAAAACACCTCTGATAGTAACCATGCAAAAAACGGTATAACCGACAATGGTTATGTCAAATTTGTAATCAAAAGCCAGACTGATAAATATACTGCTGTAGCGAAGGCATCGACTATTTATACCTATACTGGTGAAACGGCAACGGATTTAAACGATGCTACGAACTTTGTCCAGCTTGATGGTGGAGGACAGCTCCCTCAAGGAACGACTGTTTCATGGGTTAGTCGCATTGACAACACATCTGCTGGGACAAAAAGTGCAGTTGCACGGGTTACTTATTCTGATGGCTCGACTGATGATGTAACAGTTAACTATACTGTTTATCCGAAAGTTGAAACCAAGACTTACAATGGTGTGACAGGTCAATTTTATGCCTTTAAAGGAACGACAGGTGATAATCTAAGTAGAGTTTCTGGAGGAAATTGGGCTAATAATATGGGTAGACATACTGATTTGTATACCAATGTTAATGAACTTCCAACAGGAACCAAATGGTCTTATAAATATAAGTTAAATAACACAGGGGCTGAACAAACAACTAATGTTGGAACTCCTACTTTTGGTGAAGTATGGTATACGACTAAAGAGGTTGTGAATTTGGAACCTGTCAGTCACCATACAACCTATACGCTAATTGCCACTTATCCAAAAGGACGTTTTGGGGATGTTTCAACAAGCAATCCAGCCTTGACAAGTCAGACAAGCTTTGATTATACAGTTGTTGATCCTGTAGCTAGACAAGAGTATGTTACAACTGTGGGAAATAAGGCTCCATTAGCAGAGATTATTAAAAATCCAGGAGAGGCACTTAAAAATTCGAATACAAGTGTAGCTTTCCCAACAGGAACAACCTTTAGTTGGGTCCAGGCTCCTGATGACGCTATGCTGGCAAACCCTGGGGTTTATACGAAAAAAGTTACAGTCACTCTTCCGCAAGGTTCCTATAGTGGAGCTCCTGGAAATAGCAGAACAGTAGACGTGACTATTAAGGTCAATCCACAAGCACCGGTTATCTCAGTTGCTTCTACCAACGAAACAGGTGGTTTGCCAAATCGTTCAATTGTTGTGACCAATGTCACACCTGGAGCTCTTGTAACCTTGACTTTAGCTGGGCATACATTTACCAAGACAGCTAAAGATAACGAATCAAGTGTTACCTTTGAACCTGCAGAACTACAAAAAGCTTACGATGGCAACAATGGTCTCCTTCCGACTAGAGATGTGACAGCTAAGCAAGAAAAAACAGTAACACTTCCAAGTGGTGGAACTGAAACCTTGAGTTCGGCTACAACGACTGCAACGATTACCAAGGAAACTGTAGGACCTGAAGTAATTTTTGAACTTTATATTAAGAATGATAAGACTGGCCAATGGGAAAAACAAACGATTAAGAATAATGTTCGCCCAGGAGTCAGCGGTTACGAAGTCTTCGCAGGCGACAAGATTAAAGTTGTTTTAACTGCTAAAGATAATAGTGGTAAGATTAAAACTCTGAAATTAAACGATGGAACTTCTGATATCAGTCGTATTTTCCAAACTGGTTATTCTTCAGATGATGATGCACTAGGAATTAAGGATATTACCACTGAAGCTTCAACAACAAATCCAAAAGTCCTAGAGTACACTGCTACTTATGGGGAAAATGTACAGTATGCAGATGGTAATAGATGGACTCGTGGAACTAGTGCTACAGATTTATCAGATAATACGGGTAGAGTAACGACTGTAGTTGCACAAGGAAAATTGAATGAAAAATTCCCAGGTATTAAACCAAGTAGTGCTATCCAAGTTTCTAATTTAACTTCATTGACACCAGATGATCTTAAGAAGATTCTTGCTGCAGTGAAGACAGTCAACCCTGAGTCAGATTTCCGTATTAAATCGTACGAGATTGCTAGCAATGGAACTGTAACGATTACCTACAAAGACGGAACAAAAAACACAGTAACTCCTGACTTGTCAGATTCGGATCATAAGTCAGCATCAGCGTCAACCAGTGCGTCAGTGTCTGCTTCAACCAGTGCATCAGTAAGTGCAATGACCAGTGCATCTGAGTCAGCTTCAACAAGCGCAAGTCAATCAGCAAGTACATCAGCTAGCCAGTCAGCATCAACCAGTGCAAGTCAATCAGCAAGTACATCGGCTAGCCAGTCAGCATCAACAAGTGCAAGCCAATCAGCAAGCACGTCAGCGTCTGAATCCGCATCAACCAGTGCGAGCCAATCAGCAAGCACATCGGCCTCTGAATCAGCGTCAACCAGTGCGAGCCAATCAGCAAGCACATCAGCTAGCCAGTCAGCGTCAACCAGTGCAAGCCAATCAGCAAGCACGTCTGCAAGCCAAAGTGCTTCAACAAGCGCAAGTCAATCAGCAAGCACATCAGCTAGTCAGTCAGCATCGACAAGTGCGAGCCAATCAGCAAGCACGTCTGCAAGCCAAAGTGCTTCAACAAGCGCAAGTCAATCAGCAAGCACCTCAGCTAGCCAGTCGGCGTCGACAAGTGCGAGCCAATCAGCAAGCACATCAGCTAGCCAGTCAGCGTCAACCAGTGCGAGCCAATCAGCCAGCACATCAGCTAGTCAGTCAGCATCGACAAGTGCGAGCCAATCAGCAAGCACGTCAGCTAGTCAGTCAGCATCGACAAGTGCAAGCCAATCAGCAAGCACGTCAGCTAGCCAGTCAGCATCGACAAGCGCAAGTCAATCAGCAAGTACATCAGCTAGCCAGTCAGCATCGACAAGTGCGAGTCAATCAGCAAGCACGTCAGCTAGCCAGTCAGCTTCAACAAGCGCAAGTCAATCAGCAAGTACATCAGCTAGCCAGTCAGCGTCAACCAGTGCAAGCCAATCAGCCAGCACATCAGCTAGCCAGTCAGCATCGACAAGTGCAAGCCAATCAGCCAGCACGTCTGCAAGTCAGTCAGCGTCAACCAGTGCGAGCCAATCAGCAAGCACATCAGCTAGTCAGTCAGCATCGACAAGTGCGAGCCAATCAGCAAGTACCTCAGCTAGCCAGTCCGCATCGACAAGTGCGAGCCAATCAGCCAGCACCTCAGCTAGCCAGTCCGCATCGACAAGTGCAAGCCAATCAGCAAGCACCTCAGCGTCTGAGTCAGCATCGACAAGCGCAAGTCAATCAGCCAGCACCTCAGCTAGCCAATCGGCCTCAACCAGTGCGAGCCAATCAGCCAGCACCTCAGCTAGCCAGTCAGCGTCAACAAGTGCAAGCCAATCAGCAAGTACCTCAGCTAGCCAGTCAGCTTCAACAAGCGCAAGTCAATCAGCAAGCACAAGTGCATCTGAATCAGCATCAACCAGTGCGAGCCAATCAGCAAGCACGTCGGCAAGCCAGTCAGCGTCAACAAGTGCAAGTCAATCAGCAAGTACCTCAGCTAGCCAGTCAGCATCGACCAGTGCGAGCCAATCAGCCAGCACGTCTGCAAGCCAAAGTGCTTCAACAAGCGCAAGTCAATCAGCAAGCACATCGGCTTCTGAGTCAGCGTCAACCAGTGCAAGCCAATCAGCAAGTACATCGGCATCTGAATCAGCATCAACCAGTGCAAGTCAGTCAGCAAGCACATCAGCTAGTCAGTCCGCATCGACAAGTGCGAGCCAATCAGCAAGCACGTCAGCAAGCCAAAGTGCTTCAACAAGCGCGTCAGCATCAGCAAGCACATCGGCTTCTGAGTCGGCATCGACAAGTGCGAGCCAATCAGCAAGCACATCAGCGTCTGAGTCAGCATCGACAAGTGCGAGCCAATCAGCAAGCACGTCAGCTAGCCAGTCAGCGTCAACCAGTGCAAGCCAATCCGCAAGCACGTCAGCTAGCCAGTCAGCTTCAACAAGCGCCAGTCAATCAGCCAGCACATCAGCTAGCCAGTCAGCATCGACAAGCGCAAGTCAATCCGCAAGTACATCGGCTAGCCAGTCAGCGTCAACCAGTGCGAGCCAATCAGCAAGCACGTCGGCAAGCCAAAGTGCTTCAACAAGCGCCAGTCAATCAGCAAGCACGTCGGCTAGCCAGTCAGCGTCAACCAGTGCGAGCCAATCAGCCAGCACGTCGGCAAGCCAAAGTGCTTCAACAAGCGCAAGTCAATCAGCAAGCACGTCAGCTAGCCAGTCGGCTTCAACCAGTGCGAGCCAATCAGCAAGCACATCAGCTAGCCAGTCAGCTTCAACAAGCGCCAGTCAATCAGCAAGTACAAGTGCTAGTCAGTCAGCAAGTACATCGGCTTCTGAATCAGCGTCAACAAGCGCGTCAGCATCAGCAAGCACATCGGCTTCTGAGTCGGCATCGACAAGTGCGAGCCAATCAGCCAGCACGTCTGCAAGCCAAAGTGCTTCAACAAGCGCAAGTCAATCAGCCAGCACAAGTGCATCTGAATCAGCGTCAACCAGTGCGAGCCAATCAGCCAGCAC